>JAZQFN010000001.1:0-11924 GCA_045539515.1 Clostridia bacterium
AAGCCCTGGTAAGGTTCTTCGCGTTGCTTCGAATTAAACCACATACTCCACTGCTTGTGCGGGCCCCCGTCAATTCCTTTGAGTTTCAACCTTGCGGCCGTACTCCCCAGGTGGGATACTTATTGTGTTAACTCCGGCACAGAAGGGGTCGATACCTCCTACACCTAGTATCCATCGTTTACAGTGTGGACTACCAGGGTATCTAATCCTGTTTGCTCCCCACACTTTCGCGCCTCAGCGTCAGTTATCGTCCAGAAAGCCGCCTTCGCCACCGGTGTTCCTCCTAATATCTACGCATTTCACCGCTACACTAGGAATTCCGCTTTCCTCTCCGACACTCAAGACTGCCAGTTTCAATCGCAGCCCCGGGGTTAAGCCCCGGTATTTCACGACTGACTTGGCAGCCCGCCTACGCGCCCTTTACACCCAGTAAATCCGGACAACGCTTGCCACCTACGTATTACCGCGGCTGCTGGCACGTAGTTAGCCGTGGCTTTCTCACAAGGTACCGTCACTGTCTTCTTCCCTTGCGACAGAAGTTTACAACCCGAAGGCCGTCATCCTTCACGCGGCGTTGCTGCGTCAGGGTTGCCCCCATTGCGCAATATTCCCCACTGCTGCCTCCCGTAGGAGTCTGGGCCGTGTCTCAGTCCCAATGTGGCCGATCAACCTCTCAGTTCGGCTACTGATCGTCGACTTGGTGAGCCGCTACCTCACCAACTATCTAATCAGACGCGAGTCCATCCTTAAGCGATAAATCTTTGGTACATCTACCATGCGATAAATGTACATTATGCGGTATTAGCACACCTTTCGGTGTGTTATCCCCCTCTTAAGGGCAGGTTACTCACGCGTTACTCACCCGTCCGCCGCTATCCTTTACAAAAATCATCCCGAAGGAATCAATCTGTAAATTCCCGCTCGACTTGCATGTGTTAGGCACGCCGCCAGCGTTCGTCCTGAGCCAGGATCAAACTCTCTAAAAAAATATTCAAGTTCATTCACAATGAACTTTAAGTTCTTAGATAAGTTCATTAGCTCATTAAAACAACTAACGAAATTTACTAAAGTTAAAGTACATTAAGCTTTGCTCAAAGTACATTCTCAAATTAACGAGAACCTCATTTTACTTTATATGCTGTTCATTTTTCAAAGACCAAGTGCCGCTCCGCTTGAGGTGTTCTCTCGCAAGCGACTTGTATATCTTATCATAGCAGGTCGAAGTTTGTCAACACTTTTTTTGGCTTTTTTTAACTTATGTTAAATTTCAACAAGGGGTGTTTTTTAATAGGCATTGTTTTTAATAAAAATTGACATATTTGGTTGATTTACACAATAAACAAGATGGTTTTTGGTTATTTCGGGAAAATTAGCGGTGACATATTTGTATATTTTTGAATATGGTGTTTTTTTGCGTTTTATGGTATACTATATGAAAATACATTAATAATATGAAAGGAAAATTCCAAATCCATCTCAAAAGGAAGGGTATCGATGTCAAAAGCATATTTGGATTTAATTGACTTTTCAAATGTATTTTCAAAGGGCGAAAGCCATTTTGCCTACAAAATTTTAGGCTGTCACAAGACAAAAAACGACGAACACATTTTCCGTGTGTGGGCGCCCAATGCTTTAAGTGTACGTCTGTGCGGCGACTTTAACGGATGGGATAAAGATGCCTGCCATATGTCCCGTAACAAAAACGGAATATGGCAAGCTACGGTTACCAACGCCAAAACATATGACAACTACAAATATTGTATTGAACGACGGGACGGTTCTTTTGTGATGAAAAGCGACCCCTATGCTTTTCACTCTTGTACAAGACCGGAAAATGCCAGCAAAGTTTATGGTCTTTTAGAATATAATTGGACAGACAGTATATATATTAAAAACAGAGGAACTCACAATGTTTTTTCTTCTCCTGTTAATATATATGAAGTACACCTTGGTTCCTGGTGTAAATCTTCTGATGGCAAGTTTTTAAACTACCGCAAAATTGCTCAGAAATTGGCATGTTATGTAAAGGAAATGGGGTACACTCACATAGAAATAATGCCCGTATCCGAATACCCGTTTGACCCATCGTGGGGATATCAGGTAACCGGATACTATGCACCGACCTCAAGATATGGAACTCCTGAGGATTTTGCAGCATTTGTTGATATTATGCATTCCTTTGACATTGGTGTTATAATAGACTGGGTCGGAGCACATTTTCCCAAAGACGAAAACGGTCTTTACGAATTCGATGGTACTTGCTGTTACGAATACTCTGACCCATTAAAAAATGAACACCCCGAATGGAACACCAGGATATTTGACTATGGTAGGGGAGAGGTTGAAAGCTTTCTTATTTCAAATGTTATTTTCTGGCAGGACATCTATCATATAGACGGAATACGAGTAGATGCCGTAGCGTCTATGTTGTATCTTGATTACGGAAGGCAGGGTAGGGCCTGGCGCCCAAATTGCTTTGGCGGCAACTACAACCTGGAAGCCATTGACTTTCTTAAAAAGCTCAATAAAGCATCCTTTGGCTTCAACCCACATGTGCTTATGATTGCAGAAGAGTCAACCGCATTTCCTATGATTACAAAGCCTCCTCACTGCGGAGGTCTTGGCTTCAACTTTAAATGGAATATGGGCTGGATGAACGATATGCTCGACTATATGTCAACAGATCCGCTGTTCAGAAAAGGCAAACACAACAATGTAACCTTTTCAATGACATATGCCTTTTCCGAAAATTATATACTTCCCCTTTCTCACGATGAGGTTGTCCACGGAAAATGCTCAATGATAGGGAAAATGACCGGACTATATGAAGATAAATTTGCGAACTTACGCACCTTCTACGGATATATGATGGCTCATCCCGGGAAAAAGCTTTCCTTTATGGGTAATGAGTTTGCTCAGTTTGCCGAATGGGATTTTTCACGGGAGCTTGATTGGATGCTTCTGGAATATGAATCCCATAAGAAAATGCATAGGTACGTTAAGGATTTAAACAGATTCTATCTGGAAAACAGTCCCTTGTGGGAAAATGACAGTAACTGGGAAGGCTTCAAATGGATATGTGCCGACGATAACGGTCAATCGGTAGTTTCCTTTATGCGAACAGACAAAAAAGGAAACGAAATCATAGCAATATTTAACTTTTGTCCCGTAACAAGAAAAAAATACCGCATAGGTATTCCGCAAGGAAAGCTTGTTCCTGTCTTTTCAAGTTGCAAAAAAATATACGGTGGAAGCGGCGAAAGACTCTACCCGTCCAAATCCGTACCCATTCCAATGCATGGCATGAGCCACAGTGCAAGTGTAACCGTTCCTGCTTTATCGGCAACTTTTTATAAATTGTACAAGGATTAATTATTTAGTTTTTCACACGATATTTCGTGTTAATATAAGGAGGTAGTTTTATGTACAAAAATTCTATGAGCAAGGAATGTATTGCCATGCTCCTGGCAGGCGGTCAGGGAAGCAGACTCCTGGTTCTTACGGAGAAAACCGCAAAACCGGCAGTACCATTCGGAGGCAAGTACAGAATTATCGATTTCCCTCTGTCAAACTGTGTAAATTCACGCATAGACACCGTGGGTATTATGACTCAGTACCAGCCGCTGGAGCTTAATGAATATATAGGAAACGGAGGACCCTGGGGACTTAACAGAAACTTTGGCGGTGTACACGTACTTCCGCCATATTCAAAAAGTAAAAAAAGCGAATGGTATAAAGGCACAGCCAATGCCATATACCAGAATATCCGCTTTGTAGACCAGTACAACCCCAAATATGTATTGGTACTCTCCGGCGACCATATATACAAAATGGACTATTCCAAGATGCTTAAATTCCACAAGGAAAAGGGTTCCGAGTGTACTATAGCGGTTCTGGATGTACCCATCGAAGAAGCTTCGCGTTTTGGTATTATGAATACCAACAGCGACGACTCCATATACGAATTTGAAGAGAAGCCCAAAAAGCCCAAGAGCACAAAAGCATCTATGGGTGTATATCTCTTTAACTGGGACATATTAAGAAAGTATCTTATAGACGACGAAAATACCGAAGGCTCCTCTAATGACTTTGGTAAAGATGTAATCCCCAAGCTTTTGTCCGACAAGAAGAAGCTTTATGCCTATCAGTTTGACGGTTACTGGAAAGACGTAGGTACAATTCAGAGTCTTTGGGAAGCCAATATGGACCTTATAGACAAGGATGTACCCATTGAACTTAAAGACCCCGACTTTAAGATTTATGCCCGTAACTACGCTCATCCTTCAAGCTATGTTTCCAGAAAAGCCGAAGTTTGTGATTCGCTCATTACGGAAGGCTGCGAAATTGAAGGAAAGGTTGTTCACAGCGTTATTTCCACAGGATGCGTTATTGAAGAGGGTGCTACTGTTGAATACTCCTTTATAATGCCCAACACTGTCGTTAAAAAAGGTGCTGTGGTTAAGTATTCCATCATAAGCGAAAACTGCACAATCGGCGAGGGTGCTTCAATAGGTGTACAACCCGAAGATCCCGCTTCCGTAAACAAAAATATATGCGTTATCGCCAAAGACATCACCATTGCCGACGGCGAATGCGTAACTGAGTAAGGAGGCAAACATTATGAATATGACCGGAATTGTCTTTTCCAACATTTATGACACCCCCATGGGCGAGCTTACAATGAAGAGAACCGTTGCTTCTATGCCGTTTGGCGGAAGATACCGTTTTATAGACTTTGTACTCTCCAATATGGTGAACTCAAACATAAACTCCATAGGTGTTATAACAAAATACAACTATCAGTCACTTATGGACCACATAGGCGGTGGCTCCGACTGGGATCTTAACCGCAAAGGTGCACACCTGTACATCCTCCCCCCTTATGCTACCGGTATTACCAACATATACAGAGGTAACCTTGAAGCCCTCTACAACGCAATGTCATTCCTCAACAAAACAAAGAATGATTATGTTGTAATATGCGACACCACCGTAATATGCAACATTGATTATCACGAAGCACTTCGTTCACACATTGAGTCCGGTGCTGACGTTACCGTAATATGCAACAACTCCATCGAAGACTACGAGTGTGACAGCAACGACCTCGTTGTTACTGCTGAAAACGGCATAGTAAAAGATTTGGCGATAGGGTATATGCTTGGTGAAGAATCCAAAATCGGTATGGGTATGTTTATAATGGAAAGAAATATGCTCATCGATATTATAAACAATTATGTATCCAGAGGCAGATACAGCTTTGAAAAGGATTATCTCCTTGCAAGTTTTGTAAATAAATCCATAAAGATTAATACTTATGAATTTGAGGGTACGGTTCTTAGAAATCACAATGTTGTTTCCTACTTCAAGAACAACTTCAAGCTTATGGATTCCGACGTTAAGAATGACATCTTCAAGCGCGAAGCCCTTATCAGAACAAAGGTTCGCGACGAGGCTCCCACATTCTACCATGAAGGCAGCAATGTAAGTGAATGTCTTGTTGCCGACGGTTGTGTAATCAAAGGAACAGTAGAAAATTCCATCCTGTTCCGCGGAGTAGTAATCGAAGAGGGAGCGACTGTTCGCAACTCCATAGTAATGCAGGGCTCACACATAGAAAAAAATGCTCTGGTTAATTACTCCATAATAGATAAAAATGTAGAGGTATCTCAGGGAGCGGCTATCGCCGGCGCACCCCTTAACCCTTACATTGTACACAAAGGACAGAAAATTTAACACAAGGCAGGTATAACAGATGAAAATATTATTTGCAACAAGCGAAGCTGCACCCTATGCTAAATCCGGAGGCCTTGGAGATGTAGCAGGTGCACTTCCTCTGGAATTATCCAAAATAGATGGTAATGAGGTTTGTGTAATACTTCCTTACTACAGCTCTGTAAAATACAACCCCGACATAGAAACCGAATATGTAGGCAATATGCAGGTGGCTCTTTCCTGGCGCAATGTGTATGCAGGCGTGTTCAAAAAAGTGATTAAAGGCACAGGCAAGAACAAAGGCAAAGACCTTGTGTACTACTTTATTGACAACGAATACTACTTTAACCGTAACTCATTTTACGGTGACAACGATGACGGCGAGAGATTTGCGTTTTTCTCGAAAGCTATTTTGGAGTGTCTTCCCTTAATAGGTTTTATACCCGATGTAATCCACACCAATGACTGGCAGACAGGTTTTGTACCGCTGTTTCTTAAGGCTCACTATGCCCATATAGAAGAGTACAAAAACATCAGAACGGTATACACCATCCACAATATAGAGTACCAGGGCAAAGCCGGACCGGACTTTTTGGGCGAGGTTCTCGGCGTGGATGAATCCTTCCGTAATATTTGTACCTTTGACGGTATGATAAATGCCATGAAGACTGCCATAGTTCTTTGTGACAGGCTCTCCACCGTATCGGAAACATACTCTCACGAGCTTAAATATGCATACTTTGCAAACGGACTGGAAAATGTAATAAAGGAAAATGAATATAAGCTATGCGGTGTTGTAAACGGTATAGACACAGACCTATACAACGCCCAGAAAGACAAAAAAGTTCCCTTTAACTACAAATCAACCGACCTTAGCGGAAAGGCAAAGTGCAAGGCTGCCCTGCAGGAAAAGCTCGGTCTTGAGGTAAACCCCGATGTTCCCATAGTTGCTATGATTACCCGTCTGGTAAAGCATAAGGGATTAGAGCTTGTGGAAGGCGTAATTAACGAGATTGCCAATTCAAATATTCAATTAGTGATTCTGGGCACAGGCGACTATCACTACGAAGAGTTATTCAACTTCTTTGACTACGCTTACCCTGATAAGATTTCGGCAAATATCACCTTTAACACCACCCTTGCAAGTGAGATATATTCAGGAGCAGACTTTTTACTTATGCCCTCAAAGAGCGAACCTTGCGGTTTGTCACAGCTCATATCCATGCGCTACGGCACTATACCCATAGTAAGAGAAACCGGCGGTCTTGTAGACACCGTTCCTCCATTAAATCCCGAAACTCTTGAAGGCAGGGGTATAACCTTTAAAGCGTTTAACGCTCACGATATGCTGGACGCCATTCAAAGAGGTGCCGAATTTTACAAAAACACGGATGCTCTCAATGCATTCCGCAAAAAAATTATGGAGTATGACAGCAGCTGGAAAATACCCGCACAGAAGTATATGGAAATATACAAATTCTGATTGTACTTCATAAAATGAATAAGAATAAATGGAAAGCGGAAAAATATTTCCGCCTTCCATTTTCAATTTAGCCCGAAAGTTGTTCAAAATGTACAAATCAACTGAAATGCCATAGACATACGGGCTCTTTATGTGTATAATATAATAGTACAATTTTATAATGAAGGATGATAATTTAAATATGGCACAAGAAAAGAAAACAGCGAAAAAAAGCACAACAAAGGCTGCAGCGGCTAACACTAAACAAACAGAATTAAAAATCAGCCCTATGGAGCTTCTTGATGAAAAATGCAAAAATAATTTTGGCTGCGAAATATCAGAAGCAACAAAGCAGCAAGTATACCAGACTTTATGTATGGTAGTAAGGGATATACTTGCCGACAAAAACACTGCTTTTAAGAAAAAATCTTCTAAAAACGAAGACAAACAGGTATTCTATATGTCTATGGAATTCCTTGTAGGTACTTCCTTAAGAAACAACCTGTGTAATCTTCAGATAGAAAAAGAATTCAGAGCTGCTTTGGATTCCATAAATGTAAACATTGATGAAATTTACGAAATTGAACCCGACGCAGGTCTGGGAAACGGCGGTCTCGGAAGACTTGCTTCCTGTTATATGGATTCGCTCACTTCTTTGGGCATACCTGCAACGGGCTATTCCATAAGATACGAATTCGGCATATTTAAGCAGAAGATTATCGATGGTTGGCAGATGGAATTCCCCGATGACTGGCTGGGTCTTGGTGATGTATGGCTTAAGGGCAGAACAGACGAGGCCGTGGAAGTACGTTTCGGCGGCAGAGTAAACGAATGGATTGACGAGAGTGGCTACCACGCTGATCATGTAGATTACAATGTAATTCTTGCCGTACCCTACGATATGCTTATATCCGGTTACGATACCGATGCCGTAAATAAACTCGTTCTGTGGAGTGCAAAATCTCCCAAGAGATTCGATATGACCGCATTCTCAAGAGGTGACTATGCCAAGGCCATTGAGGACAACACCAAGGCAGAAGTTATTTCTAAGGTTCTTTACCCTGCAGACGACCATATTGAGGGTAAAATATTAAGACTCAAGCAGCAGTATTTCTTTGTAAGCGCTTCCTTGCAGACTATTGCAAAAAAGCACTTTGCAAAATACAGTACTCTTGATAATCTTGCAGACAAGGTATCTATCCATATCAACGATACACATCCTGCTCTTTGTGTTCCCGAACTTATGAGAATTCTTATGGATGACTATAACTACGGTTGGGATGACGCCTGGGAAATAACCTGCAAGACTCTTTCATACACAAACCACACCGTAATGAGCGAAGCTCTCGAAAGATGGAACGAGGGTATGTTCAGAGATCAGCTCCCCCGTATATATCAGATAGTAGCAGAAATCAACCGCAGACTTCTTGTTTCTTTGAACGGAATCTATCCCGGCGACAATGCCAAAATTGAGTATATGGCTGTTATTGCAAACGGCGAGGTTCGTATGGCAAACCTTTGTCTTGCAGCTTGCCACACAGTAAACGGTGTATCAAAGCTTCACAGCGAGATTCTTACACAGAGTATATTTAAAGATTACTACAATATAGCACCCGAAAAGTTTACCAATGTTACTAACGGTATTGCATACAGAAGATGGCTTTGTCAGTCCAATCCTCTCCTTACAGACTTCCTTAAGGAAACCATCGGAGAAGGATTTACCAAGGATTCCAAAGAACTCGAAAAGCTCCTTCAGTATAAGGGTGATAAAAAAGTTCTTGACAGACTCTTTGACATCAAACACAGCAACAAAGAACGTCTTGCCAAATACATCTTGTCTGCAAACGGCATAAAGGTTGACCCAAGCTCAATCTTTGACGTGCAAGTAAAACGACTTCACGAATACAAAAGACAGCTTCTCAATGTACTCCAGATACTTCATATGTACAGAACCATAAAGGAAAATCCCAATGCAGACTATGAGCCCAGAACATTTGTATTCGCGGCAAAAGCATCTGCAGGATACTTTATGGCAAAGCAGATTATAAGACTTATCTGTGCATTATCCAATACCATAAACTCAGACCCTCAGGTAAGAGATAAGCTTAAAGTTGTATTTATCGAAGACTACCGTGTTTCCCTTGCAGAAATAATAATTCCTGCAGCCGATATCTCCGAGCAGATATCCATAGCAGGTAAGGAAGCTTCCGGTACCGGTAACATGAAGTTTATGATTAACGGTGCCGTGACCCTCGGTACTCTCGACGGTGCAAATGTGGAAATATCCGAACAGGTTGGCGAAGATAACATCTTCCTCTTTGGTCTTAAAGCACACGAGGTAGAAGAACTCTGGCGTCAGGGTTACTCTCCCCTTGAATATGCAAATGCCAATGCAGAGCTTAAAGCAGTAATCGATATGCTAACATCCAATGTACTCGGTGCACGTTTTGACGATGTGGCAAAATCCCTTCTTACAAACGCTTTCGGTACAGCAGATGCATATATGACCCTTGCAGACTTTGATTCCTATGTAAAAGCTCAGGAAAAAGTTAATGCAACATATAAAGATAAATATAAGTTTACAGATATGTCCCTTGTTAATACCGCAAAAGCAGGAATCTTTTCTTCCGACCGTTCCATAAGCGAATATGCTAAGAACATCTGGAGAATATAACAGGCTTTATTAAACAAACTGTTTAGCAGTAACCATTTGTCATTCTGAGGGGGAGCCAAAAAGGCTCCTCTCGGAATGACATTTCAATATGTTTTACAAACGGTGATTTATATGAGAATTCTGTATGACAGCAAAAATTCAATATTTAAAAAGCCGTACGGTTGCCTTAAAGAAGGTGAGGAATGTACCGTAGCTATTCATATCCCTGTAAGTTGTCTTACAAACAGGGTGTTTTTGCGTTTTGAAGGCCAAAACGAATATAGTACGGAACTTTTTAAAACAGAAACCCGCGAAGACTACGACATCTTCACGGGAACCTTTTCCCTTAATGACAGAGGGCTTTACTTTTACTACTTCTATATAGAAACCGAAAATTCAAACTTCCGTCTTTTTAAATACGGATTCAATGACACTAACATAGAAGACGGCGAAAAATGGCAGATTTCATGCATACCCAAGAACTTTACCGTTAACGATGAATTTAAAGGCAGGGTAATGTATCAGATATTTCCGGACAGGTTTTATAAATCCGGTGAATGTGACCTTACAGGAAAGCTTACTCCATATACCATTCACAGCGACACAAGGGATCTGCCTGATTACCTTCCGGATGAAAAAGGAGAAATACTCAATAATGACTTTTTCGGCGGAAACCTTAAGGGTATTACACAAAAGATTCCATATCTTAAAGACCTTGGTGTGGGAATAATTTATCTTAACCCTATATTCAAAGCCTTTTCCAACCACAGATACGATACCTGCGACTACAAAACTATAGACCCTATGCTTGGAACAGAGGAGGATTTCCGCATCTTGTGCGAAGAAGCTCACAAGGCGGATATTAAGATTCTTCTTGACGGAGTTTTTTCTCACACCGGCTCCGACAGCATATATTTTGATGAAAAAGACCGTTTTGGCACAGGAGCCGCCCACTGTAACTGTTCACCATATAGAAGCTGGTACACCCTGTATAAAAACGGCGAGTATGACTCCTGGTGGGGAATTAAAACGCTCCCCTGTGTAAATGAACTCGCCGACGATTTTATAGACTATATCATCACCGGCGAGGATAGCGTAATAAAACATTGGCTTTCCCTTGGTGCCGACGGATTCCGTCTTGACGTAGCAGATGAGCTTCCGGACGAATTTATCCGTATTCTTCATCAGAAAGTGCAAGAAGTAAAACCGGGTGCCCTTGTTCTCGGAGAAGTATGGGAGGATGCATCAAACAAAATAGCATATAATGTTCGCAGAAGGTACTTTGCAGACGCAGAGCTTGACTCAGTAATGAATTATCCCTTCCGTAATGCAATAATTGACCTTGTTACAGGGAAAATTACCACCGGAGAATTTACCGAAATAATTCTTACCGTAACCGAAAACTATCCAAAAGAGGTTACTGATTGCCTTATGAACAGCTTGTCAACTCACGATACTGCAAGAATTATGACTGTACTCTCCGGAGCTCCGGATAAGCTTGACAGATATGAAGCAGCTAAGTATGTTTTATCCGCCGAGGAAATAAACAGAGCAAAGGAGCTTATCTTACCGGCAGTTGTCTTGCAATTCTTCATGCCCGGAACCGCATGTATATACTACGGTGATGAAACAGGAGCCTTCGGTTTCGGAGATCCTTTCAACAGAGGATATTTTAACTGGTATAATACCGAAAACGAAATCAGCCGCTTTTATAAAAAAATAGCAAAAATCAAAAACGAGTACTTAGCCTTAAAAAAGGGAAGTATATCCTTTTTTAAAAGCGAAAACGGAATCCTTGGCATTGAGCGTACCGACGATGAAAACAAAATATCCGTGTTGCTTAATTTTTCGGATGAACCTTACAGAATAAATAAACCGGATACAATACTCAGTTGTAATGTAAACGAAACTCCAACGGATATTTGTATTAATAAAAACAGATTTGTCATATATTGAAAAGGGAGTGTAAATTAATTCAGCGAATTAATTTACACTCCCTTAGGGAATAGGAAAAAACGATTCAGAATTGTCAAATCGAACTCAAAGCAAGGCTTTGACTTGCTTTGAGTGGTAACCCGAAGGCGTGCGAGGGCA
>JAZQFN010000002.1:0-38727 GCA_045539515.1 Clostridia bacterium
CTTTTATTAAGTTTTAATTACTCTTGTTGACTTTTTTATGCAGTTATTGTATACTTTATCTGTATAAGTATATGTTCTATGGAGGCAAAACAATGTTATGTACAAAATGCGGGAAGAATCCCGCTGTGATATTTATTAAAAACCAAGCCGCTCCAGACCAGCCTGCGCAAGCACTTTGCTTTAAATGCGCGCGTGAGCTTGGCGGTGGCTTTATTGACAGTGCACTCGAGAGTATGGGTATAAATCCCGAAGAAGCAAATGAGCTTTTATCCAACACCGAGCTTTCGGACGCTATGCAGAATATGTCCCCCGAGGATATGCAGGCTGCTCTTTCAGATATGCCTATGGATGATATGCAGATTGACGGCGAAAAGTCGCCCATGAATATGATGGAAAATTTCATAAGCAATATGACAAAGTTTATGAGCAGTGCTCCGAAGCAGTCCCCCTCTCCACAGGAAAAATCAAAGGGTGACAAGCCTGAAAAGGATGTTAAAAAACGCCGCAAATTCCTTGAAACTTACGGGCAGGATTTAACCCGCAAGGCAAAGGACGGTCAGATTGACCGGGTTATCGGCAGAGATACCGAAATCGCACGTATAGTGCAGATTTTAAACCGCAGAAGCAAAAACAACCCTGTTCTTTTAGGTGAGCCGGGTGTTGGTAAAACTGCCATTGCAGAAGGTCTCGCACTTCGAATTGTAAATAAGCAGGTTCCGCCGAAACTTTTCGGTTATTCTGTTTATCTTCTTGACTTCGCATCTCTCGTTGCGGGAACACAGTTCCGCGGTCAGTTTGAGTCAAGACTTAAAAACCTGATTGAAGAGGTAAAAAAAGAAGGTAACATCATCCTTGTTATTGATGAGGTTCACAATATTGTTGGTGCAGGCGATGCAGAAGGTGGCGCAATGAATGCTGCTAATATTTTAAAGCCTGCTCTTGCCCGTGGCGAAATTCAGATAATCGGTGCAACAACCTTAACTGAATACCGCAAGAAAATTGAAAAAGATTCGGCACTCGAGCGTCGTTTCCAGCCGGTTCTTATCGGTGAGCCATCTCCTATGGACACAATTGAAATTATTAAAGGTATTAAGGATTATTATGAATCATATCATAAAGTAAGAATTTCCGAAGAGGTTATAAAAGCCGCCGTGCTTTTATCCGAACGATATATTCATGACAGATTTATGCCAGATAAAGCAATTGACATTATTGACGAGGCATCTTCAAAGGTTAATCTTGCAAACAAAGCACTTATCGAACTTGCTGACCTTAAACTTGATCTTTCAAACATTGGTCGTCAGCGCGATGAGGTTGACCCGGAAGATTTCCAGAAAATTGCTGATCTTAAATCCGCAGAGTGCCGGATACTTGACAGAATAAGAGAAATCGAATTGTCAGATATTTATATGGATGTGACAGTTGAGGATGTGACCGAGGTTGTTCAGCTTTGGACCAACATCCCGGTCAAAGCACTCACCGAGGTAGATTCCGCAAAGCTGTTAAATCTCGAAGAGCAGCTGCACGAAAGTGTTGTCGGTCAGGACAAAGCGGTTGACGCGATTGCAAGGGCTGTCCGCCGCAAACGCGCAGGTATTAACATTAAAAAACGTCCCATTTCATTTATATTTGTCGGACCTACGGGCGTAGGTAAAACAGAACTTGTAAAAACTCTTGCCCGCAGTATGTTTGGCAGCGAAAGTGCTCTTATCCGACTTGATATGTCGGAATATATGGAAAAACATTCGGTTTCAAAGCTTATCGGCTCTCCCCCGGGATATGTGGGATATGATGAGGCAGGTCAGCTTACCGAGAAGATCAGACGCAACCCATACTCGGTAATTTTGCTTGACGAAATTGAAAAAGCTCATGCAGATGTGTTCAACATTTTCCTGCAGGTATTGGATGATGGCAGAATTACCGATGCGCAAGGCAGAGTAATCAATTTTGAAAACACTGTTATTATAATGACATCAAATGCTGGAAGCGAGCTTAAAACCGGCAGCATGGGGTTTGAAAGTTATGCTTCAATAGGCAAATATGAGAAGGCTCTTTCACAACTTTTCCGTCCCGAATTTTTAAACCGCGTGGATGAAATTATTGAATTTGATTATCTCACTCAAGAGGACCTTATCAAAATTGCCGAGCTTATTTTGTCCGAGCTTGCAAAAGGTCTTGCTGAAAAGAATATCACAATGACAGTAAGCGACGAGGCTAAAAAGCTCATCGTGGAAAAAGGATATGATGAAAAATTCGGTGCAAGACCGCTCCGCCGCGTTGTACTGCGCGAGATTGAAGATGTTATTGCATCAAAAGTTATTTCGGGTGAAATTAAAGAAGGACGAAATATTTGCATAGATGCTGCAAATAATAATTTCATAATACTTTAATTTTGTTTTCATACAGTTTTCAAAAAAGTAATTTATAATACAAACACAGACCAAAAAGAAAGGATTGATAATATGTCAGATTTAAACGATTACAGATGGTATAATGATGACTTTCAGAATAATACTCCGGTAGCACAGCCGCAACAAAAGCCTCAAAAGAAAAAACGTTCCAAAAAAGGCTGGTACATCGCGCTCGTTTGCGTAATGGCTGCTATAATGCTTGCAAGTACAACCGTTACAGTTTTTGTTCTTGCATCAAATTCTGCACCGAGAGCTCACGGAAATTCCCTTTTTACAGATTCGGAATCATCTTTTTCTCACGAGCAGCTTACCGACGGTGAGCGTCAGTCCATGACAACTGTTGATGTTGCAGCTAAAGTTGGTCCGTCAGTTGTTGGAATTACAACCAAATATACCTACCGTTCATTTTTTGGTCAGGCTTACGAACAGTCGGGCAGCGGTAGCGGAATTATTATTTCGGATGACGGATATATTGCAACAAACTTCCACGTTATAGAAAATGCGAACTCCGTTTTGGTAACTCTTAACACAGGCGAGGAATATTCTGCGAAGGTTGTAGGTTATGATGCAAAAACCGACCTTGCACTTCTTAAAATCAGCGCTACAGGCCTTTCCGAGGCAACTCTTGGCAGGTCAGATGTTCTTCAGGTTGGCGAACTGGCAATTGCAATCGGCAACCCGCTTGGTCAGGAGCTTGCAGGAACTGTAACTGTTGGTGTTATCAGTGCCGTAAACCGTTCTATCACAATGGATGACGGTTCAATAATGACTCTTATTCAGACCGATGCTGCTATCAACCCGGGAAACTCGGGTGGTGCTCTCGTTAATGCATACGGTGAAATTGTGGGTATTAACTCTATGAAGTTCTCCGGTAATAATGTTGAG
Source organism: Clostridia bacterium (assembly GCA_045539515.1). Classification (GTDB taxonomy): domain Bacteria; phylum Bacillota; class Clostridia; order UMGS1810; family UMGS1810; genus RGIG8748. Next base: position 3,297 of record JAZQFN010000002.1, read on the forward strand.
GGTATAGGTTTTGCCATTCCGATAGATATTGCCAAACCTATTCTTACGGAACTTATGACTAATGGTTATGTAACAGGCCGTCCACTGATTGGTATTTCGCTGCGTGAAATCACTCCTGAAATTGCGGCTATCAATGATATCCCCGCTGGTGTTCAGGTAGCTTATGTTTCCGAAGGCGGTGCCGCTGAAAAAGCAGGTATCAAGCAGGGCGATATCATTGTTTCAGTTGACGGAAAGCTTGTTGAAACAACTAAAGATGTCAGCGACATAAAAGATAAACACAAAGCAGGAGACACTCTGCGGTTTATGGTTAATCGAGACGGTGAATCCCTGATATTTGATGTAGTTCTTCAGGAAGACACCACTTCAAGAACCTCCAATTAATTATTTTATAAATGATAAGTTGCGGCTTTCCCGTTTGGAAGTATGCCGCAACTTGTCTTGCATTTGAAAGGAAAATTATGTTTTATACTTTAACTGCCAATCCGGCAATTGATATGAGTATTTTTTCGGACGGACTTAAAAGAAAAGAAGTAAACCGCACTAAAAATGCCAGTTATGGTGCAAACGGAAAAGGCATAAACGTGAGTCTTGTCCTTAAGCATTTTGACACACCCTCGACAGTTTTAGGGTTTTTCGGTGGTTTTTCAGGCGAGTATATAGTCAGCGAATGTAAAAAGAAAGGTCTTTCTGTTAAGCCCATAATGATTGATGACATAACCAGGATAAACGTCTATTTAAATGACGGCGAGGGCGAATTCAAGATGAACAATGAAGGCCCCGAAATCCCAGATGACAAGCAGGTGGAATTTTTAAAGCTTTTGGAAACTTTTGACGATGCGGAATACCTTTGTATAAGCGGTAGTCTGCCCAGGGGCATATGTCCCGATTTTTATGACAAAGTATTTCAGTGTTGTGCAAGAAAAGGTACAAAGGTTATCCTTGATATAAGCTCTCCCAAACTCAAAGAGCTTCTTGCATACCGTCCCCTATTAATCAAACCTAACGACGAAGAACTTCGCGATGTTTTTGGCATCACTCTTGGTAGCGAAGAAGATGTGAAACACGCACTTAAAACGCTCCACGAACTTGGTGCACAAAATGTACTTCTCACCCTTGGTGATAAGGGATCTTATTTCTCGGACGGCAAAAAAATCCTAAACTGCTCTGCATACCCCGTAAAGCTTGTTAGTAGTGTTTGTTGCGGTGATGCCTGCCTTGCAACTTTTTTAAGCTTCTGGACAAAAGATGGAGATGTTGAAACTGCTCTCAAAAAAGCATCCGCCGCAGGTGCAAATGTAGCAGAAAGTGCAGGACTTGGCGACCTCAAAATGGTGGATGAGTACAGCAAACACATTGAAGTGAAAGAAGTATAAACAAATGCTGAATGTTGAGTGCATAATGCAGAATTAATGAGAAAACCCGACCATTGGTCGGGTTTATTTTATATGCTTGCCAAAGGCAAGTTTTTACCACAATTCTACATTCTTAATTCTACATTCTGCATTCTATTTAACGCTGCCGTCAGCATTAAACAAGGGCAGCGGTTCAAGTGCGACAATATCAGGACGGTCTATTGCATCACCTTCGGCAAGTATTGTCATTTTGCCGACTGTTTTTCCGCCAACCTCATCCACGAGATATTCAATGGCGCGAAGTGATTCGCCTGTGCTTATAACATCATCTACAATAAGCACCTTTTTGCCTTTCATTTTAGCAATTTCATCAGCACCAAGACAAAGCGTCTGTTCTTTTTCGGTAGAAATGGATTTTACCTTAACGGTCACAACATCTTTCATATAAAGCTTAAAAGCTTTTCTTGCCACAACATAAGGTTTCCCCGACTGACGCGCCATTTCATGCGCAAGCGGAATTCCTTTGGATTCCGCAGTTATAATCACATCAAAATCCGGGGCTTTTTCAAGAAGAAGTCCCGCTGCTTTTTCTGTCAGTTCAACGTCGCCGAAAATAACAAAACCGGCTATGTACAAATCGTCTGTAACACGGCAAACCGGCAAATCTCTTGTCAGGCCTGCAATTTTCATTCTATGATACATTTTTATCATCCCTTTCATATTTTCATCTTAACATTTCCTATTAAAAAAGTCAACAGAATTTCGTCATAATTGCGACATAAAAATTGCTGATTCTTATTTTTTTGTGAACAGTAACGAATTTACTATATAATATTGACTTATGGTTTAAAAAGTTGTATAATGTATGATGTATGGGCATGTCCCGTACCGCAAAATTGTTTTTATATTATTTTATATTTTTTAGGAGGTTGAATTTATGGCAAATTCAGTTAAACTCACAGTTGACGGCAATACCGCGACAGCCCATGTTGCTTATGCCTTCAGCGATGCCGCAGCAATCTTCCCTATCACTCCTTCTTCCAACATGGCTGAAGCTTGTGATGAATGGGCAGCGACCGGCAGAAAAAACATTTTTGGCCAGACAATGAAGATTGTAGAAATGCAGTCTGAAGCAGGTGCAGCAGGTGCCGTTCACGGCTCTCTCGCAGCTGGCGCTCTCACAACAACATTCACAGCATCTCAGGGTCTTCTCCTGATGATTCCTAACATGTACAAAATCGCCGGCGAACTTATGCCTGCAGTTTTCCATGTAAGTGCCCGTTGTGTATCAGCACACGCTCTTTCAATTTTCGGTGACCATTCCGACGTAATGGCTTGCCGTCAGACAGGTTTTGCAATGATCGCATCCGCATCCGTTCAGGAAGCTATGGATATCGCTACAGTTGCTCACCTTTCCACACTTAAATCCAAGGTTCCGTTCCTTCACTTCTTTGATGGTTTCAGAACTTCTCACGAAATCCAGAAAATCGATGCTATCCCCTACGAAACTCTCGCTGAACTCGTAGACTATGAAGATATCGAAGATTTCAGACGTCGTGCTATGAATCCTGAACACCCTGACCAGAGAGGTACAGCTCAGAACCCTGACATCTACTTCCAGAACAGAGAAGCTTGTAACAAATACTACGACGCTGTTCCCGGCATCGTAGAGCAGATGATGAAAAAAGTTGAAGCTGTTACAGGCAGAAAATACAACCTCTTCGATTACGTTGGTGCTCCCGATGCTGAAAGAGTAATCATCGCTATGGGTTCCGGCGTTGAAGCAATTGAAGAAACAGTTGACTACCTCACAGCTAAAGGTGAAAAAGTTGGTCTTATCAAAGTTAGACTTTACAGACCTTTCTCTGCAGAACACTTTGTAAGCGCTCTTCCCAAAACAGTTAAGAACGTTGCTGTTCTCGACAGAACAAAAGAACCTGGCTCATTCGGCGAACCTCTTTATGTTGACGTTGCTACAGTTCTTAACGATAAAGGTATGAAAGACATTACAGTTGTTGGCGGCAGATACGGTCTTGCTTCCAAAGAATTCACACCTTCTATGGTTAATGCTATCTACGAAAACCTTAAACTCGACGCTCCGAAAAACCACTTCACAGTTGGTATCAATGACGACGTTACAGGTCTTTCTCTTGAAGTTAAAGAAGAAATCGACACAACTCCGGAAGGCGTTACACGTTGTAAATTCTTCGGTCTCGGTTCCGACGGTACTGTTGGTGCGAACAAAAACTCCATCAAAATCATCGGTAACCACACAGACATGTACGCTCAGGGTTACTTCTCATATGACTCTAAAAAATCCGGTGGTATTACAGTTTCTCACTTAAGATTCGGTAAAACACCTATCAAAGCTCCTTACCTTCTGACAGTTTCCGACTTCATCGCTTGTCACAACTCTTCTTATGTTACAAGATATGATGTTCTTGCAGGTATTAAAGATGGCGGTACATTCCTCCTCAACTCACCCTGGAACACTGTTGAAGAACTTGAAGCTAATCTCCCTGCTGAAATGAAACAGACCATCGCTAAAAAGAATGTTAAATTCTACAACATCGATGCTATCAAACTCGGTATGGAACTTGGTCTTGGTTCAAGAATCAACATGATCATGATGGCTGCTTTCTTCAAACTTGCTAACATCATCCCCATGGACGATGCTGTTAAATACATGAAAGAAGCTATTGTTAAATCCTACGGCAAAAAAGGTGAAAAAGTTGTTAATATGAACAATGCTGCTGTTGACGCAGGTAACGAACGCCTCGTTGAGATTAACTACCCTGCATCATGGGCTACAGCTACAGAAGGTGCTCTTCCTGCTGAAGTTCCTGCAACAGACTACTTCAACAGCTTTGTTAAACCTATCCTTGCTCAGAAGGGTGACAATCTCCCTGTAAGTGCATTCGATGCAGACGGTATCGTTCCTGCCGGCACAACACAGTTTGAAAAACGCGGAATCGCAGTTCTCGTTCCTGCTTGGGATATTGACAACTGTATCCAGTGTAACCAGTGTTCTTATGTATGTCCTCACGCTTGTATCAGACCTTTCCTTGCAACTGAAGAAAATCTTAAAAATGCTCCTGCAGCATTTGAAACAAAGAAAGCTATCGGTAAAGCTTATGACGGTCATATGTACAGAATGCAGGTAAGCCCCATGGATTGTACAGGTTGCGGCAACTGTGCTGACATCTGTCCTGCTCCTAAGGGTAAAGCACTCGTTATGAAACCGTTAGTTGAAGTTTCTGCTACTGAAAATGCTAACTGGGATTTCGCACAGACACTTCCCACTCCCGATGTTACTTTCAGCAAAGCTACAGTTAAAGACAGTCAGTTCATTCATCCTCTCTTTGAGTTCTCCGGCGCTTGCGCAGGCTGTGGTGAAACACCTTATGTAAAACTCGTTTCACAGCTCTTTGGTGACAGAATGATGGTTGCTACCGCAACAGGTTGTTCTTCAATTTATGGTGGTAGTGCTCCTACTAACCCCTACACAGTAAACAAAGACGGTCACGGTCCTGCTTGGGCTAACTCCCTCTTCGAAGATAACGCTGAATTCGGTCTTGGTATGGTTATGGCTACCAAGAAGGTTAGAAATACATTAAAGGCAAGAATGGAATCCGTAATGGATGCTGTTAAGCCTGAACTCGCTGAAGCTTTCAAGGCTTGGATTGCAGGCATGAACAATGCTGCAGCTTCCAAGGCAGCAGCTGAATCTATTGCAGCTCTTATCGGCAGTGAAGATATGTCTAACCCCGCTATTAAGGAAATTGCTGACAGACAGGACTTCCTCGTTAAGCGTTCTCAGTGGGTATTCGGTGGTGACGGATGGGCATATGACATCGGTTACGGCGGTCTTGACCACGTTATCGCTTCCGATGAAGACATCAACATCTTCGTTGTAGATACCGAAGTTTACTCCAACACAGGCGGTCAGTCCTCCAAGGCTACACCTACCGGTGCTGTTGCTAAGTTTGCTGCTTCCGGTAAGAGAGTTAAGAAGAAAGACCTCGGTATGATCGGTACAACCTACGGCTATGTATACGTAGCTCAGATTGCACTCGGTGCTAACCCTGCTCAGGCTCTTAAGGCTATAAGAGAAGCTGAAGCTTACAACGGTCCTTCACTTATCATTGCTTATGCTCCTTGTATCAACCACGGTATCAAGGCTAAGGGCAATATGGCTAACTCCATTGCTGAAGAAAAGAAAGCTGTTGAAACAGGTTACTGGCATCTCTGGAGATACGATCCTACTCTCGCTGCAGAAGGCAAGAATCCCTTCCAGCTTGATTCCAAGGAACCCACAGGTAAGGTTATCGACTTCCTTATGGGCGAAAACCGTTACCTCATGCTCCAGAAGGCATATCCCGATGTTGCAGAACAGATCTTTGCTAAGGCTGAAAAAGACCTCTTAGAAAGATACGAAAACTACAAGAGAAAAGCAAAAGAATACGATTGCTAATCTTATAGTTTAACACTTTAATGATATTTTCGGCGGGCTTCCAATGAGTCCGCCGAAATTTCATTTTTCACTTTGAGATTTTAGGCGGTATAATGCATTTTGCATTGTTAAATGAGTATAATATTTTAACAGAGTTATTTTGAATACTATAATGTTATTTTTATGAAGATAGTGTTATAGTATTTATAATAAAGGCAGGTAGTTTGTATTATGGGTAGAGTAATGTCAAATATTAAAAGTGTAATTGCGTTTGGCATCATAGGTGTACTTTTATTGTACCTTACAGGATGTGGACAGGACACTCTGGAAGGGAGCAATCTTATAGCAGAGGGAGTAATGGTCAGTTCTGTAAATATTGGCGGTATGACTGTGGAAGAAGCCGCAAAAGCACTTGAAAAGCAAGCTGTTAAAACAGATAATGTTGTGCTTGATTTTGAATGTGAGGGTGCTCGTTTCTCTGTTTCTTCAGAGGAACTTGCGCTTAAATACGATGCTTTGAAAACCGCAGAACGCGCATATGCTGTAGGCAGAGGAGAAAATGAACAAGAAAATAAGAAGGTTATCAAAACAGCAAGGGATAAAGGCTACAGCATAAATCCGGTATTTATCTTTGACGAAAGTAAACTTCTTCTTATAGCTAACGATTATTGTGCTGATAAAATATCTGACCCATCTCCCATGAACGTGGAAATAGGCGAGGATTGCCTTATTGTGACAAATGCTGTGTCTGGTATGGTTATAAATATGCAAAAGGCAAGAAATGCAATTGAACAGGAACTTGCAGACTTAAAATCTGACAAAGCTGTAAAACTTTATATAGAGGAGGTTACTCCAAAAAATCTAACCTTTGACCAATTCAAGAAGGAATATTTAAGGGAAGCTAAAGATGCTGTTTACACCAAAAACGGGGACAGTCACAACATAGAGCCTGAAGTTATAGGTATAAGTTTTGATGAAGCAGAAGCAAAAAAAATATTTGATGCCAATGCAAAATCAACTACACCCTATACTATACCTGCAGAAATAACACGACCGGTGGTTACAGCCAGAGCTTTAGAGGATAAATATGTCAATAATATTCTGGCATCATATACCACTTCGTTTGCCGGCAGCTCTCAGGGCAGATGCACCAACATTGAGCTTGCATGCTCCAAAATTGACGGATATGTACTTAACCCCGGAGACAGATTTTCTTACAACAGAGTTGTAGGCCCCAGAACCGCTGCTGCCGGATTTAAAATGGCTCATGTTTACGTGGCAAACCAGGTTGTGGACGGAATAGGCGGTGGTATCTGTCAGGTTTCTTCCACGCTTTACAATGCACAGGTTATGGCAGATTTAAAGACGGTGTCCCGTACCAATCATTCCATGCCTGTAAGCTATGTACCTCTTGGAAGAGATGCTACTGTTTCTTACGGAAGTATAGATTATGTTTTTGAGAATAATAAGTCGTATCCTATAAGTATTAGGTGTACTATATCCGGCACCAATCTTACTGTTTCCATTGTAGGCTCTGAGCCTATGGATTATACAGTGGAGTTTGTTTCGTCATATAATTCTTCTGTACCGTTTGCAACCGTTAAGACCGACGACCCCAACCTTCCGGCAGGGGAGGAAAAGATAATAACCGCAGGTTCTAATGGTTCTGTATACGATAGCTACAGAGTATACAAAAAAGACGGAAAGGAATATGACAGAAAGTATGAGTCAAAGAGCCGTTATCAGCCTACAACTCAAAAAATTGCCGTAGGTACAATGACTGCGGAACCTTCTGAAGAAGACAAGCCGGAGGATACCTCACCAAAATCCACGGAATCCGAAGGACAACCCACCGAAGGTAATCCCATTGAAGAAAATTCTTCCGAAATTCCGGAACCCCCGACAGATAATGAACCCGAAGAAATAGAAGCTACCGCCACAATTGAAGATACAGACATACAGGAAGAATAGTAAATCACAAAGCTGTCAATACCGTGTAAGCGGTATGACAGCTTTGTTTTTTTGTGTGATAATACGGTGAAAAATATTATTTTTCTTGATTATGTATTTTCTTTATAGTATAATAAATAATGGATTAACATCGGATTGCTGTATGACATTATATTATGCAGGAGGGAATACAAATGGAATTTAACAAGGTTTATGATTTGCCATATGGTCTTGAGATGCCATATATGCCATCGGAAGGATATGCATCTATTCAGAATCCTCCCAACTTTACATGGAAAAACGATAATGATGCCGTAAACTACAATATAAAGGTTTGTACAGACAAGGCTTTGGAAAAAGTCATGTATAGTATGGAGGGTGTACAGAATAATTACTGTAACTTTGACAGAATTTTTGACACCGAAAAAACATACTTCTGGTCTGTACGTGCAAATTATGCCGACGGTACACTGGGAGAGTGGAGTCCTGCCATAAGCTTCCGTATAAGAAAGGATGCTCATCCCTTTGCGGTAGCTCCCATAGATGAACTTCTTAAAAAGATTCCCGCATCCCACCCCAGAGTGCTTGTAACCCCCGACACCTTGGAGGAATTCAGAGGTTATAAGGACAAGAACCCGGGAGCGAAAAAGATATATGACTATTTCGTGAACCGTGCGGAAGAATATGTTTCTCAGTACAAAGAAGGGAAAATTGACTTTGAAGAAACAGTTTTCTACACAGAATTTGGGCCCGAATATGCCGAATGGGGAATGTATCTGCAGAAGTTCCGCTGGGAATCTCTCACCTTAAGCGGTATATGTGATGTTTGTGCCTATGCCTATCTTATGACAGGAAGAAAAGAATTTGCCGAGGTTGCAAAAAAAGGACTTCTTGCTATGAGCGAGTGGTGTGTAAAAAGAGATGAAAACGGAAATATAATATACGACGAAAACGGAAAAATGATGTATGACCCCGATGGACATACTTCCTATAAAAATCAGGATCAGGTGCACAGACAGCTTGCCTACAGAAGTGCTATGGCATACGACTGGATTTACGACACCTTATCTAAAGAAGAAAAAGAAAAAATCCTGAATATGCTGGATATCCGTACTTCGGTTATGGATTACCTTATGGGTGCTCTTTCCAGAGATCCCTATGATTCCCACGGCTGGACAGCATTTGGTTACATAGGCATTATTGCCATTGCAACTTACGGAGAAATCCCCAAGGCAAATATGTACCTTAAGGAAATTATCCCTGCATATACCGCCATCCTTCCTCCTTGGAGCTATCAGGACGGCGGATGGAGTCAGGGTACAGATTACTGGCAGTACAGCACCTTCTTTGCACAGGAGTTTATGGATGTGCTTGCAAGAGCCGGAGTGCTTAATCTTTACGATGAAGCCTGGGCAAGAAATGAATATCTCTGGAGCCTATATGCATATCCTGCAGGCTCTTACGGTTCCTTTGGCGACCAGTCCAACAGAATGTTCCCCGGTGCTAACAAGAGAGAGCCTTTCTCGGCATCTACCCTTATGAACCACGCATACTACAGCAATAACCCTTATGCTCTGTGGCTTGCCAAGGAAATAGGTACAGAGTTTGACACTATGTTCGACTCTTACTTTACCGAGGCAGCATCGGTTGAGGCAAAATCTCCCTCCGATCACCCTCTGGCACATTGGTTTAAGGACATAGACTGGGTTGTAATGACAGATTCCCTGGAGGACAGAGAAAGGGTGCAGATGACCTTTAAATCATCGCCCTACGGTTCCTTTAACCATTCCCATCCCGACCAGAATGCCTTTATAATTCAGGCATACGGCGAAAACCTTGCCATTAAGGGCGGATACTATGATGCATATCATACAATTCACGATTCCACAATTACAAGGGCAACCTTCAGCCACAACACAATTACCGTAGACGGTGCAAAAGGTCAGAGTGATGATAACTTCCAGGCAAAAGGCAAAATTTTATCCTTTGCCAACTGCGAGGATTTTGCTTCTGTAACCGGTGATGCAACAAGCGCCTACAACAATGTAAGGGTAGGTAACTTTACAAAAACTCCCGAGGCACTTCAGGGTGAGCTTGATAAATTTACAAGAACAATGCTATATCTTCGTCCCGACGTGTTTATAACTGTGGATAAGCTTAAAGCAAAGGATAAGTCCTCATTTGAATGGTGGCTTAACTCCGAGCACAAAATGAACTATTCAGATAACGAAGCCTATATTAAAGAAGGTAAAGCCTGCCTTGATGCAAAAATTCTGTATCCTGAAAACGTAAAGGCAAAATACTACGAGGGCTTTGTAAGTCCCATAGACGGCAAGCACTATCCGGCAACAGGCAGATGCCTTGGCTGGAATGAGCAGGATAAGATATGCTTCTGCACAGAGAATGTGGATAAAACAGCTATAGTTTCCCTTATGAATGTGCATAAAGACGGAGAGACACCTAGGGAATATACAGTTTACAAAAACGATAAGGTAATGAAGCTTATCTTTGAAACTGCAACAGTTTATATAAATCTTACCGAAAAAGCCGTTTCTTCAGACAACATAACCTTTGACGGCGATGCAGTTGTAATATCCCAAGACGGATATATGCTTGCAAACGGAACATCCCTTGATGCCAATGGAAAACAGGTTATAAAATCCACAGAAAAAACCACCTGTATTGTAAGCGGTGGGGGATTGTCATTTGCATCCGACAGCAAGGATTGCAAGATAGAAATTAGTAAAGAATATTTTGATATAGAATCAAAAGAAGAAGTTTGTGATGTATTCGGAAATTCCATTGACCTTAAAGGCGGTGCAGAAATAGCAGTAAAAGAGGGTATAGTTGAAGTTACCGCACAAAAGGGTTATTACGAATGGATTATTAAATGATAAATAAGGAAAAGAAATGAGGAAAAAGAAATGAGGAAAAAGTTTTGTGCAGCATTGCTTGTGGTTGTGATGCTTGTGTCACTTCTGCCCATGGGGGTATTTGCGGCAGAACACACATGGCCCACATACAACACCACAAACAGAATGCCTTTCCGCCCAGAGCATGGCTATGTGTCCCAGCAGAATCCGCCAACTTTTACGTGGAATAATGTGGGTGGAAATGCTTCAAGCTATGAGCTTGAGGTATACAAAGGCTACAAAGAGGAAGATGCTCTTGCTGTAACTCCGGCATATTCCAAAACCGGCATAAAGGATAACTACTTTAATATGCCCGAAACCCTTGAAGCGGGTGAGTATTACTGGTGGAGAGTACGATATATTCACAAATCAGGCACAGCAAGTGACTGGACCGAGCCGAGGAAATTTCGTATAGACCCGGATGCCTATGAGTTTACATCTCCCGATATAGATACTCTTCTTGGCAGAATTCCCACCGAGCACCCGAGAATTCTTACAACTCCCGAAAATTTGGAGGAATTCAAAACTACAGAAAAGACAGCGAAACCTCCTATGCGGTATACGAAAGCTTTATAAACTCTGCAAATAACTATGTAAGCAGGTATAAGGCAGGCACTCTTGACTTAAGTGAGCCTGCATATGCTCCACCCGAGGGGGCAACGGCTGCAGAGCTTGGTGTATACAGCCAGCAGTACAGAGGTAAGGTAACAACTCTTGCAACCTACTCAAGAAATGCCGCCTTTGCATATCTTCTGGCAGATGAAAGCAATGCCAACAGGGATATGTATGCCAAAGTGGCAAAGGAAGCTATGATGAGTGCCCTGCCCATAAGCTATAAAAAGGATCCTTATGGTGATATGGCTTATGACACAAATCATCCTGCGTCCTATGAAAAGCAGGATCAGATTTTCCGTGAAATAACCTACAGATGTGCCATGGCATACGACTGGATTCATGATACTCTCACCAAAGATGAGAAGGAATTTATACTTTCCTATATTAAAAGAAGAGTTGAATACATGGGCGTTACAAAGAGCCTGTTCACCAAGCTTGAAAGCAGTCCCTATGAATCTCACGGATGGACAGCCTTTGGCTTTTTGGGTATTACAGCCATTGCAACCTATGGCGAAATTCCTGAAGCAGAGGAATGGCTTAAAATTATAATCCCTGCATACACTGCTATGCTTCCGCCCTGGAGCTATCAGGATGGCGGCTGGTGTCAGGGTACCGATTACTGGCAGTACTCTACCATGACAAACCATGAGTTTATGGATGTACTTGCATTGGGCGGCATTATAGACCTGTACAAGAATGCCTGGGCGCAGAATGAGTATCTCTGGACACTCTATGCTTACCCCAACGGCTCCTACGGTTCCTTTGGTGACCAGTCCAACAGAACCAAGGCATCCACCGGCTACAGTATGAACTCCGTGGCAAACGAAGCATATTTTAACAAAAGCGGCATAGGTAAGTGGCTTGTAGAAAGCTTTGGAAGCAAATTTAACCTTGGCTATCTGGACAGCTACTACACCTCAATGCTTGATGATATAGAATCAGAGCCTCCCACGGAATATCCTCTCGGACACAAGTTTAAGGATATCGGCTGGGCGGTTATGACCGATTCTCTGGAAGACCCGGGCAGAATACAGATGACCTTTAAGTCCTCCTACTGGGGTTCCTTTAATCACTCTCATCCCGACCAGAATTCCTTTATTATTCAGGCATATGGCGAAAACCTTGCCAATAAGAGCGGTTACTACGATGCTTACCACACAGAGCACGACTCCACCATTACAAGACCTTCCTTTGCCCACAACACCATTACCGTAGACGGTGGCAAGGGTCAACTTGATGACACCATGGAGGCAAAGGGTTCTCTTACTCAGTTTGTAACTCAGATGGACTTTGACTCTGTAACCGGTGATGCCACAGCGGCTTATCGCTATGTAGACGGAAATGCAATTGCAGATACCAACAAAACTCCCGACACCGTAAAGGGAAGACTGGATAAGTATGTCCGCAGTATTATTTACATCCGTCCCGGTGTGTTTGTGGTTATAGATGACCTTAAGGCATACAACAGTGCAAACGGCGGTAAATCCTCCTTTGAATGGTGGCTTAACGCTGAGCATGAAATAGAATATGACGACAACTATGCTCTCATTTCCGAGGGTGCGGCTCGCCTTGAAGCAAATGTGGTTTATCCCAAAAACACCACAGCTACATACTATGACGGCTTCTATAGCCCAATAGATAATAAGCATTATCCCGCTTCCGGTAACTATGTGGGCAAAAACGAACAGCGCAGAGTAAAATTTGCCACCGATAAGGTTTCCCAAACCAAGATGGTAGTTACCATGAGTGTGTTTAAAGAGGATGAACAGGCAATGCCTGTGTCTACAGAGTATGCCGCTGATGGCTCCTACCTTAAGCTTACCTTTGGGGACGGAACCGTGTGTCTTGTAAATCTCGGGGAGAGCGACACCGAGGTTTCCGACGGCATCTACACCTTTACAGGCGATGCCTTAACCTACAATGACTACAGCTTTGTTCTTACCAACGGTATAAAGGTTACACAGCAGAAAACTGCAGGCAGCAGAAAGACTCTTGTGGAATCTAAGAGACCTCTTACCATTGCTATGGGTCACAATCAGATTGCCTTTGATGTTGTAGGTCAGGGTGATGACAACGACAAGGCAACAAAGCTTATAGCCCTATACAACGGAACCGAATTTGTAGATATCAATTCCAAGGAAGAACTTGTAGACCTTAAGGGAAGAGTACCTTCACCCGAAACTGGATTTGTCGCTTGTGAAGTCAGATCAACAAAAATAAGACTCTGGCCCGATGAAGGAAGCTATACTCTCCTTGCCAGCGGTTCAAGCGTAAGTGTGGAGGGTATGGTGCCAAAGAATGTGGCTCTGAAACGAATAGACGACAGTACAATGAATGTGGTCTGGGACAAGAAGGAAGCCTATGATTATGACATAATTATAAACGGCACAATATACGAAAATGTGTCTTCTCCCTATGAACTGGATGTATCCGGTGAAGAATCTGTATACAGTATAGCCGTAAGAGCAAAATCCGGTAACATTTTAAGTAACTGGAGTAACTTTGTGTTTATGTCGCCCTTTATAGAAAATACATATTCCCACGTCAACTTTACAAGACCCGAGGGAAAAATCAAGGCAGAGGTGTTCTCGCCAAATCCCGGCAAGGATGACCTTAAGCTAACTCTTGCTGTGTACGACAGCAAGGATGCACTTTTGGGAATGTATCCTCTTGAAGAGAAAAACAATGTATATACTGTAACCGTTGATGCACCTGAGGATGCCAATGCAAAGGTATTTTTATGGAAGAGCGACAAGATAGACCCTGCAGCACCTATGGCGGTATTTAATTCTAATAATCTTGGTTTAAAGAGCATCAAAGCAGACGGTGTTGAAATATCCGGATATTCTGATACTAAAGACGAATACACTCTTAAGCTGGATGCAGGAAATATCCGTATGCCTGCCATTACTGCATCTCCACGGGATAATGCAACAAGAGTAAATATAACTCACGACTATCCAAATATGTGTTCGTACATAACTCTTATTGCTCAGGATGAAACCCGAAGAGTAGTAACCGTAAATTATGAGCTTGAATACGAGGACATCCACGTAGTTGCAGGTGCCGACACCGAAGCGGACTTTAAGGATGACACCGGCAGAGCCATGAAAGACGGTGTCTATGACGGAAAGGTATCTTCATCTGCTGTAGGAACCCTGACCTGGGATATTGTAAAGGTGGACAAAGCCTTTGGCACCGAGACTCACCTTGCAAGTAAGGAAAAAGATATTAAGGTGTATACCAATATTGCACCTCACTTAAGTGATGGAACCTGGGGCTCAAGACTCACAAGCGACAGAGAACCAAATAACGGAAATCATACGGAATATACCAATCCTCCCAGGGAGTATTGGGGCTATGATCACATACTTTTCCCAAATGCGGAATTCTGCTCACTTGAAGGGAATTATAGCGGCGCAAGCATACACAATGCAAAGGCAAACTTTAGCCTTTCGGAAAGCGCAGAAATCGTAATTCTTGCAAAGAGTGCCAACGATAATCTCATAGAACAGGGCTTTACCAGAGAAGTTCTGACAGATACCTCCAGCGGAAGATACACCGATTCGGTAGGGATAGAAGATGTATACTACAATGTATACCTTTTGGGAAAAAGCCCGGACGATGTAGGCAGCGACAGAAGACCCAAGACCTATGAAATTGCAGAGGATTGGGTGGATGTAAATTCCATAAAAGGCAACAGCACACTTCAGGATTACATAGATAACGGCTATGTAAAGGACAATTTTGTGGAAAACGGTTCCTGTCTTAAATATACAAACGCTGTAATGTATGTATATAACTATGCCTACAAAAAGACAGTTGATGTTACTGACGGTAACACGGAAGTAATTATTGATTTTGGAAATTACGATTCTGTTGCCAACCGTATGATAATGGTAGTGCGTCCCGTAACTCCCCGTATGCCCATAGACAATTTTGTGTATAACGGTGCATTGAGATTTTCTGACCTTACAGACGCACAAAAAGGTACAGACAATGCCAGCGGTCATACATATCTTACCGCCTATGCAAAGCTCCCGGTAGCAAGAATTTTCACCGAGGATACATTTGCATACATTGATAACTCAAGCTACACCATTACAGGTATTGACCCTATGCTTGGCATAGAAGGAGCATGGTTTATACCTCCTCACTATAATGTGGCAAGCACATCTTCTATCAACAGTTGGATGAGAGCTTACTACTACGGACTTGGCTCCTGCGGCGGTTATGAGTATCCTGCCTTTGACAATACTCCCCAGCCTATGTACGAATTTGATTTAAATACCGATTCTACATTATATATATTAACCTACGGTGATAAGCCTGCATTTATAGACGACACCTGGCAATGTATACAGCTTTCCAAAAGTGCATTTACCGTAGACGGTGTTTCGGCAAAGTTTACCACTATGTATATGAAGCATATAGATGTGGAAGAAGGCACACCGGTAAGAGTTTCTGCTCTTACTCCGGGAACAGGCTCCACCTCGACCGGTACATACTTTATGCTCATAAAGCCCGACTATAAATAATAAATGAGAGAAGGAAAGCAATGTTTAAGAAAACCGTTGCATTTTTACTTGTAACAGCAATGTTTTTTAGTACTGCTACTGTTGCTTTTGCCGGTGCACCTGTGTGGCCCGCACCGTCAAGTAACGGACTCAGTATGCCCTTCAGACCCGATGATAAGTATGTATCACAGCAAAATCCTCCGGGATTTTCCTGGCAGTACGTTTCAAATGCCAGAAGCTACAATCTTGTTGTGGCAAATGACAAGGAATTAACCGATGTGGTGTATTCCAAAAGCGGCATAACTACCAATTATTATACCTTTGATTACACCTTTGAAACAGGAAAGCAATACTTCTGGGCTGTAAATTATGTCAATTCCTCCGGAGTGCAGAGCGAATACTCTGCACCCAGAAGATTTATCGTTGACCCGGATGCGGGAGAATTCACAATGGAACCCATAGATGATATTCTTGCAAAGATTCCCTCCGGTCACCCCAGACTTTATGTCAATGACAGCAATATTGATGAGTTTCGTAACATCAAAAACGCCAACAAAACTTCTTTGGCGGTGTACAACAGATATGTAAACAATGCAGATGCATATATTAAGGGTTACGCCGACTACGAAAAAGACCCGGTGAATACATCTCAGAATTACTCTCTGGAAGAACCTGTGTTCGAAAGCGGTGTCAATTTGCAGACGTATCGTTCCAATGCGGTAAGACCTGCGGAATTTGCAAGAACAATGGGTTTTGCATATCTTCTGACAGGTGAGGAAAAGTATGCAGAACAGACCAAAAAGAACCTTCTTGCCATAAGTGAGTGGTGTATGACTGATGACGGTAACGGAAATCTTGTGTACGACCCCAACGGCCACACCTCTTACAAAAATCAGGATCAGGCTCACAGGGAAATTACCTTTATTTCTGCCATGGCATACGACTGGATTGCAGATACACTTACTTCGGATGAAAAGGCAAAAATCCTTAATATGATTAAGGAAAGAACCGTATATATGGCAACAACCAAGGCACTTATCACCAAAATCCCACAGTCGCCCTACGATTCTCACGGATGGACAGCTTTTGGATTCATAGGTATTATAGCCCTTGCTACGTATGGGGATATTCCCGAAGCAGAAGAGTGGCTTAGGGTAGTAATTCCCACCTACGGAGCTATCTGCCCGCCCTGGAGTTATCAGGACGGAGGATGGAGCCAGGGTACGGACTACTGGCAGTATTCCACTGGCCATGGTCAGGAATTTATCGATGCACTTGCCCACAGCGGTATACTTAATCTCTATGATATGGCATGGCTTAAGAATGAATATCTATGGACTCTTTATGTATATCCCAAGGGTTCCTATGGTTCATTTGGTGACGACTCCAACCGGGATAAGTCTGAAGATGGAATCTACACAACCTCAAGCCTTTTAAACAGAGTGTACTTTACCCAGGACCCCACAACAAAGTGGCTTTTGGATGAGTATGCCAAGACTTATACAGGTACTGTGGCTTCTTATATTACAAACAACAATTCTCATATTACAGCCAAAGCTCCCGATGATTTTCCTTTGGGACACGAATTTGAGGACATTGGTTGGGTTACCATGACAGACAGCCTTTCCGATACCAACAGAATTCAGCTTACCTTTAAATCATCACACTACGGCTCATACAACCACTCCCACACTGACCAGAACGCCTTTATAATTCAGGCATTCGGTGAAAAACTTGCCATACAGGGCGGTTACTACGATGCTTACGGTACAGAGCACGATATGAACTTTACCCGTAAGACCTTCACCCACAACACCATCACTGTAGACGGCAATGGTCAGCCAAACTGGGATTTCAACGCCAAGGGTGATATTTTGCAGTCTGTAACTCACCGCAGCTTTGATTCTGCCACCGGTGATGCTACCAAAGCCTACAAGGGTGCGCTTGATAAGTTTACCAGAAGCATTATCTACGTTCGCCCCGATGTTTTTGTGGTTATAGACGACCTGGATGCTCCCGGAAGTGACAACTCATCCTTCCAGTGGTGGCTTAACTCCGACAGACAGATGGAATACACCGACTCCTCTGCCCTTATAAGCCAGGGCGAAGCCCGCCTTAAAGCAAATGTGATTTATCCTTCGGGAACAAAAGCCGATTACTATGACGGCTTCTGGTACTATGACGAAAACGGTGAAAAGGTTCACTGGCCTGCATCGGGTGCTTATGTCAACTCCAATGAACATCACAGAGTAAGCTTCAGCACTCCCGACGTGGCATCTACCAAAATGGTAGTTACAATGAGTGTGTATAAGGCAGACGAAAGCGAAAATTATATAACCTCGGAACTTACTTCCGACGGAAGATGCATTGTGCTTACATTTGAGGACGGAACTAAAACCTATGTAAATCTTACGGGAGAAAGAGTAAGTGCCGACAATGTTGTTTTTGACGGTGATGCCGTAACGGTAAATGAAGACAGCATAATGCTTACAAACGGCACCTATCTTGAGTATGAGGGTGAAATTCTTGTGTCCTCCGTGAGAGCTGTAACTCTTGCTATGGGTCACAATGAAATCTCCATAAGCACAATGGACGACTCTGACAATTACCTTGAAAACAGACTTACGGTAGGCAATAACAATAAATTTATTGCGGTTGATTCTGTGAGTGCTATTAAAGATTATAAAGGCAGAGAAATTTCCTCCGAGATAGGTCTTCCTGCAACAACAGTTACGGAAGAAGCAATACTTTTCTATCCGTATAAGGATAACTATATACTTCTTCTTAACGATACGGGAGTTTTCCTTAAGGCAGAAGATGTGCGTATAGCAGATACCACCGAAAAGACCTTCAATGTAGAGTGGAAGGGAAAAGACATTTATACCTACGATATTGTTATAAACAACACAGTTTACGAAAATGTTTCTTCCCCCTACACCGTAGATATAAACTAAAACGAAGAAATATACTACATAGCTGTAAGAGCTGTTTCGGGAATGTCGCCCGGCAGATGGAGCGATTATGTTTACTATTCGCCCAATGCAGATGCAGTTTATTCTATGGTTAAATTCATAGAGGACGGCACAAAGGTTACAGCCACCGCTTATGGAATAAACGAG
This sequence comes from Clostridia bacterium, assembly GCA_045539515.1. GTDB lineage: Bacteria > Bacillota > Clostridia > UMGS1810 > UMGS1810 > RGIG8748. The sequence goes on from JAZQFN010000002.1 coordinate 22,218, forward strand.
GATATAACAAAGCTTGATTACCGTATGGTTGTATACGGAGCAGACGGTAATGTTAAAGAGATTATTCCAATGACGGCAAGAGGAAACGTATACTCCGCAACATCAGATGTTACAGAGGAAGATACCGTAAAAGTAATGCTCTGGACAAAGGAATCCTATATTCCTGTAACCACCTCGGCAACCTACGGTGCCAACGATACAGCCGTGGGTAATATACTTGTAGACGGCAAGCCTTTAGATGGCTTTAGTGCCAATAAGTATGAGTACAATGTGACTATACCCTATGGCACAACAGTTTTTCCTGTTATTAAGGCATCTGCCCGTGACAACACCTCCAAGGTAGGCGTAGACCACGACTACAACAATTTAAGAACATATATTACTGTTACAGCCCCCGATGGCGAAAGCAAGAAAACAGTTGTTAACTATGTGCTTGAAAACGAAGGTATTCACCTTATAAAGGGTGCATCCGATGAGGCGGATTTTGTAAATGACAGCGGAAGAAAGGATGCTGGCGGCACATATTCCGGTAAGGTATCTTCCCAAAAGGTGGTAGACTTTTCTTATACCATAGAGCACAACGCCAAGTATAAGGATGCAAGCGGCAAGGTTATAACACCTTCCGAAACGGTTACCACGGACTTTGCCTCAATGCTCAATGTATATACCAACGTGGCACCAAACCGCGGCGGAAACAACTTTGGTTCAAAAGTTGTTTCCGACAGAGCGCCAAACACACATAACCACAGCGAGTTTAATTCCCCCAATAAATCATATCTTGGATATGACCACATTTTAGCTCCCAACGACGATTTCTTCAGGTTGAAAAATGCATATGCCGACGGCAGTATTAAGAATGTAAAGCTGAACTTTGGCATTGACGATAGTGCGGAAGTAGTGGTTCTTTCCAACGATGATATTCCGGCACTGAGAATTGGCGGATTTAAAAAGGATATTATGGAAACCGTGTCCAAGGGCAGATATATAAATGCCCCCGGACCCGAGGACTGGTACTATAACATAGCTTTTAATGGTTTTACCGAGAGCGACTTTACCCAAAACAACAATATGCCCGTAAACTATGACGTGCTTGAGCGAATGATAGATGTAGCTCCACTTAATGGTTACACTAATTACAGTCAGTACAAAGAAGCTTCACCCTCAAAGGAAAGCTTTGCCATAGGCAACACCAAATATGCAGTAGATAATGTTTATGTATACGACAATGTATTTACAAAACGCTTTGAGGAAGCAGGCAATGTAGAGCTTGACTTTGGAAGCTTTACTTCCACACCTCCAAGGTTTATGGTGATTGTAAGACCTCTTACTCCCCAAAAGCCTGTAGCAGACTTTAAGGTAACTGCTCCCAAAGCCTTTGAAGAGGTGGATTCAAAGCTTCTTGAAGGTACAAACGATAGCCTTGAAACCCACACATCCCATAAGCTTTACACCGAAAACGGAGTTGGGCGAAATCTTAATATGGGTACTTACTTTCAGCAAGAAAACACATCGGGTAACACCGTCAGTATGATAAATGAATTTCTCGGCATAGAAGGCGGACTTATTATCCCGATTCAGAGTTCCGTTGATTCTGCCAGGGAAGAAAACAACTGGATGCGTGCTTACTACTACGGTACAGGCAGTATTTCGGGATTTAGCTATCCTGCAATGAAGGACAAAGTAAACGACTGGTACGAGTTTACTCTTAACCGTTCCGCAGATGTCTATGTAATAGCTTCCGGAAATAAACCCGGCTTTATTGACGATACCTGGCAGCAGCTTAACTTCCCCGGAAATGCTTTCTTGCCTATGGGCGCTACAGTAAGCTATGACAAGGTGTATGTTAAACACATAGATGTAGAAATAGGCGAGCCTGTTACGGTAAGTATGAAAACCCAAGGTATAGGTAAGCTTGGCGCACAGTATTTTACGGTTGTTAAGCCCGTTGAATAAAAATAACAGTTGAAAGTGTTTGGAAAAAGTGATAGAATCAAATTGACATTTGTCGGTAACAAATGTCAATAAGTTGTAAGTAATAAGGAATAGTGAAGAAGTGCGGTACAAATCCGCCAGGGCAGAATTGTAGAATTTAAATTGGTGTTTGTCAGTCATCCCTGTAAACCCAGACTTACCCTAATCTCTAATCCCTATTCCCTAATCACTATATAGGAGGTAATTATTATGTTCAAAAAAGCATTCAGTACCGTTGCCTGTATGACAATGGGATACAAAGAGGTTGCAGAGTATTGCCAAAAGTACGGCATGGATGCCATTGAGGTACGTCTTGGCAACGACGACACAGTGCTTGGTACTGCCACAATTGAGGAAATGGCGGAGATGAGGGAATACCTTGCCCAAAGAGGCATTGTAATCTCCGACATAGGAAGCTCCGTATGCTTCAAGGGTTATTCTGCCGAGGGCGTAGCCAATGCAAACAGGTATGCTGAATTTGCCAAAGCATCCGGTGCAAAGGCAGTGAGAATCTTCCTTGCCAATTTTGCTGCAAGATACCCCGAAGCACCTCTTACATATAACTATGCAGGCATAGTTAAGGCAATTAAGGAATGTGCGGATTATGCACTTACCACAGGTACAGAGGTATGGGTGGAAACTCACAACGAATTTGCTCCCGGAAAAGTTCTTAAAAAGCTTCTTAGTGATGTAGCTATGCCCAATGTTAAAATAATATGGGATATTATCCATCCTTACGAAGACAAGGAATCTTTAGAGGAAACCTGGGCTTATATGGGCGAAAGCATTGCTCACATTCATATGAAAGACGGATTTGACAGAGGCGATGCCGCTTGGCACGACTACAAATATTCCCGTCTTAATGAGGGCGCACTTCCCATCGTTTCCGTAATGGACCTTTTGGACAGAGTGGGCTTTGAGGGCTATCTTTCTCTTGAATGGGAATCTGCCTGGAGAGCAGAGCTTAAAGAGCTTCCCATGGATATGGACTATGTGCTTTCTCACTACAACGATATGTTTAAAAAGTACGAAGAAAACCCCGTTCCTTCCTTTGGCGAAGAGTGGACCACATTTGATATTTTGGGTCGTACATATCCATTCGTTCTTTCTGAAAACGGTGTAGAACTCACAATTGACGACAAAGAACCCACACTTAAAAAGTATATGGGTTCCTTTAAGGTAGAAGACGGCAAGACCTATCACATTCATGTTCCCTATGTTGAAGAAGGATTTAAGAGCAAGAATCACGTGTATGCAATGATTACCACCTTGGACAGTGAGGGCAGGGAAAAGAGAAGAATGTATATGGAACGCAAGGTAATCGGTGCTTTCGATATTGTTCTTACAGTAAAGGATGAGGTTTCCTTTAAGATTGAGCTTTGTGCAAGAGATGCAGGCTTTGTTAAGTGGTATAAGCCCCTTGCATACGAATGTGCACCCCTTCCCGAAAGAAAGGTTAAAATAGCTTCCGTATTTATAGCTCCCTCGGGCAACACCTATGAAGAAAACTTAAAGAAGATTGCTGAAAGCTTTGATAAAGCAGCAGCTAAGGGTGTAGACATAGTAAACTATGCCGAAACCATAAACGACAGAGGAACAGTTGACCACGGAAGCGGCGATGCTGCATTTGAACCTATGGACGGCCCCTTTGTAACCATGATGCAGGCTAAGGCTAAAGAGCACGGCATTTATGCTTTCTTTACTTTCCATGCCATAGACGAAAAGGGCTACAGACGTAACCGCTATGTACTTATAAACAGAGAAGGTGAAATCTTTGGTACCTACGATAAGACACATCCTGCCTGTGTAGAGTACGAAAGAGGCGTTGTTCCCGGTGATGAATACCCTGTGTTTGACACAGAATTCGGTAAGCTTGCATTTAACATCTGCTGGGATGCCTACTTCCCCGAGGTTGCAAGAGCAATGGCATTTAAGGGCGCCGAAATTCTCTTTGTGTCCACAGCAGGCAACCCCACACACCGCCATATTGCAAGAGCAAAGGAAAACGGTATGTATGTGGTGGTATCCTGTGCATCAGACAGAGAGGATGCAGGCATTAAGCCTACAAAGATTATATCCCCTGTAGGCACAGTCCTTGCAGAGTGCAATGTCGATACCGAATCTGCCATTGCAGAAATTGATTTGAACAATCCCGAATATCTTTTCTGGCTTTCCGTGGGCGGTGCGGATTCCAATCCCCACACCGTATACCACAACGAGTACAGAGATGACAAGTACGGCGATATATTAAGCGATTATTTAATATAAAAAGGAAGATAAGCTCTCGTGGTAGGAACAGTTATATTTAAAAATTTCGAAACAGGCTCCTACAGGGAGATGAAGATTACCGGCTTTGACGGTAAGAATTATACTGATATCGGAAAAGGAGAGTACTTCTCCTGTACAGTTAATCTTGACGAAAGAAGCATAGTGTTTGACCGTAAGAGCAGCGAGGATATTACGTTCCACAGTATGGATGAAATATTTCTCGTTGCCCAAAAAGCCAAAAGATATCTTTATCGCAATACATACGCCACCGTTGTTGAGTTTTGTCTTAATATGGACGAATGTACCCTGAGGACAGCATCTTTTAAGTGCGGTGTATACGAACCACCTGATGTAAAATCTCTGTTTAACAACAGTGCTTACTATATGCTTATAGGAGAATTCCGCGATAAATCGCCCCTGTGGCTGTCTGCCTTTTGCGATGGGGTTAATTTTGCCTTTCACAGATTGTTTGGTACCTCAGAGAGATTTTTGTTCTTTTCCTCGGCAGGAATATATATTAATCTTGCAGTATTTCCCAAAGGGATTTTATCGGGCAGAGTATCCGGTAAAAGCCGTATAAGATATATTTGCTCCAAGAGGGATTCTTCCCGGGAATTTAATGTGGTAAATACCAGGCCCGCATCGGTATATGAGTTTCCCGGAGGAACGCCTTCGGATAAATTCATACATAGTATATGCTCCTATCGGTGCACCATGTCAAACCTTTTTTTAAAACTTATATCCAAGCAGAATTCCATCGTGGAAAAGCTGGGCATAATGTTTGATTGTACGCATATATCGGAAGCGGTTCGGCTTACCGATGATATATACCCTCATCTTCTGGAGGTTAGCCATAAGTTCTTTGAATACGGTTATCTGGAAGCCAAATCTCATAGCACATCACTTACGATAGGGGATGTTTTGCTGATGGCGAGTCCATCGGGCAACAGAGAAAATCTTGCCCTTAAGGCAAAGGCAACAAGTGTAAACTTCAGTTTTCTTGCCAAGCTCCCCTGCCCGCCCTATTTTGACGGCGACGGTACTGCTATATGGGAATAGATTTTAAAACGGAGGAATTAAAAATGAAAATTCAACCCGGATTTACCCTGAAAGAAGTTGCAGACAGCTTTGTTATTGTGCCAACAGGCGCAAACATAGTTGATTTTTCTGCTATGATTACAATAAACGAAACGGGAGCTTTTCTTTGGGAGTGCCTTAAGGAAGAGGTAACCGAAGAGGAGCTTTGCCAAAAGCTTTGTGCAGAGTACGATATAGATGCTAAGACAGCCTTGGCAGACATAAAAGACTTTACCGAAGTATTGATTGCCAAAAAGGTGATTGCATAATGTTTATAAACGAAAATGCTGCCTTCAGCATAAATGACCTTATGCCTCTTATTGAGGATAGCTTAAAATGCGGTCAAAAGGTCAGAATGCAGGTGTCGGGCATCAGTATGACCCCAATCCTTCACGATGTTCGTGATTCCGTAGTGCTGGAAAAGGCAGAAAAAGTAAAAAAATATGATATAGTACTTCACCGCAGAGAGAACGGACAGTATATTCTTCACAGAATTATAAAGAAGAAAGGTAACGTCCTTACCATTGCAGGTGATTTTGAAACCGAAAAGGAATACCCTGTATATGAAAGTCAGGTTATTGCCAAAGTAACGGGTTTTCGCCGTAACGGCAAGGATTACAAAGTAACTGATTTTATAATACGTCTGTATTCCAGATTGTGGGTTCTTATATTTCCGCAAAGACAAAATGTACTGTATTTGATCAATGTTATCAGGAGGAAGCTTCATGTTTAAAGAGCGCAGAGGTGCTGTAAAATGGCTTGTTAAAAATTTAAAACCCATTTTGGGCTCTGTTGTGTTGCTTACAGTACTCGGCATAGCTATTTCGTATATATCCGTAGCCTTTGCGTTTGCTGCAGGGGACCTTCTGGATATAGCTACGAAAAAATCCTCCGGGAGTTTTTTTGATGGAGTTATTCGCATTGCTGTTTTACTTATAGCCGAAGTGGCTCTTGAAAGCTTTTACAATATATACGCGGTTAGAGTAAGCTCAAAGAACAAAAACCGCCTTCAGAGAAATCTGTTCTCTTCGGCTATGAAAGGCGACTATGCTTCTCTTGGCGAGTATCATTCCGGCGAACTTATAAACAGGCTTACCTCAGATGTTGATATAATAAATTCCAATATTATAGATATAATTCCATCTTTTGTAATGCTTGTAACTTCGGTTGCATTCAGTTTTATTGCCATGGTAAGGCTTGATATGGAGCTTTCTCTTATATGCCTTGCACTGGGGCCGGTGGTTATAATTACTTCTGTACTTTACGGCAGAAGGATGAAAAAGCTTCACAAATCCTGCAGGGAAAGTGACGGAAAAACCCGTTCCTTTATGCAGGAGTGTATACAAAATATTCTGGTAATCAAAGCCTTTGGCAGTGAAAAACGCGTAGAGCGTCACACAGAGCTTTTGCAGGATATTAATTACAGGCTTAATATGAAAAGGGGCTACATAAGCATTGTGGTAAATCTTCTTTACTATCTTGCCATGACGGTGGCTTACTACTTTGCCGTTGCCTGGTGTGCATACAAAATAAGCCATGCCATAATGACGGTGGGTACTTTTACTGCTATTATACAGCTTGTAAATTCCATGCAGAGTCCCTTCAGGGAAATATCCGGCACAATTTCGCAGTTTTTTGCAACACTTGCCTCTGCAGAGCGTATAATGGAGGTGGAGGATATCCCTCCCGACCTCACCAAGGACGAAAAGATATCCGATTTTGTTTGTGTAAGGGCAGAGGGCGTGGATTTTGCTTATGGCGAAGAAGCCGTGTTTAAAAATGCGGATTTCAATCTTGATAAGGGTGATATTGCAGTAATTACAGGTGCTTCCGGTAAGGGCAAAAGCACATTTCTTAAGCTCCTTATGGGTATATATAAACCCCAAAAGGGTGAGATTAAGCTCTTTTGCGATACCGGAACAAAAGAACTTGGTGCTTCCACAAGGTCCCTCTTTGCATATGTGCCTCAGGGTAATATGATAATCTCGGGGACACTCAGGGAAAATATTGCATTTTTCACCGATGCTGACGAAGACAAAATAATACAGTCTGCCAAATGTGCAGAAATATATGACTACATACTCACCCTTCCTATGGGTCTGGATACGGTCCTCGGCGAGGGAGGCCTTGGCTTAAGTGAGGGTCAGACTCAGAGAATTGCCGTGGCAAGGGCACTTTGTACAGATGCTCCGGTTATACTTCTTGATGAAGCCACCAGTGCTTTAGATGATATCACCGAGGCTAAAATACTGGAAAACATAAAGAATCTTGCAGGCAGAACCTCTGTAATTATAACACACCGTAAGGCAGCATTGGATATTGCAACAAAAAAATTCTGCCTGGAAAATATGACATTTGTCGAAAACGTGTAGCTGTTGTTTATTATGCACAAATACTCACTAAGGTAATTGTTAGTAATTTCAGAAAACAAAAAAAGGAAATGCTATTGACATTCAATTTCCTTTTTGATACAATTATAATAACAAATCAGTATATTAAAATGAAGGAGATGTTTGTCAGATGAAAATAAAGCTTTCAAAAACTTTGGCAATTGCACTTGCATTATGCCTTACATTTGCCGGTTTTAGCGCTTTCGCTGCAGACGTAGAAATTGTTACAAGTTATGACTATGAGCAGGCTGCTGATGCACAGGTATCAGTTACTGCTAAGGTTAATAACATTGCAGAAGGTAGCGAAGTTACCTACTACGTAAGCGCAGGCGATGATATCGTTTATATCAACCAGGCAACTGCCGATGCTAACGGCGTTACATTCCCCACATTTACAGCTGCTTGGAATAAGTTAACAGCTTCCGAAGTTGTATTTGGTTCCGATGCAGGTTTCTCCGAAGGTGGTTTCACTTTCGTTCCTGCAGGTAACTACAAGACTAGTGGTAGAGCTACAGCTACTAAGGACGATACTGCTTGGGCAGTACCTACTGACGATGAAGAAACTGGATTCAAAGGATACAGCTTTACAGCTACAGTTACAGGTAACTATGCTGAATACGGCATTAAGGTTACTCTTGATGGCGTAGAAGTTGAGCTTCCTGCACTTGGTTGCTCCGAAACAGGTTCTTATACTGTTTTCGTCGCTGCTGACAATACTGGAGAACTTGCAGGCATCACAGCAGAAGCATATGCTAAATAATAAAGGAGGAGATTTAATATGAAGAAATACACTAGACCTTCAATTGAAGTTGTAGAGTTATCTGTCAGAGAATCTCTTTCTGATTTACCTACAGGCTTCAAGGGTTATCAGCCCACAGCAAGAATTGGCAAAGGCTCTACATACAAGAATGTCACTATTTATAAGAAGACATCCGCAGTTAAGAGCCAGGCATAATTAAGCAAATTTAAAAAGTTTTTGTTTTCAAAAAAAACAGCTAATTCAATTTTAATATCTGAATAAATTAGGTTGGGAATACGGTCCCGACCTTTTTTATTTGCAAAAATATCTTCTTGCCAATTAACGTATATTATGATAAAATAAAATAGCAAGTTGTAAAAGGAGGTTTTTAAGTGGAAAGCAAAAACACATATTTTCTTAAAATTGCGGATATTTACTTTAAAATAAAATCCTTTTACGACGAGTATACTTTGGAGCAGTTTCAAGCTTATATGGTAGATACTTGCCCCGACAATTTTATTGATGTAGAATGTGTTCTTACAAGAGAACAACTTGAAGAACCCTCCGGCACACGGCTCACAGAGCATAGTGAAAGCAATTGGTATATTGATGCAGACGGTGCATATATCTTAAGCTTTTACGATGCCGAAAACCAATGCATTTGTGCCAATATGCGTTATGACACAAGGCTTTCTAAAGCCTATGCACTGCTTTATGATGTGGAGAGTATCTACGGAGTAGATACCCAATTTTTCTTGTACAATATACTGGAATATGCATTTCGCATTGCTCTTGTGTTTAACGGCGGTTTTGCAATTCACGCATCTTCAATTGTCCATGAAGGCTATGGGCTTGCATTTTCTGCAGAATCCGGCACCGGTAAATCCACTCACACCGGACTTTGGATGAAAAATTACCCGGGTACGTATATCCTAAATGACGATGCACCGGCAATGCGCTTTGTAGACGGTGTGTGGTATATGTACGGCACCCCCTGGGCAGGTACCACCGGCATCAATGCTAATGTAAGAGTGCCTTTGAAATCTCTGGTATTTTTGGAGAGGAGCCTGCAAAACACCATACGCGATGCTTCCACCCCCGAGGCAATACGACGTATTTTTGAAGCTATTATCCATCCTATGTCCGACCAGATTACGGATTTGATTTTTGACATGGTGTCAAGGTTTATTACACATTCCAGAATTTGCGTTCTCGGATGCAATATTTCCGATGAAGCACCCAAGGTTGTAAAAGAATATTTGTTTTAAAATATATTTTCGAAAGGAATTGAATTAAATGAAAAGAGTTTTATCATCAATTATTGCACTTACCTTTACCCTTACGGTATTTGGTGCAGTTACGGTATCTGCCGCACGCTTCCCCGATATGCCGGAAAGCCACTGGGCATACAGTGCCGTAGAAACCCTGGCAAATGACGGTACCGTAAACGGTATGCCTGACGGATCTTTTAATCCCACAGGCACTGTTTCCAGAGCTGAATTTGTTAAGATGCTCGGTAAATCTTCCCAGAGATCCCAAGCAGACTTTAATGATGTACCCCAAACTCACTGGGCATACGAATATATTATGTATTCCGGTCTTGATGGGGATGAAAACGGCAACTTTAATCCCACAACTCCCATTACCAGAGCCGAAGTTGCAAATCTTCTTTACAAGAGATTTGCCGACGGTGCCAAGGCGAAAGCTCCTTACTACATTATGAGCCAGGGTACAAATGCCGATGCTACCGCATGGGTATATAATACCGGGCTTGTACTTGGTGCAGACAAGCTTAATTTAAGACTGGAAGACAGCCTTACAAGAGCAGAAGCCGCATCCCTTATTGTAAGAGCCAAAACTCTTGACCCTGCAAAGAAAAATAACTTTATAGATAACTTCTCCGACGAAACCTACAAGGCAATCTACGAGGGTCTTAACCTTTTTGATTCTCCCTATGCTGCCGACGAAGGCATCACCTACGAAGAGCTTTCCGCAGCATCCCTTCGTTATCAGTATAAGGCAAATTCCCCTGCCATAAGCTATGTTTACGAAAAGAAGTATGAGGGCAAATATGCTCATTTCTTTGATATTATGTGCCGAAATCCTCTTGATGCAAAGGGTTATGGTTCAACTGAGGCAGAAGCTAAGAAGCTTGTTACCGTAGAAGATGCCATTGCCATTATAACTTACGGTGCAAAACGCAACGAGTACATTAAATCCGGCATGGTAAAGCCCGACGGCAAAACATATCCGGAAGTAGAGGCAAAGGCAGATACTCAGTTTAATGAGAATATGAGCTATGCATATAACTTCGGTATTTCTCTTTATGCAGACAGCAAAATTGACGCCAAGAGAACCATTACCAAAAAGGAAGTTGCCTGCATTTATATGCAGTACGGTCTTACCTTTGGTGACCACATACTCTTAAGCTGCGGTTATAACTCCGAATATATTCCCATGGCAGTTCGCAGAGATAAGGCTTCTTACCCTGCAAATGCCGCTTATTTCCGCTATATACTTGAAGGCATACCCAACAAGGTATACGAAACTCCCTATGCCTTTGAGGGAGAAGCTCTCTACACACCCTATCAGTTTGAAGGCTTTGCATCCCTTCACAGCCATATGTTCTACACACCCCTTATGTATATACTTTCAAGCGCATACGAAAAGGGTGCTGATATTTACATAGATTATCATCCCAGCCTTATAATGTCCGTTAAGGGTATGGGCGAAATGTACCGTGTACGAATTGATGTAAAAAAAGCCTTTGACGGTATGAAGCTCTCCGATATAGCTAATCTCGGCGAGGGCGTTGAAGACAGAGCTCTTAAGACAGGTGACAGCTTCTGGTGCGATCTTGCAACCAATGAAGTTCGTATGAGCACATATATAGATTACGAGCTCTTTACCGTAGAGCAGATTATTGACTGAATGTAAATTGTAACAAATATGTTAAAAAACCCCGTTTTATTGGCATTACCACCAAAAAAACGGGTTTTTTTACCCTTTTTATGCGCGGAATTTTGTGTATAATAACTATTGCATAAACATTTTTTTTTTGCTATAATTTGTATATACCAAATTTACTTAGGAGGTAGTAGGTAAAATGAAAAAGAGTGAATTAGTTGCTATCATAGCAGAAAAAGCTGATTTAAAGAAAGTTGATGCTGAAAAGGCATTAAACGCTTTTGTTGATGCTGTAACAGAAGGCTTAGTAAAGGGCGAAAAGATTGCTTTAGTTGGTTTCGGTACATTCGAAACAAAGAAGCGTGCTGCAAGAACCGGTAAGAATCCTCAGACCGGCGCAGAAATTAAGATCGCTGCTTCTACAGTTCCTTCCTTCAAGGCAGGCAAAGGCTTAAAAGACGCTGTTAACAAATAAGCTTTTTTGATTCTATGCCCCGCACAATCTGCGGGGCGTTTTTTCATTTAGAACACTGGTTATATCGGAGGATATTATGAATACAAATGGTCAGGGATACAACGGCGACAACGCCGAAAATCTTTCCTCAGCAATTGGCAAAATGTCCGACAATCCGTCCTCGGATGCTCTGGCAAAAATCCGCCAAAGACAACGGGGCAAGGTTGTAAGAGGCAATGCCGAAAAACCTTGCAAAAAAGTAAATAAAAACCGTTCCCTTTTTATGGAGTATGTTTGTCACTGGTATGTGGTTTTGTTGTCACTTATAATGTGTTTCCCTGCATATCTTGCAGAGATCTTTCTCAGCAATCTTTTTATTGCCAAGAGCATACCTCCTTTCTGGGCTGCACTTCTTACAATGCTTGTCGGCGGATTTATAGCTACGTTTCCGCTTTTGATACTTAATATAGTTCTTGTTGCCAGAAAGAAGTACTATGCCATAGCAGTTCAGCTTGTTCTTATGGAATTTTTAGGGCTGGCTTTCTTCCTGCACTATAAGATGGCAATGGCTTTTGCTTAAATTGTGTTTTACTAAGGAAAGGCGCTAAACCATGATTAAGGTTTCCGATGTTAAAGTGTCTGTTTCCGACAACAGACCTCTTAAAGAAATAATTGCCGAAAGATTATCCCTCGGGCTTAGCGAGATTAAAGAATACACTATTCTTCGTAAATCTGTGGATGCCCGCAAGAGGGACGCCATATGCTACGTATATACCTTTGCGGCAGAGATTTCGAACGAAAAAAGAATTTTGAATAAAAAAATAAAGAATGTTGCGCCTTATGTTCATAAGGCGTATACTTTTCCCTATGGAAATATTTCATTTTCCGAAAGGCCTGTTGTTATAGGTGCAGGACCTGCAGGGCTCTTTTGTGCGCTTATGCTTGCCCGTGCAGGTGCAAAGCCTTTGGTCTTTGAGCGTGGTCAGTCTGTAGACGAAAGGAGCCGCAGTGTAGATTTGTTTAAAAACGGCGGTAAGCTTAATCCCAATTCCAACATTCAGTTTGGTGAAGGGGGAGCCGGAACCTTTTCCGATGGCAAGCTTACTTGTGGTGTAAACGATGTAAGGGCTTCTTTTGTGTTGAAAGAATTTGTAAAGGCGGGAGCACCTGAGGAAATTGCATACAACGCTAAACCACATATAGGAACTGACTATTTAAAAATAGTGGTAAAGAATATCCGTAAAGAGATTGAACTGCTCGGGGGAGAAATATACTTTAACAAATGCCTTACAGATATTAAAGCCGAGTGCAGCAGTGTAAAAGAAATAGAAATAACGGACGTTGTTACGAAAGATAAGACATACCTTCCTGTAACTTCTCTGGTACTTGCTTTGGGACACTCCTCCAGAGATACTTATGCCCTTCTTAAGGACAAAGGATTTGCTATGGGCAAAAAGCCTTTTTCCGTGGGTGTAAGAATCGAGCATAAAAGGGAATACATCAATCTTCTGCAGTATAAGGACAAGCATATAGCAGAGTCGCTTCCTGCGGCAGATTACAAACTCAGCTGTCATCCTGACGGAAGGGGAGTGTATACTTTTTGTATGTGCCCCGGAGGTGAGGTTGTGTGTGCAGCCTCCGAGGTGGGCGGTGTTGTAACCAATGGTATGAGCTATTTTGCCCGCGATATGGAAAACTCCAACAGCGCACTTTTGGTGTCGGTATATCCCGAGGATATAGAAGGTGACGACCCCTTAAATGCTGTATCTTTCCAACGGAATATGGAGCACAGAGCGTATGCTTTGGGTGGTAATAACTACAGCGCACCCTGTCAGCGAGTAGGGGACTTTATGGCAAAAAGACCCACAAAGGAGCTTGGAAGTGTAAGACCAAGCTATATGCCGGGGGTTGCACTTTGCAATCTTTGGGACGTATTACCAAGCTTTGTGGCAGAAAGTCTGTTTAAAGCTCTTAAAGAGCTTGGTCAAAAAATGAAAGGCTTTGACTTAGACGATGCCATCCTTACAGGCGTGGAAACCCGTTCCAGCGCACCGCTCAGAATAATACGCAACGAGGATATGACTTCTTCTGTGGGAGGCGTGTATCCCATAGGCGAAGGCGCAGGCTATGCCGGAGGCATAATGAGTGCCGCCATGGACGGCATAAAGTGTGCGGAGAAGATTTGCGAGAGGGTAAAACTGAAATAGTCAATTGTAAGGAAGATTCTTTACCGGCTCAGAATGACAAACCGTTAGTAAATTTTGGTTTAATATATCTCTGCCCAAGTTATGTTGTTAAAGTATATTAGGCTTATCAAGTTTTACAAATAACCACCCATATGGTGTGACTTTTGTGCCAATACTTATAAAAAATGCAAAATATATATAAAAATATTTGAATTTATACAAAGTATGTGCTACAATATATTATCATATATATTGAATTCAAATACCCTACAGGAAAGGATGAATAAAATGTCAAAGAAAGATTTGGACTGGGGCTCACTGGGCTTTGGTTATATGAAAACAGATTACCGTTTTGTATCCAACTACAAAGACGGAAAATGGGACGATGGTGAGCTCTCTACAGACAACACCGTAGTTCTTAACGAATGTGCCGGAGTGCTTCAGTACGCACAGACCTGTTTTGAAGGTCTTAAGGCATACACCACCGAAAACGGTGATATCGTGGTATTCCGTGCAGACCTCAATGCACAGAGAATGGCAGATTCCTGCAGAAGAATGGAAATGCCCGTATACCCCGAAGATAAGTTTATAGAAGCTGTAGAAAAGGTTGTTAAAGCCAATGCAGAGTGGGTACCCCCTTACGGCAGCGGCGCATCCCTCTACTTAAGACCCTATATGTTCGGTACCAATGCAGTTATAGGTGTTAAGCCTGCTACAGAGTATCAGTTCAGAATTCTTGCTACTCCCGTAGGACCCTACTTCAAGGGCGGCGTTAAGCCTCTTACTCTTAAGGTATCCGACTTTGACCGTGCTGCTCCCTGCGGTACAGGTCACATTAAGGCAGGTCTTAACTATGCAATGAGCCTTCACGCTATTGTTACAGCTCACGAAGAAGGCTACGACGAAAATATGTACCTTGATGCAAAAACACGTACAAATGTTGAAGAAACAGGCGGAGCAAACTTCCTCTTTGTAACCAAAGACGGCAAGGTGGTAACACCCAAGTCTTCCACAATACTTCCTTCCATAACAAGACGTTCTCTCATTCAGGTTGCAAAGGATTATCTCGGCCTTGAAGCAGAAGAAAGAGAAATCCCCCTTGCAGAAGTAAGCGAAATGGCAGAATGCGGTCTTTGCGGTACAGCAGCTGTTATCTCTCCCGTTGGTAAGATTGTAGACCACGGCAAGGAAATCTGCTTCCCCAGCGGTATGACAGAAATGGGTCCCACAATCAAAAAGCTTTACGATACCCTTACAGGTATTCAGATGGGCAGAATTGAAGCTCCCGAGGGCTGGATAAGAGTAATAAAATAATTAATGTTCATTCGTCAAGGGAGGGAAGAATTTCTCTCCCTTGAGTATATGGTGATACTATGCAACAAAAACGATTAGTCACAGTTCAGGACATATCCTGCTTTGGCAAATGCTCTCTTACAGCTGCAATACCTATTATAGCTGCCTTCGGCATAGAGCCGGTGGCACTCCCCACAGCTGTGCTTTCCACCCATACCGGAGCAGGATTTTCCGGATTTACCTTTAAAGACCTTACAGGAGATATGGATGGAATAATTAACCATTGGAAAAGCCTTGATGTGGAATTTGATGCAATGTACTCCGGCTATTTGGGAAGTATTAAGCAGCTGGATATTGTAGCTAAGTTTTTTTCGGATTTTAAAAAGGAAGATACCATTATATTTGTTGACCCGGTAATGGGCGACGAAGGAAAATTGTATCATGGCTTTGACAAGGATTTTGTCAAAAAGATGTATTCCTTGTGTTCCCATGCAGATATCATATGCCCAAATGTAACTGAGGCTTGTTTTCTGACAGATACACCATACAGAGAAGAGCACAATGAGGATTATGCAAAAGAGCTTGCTTTAAAGCTTAAGGATACCGGTGCAAAGATTATAGTGATAACCGGGGTTACCCATGGCGATAAGTACGGAGCACTTTGCCTTGATACCCGCACAGGGGAAATGCACACACACTTTAGAAGCAAAATTCCCGGTACCTACTACGGCACAGGCGATATTTTTGCAAGTGTGCTCATTTCATCCATAACCATAGGCAAAAGTCTTGAGGATTCTCTGGATACGGCAATTGATTTTGTTCACGACAGTATTGTAAATACTCAGGATGAAAAGGAGAAGTATTACTACGGGGTAAAGTTTGAACAGTGCCTGGGCAAAATTATAGATATTGTAAATAATAAATGATTGAGAAAAAGCGGAGGTTGCTGCGGCAGTCTCCGCTTTTGATGTTTGTAGATAAATTTTGGTTTATCGGTGAGTTTAAACTGTGTTCTTTGAGGTCAAAGAACGAAAACCGTCAGGGATGCCTGCAGGTGCATCCCCGACACCTCTCCCCGTCCGCTGTGTTTTAATACCTTGAAAACATAAGACTTGTTTCTTCAAAAACGATGCCGCTGCGGAGGCGGCGATTTTCGCCGCATGTCCTCACTAAAGTCGGCATAAAAAATGGAACTGAATTATTCTATGCCGACTTTGCATCGTTT
>JAZQFN010000003.1:0-35896 GCA_045539515.1 Clostridia bacterium
TCACCAAAATACTCGCCAATCCGATAGGATTACCTGCGTTTTTGGCTCGATTATAACGATTTTTGATAATCTTAAAATTTTTCGACCTGAAAATCTTGTATTTTTGAATAGATTTTGGTGCGGAGGACGCAGGAAGGCTTTTGTGCCTTTCAAGGACGACAAGCCAAAAGATGCCGAAAATACTGGTTTTCAGGCGGGTTCGGATAATACTCCAATGGCTAAGGTATGGAATGGGGAAAAGATTTGTGAAACCCATGTAGCAAACTTATGCGGTTGGATAGACGATGTCGGAGAAATGGCGGACATTATAAAGAATTTTGATGCCCAAAATTCCGGCAAACTTATAGCCTGCTTAAGCGGGCACACCCATGCAGATTCTCTCTATGAGCCTTTTGAAGAAGCAAACGGGTTTAAAAATCCCCTGCCATGTGTTCAGTGTGTTACAGCCGGAGTATTCAGAAATAAATATGAGCAGACTGGACTTGCCTTTTGTATGGATGTTATGGTGTGGACGCCGTCACAAAACAGCCTTACTATGTTGAGGTTAGGTGACGGTGAGGACAGGAAGGTAAAATAAGATGAATTTTGTATCAAAAGAATTTAATGACCTTACAACAAAAGAGCTTTATGAAATATTAAAATCCAGAGCCGAAATTTTTGTGGTTGAACAAAAAATAAGCTATGTGGATATGGACGATGTGGACTTTGTAAGCCGTCACTTTTTCCTTGAAGATGGGGGCAGAGTAGTTGCATATTTAAGAGCCTTTTATATGGATGAGGAAAAAACAACTCTTAAAATAGGCAGGGTACTCAGCGTAAAACACGGTATAGGTCTTGGAACAGAGCTTATGAACCGTACCCTGGAAGAAATAAAGGAAAATAACCTTTGCAAAAAGATATTCATTTCTGCACAAAAGCACGCTGTTCCTTTTTACAGGGAATTCGGGTTTGAAGTTGTTTCCGACGAATATTTTGAAGAAGGAATACCCCATTTGTCTATGGAAAAATACATATAACAAAAAGGTGGTAGAAACCGATTGGGTTTTTACCACCATTTTTGTTTTACTTATAGCTTACTCTTCTATCCAATCCCGAGCCTACTCTTGAAATGTAGAGCATCTTCGAGTTGGTATCAATTGAAATCACGTCAAAAAGAATTTCTGATTTTGTTCCTGCAATACGCTTGTGCTTTTCTGTTAAGTGCTTGTTGTTTTCCACAAAGGCTTCGGTGAATATATAGGGTATACCGCCGGGGGTATATTCTACCAAATCTATGTGCCAATGCCCTGCCACAAGACCTGCAATTTCTGCACGCTTGTAGTTTGAAAAGTCGTAGTTACATTCTGCGCGGTTTGGTACGGTTTCGTCCTCGGGAATAATGCCGGAAATACTTGTGCCTGCCTTGTAGGCATCAAGAACCATTCTTACTGCGTAGTGGGTCCGGGTGTGGGCTGTTGTACTTGTTTCGGGCTTTTGCATCTGATGCATAAACACAAGCACAGTCCAGCCTTCTTCGTCAAATTTGAGGGCTTCATTTGCTAGCCAATCCATCTGCTTTTGACCCATACCGCCTAATCCGGGTGTAATTACTGTTCCGTTTTCATCCACATAATTATGACCGTCAAGCACTATGTAGCGGACTTTTTTGTCAGTGTTGTCAAAGTAATAGTAAAGAGACTTGGGATCATTTTCGTTGGATACTACGCCTTGGTCGGGGAGGTGGTCAAACATTGCTCCGTACATATCCGGGCGGTCAAAGTGGTTGATATCTTCCTTTATCTGTAAATAGTTGTTATCCCAGAGATATCCGTCATCGTGGTTGCCGTTTACGGGGTAGTATTTTGTGCCTTCAAAGTGACTGCGGAATTCCTTGAAAATTTCAAGTCTTGCTTCCTTGCTTCCTTCGCACAGATAGTCGCCGCCAAGGACAATTCCGTCTGTTTCCACTTTGGATGCAATATCCCTGTAGGTGTTAACGGCTCTTGTAAGTGCAAGAGAGTCATTGGCTGTGGGTGTGTAGTGAAAATCGGTTATAAATGCAATGCTTGCAAGATTTTTTGAGGGGTGGGTTTGTATGTCAAATACGGTATTTGCCGCCTCTTGGGCAAGGTAGTCCGGATATTTGTCATCTCCGGAAAGCTCAAGTTTAAATTGCGTGTTTTCCTGATGTTGCCATTTCGCATAGTAATCCTTGCCGGTGTTAAATACCACAGCGTTGTTTTCTGTATCTTCGGTAATTTCCACAGCGAAGAAGTCCTTTATAACATGGGGTTTTACATACATCCTTCCGTTTTCCATAATAAATTCGTCGGGGGTAAAGGATGAACCTTTCTTGGTTACTGTTGCAGTGCCGTCTGCTTTGTTCCACACAACTTCGGCTTTTAATTTTTCGCATACAGCACGTAAGGGAAGATACAGTTCTCCGTTTTTTTCAAAAGGAGAAATTTCAGGGGAAAATATCTTTCCGGCTTTTAAATCCGGATAGATAATTTTCATTTGTGTATTTCCGACATTTTCTTCTGCTAAAGTAACACCGGAAACACACAACAGCACAATCATAAGAACAGATAATAATTTTTTCATACGAGCCTCCATTAGTATAATAAATTTTCTTGCTATATATCATATAACCTCTTGGTTTAAAAGACAATTGACATAATGGTTTTGTTTGTGTATAAAATCGTACATTTTTGCGTGAAAAGCTTGATATTTTTCTTGTACACTGATATAGTGATAGTAGATATAAAAGAGTGGTGAGAAAATGTATCATATTGAAAACGAAGCACATGTAGGTGTCAGATGGGTTGCATACAGAAACATAAATATAGGCGGACACACAGTACAATTTCGTAAAACAAACAGCTTTATGTATTGTCTGCAGGGTGGGCTTGATTTTGATTTTGGTACATACAAGCTTAGCCTAAGACCGGGGGAGATGATATATCTTCCTTATGGCAGTGCTTATACTAATACTACTACAGGAGTGCCTACAGAATTCTACCAGATTCAGTTTTCTGTATTTGACGGAAATGAGCCTGTGGCATTAAGGGACAGGGCGTGCATTACCGAAAGCTATGAGTCCGACAGATATCTTGCCCTTATAAGTGAGGCATACGAAAATTATATACGAAACAAAAATAGCAGAAGCCTTTGTATGGGTAACCTTTTGAAGATGATAGGATATTTTGAAGCCGAGGATTCCAATGGAGTTAACCATAAAGCCCTTTCGGCAGTTTCGCCTGCCCTTACCCACATAGAGAGGCACTACAACCTGGATACCACCGTGGAAGAACTTGCCGATATGTGTTCACTTAGTATTTCTGCTTTGGAAAAGAACTTTAAAAAGGTATTTGGAATTACTCCGGCAAAGTATCGCAACAATGTTCGTACCGAGCATGCCAAACAGCTTCTTTCAGGCGGTTACTCCACAGAGGAAACCGCAAATATTACGGGTTTTTCCGACAGGTACTATTTTTCAAAAATATTTAAGAAGCTTACAGGTATGAGCCCGGGAGAATATCAGGAGAGTAATGTCCATGTATAACGATAATTTTAATTTGGTATGCAAAAATGCCCCTGTGGCAACCGATATACACCGTGACTATGATGCTACAAACCCCCATATACACAAAGAATTTGAAATTATATATGTTACATCGGGAAAAACTTGCGCCAAAATAGGGCCTCACTGTTTTAGTGCTTCAAAGGGAGATATTATTCTTGCAAATCCCATGGAGGTACATTCATTGTATCCGGATGATAAGGAGTATTATGAGCACTATTGCATATGCTTTGATGTTGAGCTTATTTCTGACAAAAAGCTTGCCGGAAAGCTACTGTCCGGAAGTTGTTTTACACAGCACATTTTTCGCAATAAGATGGCGGAAGAGGTTTTTCAAAGGCTTTTTGAGGTATGCCGTAAAGATGAAGAGACAGCACATCTAGAGGCTGGAGCATACATTTCCATGCTCTTTGCCTTGCTTATGAAAAGCGGACATATAAACGAAATGCCAAAACCCAACAAGGACAGTGCTTTTTATGCAAAAGTAATGGATTTTATAGCCGGAAATTATGATAAAAATATTACCTCTGCACACCTTGCAGAAGAGCTTTTCTATACCCAAAGTCATTTTTGCAGAACCTTTGCAGAGAAGTTCGGCACAAGTTTTTCTTTGTTTTTAAATATATACCGCATATCCAAAGCAAAGGAAATGCTGGGTTGCACCTCGAAAAGCATTACCAATGTGGCGTTGGAATGTGGGTTTTCCAATATTAACTATTTTTCAAGGTGTTTCAAAAGACAGGTAGGCATGTCGCCCTCGGAATACAAAAAATATCAATATAATCCTAATAATACGCAAAAATAGTGCCTGTAAAATCAATATGGTATATGGTATACTATGGTGAGAGGTGATGTTTAATGAAAAAATTTGCTATAGTATACGGCGAAGCCAAAACCCCTTTGCAGAAAAAGGCAATAGAGGTGTTAAGTACTCTGCTTCAGGATTACAACATAGAATATCCGGCCTGCTTTAGTTATGATAAGTTACCCCAATCTTTGGAGTACAGATACATTTATATAGGCACCTTGGATAATAATCCCATTCTTAAGGAAAAGAATGAAATTAAGCTTACTCACCCGGAAGAATACGCCATAAAAGTGAGTGAAGAAACCATATACATAATGGGCTTCGATGACATCGGTGTGGTGTACGGATGCATAGACTTTTACAACAAATACATTTTGAAGTATGAGTTTCCCCATAATGCTGATGTTTATCGTGTAAATCCATTTGAAAATGAACTTGAGGATTTTGAGTATTCTTCATATCCGTCCGTTAAGGATAGGGGCATATGGACCTGGGGACATGTAATCTATGATTACAGGGGATTTTTTGACAATATGCTCCTTTGCAAAATGAACACTGCAATAATATGGAATGACCATGTTCCGGTAAACGCTAAGGAAATGGTGGACTACGCTCATAGCTGTGGCATAAAGCTTATATGGGGCTATTCCTGGATGTGGGGCACAGATTGCAATGTGTTCTTAAAAGACGGTCTTAATTATGACCCCAAGGAATACCTTGAAAAGTACGAAAATGAATATGCCGCTACAGGCTGTGACGGAATATATTTCCAGTCATTTACCGAGCTTAAAGAGGATGCAGTAAACGGCATAGTTATTGCAGAAGCGGTAACGGAATTTGTAAATACCACCTCAGCACTTTTCTTTGAAAAGTATCCGGATATGGAAATACAGTTCGGACTTCATGCTACCTCCGTTAAGGAAAAGCTTGAATATATAGAAAAGGTTGACAAAAGAGTAACAATTGTGTGGGAGGATGCAGGGGCGTTCCCGTTCTCGTACCTTCCCGATGATTTGGAAACCTTTGAGGATACCAAAAACCTCAGCGTAAAAATTGCAAATCTTCGTGGCACAGACGACCGCTTCGGTGTGGTTACAAAGGGATTTACAAAGCTTGATTGGGGCGCTTTTAAGCATCTTGAAGGTTCGGTTTCAATTGGTGCAAGTTCAAAAACCGTAAGGGAAAACCGCGTTATAAGAAAGAGAAAAGTCTGGAAGTATTTTCAGGCGTACTGGCTTAAAAACGGCGACAAGGCCTATGATATGATTAAGGCAATGCAAAAGGCAAAGGAAGGCAATCTTTTAATTGCGGCTCTTGTGGAGGACGGAATGTTTGAAGAAAATCTTATGTTCCCGGTGGCACTTTATTCCGAGATGCTTTGGGATTGCAATGCCGATATTAAAAATATGACCACGGAAGTTGCACTGAGAGATTATGTAACTTTTGCATAATAGAATTGGAGAATAGTGATGAACTTTAAAAAAGATTTATTGGAAAATATTTTACCTTTCTGGCTTAAAAACTCCATTGATACCAAAAACGGCGGTATCTGTACAATGGCAGATGAGAAAGGCGAGCTTTACGGTACGGACAAAAGTGTGTGGTTTCAGGGCAGAGCTCTTTGGAGCTTTTCCAAGGCTTACAACAGCGTGGAAAAGAACCCCGAATATCTTGAAGCTGCAAAGAAAATCTATGAATTTCTGCCCAAATGCACCGATACAGATGGAAGAATGTACTTTACTGTAACAGAGGACGGCAGGGAACTGCAAAAGAGAAGATATTATTTTTCCGAAACCTTTGCCGCAATAGGCTGTGCAGAGTATTATAAAGCTACAGGAGATGTAAAAGTTCTGGAAGATGCCGAAAAGTATTTTGATGTGGCATATGAATGCTTTACCGGCGTAAGGAAAAATCCGCCCAAGATAAACCCCGAAAATCAGAAGCTTAATGCCCTTTCTCCTGTTATGATAATGCTTGCCACCTGTCAAGTAATGAGAACTGTGTCCCATGACGAAAAGTACAACCGGATAGCATCCGAGTGCCTCGACAAAATTCTCCATGGGGGATTCCTCACTGATAAAGCTCTTATGGAAAACACCGACGACAAGGGTAACTTTGCAAATACCCCAACCGGAAGAATCGTTAACCCGGGTCACTCCATGGAGGCGGCTTGGTTTGTAATGATGGAAGGTATGATAAGCGGAAACAAAGAAGCAATAGAAATCGGTAGGAAAATTATAGATATCACCTGGCCTCTTGGATGGGATAAGGAAAGAGGCGGCATCATAGCCTTTACCGATGTGCTTGGAATGCCGCCCCAACAGCTTGAATGGGATATGAAATTGTGGTGGCCCCAATGTGAAACCATGATAGCTTTAAGAATGGCGTATATGCTTTTCGGTGATGAAAGCTACAATGAGAAATATGAAATCGTAAAGCAGTATTGCGAAAAGTATTTCTTAGACAAGGAAAACGGCGAATGGTACGGATATCTTCACTATGACAACACCGTGTCTACAACTCTTAAGGGAAACATATTCAAAGGACCCTTCCACGTGCCAAGACTGTATATAATTATGGCAATTCTTGACGAGTATGGCAATCTTGATAAGTACATAAATTAAATCTGAAAACGCAGACAATATGATGTTGCCTGCGTTTTTTGTTGATTTATCCGCAAGGTTGTGTTACAATTTGAATAGCAAATGCATGGGAGTGAAAATTCATGAGCGATATATCTAAAATCGATAAAAATTTCAAAGTTGAAACAAAGGTAGAAAGGGAAGGGGTTAAGTTCTACAGTATAGATGAGGCTCCTTTTAGAATATATGGTGTATACCGCGAAAACGGTATCTACCGCCGTATGCCCGAAAATGTTGCAAAGTCTGTAAGCGAAGGGGTGTACGGTCTTCATTGGCATACTGCCGGAGGCAGAGTACGCTTCGTTACCGACAGCAAATTTATCGCAATAAATGCCAAACTGAACAATCTGGGCAAGATGAGCCATTTTCCCCTTACGGGCTCTATAGGCTTTGATATGTATAACGGCGATACCTATGTAAATACCTTTACGCCACCTTTTGACATTGTAGATGGCTATGAATCATCATTTGAATTCGGCGAAAATTCCAAACGTGTAATAACAATTAACTTTCCTCTGTACAGCGGAGTTACAGAGCTTTACATAGGTCTTGATGAGGGTTCTTTGCTTGAAGAAGTCCCCGAATATTTAAACAAAAAACCCATTGTATACTACGGTTCCTCCATTACCCAAGGCGGATGTGCTTCAAGACCCGGCAGTACTTATCAGGCAATTATTTCAAGATATTTCAACTACGATTACATAAATCTCGGTTTTTCCGGCAGTGCCAAAGCTGAGGATGAAATTATAGATTACATTAAAAATCTGGATATGTCTATGTTTGTGTACGATTACGATCACAATGCGCCTACGGTAGAACATCTTAGTGCAACTCATGAAAAGATGTTTAAGGCTATCCGCGAGTGCCATCCGGATATGCCAATTATTATGATGTCAAGACCGCAGCACATACAAATAAAATATGTCACAGACAGAAGAGCTATTGTTGAAACCACTTACAAAAACGCTCTTGCATCGGGAGATAAGAATGTTTACTTTATTGACGGACTTGCCCTTACAGAGCTTTGCGGAAACGAAGGAACGGTAGATAACTGCCATCCAACTGACTACGGCTTTGCATCAATGGCACAGGCACTTATTAAAGTAATGGAAGAGATAAAACTATGAAGAATTATAAAATAACAGTTCAATACGACGGTACACGCTATAACGGCTGGCAAAAACAAGGCAATACTCAAAACACCATTCAGGAAAAGTTTGAAAATATTCTTTCAAAAATGTGTGATTGCAATGTGGACATATTTGCTTCCGGCAGAACCGATGCGGGAGTGCACGCTTTGTGTCAGGTGGCAAATTTTAAATGCACCACGGATATGACCAATGGGGAAATTTTGAATTATTTAAACAATTACCTTCCCGAAGATATACGGGTGCTTACCCTTGAAGAAGTACCGGAAAGGTTCCACAGCAGACTTAATGCCAAGTCCAAGACCTATGAATATGCCATTGCATACACTAAACCCGATGTGTTTGAACGTAAATATCTGTGGTATGCACCGGTCAGACCGGATGTGGATAAAATGTGCCAGGCTGCAAAATGGATTGAAGGTACTCACGATTTCAGAGGATTCAGTTCTCTCGGTAAGACCAGGAAGTCTACTGTAAGGACTGTAAACTCTATAAAGATTACCGATGAAAACGGTGTAATACACATCGTAGTAAACGGCAACGGATTTCTGCATAATACCGTACGTATTATAGCAGGAACGCTTTATGAAATAGGAATAGGCAAGCTTAATGAGGATGTAATATACGTTGTTTTTGAAACTCAAATCAGAGAGAGAGCAGGTGCTACTCTTCCTGCCAGAGGACTTAAGCTTGTGGAAGTGGAATATTAATATACGAGGTTTAATCATGAAAATACTTATATTAAACGGACCAAACATAAACTTTGTGGGCATAAGAGAGAAGGGCATATACGGTACAGAAAGCTATGAGGATATATGCAAACGCCTTATGGAATACGCCGGAGAAAAAGGAATTGAAATGGAAATATGGCAGTCCAACCACGAAGGCGCTATTATAGACAAGATTCAAAGCCTTTACGGCTCTGATGTTAAAGGTGTGGTAATTAATCCCGGTGCATACACCCACTACAGCTATGCCATAGCCGATGCCATAAAAAGCATAGACACACCCTTTATAGAGGTGCATTTCTCCGATATTAACAGCCGTGAGGATTTCCGCAAGGTGTCCGTAACCAAGGCAGGCTGTATAGACCAGATTTCGGGATTTGGACCCGACGGATATTTTATGGCTGTGGATAAAATAATAGAATTGGAATAAATTTTGGTTTGTCACTTTGTTTAGCAAACAATGCACTCGCATATGTGTGTCATCCTGAAACGGAATTGAAGAATCTCCCAAACAAATGAGATGCTTAATTGCAAGGAAGATTCCTCACATGCGTTCGGAATGACAATGTGACGATAATTTTTGGCTTGTAGGGGAGTTTGAATGAGGTTGATACAACCGATATGTCATTCTGAGCGTAGCCGTAAGGCGAAGTCGAAGAATCCCCAAATCAAGTGAGGTATTCATTTTTGTATGTCATTCTGAAGCGAAGCTGAAGGATCTCCCAAACAAATGAGAGGCCTGATTTTAAGGAAGATTCCTCACATACGTTCGGAATGACAATGTGACGATAATTCTTGGCTTGTAGGGGAGTTTGAATGAGGTTGATACAACCGATATGTCATTCTGAGCGTAGCCGTAAGGCGAAGTCGAAGAATCTCCAAAACAAGTGAGGTATTCATTTTTGTATGTCATCCTGAAGCGAAGCTGAAGAATCTCCCAAACAAATGAGATGCTTGATTTTAAGGAAGATTCCTCACATACCTTCGGAATGACAAATTACATGTTTTTTGAAAGGAACAGTTCAATGAACAACATATATCTTGTTGGTATGCCCGGTTGCGGTAAATCCACAATCGGAGCAAAGGTCGCAGAAAAAATCGGCACCACACTTATAGATGCCGATGAACATATAGTAAATCGTGAGGGCAGAACAATACCTGAAATATTTAAAGAGGGTGAGGCTGTGTTCCGCAAGGCGGAAACAGAAGCCTTAAAGGACCTTGCCTTAAAAGACAATCTGTTTGTGGCAACGGGAGGAGGCATTGTAACCGTTTCCGAAAACATAGAAATAATGAAGTCCTCAGGGAAGGTGATATTTATAGATGCTTCTGTGGATTTTATACTGGACAAGTCATCTCTTGAGGGCAGACCGCTTTTAAAGGATAAAAGCAGAATTTACGACCTGTACAGGGCAAGGATTGAACTTTACCGCAAGGCGGCAGACTATACTGTGGCAAATGACGGTATATTAAGCGATGTGTGTCGCCGTTTGGAAGAGGTCGTGAGAAAGATAAGAAGTCAAAGGAGATAATTATGAATACATCATACTATTTTAATAGTCCTGCAGAACTTTTTGAAGAAGCATGTATTCTGGGCAATGGAATTCAGGGTGCTACGGTATATGGCGGTACCCATACAGAACGCATACTTTTAAATAATGATACAGTTTATTCGGGACATCCGCGTACCGAAGAAGAAAAGGTACCCAAGGATTTGTACAAAAAGTGGCAGGCGGCAAGGGATTGTATGCTAAAGGGAGACTACAAGGAATGCAGAAGAATTCTCACCATGGAGTTCAATCAGGGTACATCTCACAAGTATCTTCCAATGGGGAATGTATATCTTGATTTTAACCATGATGCAATCTCCGATTATAAAAGGAGCCTTGACTTTGAAAAGGCTGTTTCTGTTGTAGAGTATGACTTTGAGGGTATTCACTATATTCGCAAATGTTTCGTACCCTACAAAGAGGATTGTGTTGTTCTCAAACTGACAGCAGATCAAGAAGGTGCAATTTCGTTTAATCTTCGATTTGAAACTGAGCTTAAGCCATTGGACACCATAGAGGGGAATGGTTACTATATATATCGTGGTATGTGTCCCTATGACCACGACAGAACCATTCAGGGAAAACAAGGGCCGGTTTATGTGTATCCCGAATCAGAGGGCGAAACAGTAACCTTTGCGGAACTTATTAAACCCGTGGTAAAGGGTGGTAAGGTTACATTAAGTAACGGCGTAATCAATGTAGAGGATGCTGACGAAGTAGTAATATATATGTTCTCAAAAACAAGCTACATAGACCCATACACCAAGCCGGATTTTGATGCCGTGAATGCTGTAAAGACGGTAATGGCTGATTGTAGCTTCGATTACGAAAAAATAGAGAAAAACCATGTATCTGATTTCAGTTCGCTTTTTAACAAGGTTAAGCTTAACCTTGGACCGGACAAGGATATGGATGTATCCGAGAGAATCAAATCCTTTGACGGAACTGACACAGGACTTTATGAGCTTCTTTTCAATTTTGGAAGATATCTTATGATATCTTCATCGCGTAAGGGAAGCCGTGCCATTAATTTGCAGGGAATATGGAATTCAACCATGAATCCTCCCTGGGAGAGTACTTACACTACCAATATAAACTTACAAATGGCGTACTGGCCTTCTTTTACGGCAAACCTTGGTGATATGTGGGAGCCACTCGTGGAATACATAGAAAGCATGGTGCCTATGGGTGTGGAAACCGCACAGAGAATGTACGGAGCAAGAGGATTTGGCTTCCATTCCAATTCCGATATATGGGCACATGCATATCCATGTGGCAAAGGACAGCTTATAAGCGAGCAGTGGAGCCCATGGAATCTGTGTTCCGGATGGTTATGCGAACAGCTTTTTGATGGATATGAGTACACTTTGGATAAAGACTATCTTAAGAGGATATATCCGCTTATGAAGGAAGCTTCTTTGTTCTATCTGGATTTACTTGTGGAAGATGCAGACGGAAAGCTCATGCTCTGCCCTTGTTCATCACCGGAAAACAGATATTATCTGGGCGATGACACTTTCGCTTTGGCAAGGTATACAGCTATTGGTCAAAGTATTGTTAAAGAATTATTTATGCATACTGCAGAAGCTGCATCAATCCTTGATGAGGATGATAAGTTTTCCGCAGAGCTTTCATCAAAGGCAGATGATTTGAAGTGGCTTGAAATAGGCTCCGACGGAAGACTGCTTGAGTGGGACAAGGAATACAAAGAGGTGGATCCTAAGCACAGACACACATCTCATGTATATGGACTTTACCCCGGAACTACCATTTCCGTGGATAATACTCCCCACCTTGCAGATGCTTGCAAAAAAACTCTTGAAACAAGAGGTGATGACGGCACAGGATGGGGCCTTGCCTGGAAGATCAATCTCTGGGCGCTTCTGCGTGATGGTAATCGTGCTGTAAGACTTCTTAACAATCAGCTTAAATTTGTGGATTGCAGAGCCGGGAGAGATTATCGTTTCGGAGGCTCATATTCCAATCTTCTGGATGCTCATCCCCCCTTCCAGATAGACGGAAACTTTGGCTCTGTTGCTGCGATATGCAATATGCTTTTTCAATCAGAAAGAGGAAAAATCACTCTGCTTCCGGCATTGCCTGATATTTGTGCCAATGGCAGTGTAGAAGGTTTAGTTGCTAAAGGAAATGTAGCAGTATCAATTTGGTGGAAGATGGGTAAGGTAGTTAAAGCGGTACTTAGTTCTCCCGTAAGTCAAGCTGTAACGGTAGTTGCAAACGGCAAAGAATATAGGGTAGGACTTTGTGCAGATGAGGAATGTATGATAGAATTTTTGATATAAATAAATCCGGAAACGAAAATATCGTTTCCGGATTTATTTCAAAATCACCTTTGGTATTAGTCGTTAATGCCATATTTTTCACCGATATTTATAACTTTAATGTGTTTTCTTCCGAGGGCGTATTTCATTGTGGTTGCGGCACCGCTCCATGCATGGGTAACGTAACATATTAAATAATCACACTTATTTATCATATATTCATTTGTCTTTGATATGTAAAATCTCTTTGGAGTGTTTTCCGGAACGTCGGAAATGAGAATTGAATCATAATTTTCATAAAACATTTCCTTGTATCGGGAGATGTTTTTTGTTATATATGGTACAACAAGTTCGAGCTTTATATCCGGATAGTTATTTTTCAGTTCACGAACCGCACATGCCGAATATGCATCGAATTTTCCATAGTTTCCAACCCAAAATTCCCTTACATTTTCTGTTTCTATGAGCCTTTTGATTTCTGTTTTCACCTTTTCCTTAATTGATGTATCATATATTTTACCGTGACCTGCAAAACAACATCGTTTATTCATATACGGAACCACCTATGTTATAATATATGTTATTTATCATAACATATATTAGCAACTGCAGTCAAGATATAATGTTTGTGAGGTGAAGTGTATGGAAGATAAATTAATAATAAATAAACGTAAGCTAAAAGGCGAGGATGGCTACAAAACATTTTCTGTACGAATCAAGGAAGAAACAGTAAATAAATTGAACGCATTGTCAAAAGAAACCAATCGTTCAAGAAATGAATTAATCAACATTCTTCTTGACTATGCTATAGATAACAGTAAGGTATTATAAAAACCAAATTTTTTTCAAAAAACTATTTACAAATGCAAAAACTTATGATACAATATCATAGTTGTCAGCCCAATGCTAAGATTTTGGACACTCCAACCGGGTCTTCGTATTGCGGCGATTATTAAAGCCCTAAGCGGGCAGATTTTAAGGAGGAAACAAATATGTTAAAGGAAACAAAGCAGGCTATTATCAAAGAATATGCCAGACACGAAGGCGACACAGGTTCTCCCGAAGTTCAGATTGCTATTCTTACTTACAGAATCAATCACCTTACAGAGCACCTTAAGTCCAACATGAAGGATCATCACTCCAGACGTGGTCTTCTTCAGATGGTTGGTGACAGAAGAGGTCTTCTTAACTATCTTGCTAAAATCGATATCGAAAGATACCGTACAGTTATTGCAAGACTCGGCATCAGAAAGTAGTTTCAAATTCGGGCAAAGAGGAAATTTCCTCTTTGCCTGTTTTGCATTAATCAAGTTTCTTTAAAAAACAAAAAACACCGGGAAATCTGTCGGTGATTAGCAGTTAAATATGTGTTTTTGCCAATTTCAAAAGCCCGTATTTAACTGCTGATAGAAGCTTTTCCCGATGTTAAAAATCAAAAAGGAGAAATCAGTATGAAAAAGACATTTACCACAACCATCGCCGGTAGAGAATTTTCTGTAGAAATCGGCGAAGTGGCACAGCTCGCATCAGGCGCAGCAATGGTGAGATACGGTGACACCGTAGTTCTTGCTACAGCAACAGCATCCGCAAAGCCCAGAGACGGCGTAGACTTCTTCCCTTTAAGCGTTGACTACGAAGAGAAGATGTACTCCGTAGGTAAGATTCCCGGCGGATTCTTAAAGAGAGAAGGTAAGCCCAGCGAAAAGGCTATCCTTACCTCCAGAGTAATTGACAGACCCATAAGACCTCTCTTCCCCAAGGATTACAGAAACGATGTAGGTCTTGTTACTACAGTTATGTCCGTAGACATAGACTGCTCCCCCGAAGTATGTGCCATGAACGGTGCATCAATTGCTATTTCCATCTCCCAGATGCCTTTTGCAGGCCCTGTAGGTGCAGTAGTAGTTGGTTTAGTTGACGGCGAATATGTTATAAACCCCACCTTGGAGCAGAGAGAAAAGAGCGATATGTACGTTACCGTTGCAGGTACCAAGGAAAAGGTTGTTATGATCGAAGCCGGTGCCAACGAAGTTAAAGAAGACGTAATGTTTAACGCTATCGTATACGCTCACGAAGAAATCAAGAAGATTTGTGAATTTATCGACGGCATTGTAGCAGAAGTAGGAAAGGAAAAGGAACCCTACGAAGCTCACGAAGTTGATAAGGAACTTTGGGACAAGGTATATGCATTCTCCTACGACAAGGTATGTGCTGCCATAGATACGGACGACAAGAGAATCCGTGACGAAAGAATGAAGGTTCTCACAGATGAGCTTATGGAATACCTCGGCGAAGAAGGCGAAGGCAGAGATGCTGAAATCGACGAAATCTTCTACAAGATTCAGAAGGAAATCGTAAGAAAATGGCTCTATGAAGACCACAAGAGAGTAGACGGCAGAGGTATTGACGAAATCCGTCCCTTAAGTGCAAGAGCAGGAATTCTCCCCAGAACTCACGGTTCCGGACTTTTCTCCAGAGGTCAGACTCAGGTTCTTACTGTTGCAACCCTTGGTGCAGTAAGCGAATCTCAGACAATCGATGGTATCGACGAAGAAACCTCCAAGAGATATATGCACCACTATAACTTCCCCTCATACTCTGTTGGCGAAACAAAGCCCTCCAGAGGTCCCGGAAGAAGAGAAATCGGTCACGGTGCTCTTGCTGAAAGAGCATTAAAGCCCGTAATTCCCTCTGAGGAAGAATTCCCTTATTCAATCAGACTTGTATCTGAGGTTCTCTCCTCCAACGGTTCCACATCGCAGGGTTCTGTATGTGGTAGTACACTTGCTCTTATGGATGCAGGTGTTCCCATCAAGGCTCCTGTTGCAGGTATCTCCTGCGGTCTTATTACTCACGGTGACGACTTCCTCACAATGGTTGATATTCAGGGTGTTGAAGACTTCTACGGAGATATGGACTTTAAGGTTGCAGGTACTAAGGAAGGTATTACTGCTATTCAGATGGATATTAAGGTAGACGGTCTTACCTACGATATAATCAAAGAAGCATTTGAAAAGTGCAGAGTAGCAAGAAACTACATCCTTGATGAAGTTATGCTCAAGGCTATTCCCGAACCCAGAAAAGAGCTTTCCAAGTATGCTCCCAAGATTATCACAACAAAGGTTCCCGTTGAAAAGATTAAAGATGTTATTGGTACAGGCGGTAAGGTTATTCAGAAGATTATTGCAGATACCGGTGTTAAGATTGACATCAACGATGATGGTTCCGTATTCATTCTTTCTGAAGATACTGAAGCTGCAAACAAGGCTCTTACCACAATCGAAGGTATTGTAGCTGAACCCGAAGTTGGCAAGATTTATACAGGCAGAGTTACCAAGATTATGGAATTCGGTGCATTTGTAGAATTTATGCCCAACCGCGAAGGTCTTGTACACATCTCCAAGCTTGACACAAAGAGAGTAGAAAAGGTAGAAGACGTAGTTCACGAAGGTGACGAAATCATCGTTAAGCTCGTTGAAATTGATAAGATGGGCAGAAACAACCTTTCCAGAAAAGATGCTCTCGGCGAAGTAGCAGAAAAGAACTGATTACAGTAGAAGAGTTTTTAAGGGAGTGTAAATTAATTCGCTGAATTAATTTACACTCCCTTTTTTATGTAAAAGTATTTACATTTGCCAAAGGGTATGGTAAAATGTAGTTGAAGTTAGGTGTGGCTAACTGAATAAACTCAAAATTAATACATATAATGTGAATAATGGAAAGGAGATTGATTTATGAAGAAGATAATGGTTTTACTTACGGTAGTTATTATGATTTGCTCCTTTGCGGCATGCTCCGGTGGCGAAGTTATATCCAAGGATGATGCCATAGCCAAGGCCATAGAGCATAGCGGAATTCCAAAAGAAGATATAAGTTTTTCAAAAGCGGAATACGATGTGGATGACGGTAGAAAAATATACGAGGTTGAGCTCCGTGTCAGAGGACTTGAATACGATTACGAAATTGATGCCCAAACAGGGGAGATTATTAAGTACGATGGGGATTATGAGGTTGTTTCCGAAAACGGTAAAGAACCCCAAGACCTTGAAGTAAAAGCTATAACTCCCGATGAAGCAAAGACTATTGCATTAGAGCAGGTTCCCGGAGCCACAGAAAGCAATGTGAGTGTTTTGGAAGACTATGACAACGGAAAGCTGTACTATGATGTTACGGTAGTATATGGTGACATAAAATACGAGTTTGAGATAGATTCTGCAAGCGGAGCAATTACCGAAACGGATAAAGATTCGGTATATGACGACTGATACCAATGGATAAACGGATTGCACAAAACAGGTGTATTGTTTTGTGCAATCCGTATTGTTTTGAAAAACAAGTTTTTTTGCCGAGATTAAAATAACAAAATATTTGCTTAAAAAAACAAAACATTTTTTGTAAATTGTGTGATATAATATTGTAAGTTAAAAATATATTCGCGAAAGCGGAAAGGAGGAGGATTTGATTTTTCAAATCCGCAAAATATGAACAAGATAAGAATTTTATCACTTATCCTCGTGCTGGTACTTGCAGTTGGCATTTTTGCAGGCTGTGGCAGCGATGAAGAAATTGCCGGCAGTGACAAAGTTGTTTGGTATGTACTCGGTACCGAGGAACCTGACAATCAGAAAGTTTTTGATTTGGTTAACGACAAAATTAAGGAAAAGACAGACGGTCTTTACATTGAGTTTAAGTACATAGACCAAGCTCAGTATGACCTTCAGTTCTCTGCAGGTGATACCTTCGACCTTATCCTCTGCCCCGACCATATGGGTTACTGGCAGAATGTTGAAAAGGGTGCCTTCCAGTCTATTTCCGAAGACGAATTCAAAAAGTACGCTCCATACATCTGGGAAAACGGTCAGGAATTCTTAGATACCGGTAAATGGGATGGTAAGTACTACTGTATCCCCGGTTTCAGAAAGTATTCTCCCGACAGAACTTTAGTTGCCCGTGGTGACTATATGGATAAATATGGTGTTGAATCCCTCAACACTATTGAAGATATCGACAAGTTTCTTATGGCAGGCGCAAGAGACGGTTCCAACAACATCGTTCCCTTTAACTGCGATGGTAACAACCCCTGGATGATATTCAATATGTGGGCATCCGACTGGGGCTGGGCTTGCCCTGGCTCACTTTCCTTCGGTTCTCACTACTACTTTGACACCAACAAGAACGACTTCAAAATCTTCCTTATGGTAGACAGAGAAGAAACTAAGGAATATTCCAATACAGTTAAGAAGTGGTACGACTCCGGTGTATTCTCCAAGTCCGTCCTTTCTAACAATACTACTGCAGAAGAAGCATTCAAGAACGGCAAGAGCTTACTTGCATGGACTTCCAGCCCTGCATCTGCAAACAGCATCTGGAGACAGATTCCCGAAATCCCCGGTGCAGATAAGTGGGACGTACGCTTCTATTCCATGTACTCCAAACAGCAGAGAGCATACAACTTCATGAACTGCGCTGTAGGTATCAGCAGAACTTCCAAGAATAAGTATAATGCTTTAAGAGTACTTAATGCTATATACGAAGATCAGGAAATCTACAGACTCCTTACCAATGGTATTGAAGGAGAACACTATACTAACGATGAAAACGGTTATGCCACTGTTCTCGGTTCCAAGTATCAAGCTCCCAACACCGGTATTATTAACGATGCTCATAAATTTACTACAAAATATGACTATCCCTATGCCGATGAACTTGTAGCTGAACTTGCAGCTAAAACTCTTGACGATCCCCTCGTTAACTGCCCCATCACTTCCGACGGTGACTACGCTTCCATGAAGGTTAAGCTTGACGATGTATTTGCTGAATACTCCAAGCCCAGAATGTACGGTGCTGTTGCCAATGTTGATGAAGCTCTTAAGAAGGAAAAGGAAGCTCTTAAGGCTGCCGACATCGATAAGTTCGTTAAGCATGTACAGAATCAGGTTGATAAGTTTATCGCAGATCATCCCGAAGCTATGGAAAACTTCTATGCTTCCCGTAAGGAGCTTCAGGCTTACAACAAGGCTCATCCTGAAAAGACAAACCCCAAAGATTTTAAGTAATAGGTACTTAAATAGGGTTACAGTTTAATAATTGGTTATGAAATCCCGACAGGCGAAAGTCTGCCGGGATTTTTTGCTTTTAAAATCAGTATTTCTCTGTGTGTTTTCATAAAAACCTCACATTTGATTAGCAAACAATCAACTGGCAAATGTACATAAAAACGTGTTTTGAAATTGTGCATTTTTCACAAAGTTGAAGAAAACAGCCCCAAATCGCTAAAATACTGAAAAAAAGTTTGTAAAAAGTATTGCAAAATTATTAAAAATGGGGTAGAATATACATAAAGTGTCACGAAAGGGTAAGAAAGTGGAACAAAGTGGAATGATTTTAGCCTTGCGGGTCACTAATTGGTGTTTAAAGCATACTGTTTACGGAAAGGAAGTGAGAATATGTTCAACGGTGAATACGAGCACAGTCTGGATTCCAAAGGCAGAGTTATAATGCCTTCCAAATTCAGAGAAGCTCTTGGTGATGTTTTCTATGTAACCAAGGGTCTTGACCACAACCTTCTTGTGTTCAGCAAAGAAGAGTGGGACATATTCTACACTAAGCTCAGCACACTTCCTATGGCAAACAAAAACGCCCGCGGATTTTCCCGCCTGTTCCTTTCCGGTGCGGTAGAGTGCGAGGCAAATGCTCAGGGCAGAGTTTTAATACCTGCTCCGCTTCGTGCATATGCCGGCATAGATAAGGATGTTACAATCCTTGGCAACGGTAACAAAGTGGAAATATGGGACAGAGATACATGGCTCAATTATGTGGATGCTTTGGACCCCGAAGCTATCGCAGAGAATCTCTGCGAAGTAGGAATCAGTATATAAGGAGTACGGTAATATGGAATTTAAGCATATATCTGTGCTTTTGCAAGAGTCGGTAGATGCTTTGGATATCAATCCCGACGGTATATATGTTGACGGTACAATGGGCGGTGGGGGACACAGCGAAGCAGTTGTGTCAAAGCTTTCGCCCAAAGGTCTTCTTATAGGTATAGACCGCGATACCGAGGCGCTTGATGCAAGCCGCAGGCGGCTGGCAGACTTTGCTAATGTGCATTATGCACACAACAATTACAAGAATGTAAAGGATGTCATAGAGGAGCTTGGCATCCACGCTATAGACGGTGCCGTACTTGACCTTGGGGTTTCTTCATATCAGCTTGATTGTGCAGAACGTGGTTTCTCCTATATGGAGGATGCTCCGTTGGATATGCGTATGAACAGAGAAAACGTCAAGAGTGCATACGATGTAATAAACACATATTCCGAAAAAGAGCTTACAGATATATTTTTTAAGTACGGCGAGGAGAAGTTTTCCCGTAAGATTGCGTCAATTATAATGGATCGTCGTAAGAACAAACCCATAGAAACCACTCTGGAGCTTGTGGACATCATAAAAGCTGCAATACCCGAGAGAATGAGGCAGAAGGGTTCCCATCCTGCCAAGAGAGTTTTTCAGGCGGTGCGCATAGAGGTAAACGGCGAACTTGAGGATTTGAGATTTGCTTTGGATAATTTTTTTGATGTGTTAAAGCCCGGAGGCAGGCTCTCGGTAATAACGTTCCATTCTCTTGAAGACAGAATAGTAAAAACCGCGTTTAACGATTATGCAAAGGGTTGTACCTGTCCTAAGGATTTCCCCATCTGCGTATGCGGCAATAAGCCCCGCGGAAAGGTAATTACAAGAAAACCTGTTCTTCCTTCTGAGGAAGAGTGTGAATACAACAAGCGCTCCAAAAGCGCTAAACTCAGAGTAATAGAAAAGCTGTAAAGAAAGGAGGAAGCTGAAATGCAAGAGTACTATATCGGCACAAGCGCGTATAAACTTGATGAATATGAAAGCTATGCCAAAGAAAGCAATAAACGTCACGAAGAGCGCAAGGAAGTTGTCAAGGCTCAGAGTAAGGCTAACTACAAACTTGTTTCAGTGGTGGTGCTCTTTTTATTTGTAGCAGCTTCCGCTCTTGTGTATCTCAATGTAATGTCAATGAGAACAGCTACCGAAAAAGAACAGCTAAAAAAAGAAATTGCTATGATTGAAGACAGCAATAAGCAAAAAGAAATAGAAATCAACAAAATGACCGATATGAAGGTTATCGAAAAGAAAGCAGTAGACGAACTTGATATGCGCAAACCCGACAACAGTCAGATTATCTACGTTGATGTCAAGAAGGAAAATACCGAAACGGTTGTTTCCGCAGAAACTGACAGCGAGGGAGGCTTCTGGGATTCTGTATGCGGTTGGTTCGGTGATGTATGGGAATATTTCTGCTGATATTGTAATATAAGTTAGTATCACGGTTGTGAAGGGATATTTATGAGTGATTTGAGATATAACATAAGAAAAAGATCTCCTTGGGTTGTGTTGCTTAGCGTAGTGATAATCCTTGCTTTGACAGGCAGATTAATCTACTGGCAATTCATAAAAGGAGCAGAATTGAAATCGGGCGCCATACAACAGCAGACGCTCGATTCTGTTGTATCTGCCAAAAGAGGAATAATATACGACAGAAACGGCAAGGTGCTTGCTCAGAGTGTTTCCGTACAGACTGTAACTGCTTCTCCGGCTGAAGTTAAAAAAGCAGGTAAGGTGGATGAAACTGCAGTAATACTTGCAGACATTCTTTCTATGGATAAAAACAGCATAAAAAAGAAACTCAACGCAAACACCTCCTATGAGATTATTGCCCGCAAAATAAGTAATGCTGATGCAGAGCTAATCCGTCAAAAGGAGCTCAAAGGTATTTATCTTATAGAGGATACCAAGCGCACGTACCCTTACGGAAGTCTTGCATCCCATGTAATAGGCTTCGTTGGCAATGACAATCAGGGCCTTGACGGCGTAGAAATGGTATACGATAAGTATCTTAAAGGTATGCCCGGAAGAATGATAAGCTCCAAGAGCGCTTCGGGCACCGAGATGCCCTATGAATATGAAAAGTTTATAAATCCGGAAAACGGTGCTAACCTTGTGCTTACCATAGACGAGGTTATTCAGCATTTCGTGGAAGAGGAACTTAAGCAGGCTGTAGCCGATTACGATGTAGAAAACGGTGCTGCCTGTATTATAATGAATGCCAAAACAGGAGAAATCCTGGCTATGGCTACATATCCCGACTATGACCTTAATGCCCCCTTTACCTTGCCCGACAACGTGGAAAAGGAACTTGCAGAACTTAAGGGTGATGAATACGACAAAGCATATAATGAAAGGCTCACGCAGCTTTGGAGAAACAAGGCTGTTGTAGATACCTACGAGCCCGGTTCCACTTTTAAACCTTTTACAGCAGCTATGGCTTTGGAAGAAAATCTGGTAAGCACAGATGAATACTTCACCTGTAATGGCGGTCTTCAGGTAAAGGACTATTATATCAAATGCTGGAAAGATGGCGGTCACGGACAGGAAACCTTTGCTCAGGGCTTTGAAAATTCCTGCAACCCGGTATTTATGAATCTGGGTGCAAGGGTAGGAAGTGCCAACTTTATAAAATACTTCAGAAAGTTCGGCTTTATGTCCTCTACCGGCTTTGATTTGCCCGGTGAGGCTTCGGGTACGTTCCATGCTGCAGAAAGATTCAACGACGTTGAGCTTGCCACAAGTGCTTTCGGTCAGAGCTTTAATGTAACGCCCCTTCAGCTTATTACTGCTTATACTGCTATAACAAATGGCGGTGTAATGGTAAGACCTCACATTGCAAAAGAGCTTGTTGACGATAACGGAAATGTAATCAAGAAGTTTGAAACCGAAACCATTCGTCAGGTAATGAGCAAGGAAACAGCCGATACCATAAGAGATATTCTTGAGGGAGTTGTTTCCGACGGTACATCCAAAAATGCCTTTATCCGCGGATACCGATTAGCAGGTAAAACCGGCACAAGTGAGAAAACCCCCAGAGGAAACGGCAAGTATGTTGCTTCTTTCGTTGGCTTTGCACCTGCCAATGACCCTGAGATAATAGGACTGGTAATGCTGGATGAGCCTATGGGCGAAAGTCACATGGGTGGTGCAATTGCAGCACCTACCTTTAAGAAAATGTTTGATGAAATACTAAGATATATGGATATAGAACCCCAGTTTACCGAAGAGGATTTACTTATTAAGGATAAGGAAGTTCCAAACGTTGTAGGACTTCCTCTGACAGAACTTGCCAAGGCATTTGACGGTACAGGTCTTAAGTATAATATACTTGGAAACGGAAATACAGTAGTAAGTCAGGTTCCTGTGGGAGGTGCCACCTTGCCCGACGGCTCCACCGTGGCGGTTTACACCGAGTCCGCAGTAGACGACAAGGTTGAAGTGCCCGACGTACGGGGATGCACTGCAAGCGATGCAAACTATATTCTGACTAATGCAGGACTCAATATGAAGGTAACGGGTGCAGCAGCCACCGATCAGGGTGCGGCAGTGGTATCTGTACAGACGCCAACGCCGGGAACCAAACTGCAGCGAGGCTCTCCCGTAACCGTGGAATTCTCTTTCTCAAATGTTCACTAGCGTTTACTAAGGAGCGGATTGATATGTTATTGAAGGAACTTTTAAACGGTGTGGAAATATTGGAAATAAGGGGAGAAGGGAACCCCGAAATTACGGGTGTTCATTATAATTCTCTTGAGGTAAAGGAAGGCGGTATTTTTGTAGCTATCGAAGGCTTTGTTACCGACGGACACAAATATGTTAAAAGTGCCGTAGAAAAAGGTGCTGCGGCAATTGTGTGCACACATTTTACCGAAGATATTTCCGCCATACAGATTAAAGTGGCAGATTCCCGGATAGCCGAAGCTAAAATAAGCGCAAACTTCTTTGGAAATCCTGCGTCTTCTATGAAGCTTATAGGAGTAACAGGTACCAACGGAAAAACAACAGTTACTTATCTTGTAAAGCATATACTTGATTTCTTTGGCAAAAAGACAGCTATTATCGGTACCAATCAGAATATGATAGGGGACACAATCATAGAAACCGGAAGAACTACTCCCGATTCCTTTGAGCTTCAGAATCTTTTCAACCAAATGAAAGAAGCTGATGTGGAGTATGTAATAATGGAAGTTTCTTCCCACGCTCTTGATTTAAACCGTGTATATGGTATAAACTACGAGGTTGGTGCATTTACCAATCTTACTCAGGATCATCTTGACTTTCATATTACCATGGATAATTATGCCAATGCCAAGGCAAAGCTATTTAAACAGAGCAAAGCTGCAGTTATAAATAGCGATGATTCCTACGGCAGAAATATGGCAGAAAAATGTCCCTGCACACTTTCCACCTACGGTACACAAAATGCCGACCTTTGTGCGGAGAATATAGTTCTCAGTGCAAACGGTGTAAGCTTTAGTGCAGGCGGAGTAGAGTTTTCTTTGGGTATCCCCGGAGGTTTTTCGGTTTACAACGCACTTTGTGCCATAGGTATATGTAAGGCTCTTGGCATATCTTCCGAAGATATTTCTCTTGCTCTTTCTTCTGCAAAAGGGGTAAAGGGCAGAGCGGAAGTTGTAGATATCGGCGACAGAAATTATACCGTAATGATAGACTATGCTCACACACCGGATGGTGTGGAAAATATACTTAAAACTGCAAAAGGCTTTGCAAAGGGCAGAGTTGTTGCAGTATTTGGCTGCGGAGGCGACCGTGATGCTACCAAAAGACCCATTATGGGCAGGATAGCCGGCGAACTGGCGGATTTTTGTGTAGTAACAAGCGATAACCCCCGTACAGAAGACCCCATGTCCATCATAAGAATGGTGGAAGAGGGTGTTAAAGAAACCGGCAAGGAATACGTGGTAATAGAAAGCAGACGCGATGCCATAAAGTATGCTTTAGACAATGCCCGTGAAAATGATGTAATAATCCTGGCAGGCAAAGGACATGAGACCTATCAGATTCTTTCCACGGGCACAATCCATTTCGATGAAAGAGAAGTGGTCCGCGAGATACTCGGCATGGAGGAATAATTGTGGATATTTATACTATTTTGATAACAGCCGCAGCGGCTCTTATAATTTCTTTAATTCTCGGACCTATAGCAATACCTGTGCTGCATAGGCTTAAATTTGGTCAGGAAATCAGGGAGATAGGCCCCAGCTGGCACAAAAAGAAAACCGGAACACCTACAATGGGCGGATTTATTTTCATTATTTCCGTAATACTGGTAATACTTATATTTGTAAGAAAACCTCTTGTTTTGTTTTTACTTTTGTTTTCGTCACTTTTCGGACTTATAGGATTTATAGACGATTTTATTAAAGTAATACTTAAAAGAAATCTGGGTCTTACGGAAAAGCAGAAATCTCTGCTTCAGATTCTTGTGGCAGCACTTTTTATATTCTTTGGACTTTATTATAATTTTTTTGACACACAGATAGTAATTCCGTTTACAGATAACACCGTAACCTTCCCCTTGTGGCTGTATGTTATATTCGCCCTTTTTGTTATTGTGGGTGCTACAAACAGTGTTAACCTTACAGATGGCGTAGACGGTCTTGCTTCTTCGGTAACAATAGTTGTGTTGGCTTTCTTTGCCATAGTGGCATATCTTAAGGGTAATATCCTCCTTACCGGGTTTGCTGCTGTAAATGCCCTTGCCCTTGTAGGATTTTTAGTATTTAATTTCCATCCTGCAAAGGTGTTTATGGGTGATACGGGTTCCCTTTATCTTGGCGGTGTGGTATGCTTTTTGGCAATAACACTTAAGATGCCCCTTATACTCATAGTGGCAGGGGGCGTTTATGTGCTTGAAACTCTGTCTGTTATTATACAGGTTGCATCCTTTAAACTTACCGGCAAGAGGGTGTTTAAGATGAGCCCCATTCACCATCATTTTGAAATGTGCGGATGGTCGGAAGTCAAGATAGTTACGGTTGCGGTATTGGCTACTGTGGTTTTATGTGTAATATCCTATTTTATGTGTATGTAGTGTTATTTTGAGGAGGAGTAAGGGTGTCGTTTTTATCAAAACTGAAACTAAAATCAAATCCCAATCCCGACAGACCCCCGATGGATTATTCCATGGTGGTTATTATCCTTATGCTTTTGTGCTTCGGTTTGGTTATGGTTTTCAGTGCCAGCAGTGCAAATGCTCACTATATGTACGGCGATGCAACTTATTTCTTTAAAAGACAGTTTATATATGCCGCCTTCGGACTTGTGCTTATGTGGCTTACATCAAGATTCCCCTTAAAATACATTAAACAATATACCAATCTTTTGTTTGTGGTTTCCATGATACTTATTCTGCTTGTGCCGGTAATCGGCGTGGAAATCAACGGAGCCAAGCGATGGCTCGGATTTGGAGGTTTTACCTTTCAGCCCTCGGAAATAGCAAAGCTTACTCTGGTAATGTTTCTTGCAAAAAGCATTACCATATACCGCCACAGAGTAGAAAAACTCGGTGATGGTTATTTAAGGTATATGATTATAATTCTTCTGGTGGCAGGCGTGGTTCTGCTTCAGCCTCATATGTCCGGTGCTGTGGTTATTGCCGTGGGCGGTGTTGCAGTTCTTTTTGCCGCAGGCTTCAAGGTAAGGTACTTTGTCGCTACATTCCTTTGCGCCGTACCTGCCCTCTGGGGACTCGCAGTTATGTCCCCCTACAGATTCAAGCGTATTACATCATTTATGGATCCTTTTGCAGATAAACTCGGCGAGAGCTGGCAGATAGT
This sequence comes from Clostridia bacterium, assembly GCA_045539515.1. Classification (GTDB taxonomy): domain Bacteria; phylum Bacillota; class Clostridia; order UMGS1810; family UMGS1810; genus RGIG8748. The sequence continues at coordinate 26,433 of JAZQFN010000003.1, forward strand.
GCAATCGCTCTACGCAATCGGTTCGGGCGGACTTTTTGGTCTGGGTCTCGGACAGAGCAGACAAAAATTCCTATATATACCCGAACCGCAGAATGATTTTATATTTGCCATAGTATGCGAGGAACTGGGCTTTATAGGTGCCATATTTGTAATGTTTCTTTTTGCCCTGCTTATATGGAAGGGTATTATGATAGCAAAAAAAGCCCCCGATGAATATACATCCCTTGTGGCTACCGGTATTACTGCACTTCTTGCAGTTCAGGTTCTTATGAACATAGCGGTTGTTACTTCTATGATGCCTGTAACCGGTGTTCCGCTGCCGTTTTTCAGTTACGGCGGTACATCTTTGGTTATTCTTTTGATGGAAATGGGATTACTCCTTAATATATCCCGTCATTGTGAAAAATGAGGTGACCTTTTTGCGAATTCTATTGTCGGGCGGAGGCACAGCAGGTCATATAAATCCTGCCGTTGCCATAGCCAAATACGCAATTGAAAAAGATAAAGATACTAAAGTCCTATTTGTAGGCACAAAAAAAGGTATGGAGAGTACCCTTGTACCCAAGGAAGGCTTTGATATAAAGTATGTCAATGTTTCCGGACTCAAAAAGGAAATTTCTTTAAGCAGTATGATTTCTGCCGCAAAGCTTGCTTTTGCCGTGGCAAAATCTGTTGCCATACTCAAAAAATTCAAACCCGATGTGGTAGTAGGAACCGGCGGATACGTATGTGTATCTTCAGTATTGGCTGCAAAGCTTCTTAAGATTCCCACTATAATCCACGAACAGAATGTTTTTCCCGGCACTGCGGTAAAATTTCTTGCAGATAAAGCGACTGTTACTGCCACAAGCTTTGAAGAGAGCGACAAATATCTTAAGAATGCTCTTAAGATAAACCTTACCGGCAATCCTATACGTCCTGCCATTTTAAGACACACTTCGGAGGAATGCAGAAAACTCACCAATACAGTCGGCAAAAAGGTTATTCTGTCCTTTGGCGGAAGTCTTGGCGCCAATCGTATAAATGATGTAATGATAGATTTTCTGGCTGATAATCCTCCTTCCAATGATGTGGAGGTATATTTCGGCACAGGTGTCAGGGATTATGACCGAGTGCTCAAATCCTTTGAAGACCGGGGTATCAAAATTCCCTCCAATGTTCATTTGCTTCCTTACATAGATAATATGGATATCCTTATGAACAGTGCAGATGCGGTAGTGTGCCGCAGCGGAGCAATAACTCTTGCAGAACTTTGTGCTCTGGGTAAGCCTTCGGTGCTTATACCCTCGCCAAATGTAACTAACAATCATCAGGAATACAACGCCAGAGCCCTTTCCGACAGAGGTGCTGCTATAACTATTACTGAGGATAAATTCGATGCGTCATCCCTTAAGGATGCCTTGTACAAGATAATATACGACGAAAACTTTGCCGAAAAAATGTCTGATGCGGCATTGTCAATGGGCATAACAGATGCTACGGATAAAATATATAATATTATGACCGAGCTTGCCGGGGATAAGTAACTCTTACAAGCCTGCCTGCATATAATGCAAAAGAAGTGTATTGCATTATGGAGGTAGTCTATGGAAATATTCAAGATACAGGGTCCCACATTCTATAAAGGTAAGGTAAGGGTTCAGGGTTCCAAAAACGCAGTTTTGCCAATGCTGGCCTCTTCGGTAATAATCCGCGGAGTTACCGTTCTTGAAGATTGTCCGGATATTTCCGATGTTCGTGATGGTATTGAAATACTAAGGTACATAGGCTGCAGTGCGGATTTAAACAATGGTGTTCTTACGGTGGATTCCACCGGAGAAGTGTTGAACACCATTCCGGAAGAATTTATGAACCGCACCAGAGCTTCTCTTTTGTTTTGTGGTGCACTTCTGGCAAGATGCGGCGAATTTAAACTGTGGCAACCGGGCGGATGTAACATAGGCTTAAGACCTGTGGATATTCATCTGGAGAGCTTCAGAAGACTCGGTGCTACGGTAGAAACCGGCGACCGAGCCATAAATTGCAGGATGGATAAATACACTCCCTGCCATATTACTTTGAGGTTTCCCTCGGTAGGTGCTACTGAAAATATTATGATTATGGCATCGGGGCTCTCCGGTACAGTGAGGATTATAAATGCTGCCCGGGAACCCGAAATAGAAGATTTACAGAATATGCTTAACGCCGCAGGCGCTCGTATAACAGGTGCAGGTACAGGTTCTGTTACCGTGACCGGCACGGGTTCCTTGAACGGTGTTAATTATCGGGTAATGCCGGACAGAATTGTTGCTGCAACATATCTCAGTGCCCTGGCTTGTTCCCGTGGTAATATTGAAATGGAAAATGTCAATCCGCTGCATATCGCCGGATATATAAATATACTAAAAAAGTGCGGAATGGATATAGAGTGTTCTCCGGGAGTTGTAAGAGCAAGCAAAACAGAAAGGCTAAAGGGCGGCGTTACTGTATCCACTAAGCCCTATCCCGGATTTGCCACCGATATGCAATCCCTGCTTATGGGGGTTCTCAGTATATCCGACGGTGTAAGTCTTATAAGGGAAAATATATTCGAAAACAGATTCTGCCTTGCGTCCGAGCTTGTACGGATGGGGGCGGACATAAGGATATACCGACGTACCGCATCGGTACGCGGTGTAAGAAATCTCAGACCCGTAAATGCAGCTGCCTGCGATCTTCGTTCCGGAGCAGCTTTAGCTGCGGTGCTTATGGGGTGTGAGGGAGAGTCACAATTGGCAAATATTTGTTATCTGGACAGAGGCTATGAGGATTTCTGCGGAAATTTTGCCCGTCTGGGAGCATCAATAGAAAGGGTTGAAAAGGGTGACAAAGCAAAATGATAAAAGCCGTAAGTCGGCAGTACATAAAAAACTCCGCCGCAGGAAAATACTTCTTGGCTTTCTTGCGATTGTTTCATTATTGATAATATGCCTTTTTACCCCTTTATTCAACGTAAGTGAGGTTAGCGTATCCGGATGTAAAGTACTGGATCCTCAGGCGGTTATTAAAGCCTCCGGCATCAAAAAAGGGGATAATTTTCTCTTTGTGGATACCGATGAAAGCGAAGCGGCAATAAACGCCCTCGGATATATAGAAAAAGTAGAAGTCAAAAGAAAGTTTTTCACCAGAATAGAGATAGAAGTTACTGAAGCACAGGTTGTAGCATATATTCCGGTTTTAAAAAAATATGTCGGCATAGATGTTTCAGGCAAGGTGCTCAGTGAGGACAAGGCGGGCAAATTTAAGCCGGGCAAGGCGTTAATATCGGGTCTTGAGCTTAAATCCTTCAATAAAGGCGATAAGATTAAAGCCAAAGATGAAAAAAGATATAAGCAGGTTATGAGCCTTATGGAAGTACTCACCAAGAAAGGACTTATGGCAAGAACAAAGAAAATAGATGTTTCCAAAGCAGGCAAAACAAGCTTTACTCTGGATAATGATGTATGTGTTGTTCTTGGGGACACCTCCGACTTGGATTACCGCATAGAGTACGTAAAGAAAATACTGGAAGTCCAACCAAATCTTAAAGGCGGAACTCTTGATATGACGGATATCTCCGGTGTTATTTACAGTCCGGAGGAAGGAGCTAAAAAGTAATGAAATTTGAAAGAAAAGTTCATATTCTTCTGGCTATGGTATGCTTTATACTGTGTTTTACAATTACACTCCAGTATAAAAGCGTTACGCGTAATATGAGCATAGAAAAAGAATCCCTTTCCAAAGACAAGGAAATGGAAACCAACCTTATAAATGCAAGACAACAGAGTATAGATTTGCAAAAGGAAAATCTTCAGCTTCAGACTGACCTTGAAGCATACCGAAGAGAGGCAGCCTCAAACAGCGACGGTGCCGAAGCTTTAAAAAAGGAAATGGAGAAATACCGCACCATGTCGGGTCTTACCACGGTTAAAGGTCCCGGTGTTACCGTGGACGTTGAAGACAGCACCAAGTCGGATAATCAGACGGCAATAGTTCACGACACCGATATACTGATGATAATAAACGAACTCTACGGTGCAGGAGCAGAAGCTATAAGTATAAACGGCGAACGGCTTGTAATTTCAAGTCCCATTCGCTGTGTGGGTAACACCATAATGATAAACAACAAGCGCTGTTCGTCGCCTTACAAGATAAGAGCAATAGGCGATTCTGAAGCGTTATACAGTGCAGTAAATATGCGCGGGGGAATTTGTGAACAGCTAAAAAAAGATTCTTTAGGCGTAAATGTTACAAAAAATTCATCCTTAACCATAGAAAAATATAATGGCGTAATTGACTTAAATTACGTGGAAGATGCAGAGTAGGGGGCATAGGTAAATGATTATTGTAATAGTTGCTTCATTACTGGGTATCATATGTGCCATTGCCTTCGACTTATATGTGCCGGCGGCGCTCAGTTCCTATGCGGCAGTACTTATAATTGCCTCGATTGACGCTGTTATGGGAGCTTACAAGTCGCTTTTAAGGGACCGGTTCGATATGGGTGTGTTTCTCACCGGATTTTTCGGCAACTCCCTTCTTGCGGCACTTATGGTTTTTTTGGGCAAGAAAATCGGTTTGGATTTATACTACGCGGTAATAATAGTATTTACCATAAGAGTATTTAACAATTTTTCTTTTATAAGACGTTATTATCTTAAAAAGCTTAAAAAAGATTAAGAAAATGTTAAAAAAGTTTTAAGAAAATTGCAAAAAGGTATGGAAATTTCCAAAATAATGTGTTATAATACTTTTTGTTAATGAAAATTAGTTGCTTTTTGCGTAAAGTTTTAACATAAATCAAAAATTACATCAGGCTATAGGTAACAGGAAATACTTAAGGAGGAATCATTAAAATGAAATTTGAAAATGCCAATGAAGTAGTAGGCGCAAATATGAAAGTCATCGGTGTAGGCGGCGGTGGTAACAATGCCGTTAACCGTATGATAGAGGACGGTCTTCAGGGTGTTGAATTTATAGCTGTCAACACAGACAAGCAGGTGCTTTTTGGTGCCAACGGCTCCAAAGCAGGACTTAAAATCCAGATTGGTGAAAAGCTCACCAAGGGTCTGGGTGCAGGTGCAAAACCCGAAATCGGTCAGAAAGCCGCTGAAGAAAGCCGCGAAGAAATCAAGCAGACAATTCAGGATGCCAATATGGTATTTGTTACAGCAGGTATGGGAGGCGGTACCGGTACAGGTGCAGCACCTATCGTTGCTTCCATTGCAAAGGAACTTGGCATACTTACAGTAGGTGTAGTTACCAAGCCTTTCAGATTCGAAGGTAAGAAGAGAATGCAGCAGGCAGAAGAAGGCGTTGATTCATTAAAGGACAATGTAGATGCACTCGTTGTTATCCCCAACGATAAGCTGCTTGAAATCTGCGACAAGAAGACCACCATGCAGGAAGCCTTCAAGATGGCAGATGATATATTAAGCCAGGGCGTTAAGGGTATATCCGATCTTATAACATCTCCCGGTTACATCAACTTAGACTTTGCAGACATTCAGTCTGTAATGAGAAATACAGGCGTATGCCATATGGGTATAGGCCGCGCTTCCGGCGAAAACAGAGCCGAAGAAGCAGTTAAGATGGCTATTAACAGTCCTCTTCTCGAAACAACAATCGATGGTGCAACCAAGGTTGTATTAAACATTTCCGGAAGCTCCGATCTCGGACTTATGGAAATCGAACAGGCTTCCGAGCTTGTACATCAGCTTGTATCCGATGATGCTGATATTATCTTCGGTACATCTATCGATCCTACACTTGGTGATGAAGTAGTTATCACAATCGTTGCTACAGGTTTCGAAGGTTCAGCTCCCAAGGCTGTAGTTGCCGCTGAGGAAGAAGCCTCCGCATCACCTCTGTTTGGCTCTATCGGTTCTACATCCAAGTTCGATGTAGACGATGTGGTTATCCCCACATTTTTAAACAGACCTATTGACTGATTTAAGTGAGGCAGCTTCGGGAGGGTAACCCTGCCCGGAGTGCCTCTGTTTTGTTTAAAAGAATCTATATTTTAGAAGGAGTACAGATTTATGAAGTGTCCATATTGCGATTACCTGGAAAGCAAGGTTATAGATACCAGACCTGTAGAGGAGGGTGGCTCTATTCGCCGCAGAAGAGAATGTCTTAAGTGTGAAAAGAGATTTACCACCTACGAGCAGGTTGAGTCCGTTCCTCTGGTAGTTATCAAAAAGGACGGCAAGCGCCAGGTGTACAACCGTCAGAAGATGATGAACGGAATCCTTCGTGCTTGCGAAAAGACTCCCGTGAGCTTCCCCGAAATAGAGAAGGCTGTTCTGGAGATAGAAGCAACTCTTAACAACAAGCTGGATAGAGAGGTTTCCTCTGTGGAAATTGGTGAGCTTGTTATGGAAAAGCTCAAGGTTATGAACGATATCGCCTATGTTCGTTTTGCATCTGTGTACAGAGAGTTCAAGGATGTTAACACCTTCCTTGATGAGCTCAACAGCATGCTTCATGGCGGTGAAAAGTGATATGAAAATAGGAAATACAGAGATACCAAATAAGGTTTTTCTTGCACCTATGGCAGGGGTTACAGACCTGCCATTTCGTGTTATGTGCAAGAAATTTGGCGCAGGAATGGTCTATTCCGAGATGGTAAGCTCCAAGGCTATGCATTACAATGACAAAAAGACCATGGAACTGCTTAAAACCTGTCCGGACGAGTCACCTCTTGCAGTGCAGATATTCGGTCACGAGCCGGATATTATGGCAGAAAGCGTGCCAAAAGCTCTTTCTACCGGCGGAAAAATTCTTGACATCAATATGGGTTGTCCTGCTCCCAAGGTTGCTAACAACGGCGATGGAAGCAGTTTGTTAAAAGACCCAAAGCTCATAGGCAAAATTGTCCGTGCGGTAAAAGATGTAAGTCCCGTTCCCGTAACCTGCAAGATACGAAGCGGTTTCGATACCGTGGCAGACGTGGAGTACATTGCCAAAACCATAGAAGATAATGGTGCCGATGCCATATGTGTGCATCCTCGTACAAGGCAAATGTATTACAGCGGTAATGCAGACTGGAGCATTATAGCTAAGGTCAAGGAGAGTGTTTCTATACCTGTAATAGGTAACGGCGATGTAAAAAACGCTTCCGATGCCTTAAGAATGATAGACCGCACAGGCTGTGATGCCCTTATGATTGGCAGAGGTGCCAGAGGTAATCCTTTTATATTCCGTGAGATTCTCTCAGCCATTGAGGGAAAAGAGCTGGCTGTGCCTAGTGTTTGCGAGCGTATGGATACCCTTATGCTTCAGATTAAAAATGCCGTTGAGCTTAAAGGTGAGTACATCGGTGTAAGGGAAGCCAGAAATCACATAGCATGGTATATTAAAAATTTAAAAGACAGCGCCGCAATGCGCTCTAAGGTATGTACCATAGAAAGTCTTGACGAGCTTATGAAAGAGCTTAATAATTACAAGGAGTTTTTGCTCAATGAATAATCCCAAAAAGAAACTTACAAACAAAATTTTAATTCCCTGCCTTATAGCTTTGGTAGCCTTAATAGCTGTGGGCATATGGGCGTGGTCTGCATTTTCTGCAGATGGTGACGTTATAGTAATTCATCGTGGTGATGAAATTGTGGAAGAGATAGATTTGTCCGATGTTGATAAGTCCTACACGGTAGACCTTGGCACAAACACCGTACTTATAGAAAAGGACGGCGCTACGGTGACCAAAGCAAAATGTCCCGATAAGGTATGTGTTCATACAGGTAAAATAACCAAAAACGGCGAGGCAATAATCTGTGCTCCCAACAAAATAATGATTGAATTTAAGGGCAAAGACAAAGAGGTTGATGCCGTAGCCGGTGGCAGATGATGAATATACGAAGGCTTACCCGTTGCGCACTCTGGGCATCGGTTGCACTTATAATATTTGTAATTGAATCCTACATTCCGCCCATCATTCCTGTTCCGGGATTTAAGCTTGGTCTTGCCAATGTGGTAACCCTTGCCGCTATATATACTGTAGGCAGAAAGGATACTTTCCTGATTCTTACTGTGCGTATTTTAATAGGCAGTATGTTCTCCGGTAGTCTTATGTCTATGGTTTACAGCTTTTGCGGAGGGTATCTCTGCTTTATGGTAACGTCAGTCTTGAAGAGATATTTTTATGGAAACACCATATGGGCATTGGGAGTTATAGGAGCATTATGCCACACAGTAGGTCAGACCCTGTGTGCCTATGTTTTCTTTGACACTTCGGCAATGATCTATTATGGGGCTGTTTTATGCCTTGGTGCGGTAGCTACAGGAGTATTTACCGGACTTTGTGCACAGTTTACCGTAAAACATTTTAAAAAATTACGTTAGGAGAAAAACCATGATTAACGATGTAATCAATATGTCACCCACAAGGGAAGACGGCTACATCGCCACCCTTACCACATACATACTTGAAGAAACCGTGTATCCGGAAAATCCCCGCAGAAAGCCTGCGGTAATTATTCTTCCGGGAAGTGGCTACTGGAAGTGCTGTCCCCGTGAGGGAGAGCCGGTTGCAATGAAGTATCTTGCAAGTGGCTACAATGCTTTTGTGCTTATGTACAGTTGCAGTCCCGATGTATATCCCAAGGCACTCTGTGAAGTTTCCGAGGCGGTAAAGCTTGTAAGAAAAAATGCCGACAAATGGAATATAGACCCGGATAAAATTGCAGTCTGCGGTTTCTCTGCAGGAGGTCACCTTGCGGCGACCTTAGGAACACTCTGGAACAGAGAGCCTGCCATAAAGTGCGATGGTTCCAATAAACCCAATGCACTTATACTTGGCTATCCGGTAATTACATCATCGGAGGAATATTCCCACAAGGGTTCATTTAATTATCTTTTGCAGGAAAGGGTAGAGGACAAGGAACTTATGGAGTTTTTATCTCCCGAAAAGCAGGTGTCGAAGGACACACCGCCTACATTCCTTTTCCATGCCTACGGTGACGACTGCGTTCCTATGGAAAACTCTATGATGTTTGCAGGCGCACTTAAGAAAGCTGATGTTCCCTTTGAACTCCATATATTTCCACGTGGTTGTCACGGCTTCGGTACTGCAGAATATGAAGCAAGCCCATACGAGGATGTGGAGCATATCAGTCAGTGGGTTCCACTTTCGGTACGTTGGCTTGATGATTTGTTTGGTATGGAAGGTATACTTAAGAATAAATAAATAATAAATAAATATTAAAACTCATCTTCGTATGTGATATAATCCCCTTAGAGTAGACACTTGAAATAACAAAAATATTTCAAGACTATTCTAAGGGGGTTTTTCTATGGGAAGAAAATCAAAGACACCATGTGAAGTGAAAATTGCAGCAATAGAAGCCTATGAACGTAATGAAGGTAGTTTAAAAACAATTTCTGAACGATTTTGTGTTGACGAAAATGCTTTAAATTACTGGATTCAAATTTATCGTTCGCAAGGGGAAGAAGGATTGTTGCCTTCA
>JAZQFN010000004.1:0-2796 GCA_045539515.1 Clostridia bacterium
TTTATTTGTAACTCATTAAAACTTCTGCAGCAGTTTTTGATGTTACAATAAATAAAAAGAAAAGATAATGTGATTTGTAAACATATAAATAAAAATATATCCCACTTAAATGAGTGGGATATATAAAAGAAAGGAATGAAAATTATGAAAAAAATAATTTGCCTGTTTTTTGTTATAGCAATGTTATTCGGCTGTTCCGCAGATACAAACACGGAGATTGAAAAAAATGAAACCGAACAAACGGAAAACGAAATTTCCTCAACGGCATCAGAAACAGAGGAAGAAGAGATTCCGTTTGTTTCTGTAGCGGAAGATATTGAATTCTGGAGCAAGTATTGGGAAAACTATACGCGTTGCACATACGATTGGATAGATGATAACTATTTTTTTATTCTTCTTGAAAACAAAGACGGCGAAAACTTCCGTTATATTTTCTGGGATGCTGAAAATGAAAAACTTACTGATTTAGGTGAACATGAAACAGAGATTTTTCTTGAAAAACGTAAATTTTTCAGCAGGAACGGAAATTTCTATATGATTACCTCTCCCAATAAAATTATGCAAATAGAACTTGAAAGCTTTGAGATTTCGTATATTGATATAAATATTTCCGAAAGATATATAGAAAAAGAATGGTGTAGGATAATTTCGCTTTCTCCTTGCGGAATAGTTGCGGAATTAGAAGACGAATATACTCTTTTGATTTACGACATTTTTGAACAGGAGCAAAAAACAACTGTTGATCTTAAAAAAGTGGCTCCTTTGGGAATGCTGTTAAATCAAGGTATAGAATGGTCCTTTGACGGAAAATATTTTTCTCTCTTTGTTTACGAGGAAGGAAAAGAATATCATCAGGATAGCACATATGCGATTTTTAATTCCGAAGGTAACTTTATTCGAAATATTACCGGTTGCGATAGAGGAGTGTGGGATACCGATAGAGTGTGGACATGGTCATATAGTGATGAAAACAAAGAGAATTATTACATATATTCTCTTTCAGAACCACACTCTGAACCGATTATTGTCCCTAATTTCTACAATAGTTTTTATGGACTTCGTCCCAGAAATGGAATTTGCTATTACGAAGAAACAAGCGACGAATCCGGAAGCAAACTTGTAAAAGTCGATTCGTTGAATGATGCTGTTCGGTATTTTGCAGAATTTGATATTGATGAATTTTCAAGTATCCCAAGTCCTTCTGTTGGAGGAAAAAATATCGCTCTTCCGGATGCAGCAGATTATAACGGAAATGAATTTTTCTTTAAATTTCTTGAATTATATTGATCACACTATTTCTGCAATTTTATCATATGGATAAATGGATTGGAAGTTTTCATAAGAATAAACAGGAAGACTTGCACAGCTGGTGGATTCGCCATTCCAAATTTCCACATGAAGATGTTTGGAAAGACCAGAATAAGGAGAAATGTTGCTTTCTACACCAAGTTTAGTGTCCGTGCCCACATTGTCACCCTTTTTTATATCAGTTTCAAATTCTGAATTAATTTCAAGATGCATGAACACAAAAGTACATTTGAGCGTAGGATGATAAATATATACGCATCCATGTTTTGGGGTTTGTCCTAAATAGATTCCCTCAAACGGGCAATAAACGGTACTTCCTCCACCCGTAGTAAAATCAAGTCCAGAATGAAATTTTCCTCTGAATTCCTGAGTAAGATAGGCAGCGCTATAAATTGCACCAAACATACACTGACCAATATTGTTGTCTGTAACGACACTTTCGTTCACATGATAAAGTTTAGCAAAAAGCTTTTTAAGAGTTGTAGTTTTGGATGTTTCCCATACGCCATTAGACATTCCGGATTTAGAACTAAAGTATTCAGGACTATACACCGGAACACCTGTCTGCTTATAGACGGTTTCGATTATCCAGGAAGTTTTATTGTTGCTCCAGATTAAAGAACCAGAAGAAATATAAAGATATTTTCCAGTATCCGAATTTTTAATATAACACTTGTTATTTGAGGCATCTATTACTTCAATATTTGCGGGATTGGAAGAAAGAGTTACAGAAGAATTTCCAGAAAGACCGAGAGAGGTTTGTTTTTCGGATTTGAGTTTACCATTAATAATTCTCCAAAATTGATCTTTACCACCGGTTCTTATTCCGCTAAGAGTAACGCCAGATGAACCATTTTCAGTAATGTATCTTTTGTCATCATCAGAGAAACGATAATATCCATCTCCAAAAGTAGTTTCAGTGGATTCTTGTTCTGTAACAACTTCCTCAACATACCACTGTGCGGCAGCGTCAGAAACACTGGTGGAATACCAACATACATTACCGGGAGCGGTAAGGCTGGAAATAGTACCGGAAGTAGGGGTACCGTTGTTTCTTGCAGTCAGCAAAAGGTTGCCCTGGCTTGCAAGTTTGATATTGCATCTGTTACCGGAGATAAAATTAAATTCAAGTGCGTAATCGTTAATCGAAGTCTGGGAAAGACTGCACATATGAGCATTGTTAGCAGGGGAGCCGGAAATGCCGCTGCTTCTATCGAGAACAAAATTAGCATCGACAGCGCTGGCAAGAAAGGCATCGCCATTAACCGTTTCTCGGTAGCGCCATTTCTGCATGATGTCGTCAGGGTCGTCGGTATAAAGGCATACATTTCTTCCGGTAGCTACAGCATTGGTACCGTAAGCGTTAAGTGCTTTATTGGGATAAGCACAGTTTACAAATCTGTAAAGTTTGTTTCTTTCAAAAGTAAAAGCCATAATACATTTCTCCTTTGTTATTTATTGTAATACGAAAACTTCTGCAGCAGTTTT
>JAZQFN010000005.1:0-3206 GCA_045539515.1 Clostridia bacterium
CGCAGGCGAGGAAGCGCGAAGCAGGCAGTACAAAGGTACGGCAATGAGCGATGACGAAGCAAGCAAAGTGTGTAAAATAGCGGCTTTTGGCATTTATGACAAAAGCTACAGAAATGAAAAAAGCTCATTAGTAATGATGTAATATTTCTTACTAATGAGCTTTCATTTTTTATATTCACTTTGCGGTGCGTTCTTTTTCGACAGTCTGAGGCTGTGTAAAATGCACAGCCTTTTTATTATTACCAAATTTTGATTGTTGAAAAAAGTCTTTTTTTGTAGTAAGATTAATTTCGTTGGTTGACATAATTGTTTGGAAAGCTTGATAAAATGTCATAAAGGGTAGCGTTCACCGATATTTATCAACACATCGCAAAAACAATTATGTAAACAATAAATACAAAGGAGGACTTATACGTGTCTAAATTCAAAAGAATTGTATCATCTGTGGCGACAACCGCAATGCTTGTATCTGGTATCGGCATAAATTCATTTGCCGCACTCTCAAGCGACGTTATAGGTACCGACTACGAAGAAGCAGCCAAAGTTTTAAGCGCATTTGAAGTTATGGTGGGCGACGGCGGTACGGGACTCTTCAGACCCAACGACCCCATAACAAGAAGTGAAGTTACAAAAATTGCAGTAGCTCTGAAGGGTCTTAACAACGCTGCATCAAGCTCCACCCAGACCAAATATCCCGATGTAAGAGATAATCACTGGGCAAAGGGATATATCAATGTGGGAACATCCGAAAAGCTTGTTGTAGGTGACGACCTGGGCAACTTCCGCCCCGATGACCATATATCCTACGCAGAAGCTGTTACAATACTGGTAAGAGCCATAGGCTATGAGCCTCAGGCACAATCCAAGGGCGGCTACCCCACAGGTTACCTTGTGGCAGGTAACTCCACAGGTCTTACAAGCGGTGTAAATGTGGCTGCCGCAAGAAGCAAAAACACCATTACAAGAGGTGAAGTTGCCAAGCTTGCATACAACTCCTTAAACATCAACCTTATGGAGCAAACGGGCTTCGGTAACAATGAAAAATTTGAAATTACCGACGAAACTCTCCTTACCTCCAAACACGATGCACAGCTCATTACAGGCAAGGTTACAGCTGTAGGAAGCTCCGCTCTTTCAGGCTCCGGCGTAGCTAAGGATGAGATAATGATAGACGACAAAATCTACAATATAGGCAATTCCGACATAAGAAATGTGTTGGGGCTTAATGTAGATGCATATGTAAGCACAGCTTCAAAAACAAAGGATACCATAGTGGCAATAGTTCCCGGCGACAATAAAAACGCCATTACAACAATTAAAGCCGACGATCTGGAAAGTGTATCCGAAAATCAGATAACTTATCTCAAAGGCAACAAAAAAATTAAAATACAGATTCCCACAGGCTCCTATGTGGTATACAATGGTATGTCCGCCGATGAGGAAGCTCTCAAAATGATAGAATCCGGCTATATTTCCGTAGTGGAAAATGATAAAAACAAAAAGATAATCTTTATAAACGAAACCCAGAACTATGTTATAGATGAGGTTATATCCACCTCCGGCAGGGTAATCGACAAGTACGGAAAATCCCCGCTCATTCTTGATGAAGAGGACGAAGACACCACATTTATCATAGAAAAAGATTCCAAGGTTATTAAACCTTCCGAGCTTAAGGAATGGGATGTACTCACCGTTACCGTAAGCAAAGATAAGAGCCTCGTATACGGCACGGTAACCAACAGCACCGTAGAAGGTGTCGTTGAAGAAAAGAGCGAAGATACCGTAACAATATCCGACAAGGAATATAAGGTAGCCTCCAACTACCCCAACGAAATAAAGCTTAAGGACGAAGGTATATTCTACCTTGACAACGAGGGCAAAATTGCCGCCTTTAACGAGGCAAATACCCTGTCAAGAGATTACGCATATCTTGTGAATATAGGTACTACTTCAGGTTTGAGTGCGTCTTTAAATCTTGAAGTGCTCACCTCCGACGGCAAGTTATCCACTCTGGAGGGTGCTTCCAGAATCAAGGTAGACGGCAAAACCTACTCTACCCCGGCTTCGGCTATGAATGCCATTGGTGAAAAAGGTCAGCTTATAACCTTAAAAACTAATGCCAAGGGCGAAATCAGCGAAATTAAAAGAAGTGTTGAGAGCGAGGATATCAACGAGAATAAATTCACAATGAACTTTGCCGAAGAAAATGTAAAATACTCCTCCAAAAATTCAAAGCTTCAGGCAAATGCCATGAAGGTAACTATAGATAACAACACGGTAGTATTTGATATACCTGCATCCTCCAATGACAGCGACGAATACTCTGTAACCGATAAGAGCTTTTTTGCCGACGGTGACAGCTATGATGTAATAGTATACGATGTTTCCGAGGATCTCGTAGCAGGTGCAGTTATAGTAACAAGCAGCGAAAATAAAGCAAGTGAAGAGTCAAACATTGTGGTGGTAGACAGAATCTCCTCCGTAAAAGACGATGATGGAAACAGCGTAGATAAGCTCTACGGATTCCAGAACGGTGAAAAGGTAAGCTTTACCTCCGATAAGGATATCTTTACCAAGGGCGGCTCAAAACTGGAAAACGGAGATATCATACAGATTAAAGCCGATAGCAAAGGCAATGCAAAAGCTGTAAGTCTTCTCCTCGATTCCGACAAAGCAGAAACTGAATTTACCAAGGAAATATCCGAAAATCTTACCATAGAATACGGCAAGGTAACTAAGAGATTTTCCGGTTCCTTCAACCTTCAGGTAAATGACGGTTCCGCAAACAACTACTCTGCAGCCAATGCCAATGTGTATATAGTAGACAACTCCAAAAACTCCGGAAAAATTTCCGTGGGCGATGCATCCGACATACAGAAGTACGATGAATCCAACCCCGAAAGAGTTTTTGTAAGAATATACAAGGGCGAAGTAATGGATGTAGTAATAGTAAAAGAATAATATAAATATCATAACTCTCTATTTAACCGGGCGGTGTAAAATCATTTTTGCACCGCCCGGTCTTTTTGTAATATTTTTCTTTATTTTACACCATACTAATGGCAAAAAGGAGACCAACTATGATTTGTCAATAGAAAAATGAAAACTTTTTAAAAAATTTTGTATAGCTAAAAAAGTGTATAGCAAACAAAGCATTCTTTAAAATGCTTTTTGAAAATTGAATATAGTTAAGGTAAGACTTAGGC
>JAZQFN010000006.1:0-15928 GCA_045539515.1 Clostridia bacterium
ATCCTGTTCCTCCGTTTCTTTGGTTTCTCGTCAATTCCATTATAACGGATTTTGAACAAATATGCTCTCTTTTTTTATTAATTATTTTAATTTTCCTTGAGCTCTATTTGTTGGACACCCCAACATTTATTATAGAGCCAAAAAGGATTCTCCCAAGGGAGAAGCCTTTTTCTTAAAGCGAAGCAATTTACAAATATGTCATTCTGAGCGAAGCGAAGAATCCTTCTTGTAATTGTTAGCCTCACTTGCTACGGAGATATCTCGGCTTTTTCTCGGGATGACATACAAATGTGAGAGCCCCTCCATGTTAATAATGTTTAATTATTTACGCAAAGAACAAAAAATGTTTCGCCAACTATTGACAATATATAGTTTGAGTATTATAATATAATCTGTTATTCGTGTTTAGTTTAACTAAACTTTTACCTTAGTATTGTATTCTAATACATTTACTAAACTTTTGATTTAAAAATACCAAAATTACTCAAACGAGAAGGAGGCGACAAATGCACGCCCCAAGGCGGCATTTGAACGTTATGGAAATCGGAAGTAAACTTAAGCGTTTAAGAATCAAAAACAACTTAACTCAGGAAGAACTTGCAGACAGATGTGAGCTTTCCAAGGGATTTATATCCCAGATTGAACGTGACCTTGCATCACCTTCAATCTCTACCTTGTCCGACCTTTTGCAATGTCTGGGTACAGACCTCAAAGACTTTTTCAATGATGCCCGCGATACCGATGTGGTATTTACCAAGGACGATGTTTTTGTTAAAGAAAACAAGGAAGAGGGCAACGTAGTTGAATGGATAGTCCCCAACTCTCAGAAGCACGATATGGAGCCTATAATCATAAACCTGCTTCCCGGAGGAAGTTCATATGTTGACGACCCTCACGAGGGTGAAGAATTCGGCTTTGTGCTTTCGGGCAGTATAACTCTTCATCTCGGCAATGAAAAATTTAAAGTTAAAAAGCATGAAAGCTTTTACTATAAAACCAATCAGGTGCATTATATAAAGAATAACTCCAAGTCCAATGCTACTGTACTGTGGGTATCTACACCCCCGAACTTCTGATAAACCAAATATGAAAGGGATACACAAATGAATCATCTTATAGAAATTAACGGTATTTGTAAAAACTTTGACGGTACCGATGTACTTAAAGATATTACATTACATATAAACAAAAACGAGTTTGTTACTCTTCTTGGCCCCAGCGGGTGCGGAAAATCTACGCTTTTAAGGATAATTGCAGGCTTTGAAACTCCATCTGCAGGCGATATTCTTTTTGAAGGTAAAAGTGTACTGGAGTTGCCCCCTTATGAGCGTACCGTAAACACAGTATTCCAGAAGTATGCACTTTTTCCCCATCTTAATGTGGAGGACAATATCGCTTTCGGACTTAAAATCAAAAAGCTGGATTCTGACACCATAAAGAAAAAAGTTACCAAAATGCTTGAACTTGTTAATCTCAAAGGTTACGAAAAGCGTTCTGTAAATTCTCTTTCCGGCGGTCAGCAACAGCGAGTAGCCATAGCCCGGGCTTTGGTAAATGAGCCCACGGTTCTTTTGCTTGACGAGCCTCTGGCAGCTCTTGATTTAAAGCTCCGCCAGTCCATGCAGCTTGAACTTAAAAATATGCAAAAAGAGCTTGGTATTACCTTTATATACGTAACTCATGACCAGGAAGAAGCTCTTACAATGTCCGACAAGGTCGTTGTTATGAAGGAAGGAACCATTCAGCAGATAGGCGACCCCACTGATATTTATAACGAACCGCAGAATGCCTACGTGGCAGATTTTATCGGCAAGAGCAATATTATGTCCGGCATCATGAAGGAGGATTGCCTTGTTAACATATCCGGAGTTGATTTTGAATGTGTCGATAAGGGATTCGGCGAAAACGAGGATGTTGACGTGGTTGTTCGCCCTGAGGATATCTTCCTCCTGGAGGAAGATAAGGGCAAGATAGCCGGCGAAGTTGAATCTGTTCTGTTTAAAGGCGTTCACTATGAAATGACCGTGGTTGCTGAAGACGGCTACAGATGGATTATTCACGATACGGTATCCTTTGAAGTTGGTCAGAAGGTAAGTATTTTTGTAAAACCCTTCGATATTCATGTTATGAAGAAGACTGTCTGAAAGGGGTAGCGTTGTGTATAAGAAAAAACTGGCATTTCCTCATCTTGTATGGATGCTTGTCTTTGTGCTTGTGCCTATAGGAATTATTTTTCTCTACAGTATCAATGTATACACCACAGGTGCCGAGTCGGGCTTCTCTCTTGAAAATTATAAAAACCTTTTTGATGTTACCTATATGAAAATCTACGGATATTCTCTTTGGGTATCCTTCTTAAGCACATTGGCATGTCTTGTGTTTGGGTATCCTGCAGCATATATCCTTGCAAAAAGAGATTCCGAAAGACTTAGGGCAGGTAAAAAATCCAGCGGGGCATTTCTTATATTTGTTATGCCTATGTGGATGAATATGATGCTTCGTACATATTCTTGGCTTACGATCTTAGAGTCAAACGGCCTTTTAAATAATGTGTTGGCCTTTTTTAATCTCGGCAATGTGGATATACTGTATACCACACCGGCAGTTATCCTTGGTATGGTGTACGATTTTATACCATTTATGATACTTCCCATATACTCGGTTCTTTCCAAGATAGATACCAGTATAAAGGAAGCTGCGGAAGACCTGGGTGCAAGCCCCATAAAGGTATTTTTTAAAGTTACGCTTCCTATGAGTATCCCCGGCATAGTATCGGGTATTACAATGGTATTTCTGCCTGCAATTACCA
This sequence comes from Clostridia bacterium, assembly GCA_045539515.1. GTDB lineage: Bacteria > Bacillota > Clostridia > UMGS1810 > UMGS1810 > RGIG8748. The sequence goes on from JAZQFN010000006.1 coordinate 2,810, forward strand.
CCTTCTATATTTCCAATATATTTGGCGGCGGAAAGGTAATGCTGGTAGGTAACCTTATAGAACAGCAGTTCCTTGTGGCTTATGACTGGAGTTTTGGCTCCGCACTTGCAATTGTTATGATTATTCTTGTGTTCCTTTCAATGAAGGTTATGAAGCTCTTTGATAAGGGCAACACACAGATGGCTATGTTTTAATCGGGCGGTGAAATAATAAGGTGAAAGCAAAAATTGTTAAACTTATAGAGAACATATACATATACCTTATGTTTCTCTTTATGTATATACCTATAATAGTTCTTATGATTTTTTCCTTCAACGATGCCAAGTCCAGAGGTGTATGGGGTGGTTTCTCCCTTAAGTGGTATCAGGAAATGTTCTCCGATGCGGAGCTTATGACATCGTTGCAGACAACGCTTATTGTAGGAGTTGTATCGGCAATTATATCCTGTATTATAGGTACTGCGGCAGCTATCGGTATAAGAGGCTTTCGCAACAAAAAAATACGCGGTCTTATAAATCAGATAACCAATATACCCATGGTTTCCAGTGAATTGGTACTGGGTATATCCCTTATGCTGCTTTTTATAGCCATAAAGATTCCCACAGGTATGTTTACCATGATACTTGCGCATATTACGTTTTGCGTGCCCTATGTAATCCTTTCGGTTTCCCCCAAGCTTATGCAGCTTGATGATAATCTTTATGAAGCTGCGGTGGATTTGGGTGCAAAGCCATGGTATGCATTTAAAAAGGTGGTTTTGCCGGAGATTATGCCGGGTATTGTAAACGGACTTCTTATTGCGTTTACTATGTCCATAGATGATTTTGTAATCAGCTTTTTCACAGCAGGAAACGGCATAACCAATCTTTCCATGTATGTGTATGCCACTGCCAAGAGGCTCAACCCCAAAATCAATGCTCTTTCAACCGTGATGTTCCTTGTTATTATGATACTTCTGTTTATCATCAACAAGCGTACCTCCAAGGACAAGGATTCAAATGTATTACTCAGATAGGAGAACCATATGAAACGGATTTTTAGTTTGATTTTATGTTTTGTACTTGTTTTTTCCATGTCTGTTTATCTTACCGGCTGCGATGACAGGATTACCATTAATGTGTACAATGTCGGTGACTATATAGACGAAGAAGTCATTGCCATGTTTGAAGAGGAATATCCTCATATAAAGGTGAACTACGAAACCTTCTACAGTAACGAAGAAATGTATGTTAAGGTTAAAAATAACATAACCTCCTACGACGTAACATTTCCTTCGGACTATATGGTAGAGAGAATGATTGCTGAGGATTTACTTCTTAAGCTTGATTTTAACAACATACCCAACTACAAGCATATTGGTGATGAGTACAAAAATCTGGATTATGACCCCACAGGTGAATACAGTGTGCCCTATATGTGGGGAACCATGGGTATCCTCTACAACAAGGATATGGTTGACGAAGAGGATATGGACAGCTGGGATGCTATATATAATCCAAAATACAAAAACAAAATATTTATGCTTGATTCCGAAAGGGATATGGTATCCATTACCCTTAAGAGTCTGGGCTATTCCATGAACAGTTATGACGAAAAAGAGCTCAAAGAAGCAGAAGACAAGCTTGTAGAGCAAAAGAAAATAGTCCGCGCATACTGTGGTGACGAAGTTAAGGACAAAATGATAGCCGGTGAGGCTGCCATAACTCTTGCATGGTCGGGAGATGCGTTCTACTGTATGGATTACAATGAATCCCTAAGGTATTCTGTGCCGAAGGAAGGCTCCAATCTGTGGTTTGACAATATGGTAATTCCCAAATTCAGCAAACACAAAAAGGAAGCTGAACTGTTTATAGATTTCCTTTGCAGACCCGATATTGCGGCTATGAACACGGATTATATAGGTTATTCCACGGCAAATGCCACAGCAAGAGATGAGCTTCCTGATGAGATTAAAAACGATGAGCTTCGTTATCCGGATATACCCAAGCTCAAGAATTATGAAATTTTTGACTACAATGCAGAACTGTCAAAAAGGTACAGCAAGCTCTGGCAGAGAGTTAAGGTAAGATAATTATTTTTTGTAAAACACTTGCATTTTTTTCGGTTTCAATATATACTATCATAGTATGAGGCAGTATGTGTGTATTGCCGCAACTTAATTGTGGAGGTGAATACTTATATGGTAATGGAAAAAATTAAGGGAATCCTTGCAGAACAGCTTAACATTGACGAAAGCGAGATTGTTCCCGAAGCTTCTTTTATTGATGATCTTGGCGCAGATTCTCTGGATATCGTTGAGCTCATTATGTCTATGGAAGAGGAATTCGGTATCGAAATTCCCGAAGAAGAGGTTGAGTCTCTTTCTACAGTTGGTGCTGCAGTAGAGTACATTAAAGCGAATGCAAATATATAATTATATAAAGAGGTCACTATGACTGATGTAAAAACTTTGGAACAAAAGCTTAATTACACATTCAAAGATGTTGAGCTTCTGAAGAATGCGCTGATTCACCCCTCATATGTCAATGAAAGGCATCTGGAGAGAATATATTCCAACCAGCGGCTGGAATTTTTTGGCGATTCGGTTCTTTCTCTTGTGGTAAGCGAGTATATATTTACCCATCTAAAAACCTTCCCCGAAGGCAAGCTTACGGAACTGAGAAGTCGTGTCGTTTGCGAGGATTCCCTTGCTAAAATGGCGGAAAGGCTTGATGTGGGTGCATATCTTATCCTTGGTAAAGGGGAGATAAAGTCCGGCGGCAGAGCCAGACCCTCCACGCTTTCCGATGCTATGGAAGCCATTATCGCAGCGGTGTATCTTGACGGTGGATTTGAAGCGGCAAAAAAACTTGTGCTGGATAATCTTTTGGATGATATTAAAGAATTTTCTAAAACAGGTGAGGTTACCGTTAACTTCAAATCTGTACTTCAGGAGCTTGTGCAGTCCGAAGGAAAGGCTCTTACTTACAAGGTTGTCGGAGAATCCGGCCCGGAGCATGCCAAGAGCTTTACGGTGGCAGCAATCATAGATGACAAACAGGTGTCAATTGGGTCGGGCAGCAGCAAAAAGCGTGCCGAACAGGATGCCGCAAAAGCAGCATATGAATTACTGAAATAACTTAGCCGGGCTGTAAAGGTGATTTTACAGCCCAATTTTTATAATAAAATTAAGTAGGTGAAATGTATGTCAAATATTTATACTTCAGCAGAAATGCTGATTGGTAACACACCCCTTCTTGAACTCAGAGGAATTCAGGACAAGCTTGGAACGGAAGCAAAAATTCTTGCAAAATTGGAGTTTTACAATCCGGGTGGTTCTGTAAAAGACAGAGTGGCTCTTTCTATGATAGATGAAGCAGAAAGAGAGGGCACTTTAAAACCCGGTTCTGTAATTATAGAGCCTACAAGCGGAAGCACCGGCATAGGTCTGGCTATGGTAGCGGCATTAAGAGGATACAAAGCTATCATTGTAATGCCCGACAGTATGTCCGTGGAAAGAATCAAGCTTATGAAGGCATATGGGGCAGAGGTTGTGCTCACCCCGGGAGCTGAGGGAATGACCGGTGCCATAAGAAAGGCAGAAGAACTTAAAACTGAATATGCCGACAGTATAATTGCAGGTCAGTTTGACAACCCGGCAAATCCCAAGGTGCATTTTTGCACAACAGGTCCCGAAATATATAAGGATACCGACGGAAAAGTGGACATTTTTGTGTCTGCAGTAGGCACCGGAGGCACAATTACCGGTGTTGGTGAGTATCTTAAGAGCCAAAATGCCGATATCAGGGTCGTAGCAGTGGAACCTAAGGAATCACCATACCTGAGCGAAAAAAGAGCAGGAAAACACAAAATTCAGGGTATTGGAGCCGGATTTGTACCAAAGGTGCTTAATACAGATATATATGACGAGGTAATAACCGTTTCCGACGATGATGCGTTCTGTTATGCCCGGCTTGTGGCAAAATCCGACGGCATATTTGTGGGAATTTCGTCGGGAGCTGCACTTTGTGCTGCTACGCAAATGGCACGCCGTGAAGAAAACCGCGGAAAGAACATTGTGGTTATTTTCCCGGATTCCGGCACAAAGTATCTTTCGGGAGAGCTTGTTGAACTGTAAACATTTTGTGTATTCGGTTGACAGAAGGTTTCAAAGGATATATAATTAAATTACAGTTTTGAATTACAAAGAGGAGAGTATAGCATGAAGTATATTGCTTTGATTGTGGGAATTTTAAGTCTTATTGCCAGTCTGGATCCGAAAATAGGATTTTTTGTGGGATATCTTGCATTTTTTCTTGGATATGTTGTTCTCAGGAAAGACAGAGATTCCAAGCTTGCAAAAGCTTCCATGATTCTTGGCGGTATAGGATTCGGCTTATCTCTGGTGCATTTTTTTGTTACTGTTTTTTGGCTGAATGCTTAGTATACCAACTTTGGATTTAAGATACAAAGCAGCTCACAATCCGCACAATAATATGCGGGTATCTTAAAAAGATAAGCGTTGTAAACCTTAGTTTACAACGCTTTTTCGGTATTTACAGACTTATTTAAGCTGATTGATGGCTTCCTGCAGCTGAATATCTTCTTCTTCGGTATACAGCGAGAGGGCTTTGGTAAGCTCCATCTTAACTTCCACATCGGGAGTTATGCCGACTTTGTCAATACATTCACCGCTTGGTGTATAATACTTTGCTGTGGTTATCTTTACCGCGCTTCCGTCGTCAAAGGGGAAGAGAGTCTGAACAACTCCTTTTCCGTAGGTTTTTTCTCCTACAAGCACAGCTTTTTTGTGATCTCTCAATGCGCCTGCAAGGACTTCTGAGGCACTTGCGGAGTTTCCGTTTGTAAGGACGCACATCGGAAGGTTTACGGCTCTTTCATCGGATGTGTAAACTTCGGGTTTTGTGTTTTTGCCTTTTATGGTAAGTATATCACCTTCCGGAAGAAGATAATCCGCAACTTCAACTACGGCATCAAGCATACCGCCGCCGTTGTTTCTTAAGTCGATTATAAGAGATTTGGCTCCGTCATCAACAAGCTTTTGGGCTTCTGTTTTAAACTGGGTTCCGGTTTCTTCCACAAAGGAGGAAATCTGCAGATAGCCTATTTTACCTTCGAGCATTTTCCCCGAAACACTTTGAACAACAATTTCCTCACGTACTATGCTCAGAGTGTGCTCTTCGCCGTTTCTCATTATCTTGATTTTAAGTTTGTCGCTTTTGCCTCTTTCGTCTAAGCCTTTAATTATATTGGTTGCTTCGTTGAGGGAATCGCCGTTTACTTTTACGCCATTTACCTCTGTAAGTATATCTCCGGCTTGCATACCGCCCTTATCTGCAGGGCCGCCTTTGTATACATTAAGGACTTCGATTTCATTGTTTTCATTTGCGGCTACTTCTACACCTACACCTTTGTAGGAACCGTTGAGATCTGCGCTTAAAGCTTCCATTTCCTCTTTGGAAAAATATTGGCTGTAGGGGTCGCCAAGACCTGCCACATAGCCTCTTAATGCCATATCGTTTAGCTTGGTTTGATCTACATCGTTGATATAGCCTTCCTCTATATAGGAGTCAATTTGTTTGATTTTGGAGGAAAGTTCACTGTTTCCTCCGCCAAAAAATCCCGTTATGGAGCCGGAGAGCGACCCAAGGAAGGCTGACAATGCAGGGAATATAACAAATGCCGCAAGATACATGGCAGAAGTTATTATGAATGTCAAAAATATGGTAAGAGAGGTTTTTTGCGGTTTGCGCAAGATAATCACAACCTTTTTATTTTGATAAAAATTTTATCGGGTCTGTAAAAAAGCGTGTTTTTTACAGACCCATTGTCTTGAATTTAATGTATATATACAGTATATTTACAGTTTAGTTAAAATATGGCATAGGATTGGTGTGTGCACCGTTTTTAAGTACCTCAAAATGAAGGTGAGGTCCTGTTGACATACCTGTGGAACCGCATTTTGCAATAACCTGACCTTTGGATACCCTCTGACCTGCAGATACTACAAGCGAACTGCAGTGAGCATAAAGAGTGGTAAGTCCGCCGCCGTGGTCTATTACCACATAGTTGCCGTAACCGCCTGTGTTCCAACCGGAAATAAGCACCGTGCCGTCTGCTGCAGCATAGATGTCTGTACCGTGAGATGCACCAATATCAAGACCGGTGTGTGTTTTAACCTTGCCGGTTATTGGGTGAGTACGGGTTCCGTAGGACGAGGTGATGTAGGACGAAGTACTGGGCCATGCAAAAGCGCCGCCACTATAGGGAGTAGAGCTTGATGCGGAGTTTGAAGTGAGTCTTGCAATCTCGGCTCTTGCTGCCGCTTCGGCTCTTTCCTGAGCATCGAGGGCTTTTTGAAGTTCGGAAATATTGCCCGAAATACTGTCGATAATTGCCTGGCTTTCTGCGCGTTTTGCTTCAAGAGAAGCCATCTTTGTATCGGCGTCTGCCTTGAGGGCTACAACGGTAGCTCTTTCGTCTTCCAGCTCTTGCTTAAGAAGTTTGACTTCCTCTGCATATTTTTGAAGTGTTTTAAGTTTGTTGTTGTCATACTCGGCAATTTCCTGCACCAAAGCTGCTCTTGTAAGGAAATCCTCAAAGGAATCTGCCTTTATGAGTATTTCAAGATAAGACACAGAACCGCGCTCGAGTAAAAGCTCAGCTCTGTCGCAGTATGATGCATACTGTCTGTCACACTCTTCCTGAGCCTTTTGAAGTTCTGTTTCTTTTTCTGCAATTTTTCTGTCGGAATCCGCGATACGGGAGCTTAAGGAGTCAATGTCTGTCTGAAGTGCAGAAATCTCGCGGTCAATAGCTTCTTTTGCCGCAACGCTTACTTGCTTTTCACCTTTTGCGGCATCAATGTCCTTCTGAATTTCTTCCTGCTTTTTCTGAGCTTCATCAATACGTTCCTGAGCGGTTTTTGCACCTGCTCCGAATTGGGGAATTATGGAGATTATACTAACTGCCAGGAATATGAGAACTACTGCAACAGCTAACACTTTGGCAATAGCTTTGTTTCGCAATTTTTGTAACATAATAACCTCCTCAAATCATACCTTGAGGTATTTTCTTATAGAGAATGCACTTCCCAAAGCACCGATTATTATACCAAGACCCGCATATGAGAGAGCAAAGATATCCCACATTTCGGAGAACTTTAACAGCTCTATGAACTTAACGATGGATTCATCGTTGCAAAGCTTGTTGTACAAAGCAGAATACAGAGAGTATGTTACTATAAATGCAACTACAGCAGAAATCAAGCCTACGATTATGCCTTCGATTACAAAGGGCCAGCGTATGTACGAATCGGTTGCGCCAACATACTTCATAATATTGATTTCTTTTCTTCTGTTGTGAACAGTAAGCTTTACTGTGTTGGATATAATAAAGATACTTATAAGCATAAATGCAAGAATTATCCAGAGGGATACGTTCTTAACGGTCTTTTGAATGGTATTTATAACGGTAACAACATCCTGACCGTTGCGGACATTCTTAATGCCGTCAATTTTCTTAAGCTCTTCGGTAATCTTTTCGGTGTCTTCGATGTTTGAAACCGTTACATTAAAGGCATCATTAAGTAAGTCATCGGGAAGACCTTCCATGGTTGTGAGCTCTTCTTCGCTCATATCTTGTTTAATCTTTTTGAATCTTTCCACACCGTTTTCGTATTCAATGGATTCGGTGTATTTTATACCTTCGATTTCTTTTTCTATGGCTTTAAGCTTTGCTTTATCCTTCTGGGCTTCGTCTGTTACATATGCCTTTACCTGACATGAATCGGCAAGGTTGTCGCTTAAGTTATTTACGTTTAATGTAACCACAAGAAACACACCCAGCATAATAAGGCAGGATGTAACTACTACGATAGATGCTATGGTCATAAGACCGTTTTTAAATATACCCGAGAAGGCTTCGGCTATAAATCTGCGTAAACTTCTAAACCACATGAGTATAACCACCCTTCGCATCATCTCTGGCAATGGTACCCTTTTCTACAACAATAACGCGCTTTTGCATACGATTAACTATGCTTTCAGCGTGGGTCGCCATTACAACCGTGGTACCTCTGCGGTTTATGTCATTTAGTATTTCCATAATTTCGCCTGCGGTATCCGGGTCCAGGTTACCTGTAGGTTCGTCAGCAATAAGAACCATAGGATTATTAACTATAGCTCTTGCTATGGCAACCCTCTGCTGTTCACCACCGGAAAGCTGGCTGGGGTACATCTTTGCTTTGTGAGCAAGCCCCACAAGCGCAAGCACTGCAGGAACATTTTTGCGAATTTCCTTTGTGGGAGCGCCGATTATTTCCATAGCGTAGGCTACATTTTCTTGTACGGTTTTGTTGGGAAGAAGTCTGTAATCCTGAAAAACAACGCCGATAGTGCGTCTGAAGTACGGAACTTCGCGTCGTCTTAAGTCGCAAACGTCAATGCCGTTTATATTTATAGAGCCTTCTGTGGCATCCTCTTCCTTCATTATAAGTTTAATAATTGTGGATTTACCTGCGGCACTGCTGCCAACGAGAAAAACAAATTCGCCCTTCTCTATAGTGAAGGATACATTATCAAGGGCAGGAAATCCGTTGTCGTATATCTTGGATACGTTTTCAAATTGGATCAAAATAGTTCCTCCTAATTAGTAAACGTGTTTCGGGGGGTAACTTACGAGATGCAAAAAACTTACGAAACAGTTTAGAGCTTCATGGTATTTGATCTTAAGTATTTATTTACCATCATAGCTACCTTAAATATAATAGCCTGGTCAAAAATTCTTAAGTCAAGGCCTGTGATTTTCTGAATTTTGTCAAGTCTGTAAACGAGAGTGTTTCTGTGTACGTAGAGCTGTCTTGATGTTTCGGACACGTTTAAGTTATTTTCAAAGAATTTCTGGATAGTAAAGATAATTTCCTGATCCAGGTCATCAATGGAGCCCTTCTTGAAAACTTCTGTAAGGAAAAGTTCGCAAAGAGTAGTAGGGAGCTGGTATATAAGTCTTCCTATGCCCAGATCCTCATAGCTTAATATGGACTTTTCGTCGTCAAATACCTTACCTACTTCCAAAGCAACTCTTGCTTCTTTGTAGGAACGGGCAATTTCTTTAACGTTGTTTATAACGGTACCTATACCAATTACTGCTTTTGCCATAACTTCTGTGCTTATGTTGTCGCAGATGCCTTTGGCAATGGACTGAAGCTCGTTTAAGGTTGCTTCACTTTCCAGTTCCTTTACAAGGGCAACGTTGTTTTCGTCAATGCTTACAACAAAATCGCTCTGCTTGTTGGGGAACATACTTTCAATAAGTTCCAGTACAGAAAAATCGGAAACCTTTTCCGTCTGTATGAGAAATACTACCCTTTTGGAATCTATAGGAATATGAAGCTCTGCAGCTTTGGCGAGAATATCTCCCGGAAGAATGTTGTCCAAAAGGAAATTTTTAATAAAGTTCAGCTTGTCATGCTTGTCATCATAGAGGGACTTTGCAGAGGAGAAGCTGACCTGCAGTATGTCGGAATAGTTACGGGCAAGGGTGTCATCACCCTTTACAAAGATAATGTAGTCTATTTTGCCCATGGAAACAATAGGCTTATAGGTAAAACCATTATAAGTAAAGGTGTCTGTATTGTCTGCAGTAAAGCTTAAAACGCACTCGAGATCGTTGTTGCTTATACATGCATCATTGGAAGCTACAACAAAGCCGCTGTCGGTAATGATACCTAAATCTCTGTTCATAACTTCTTTCATTTGACGGGTCATTTGCTGAAAAAGTCTAACGCTCATCTAATTCACCTCATAAAATCTATATAGATAACTATATAATAAACTTTTTTCGGAAAATTTGCAACAAAGTAAGAAAAAATTAATATTTTAATGTGCACTATGCACAAAAAAAGTATTTTAATGGCAAAACTGTTGTGGAAAATCCACAGCAACAATATGAACGGATTGTTAACAGGAATAGTTTTGAATTTTGTATATATAATTTAATAGAAATAAAAAGGAGGACGTGCCTTGGCTTATGGGATTTAAAGAAATAGTGGGATATGTGCTTGGTGCATTTACGGCATTGGTTATATCGGGAGTTTGCCTTAAACCGGCAAAGAGCGTTTTAAAGTTTTTGCTTAACTCAATTGCAGGAATCGGTCTTTGTCTGCTTATTAATTATATTGGAAAGTGGTGCGGTTTACATATTGGCATAAATCCTGTTACTGCAATAATCGTAGGACTTTTGGGAGTTCCGGGAGTCATAATGATAATAATAGCTCAGATATTCTATTGAGAGAATTGCACAAAACAAAAAGGACTGTTAAAATAACAGTCCTTTAAATTGATTTAATGATATCAGTCTGATGTATAAGGAAGAAGCGCAACGTGTCTTGCTCTCTTTATAGCAATTGTAAGCTGTCTCTGGTGCTTTGCACAGGTACCGCTGATTCTTCTGGGGAGAATCTTAGCTCTTTCAGATACATATCTTCTGAGCTTTGCTATATCCTTGTAATCGATTTCTGCAACTTTATCTACACAGAAAGAACAAACTTTCTTTTTGGATTTTCTGCGGAAAGATCTTTCTTCAGCCATTTGTAAAACCTCCTTTATAATTTAGCGTCTTTTTAAAAATCAGAAGGGCAGGTCGTCGTCTGCAGGTGCAGGGAAGAATCCGTCATCCGCACCGAAAGAATTTGTGTTATTGGCTAAAGGAGCACTCTGAGGAGCGCTGTCGCTCTGAGATTTGCTGTCTACGAAGCTTATTTCGTCTGCAACAACCTCTGTAACATAAACTCTCTGACCATCTCTTTCGTAATTTCTTGTCTGTATGGAACCGGCTACGCCTACCATACGACCTTTTGAAAAGAACTTAGAAAGAAAATCTGCCTGCTGTCTCCATGCAACGCAGTTAATGAAATCTGCGTCATAGTTGCCCTCAGCATTTCTGAAGCGTCTGTTTACAGCAATAGTAAAGCTGCATACGCTTACACCGCTTGCGGTTGTTTTAAGCTCAGGGTCTTTTGTGAGTCTGCCTACCAGAATCGCTTTGTTCATAATTAATCACCGGGCCTTTACTATTTTCTTACTACGATAGTTCTTAAGATACCGTCTGTGATGTTGTATACTCTTTCGAGTTCAGCAATGAATTCAGCCTGGCTTTCGAAATTAACCAAAACATAGTATCCCTCTGTTTTGTAATCGATAGGATATGCCAGTCTTCTCTTGCCCCAAACATCTACAGATTCTACTGTAGCGTTTGCTTCGATGAGAGCTTTGAACTTTTCTGTTGTAGCATTGATCTGGTCTTCAGATAAAGACGCGTCAATAACAAAGATGGTTTCGTACTTGTTCTTAACATTTTCCATTTCGTTTCACCTCCTTCTGGACTTTGGCCCCGGAAAACCGGAGCAAGGAAAAGTATGCGATATGCATACTCAAGTATTATATAACATAAAATGGTATTTGTCAAACACTTTTTTCTGAAAATTTTAAATTGATGTAAATTTTTCTTTACAAAGGGGTTTTTGTGTGATATACTCGATAAGGTTGTGATTAAATATTACGGGAGATTGATATGAAATATATTGATTTTTGCGGCGAGAGTCTTTCGCAGATTGTGCTGGGAACAGACGGTTACTCGGAGAGAATTGATAAAGATACAGCCTATGAAATTATGGATTATTACATCGAGTGCGGCGGCAATGTTATAGATACTGCCAGACTCTATTGTGCAGGCGGCAGCGAAGAACTCATCGGTGAGTATCTCAAAGACAGAAATATACGTGACAGGGTGTTCATATCTACCAAATGCTCTCATCCTCCTTTAGAGGATATGTCGGCATCAAGGCTCAGACCCGAGGATATTGAGGCGGATATAGATGCAAGTCTTATGGCTCTGGGCGTGGATGTTATAGATATGGTGTGGCTCCACAGAGATGACGAGCGCAAAGGTGTACGTCACATAATGGATGCTCTTAATAATATGGTAAAAAAGGGCAAAATCCGAAACTTCGGGGCTTCAAACTGGACTTACGCAAGAATAGATGAAGCGAACAGTTATGCTTATCAGAGCGGCGGAGATGGTTTTGCGGCAAGTCAGATATTGTACAATATGGCAACACCTTCCAGAGTATGGGACGATACATTGGTAATAATGGATGCCGACGAAAAGAAAAAATATGAAGCGGAATCCTTTCCGGTATTTGCATTTTCCTCTCAGGCAAAGGGCTTTTTTGAAAAATATAATGCAGGGGTACTCTCTCCCAAGGCAAAGGAAAGATACCTTTGTGAAGAAAGCGTAAAGACTTATGCCAGAATAAAGGCACGGTCTGAAGAGAGCGGCGATACCTTGTCGTACACGGCACTTAATATGCTCTGTGAGCAAAGCGGATTTGATGTTTTCCCCATAATAGGACCCTCCAATATAAATCAACTTAAGGACACTTTGAATATCAAATAAAAACATCTTTGTTATATAAACTTAATGGGCACCCGAAGGTGCCCATTTTTGTTATGCGTAAAATCGCAACTTATTATTTATCAATTCTTATGGATTTGATTACCACGGGTTTAACGGGTACATCGGAGTGACCTTGGTCATTTGTTGTGGTTTCTACCTTGCTTATTTCTTCTACAACATCAAGGCCTTCTGTAATCTTGCCGAATGCAGCATACTGTCCGTCAAGGTGGGGACTGGTTTCGTCTATAATAAAGAACTGGCTCGATGCGGAGTTGGGATCGTTAGTTCTTGCCATGGAAAGAACGCCCTTTTCGTGCTTTAAGGCGTTAGTAAATCCGTTGGCATAGAATTCACCGGGGATTGCTGAGGCTTCTTTCTGATTGAAATCCTTGTCAAATCCGCCGCCCTGAATCATAAATCCGTCTATTACTCTGTGGAAAATAAGTCCGTCATAAAAGCCCTTTTTAACAAGATTTTTAAAGTTATTAACGGTAATAGGCGCTTTATCCTCGTACAATTCAAGCTCGATGATTCCGCCGTTTTCCATTTCTATTCTTACCATAATAAAAATACCTCCAATAGATTTTTTACAGTTACATTGTAGCAGAAATAATAATAAAAGTCAAATGTTTTAATAAATAAAATAGGAAAAGGAGATACACT
>JAZQFN010000007.1:0-21430 GCA_045539515.1 Clostridia bacterium
CCAAAAGCCGCTATTTTACACACTTTGCTTGCTTCGTCATCGCTCATTGCCGTACCTTTGTACTGCCTGCTTCGCGCTTCCTCGCCTGCGTCCATTTTCGTTCGTCTCCTCAGCGTGTCGACTTTATCGACACGCTGAGAGGAGTCACTCTCCTATTTTTTGGTTAAATGAACATTTATAAATCGCCGCTTCACCGGTATAGTAAGCATAAAACTTATTGCCGTAATCATAATGCCACCACTCTGTAGGAAGATTGGTGAATCCGGCTTTGGTCATTGCACCGTATAACATTCTGCGGTTATTTCTTATTTCATCGTTTAAATTATGCCTTTCAAAATAATCCGTATTTGCCATATCTCCAAAATAATCAAAATAAGTACCCATATCAATCTCGTTGCCATACTTGTCAATTACAGTAAGATCTACCGCTCCGCCCGTAGCATGTACGGGACCGGCAAACTCATCCATTAATGGCAAAGATACGAATTGTTTCACAAGGCAATCAAGTTCATCCGAACTAAGCTTTGGATTTTCTTCACAAAGTTTTTCTCTGTAATCATTATATAGAGCAAGCTGTACTTCAAAAGGGCGCCAGGCGTCGTAAATCTTAAACCTGTACCCCTCAGGCAGATAACTTTCTGCAAGCTTTAATTTTTCATACGCACCTTTACGCATAAAGCATTTGTTCTGGGAACCTTTAAGTTTAAGATTGTAATAATAAGGCTCGTAAACAAAATCTTTTACTTCTGTCAGCGGTTCACAGCAAATACTATATTTAATATTGTCTTCGGGAAACTCCCTGCTTGGTATTCTATTGTACATAATATCCTCCGAAAAACTTATATCAATAATATATAATAACACCTCTGTAATTGTCAACACCGTAAATCAATTGCAAAAAAACCTTTCTTTATTTAAATGTTTGATGTATACTTATAAAAAGGAGGCGTTAAAAATGAAACTTGATATACAAGAGTTGAAAAAGCTTATACGTGAATTTCATGATTCGGACTTTGGAGAACCAATTTATTCCCCGGAGCCGGACAAAATGCCCGAAGTATTTCCGCCCAAAGGAAAACATCCCCGAATGGGATTTACCAAGGAGCGTCTGCCGGAAATACTCAACAACGCGGAAAGCGGCGACAACAAATATGCTTTTGCGGAAGTAATGCGGCTTTCGGATATTGATTGTGACGGAGTAATTCGGGACATAACAAATCAGGAAGTCAGCAACAATGTAAGAACCGTTAACTGCGAGATACATAACATAATACTGTGCAAAGCCTTCCGTTACGCGGCATACGGTGATGAAAGATACGGTTACGAAGCAATATACGCGTTAAAGAACTATCTTAAATCTTGCGACAAAAATATGGATAGCTCCTATGCAGAAGAGTACCACATATCCCTTACAATGACAGCAGCTATGAGTATGGTGGGCTGTGTATATGACTGGTGTTATCCCCTGCTTGCGGAAAGCGACCGCAAACAACTTGTAGGCGGAGCTACAAGCAAGTGTGCCGCACATCTGGAGTTTCCGGAATATCCACCAAAAAAAGGCGGAGGTGTGTGCGGGCATCAGAGTGGGCCTCCCTTTCTTACAGGATGGGTACCGCTTGTACTTGCGATTTATGATGAATATCCCGAGTATTACAATGTGATTTTCGACCTGATGCTTCACACAATAGTACCCGGTCAGAATTATGTGGTACAATCCGGCTTCCACGGTCAAGGTGTAGCATATGCAGCATCAAGGCTATCAAGTCTTATGAAAGCAGAATGCTGGTACTCATATATGCATGACAATAAAAAGCATCTATTTTCCGAAAAAGTTGAAGAAGCTTGTATTACATTTCTTAAAACAATCCGCCCTGACGGAGAAACACTTCGTATAGGTGACGATTTCTTTCAGGGAAGAAGATTCTCTCATATTATAATCTGTTCTTTCCTGGGTGCAGGTCTGTATAAAAATCCTGTGTTAAAAGAATTTGCCGCACAGCAAACAGATGAGTTTTCAATATTCTGGATACACGGTATGCAACCTCTGGACGTGCTTCTTTTTAATGATGCCAATGTTGAAAGAAAATCTCTTGACGCTTTACCTCTCGTTACCTGCTATGGTGACCCTACGGGAGCGATAATTGCCAAAACCAACCACAACAGCAAAAACGCAGGAATGGTGTATATGAAAATCGGAACATCCTGCTCCGCCAATCACGAGCATAAGGACTGTGGAGATTTTCAGATTTATCACAAGGGTATGCTTATAACCTCTTCCGGTTGTTACAATGGCTACGGCAGCGAGCACGATATGGGCTACTACAAGCAGACTATATCAAAAAACAGTATCCTGGTATACAATCCCAATATGAAAGACAACGACATATGGCTATATTCCGGCGGTCAGAGAATAGACGATGCCGCCAACGAAGGCATTGCAAGCCTTGAGGATTGGTTTAATAATCCAAACTTTGAAAGAGCTAAAACCCTCTATATGGGCTACAAAACCGAAAAGTCATCAAACGGAAAGGAAGAATATCTTTACTCTTATATCGGCGGAGATATTACTAATGCCTATGACAGAGAAACCGTGACGGAAATAAAACGACATATGGTTTCAATGACTACATCAAACAAGGTTAACCCAATGGTATTTGTAATATACGATAAAATAACCTCTGTTGACGAAAACTATAAAAAGACCCTGCTGCTCCACACCCCAAACGAGCCTCTTATCACCGAAATAAACGGAAAACCTTGTTCTGTAGTAACTAACCTTATGAGCAGGCTATACATACAATCTCTTCTTACAGATGTCAGATATGAATTTTCAGGCGGTAAGGGAAGAGAATTTCTGGTAAACGGCAAAAACTGCACTCCGTACTTTGAAGGACGTGTGGAAGGAGTAAAGAACGAATACAACACAGAATACGGCTTTGGAAGAATAGAGATTTCTCCCAGAACGCCCTCAAAGTCGGACAGCTTTATCACCGTAATGTATGTAGCTCCCGACACCGACTGTTCACCGTTTCTTAATACCAACTTCAACATTCTTCAGCCTCACCACACCCCTGTTGAAATAGGCGATGAAAATACCGTAGGTGCATTTATCTTAGGTCAAAGCGTGCTATTCAGCAAAAGCGGCGGTTACATAGAAAATGCTTTCAACGTAACATTACCCCAAAAGGCAGAGCGATGTCTTATATGCGGCATAAAGCCGGGTATATGGTTAGACAGTGAAGAAAATGAATACACCGTTGATACACAAAGCTGCACTCTGGAATTCAATGACATTTCAGAAATAACACTAAAACCCAAAAACTAAATTACACAAAAAAGCCTTTGCGGAATCTAAACCGCAAAGGCTTTTTAAGTGTTTGTATATTACTGTATTACGTACTTTTCTTTGTATTCTGCATATCTGCGGGCAAAGTCATTTTCGCCCTCAGTCTTAACGTGGCTGAGATACTCGTGAGTATCGAAGCTTCCGTGAGCAATTTCAAGCATACATACAGCGATGTTTGAGCAATGGTCGGAAATTCTTTCGAAATTCGTAAGAATATCGGAGAGTACAAAGCCGTACTCAACGGTACAATGACCTTCTTTAAGTCTTTCAATATGACTTGCTTTGATTTTTCTCTTAAGTCTGTCAATAACCTGCTCAAGAGGCTCTACAAGCTTGGCACTTTCCAAATCTTCTTTTAAAAGGCTGTTAACAGTAAGCTCCATAATCTCGCACACAGCTGCTCTTATAACATCTATATCCCTCTTTGCTCCCTCAGAGAACTCAATCTGCTTATCGTGCATTTCCTGAGCAACCTCAAGAAGATTCACAGAGTGGTCACTCATTCTCTCCAGGTCACCTATTATATGAAGAAGCTCTGTAACCATTTTGGAATCACTGTCTGTAAGGCTCTTTGAAGAAAGCTTTACAAGATATGTGCTGAGTTTATCTTCATAGGTGTCGACTTCTTTTTCAGCAGCAACAATTCCATCAACCTTGTTTGGGTCATAATGGTTTATCATATCTGTAGCTTTAAGGATGGAATCCTGTGTTAAATGCGCCATGGAACGAACAAGATCCTGACACTTTTCAACAGCAAAACCGGGCATATCCAGGAATCTGTCATCCAAAGCACTGAATACATCCTGCTTAGGCTGCTGTTTGCTTCCGCGAATAGTCTTAACAGCCAATGCTTCTATCTGCTTGCAGAAAGGAATGAGAATTACCGTGGAGAGTATATTGAACAATGTATGAACCACCGCTATATCGAAAGGTGTAACATTATCCTCCATAAATTCAAAGCCTATAGCAAAGTCCAAAAGATAGAACAAAACCGAAACAACAACAACGCCTATCATTTTGATGTATACACAAGATATTGCAACTCGCTTTGAATCAGTATTACCGCTCATGGCAGAAAGCACAGGTGTTATGGTTGTACCGATATTCTGACCCAAGATAATCGGGATTGCCACAGAATACGGAATGGTACCTGTAAGGGCCAATGCCTGAAGTATACCTACCGAAGCCGAGGAAGACTGAATGATTGCTGTAAGAAGCATACCGGTAATAATGCCGAGAACAGGATTTTCAAACATTACAAGTATTTCCTGGAATGTGGCACTTTCCTTAAGACCGGCCATGGAATCACTCATAGTTTCCATACCAAACATAAGCACTGCAAAGCCAAGGAGAATAGTTCCTATATCTCTCCTGGACTGCTTCTTGCTCATCATGGTAAGAAGTATACCTATAGCTGCCAGAATAGGTGTAAAAGATGAGGGCTTAAATATCTTAATCCAGAAGGTATCTCCGGAAAGACCGGAAAGACCGAGAAGCCATGACGTAACAGTAGTTCCTACATTGGCGCCCATAATAACGCCCATAGTCTGACCAAGATTCATAATACCCGAGTTAACAAAACCAACGAGCATTACGGTAGTAGCCGAGGAAGACTGAATAACAGCCGTAACAAAAAATCCCAACAAAAATCCCTTGAAACGGTTTGAAGTAAGCTTTGCAAGGAATGATTCCAGCTTACCTCCGGCGAGTTTTTTAAGACCGTCGCCCATTACATCCATACCGTACAGGAAGAGGGCCAACCCGCCAATAAGTGTCAATACATTGAAAAAGTCCATAATATTCCTCCGTATTTGTCCATTGTTAAATACATCTAAATTATAACTTATTCTATGTAAAGTTTGCAAGGGGTTTAATCTTAAATTTATGTAAAATAACAAAAATTATACATTTAGCTTGTTCAGCTCACTTTCATTTCAAGGCGTATTTTATCAGCAATCATAGCTATAAATTCGCTGTTGGTAGGCTTTCCTCTTGTGCTTAAAATAGTATACCCAAAAAGCTCATTTAATATATCCGGATTTCCTCTGTCCCAGGCAACCTCTATAGCATGGCGGATTGCTCTTTCAACTCTTGAGGAAGTAGTGTTATAATGCTTGGCAACTGTGGGATAAAGAAACTTAGTAATCGAATTAATCGCATCCATATCTTCTATAACCATCATTATGGCATCTCTTATGTACTGGTATCCCTTGATGTGCGCCGGCACACCAAGTTGCTGAATATACATAGTGATATTGGTTTCTAGATCCTTTATACTTCCGCTTGAAGACCCGTTTGATGTGTCCTTGGCCTTTTCATTGGTAATGTCGTCCATTCTGTCTGCCAGAGCCTCCATATCAAATGGCTTTATAAAGTAGAACTCTGCGCCAAGTCTTGTGGCATTGGCAATTATGGAATCATATCCGCTGGCGGAAAATGCTATAATTCTCGGCTTTTTTACAAGTGCGGTATTGTTGGCAATTCTACCCATAAGGGTAAGACCATCCATAACCGGCATCACGATATCCGTCAGCAAAATATCAGGCTTGGTTTCAAGTACCATCTCATAACCTGTTTTGCCGTCGTATGCCGTGCCCAGAACTTCGTATCCGTCTTTTGCAGACAAAAAATCCCTGATGCTTGCGCAAAATTCTCTGTTATCATCCACGATAACCACAGTTTTCTTTCTTTTCATAATAAAAAACCTCCCAAAAAAAATTAAAATTTTTCAAAAACTTTAAGTTTATTTTACTTGGTAAATGACAGGCTTTACAACAAAGTTTTTTTATTTTGCCATATTATTCCATTTTAATAAACAAAACAACGGCAAACGCCGTTTTACAGCACTTTTCGACCTTTTTTTGAACTTTCAAAGTACAATAATCCAAAAATTTTGAACACGTTTTTTGTCGATTATGTGCTCTTTTAAAAAAAGAGAGATATTTTGACGAATTTTCTTCGGGTTTCTCTCAAAAAAAAGGGAGTGTGAATTAATTCAGCGAATTAATTCACACTCCCTTAGGGAATAGGAAAAAACGATTCAGAATTGTCAAATCGAACTCAAAGCAAGGCTTTGACTTGCTTTGAGTGGTAACCCGAAGGCGTGCGAAGGCACGTCGAGAGGTGAGATTTGGCAATAGCAAAAAGGCATATATATGAAGAAAAACATCTGGAAATGAAGTGAACCCCAAAGTTTAGACAAAAATTTAATATTAACTTGCTTGTGAATGAGTTCGGTATTGTACCGGACTCATTCCTTTTAGTTTCATAGAAATTCTTTCGTTGTTGTAATAATAGATATATCTTTTTAATTCATCAATGAAAGCGTTAACGCTTTCAAATTATTCTTCTATTGTTGCCTTGCGAGTATTTATCTCCTTAAAAATACTCATATCAAACTTAGGCTTTCTGGAATAGGTGTAAAGACCATTCTTCTCCTGCTCAACATCATAAAGCTGTGTATAGCAAAAGCCCATCATTTTGCTGTTTGACAAAAGAACATTTGTAAGCTCTCTGTATCTTTCGATAAATTCCTCTTCGGTCTTAGGAGCATTCCCGTAGCCCCACGCCTCACCGTTATTCTCGATATCCCATTTGATACCGCCGTACTCACTGGCAAACACGGCCTGACCTTTTTTGTATACCTGACGGTTTTTGGTATGCTCATTTCTGGCAGTCTGATCCATAATTATATCTTCTTTTTCAAGAAGGTCATAATATCCTCTGAAGTCTTCCACATTCTGGCAATAATCGTGGAAGTCAAAGATGTCGGTTATAACATGATAGTTACCGCTGGTATCTATACATGGGCGCGTGGTGTCCATAAGCTTTGTGGAGCGATATATCAGTTCCAGAACCTCATCCCTTTGCTTTCGGTCATCAATATCCCATGTTTCATTAAAGGGACACCATCCAATAATTGCAGGATGATTGAAATCTCTCTCCACAGCCTCCTGCCATTCTCTTAAAAACGTAGGGAGCGAATGAAGCTCGGTGTGATCAAGACCCCAGTTGGCATATTCGCCCCATACCATATAACCCATTTTGTCACAATGGTACAGAAATCTGGGTTCAAATACTTTTTCGTGAAGCCTTGCACCATTAAAACCGGCATCGAGGGAAATCTGTATATCATTAATAAGTGCTTCTTCCGAAGCTGCTGTGTATATACCATCAGGATAAAATCCCTGATCAAGCACTGTACGCTGGAATACGGTTTTGCCGTTCAGTTTAAATTTATATCCGTCAAGTGCCACATTTCGTAAGCCAAAATATGAGCTAACCTCATCGTTTCCGTAAGTAAGCTTAATGTCGTAGAGCCTTCCTGCTCCAAGCTCCCAGAGGTGCTTTTCCAAAAGTTCTATGGTAAGGTAAACATTTTGTCCGTTATTTACAGCTGTGGCTCTGCCCATCTCATTACCCTCATAGTATACAATTGCAGAAAGTACGGCATCGCCTTTAACCTGCGCCTTTATAGTAAGCTTTCCGTTTGCTGAATCAGGATAATACTTAACACTTTCTATATGTGTTTTGGGTACATATTCAAGCCATACAGTCTGCCAAATACCTGTAGTACGAGTGTAGAAGCAACCAAAGGAATTGTATTCTGCGCTTTGCTTACCTCCCGGTTGAAGAGGGCTTCTTGTATCATCAATTGCATTTATAACAATGATGTTTGTACCCGGATTAACATATTCTGTAATATCAAAAGAAAAATGAGTATATCCGCCCTTGTGTGTTCCGACTTCCCTGCCGTTCACATACAAAGTAGTAAGATAATCACAGGCACCTATATGGAGAATGACAAGGTCATCTGTTGCTTTAACCTCTATTTCTCTTTTGTACCATACAGAATTGAGAAAGTCCTTTTCTCCCACTCCGGAAAGCTCACTTTCCGGGCAGAACGGTACAATAATTTCTCCGGCAAGTTTTGGGGAATTGTACAAGCCTCTTTCTTTTCCGCTTACGCTTTTATCAATTTCAAATTCCCATTTTCCGTTTAAATTTACCCAGTTTTTTCTTTCGAACTGGGGATTGGGATATTCCGGTCTTGGTACGGACATATTCATAACCTCCAAATATAGTATTAACTTAATTTTAGTACACAACGTTTCCCCTTACAATAGAGAATATCAGCAATAAAGTTAATAATATCAGCATTTTTGAATTTATAAGCTACATCGTTTAAAACAAAAGTAAAATATAACATCAAAATAAAATATGCCGTGTCACTTCTTGACCACGGCATAGATTCGGTAAAAAGCATTGCAATGCTTTCCGGTTTTTCGGACCCGTTGTATTTTTCTTCGGTGTTTAAAAAACTATCGGTGTATCGCCAAAAGAATACAAAAAACGTTCTTTGTAAGCAGATTATTATCTGCAGATGCTAAGCACTTTAGTAATGATATCAAAGACAACTCCCACAGAGGATATACTCAATCTTTCACCGGTGGTATGGATGTCGTACATTTTCGGTCCTACCGATATGCAATCAAGGCCTTCTATGTTGGCAGAAAACACACCACATTCAAGCCCGGCATGAATTGCTTCCACAGAAATTTCCCTGCCAAGTTTTTCTCTGTACTTATCTCGGTACATACTCTGTAACGCAGAGTCTTTTTTAAATTCCCATGGTGGATAGTGTCCGCCACACTCTGCTGTGCAACCTGCAAGGCAGGCAAAACTTTTCATCCTGTCTTCCAGATATTTAAGAGCCGAGGACTTGTTGCTCCTTAAAGCAAAATGTGCAGTAAGCTTTTGGGGCTCTGTCTTAAGAATTCCCAGATTAAGCGAGGTTTCCACCAGATTTTCTATTTCTGCACTCATTTCCATAACACCGTTGGGCACGCTGATTAACATATCCGTAATTTTGTTTGCAAGATCGGGGGCAATTATCTCGAAACAACCCTCCCCACGTTCTTCAATGTCAAATTGAAAGTCTTCCTCACGAAAGCTTATTTCTTTTGATACAACCTCTGCATAAACCCGAAGTTTCTCGGCAAAACCTTCAGCTTTTTCCGGAACAATCGTTGCAGTTGAGAGGACGGGAATGGCATTATCTTTAGTACCGCCGTCTATTCCGATAAGCCCAAACGAGGTTATACTCCTCGCATAATTCAATATCCTTGCCATCAGAATATCTGCATTTACCCTTCCGCTGTTTATCTCCACCCCGGAGTGGCCTCCCTTTAAGCCTTTTACGGTTATTTCAAAAGCCGTACCCTGCTGTGTTAAACGGCTTAAAGGCAAAATCATTTTAAAATCACTGCCTCCTGCGCAGGAAACCGTAAGAACATCCTGATCTTCGGAATCAATATTTATCATCTTTTTTCCCTTAAGAAGTGAAAAATCCAGTTTGCCGGCACCTATCATACCTATTTCTTCATCGGTAGTAAATACTGCTTCTATAGCAGGATGTCTTAAGGTATTATCTTCAAGAATTGCCATAATCATAGCAACAGCAATGCCGTTGTCACCACCTAAGGTAGTGCCTTTTGCTTTTATATAATCACCGTCAATGTATGCCTGTATGGAGTCACTTTCAAAATCAATATCCACACCCTCATCTTTTTGACATACCATATCAAGATGTCCCTGAAGTATCACGGTATCGGCATCTTCATATCCCAAAGAAGCTTCTTTATATATAATTACGTTATTTGCTTTGTCACGAATTGCTCTTAAACCATGCTTTTCGGCAAAACTCATACAATACTCGGATATTTTGTCCATATTGCCGGATCCGTGCGGAATTGCACATATTTCTTCAAAATATTTGAAAACCTTTCCGGGTTTTATATTTTCAAGTTTTGACATACATATCCCTCCATGTATATTATCAGCAACTATTGTAGATTCAGTGTATAATTTAGATGCAGGTTATTTTTACCACATACCATGACATAATACTCTTTCCAACAAACAAGTAAATGCTGTTGTGATTATATTGGTTAAAACTATAACAGACATTAATCTTTTTCTTGTTGTACAGTTGTTATGCAACCCGAAATATACGATTGGAAATTCCACCATCAGAGTCATTATAAAATAAAAGATACCAATGTTATAAAAAGGTGTATGATTTAGCGTGTTTTCAAAACCATACCAACTATTTAAAGCTAAAAAATATGGTGTTAAAAAAGATACTAAATTTCCAATTAAAACAACTAAAATGCTTTTTATCTTATTTGTCCCTGCAAATCTTATTGTAACAATAATTTCAACAAGTAATGTTACTATAATTGCAATTGGAAGAACATCATAAGGTCTTGTTTGTGAAACCCAGTGCCACGAAGAATTTGCATATGCCGTAGTACATAATAAACATAGCATAATTGATGTAACCATCAAGATTTTCTTCATTGTTTCTCACCTCATTTTTGAGATTTTTCTTTCACTGTGTTAATTGACGAAATTAACATTCTGCGAATTTGTCCGCAACTGTTTATTATTGATTTATATCGCATATCATCAATATAACCTGTTCTGTTAAGAAGTTCTAACCAATACTCTGATTCATAACATTCTTTCAAAGCTATTTGCATCTTCGAAATAAAATCAGCAGTTCCATGAGCATACTTTGATTCGTGAATATTAGCACCAATTGAAGTCCCCGAACGCATAAGCTGGTTAGTTAATACACTTTCTCTTTTTGTTTCTTTTATATTTTTACACATATTTATTATTTCAACTGCAAAATCCTTTGCTTTGTCAAGCATTATGCTTTCTGCCATTTTACTTACTTCCTATCATTTCATTTTAGCTAAATTTTGCACATTCGTGCAAAGCTAAATTATTCCGCTTCGCTCCATAGCTAAATAACTCTTTCGGAGTAGCTAAATTAAATTCGCTCATAGCGTGCGAAGCACATTTAGCTGCCGCAAGGCAATTTAGCTGAGCTTGCTCAATTTAGCTCGTTGTCAGGCGAATTTAGCTGAATTCAACTTCGTTGAATTCATTATACCATATATTTATTAAAAAAACAATAATTCATACCTTTATATTAAAACTGCAACAGCCCCATTTATTGGTTCTGTTGCAGTTTGGATTATTTATAATTATTGTCTTACTTTTATATCCTTGCAAAAGCAGTTTTGAAGATTGTTCTTACTGTAGGCTGAATTAAAAATCATTGTGTAACGAACGCAAAGGGGAAGTTATAACACATAAGCTTGAGCCACTCGGCAAGAACGCTCTCTTCAATCTGTACCGTAATCAGATTTATGCGCAAAATGCGCCACATGTGTCGTTGATTGTTATTCTATTATACCATTTTTAAAGTCCTTTCTCGGTACGAGATATAATTTCATCTTGAAGGTCAACGTTAAGATTGCGGAAGTAATCTGAAAATCCCGAAACTCTTACTCTCAATGATTTGTATTCCACAGGATTCGCCTTTGCCTTCTTTAAATCCTCAGGTGACACATAATTAAGCTGAAAGTGCAGTCCACCCATTTTAAAGTAAGTTTCCAATACTCTTACAAGCTTTTCAAAACTTGCATCATCCTTTGTAAGTTTTGCATCTATAAGGATATTTGTAACAGTAGAACCGCCGAAAATGCTGTGTTGATTTAGCTTGGCAACAGAAGATAAAAGTGCCGTAATGCCTTCTCTGTCCTTTCCCCCACCCTGATATATACCATAGGTTATCATATCTCCCTTAAACCTTCCGTCGGGAGTTGCTCCGGTAGTGTCCCCAAACCACTTGTGATGCTGATGGTAGCCTATAAGATTACCAATAAGGAAGTTGTAACCCAAAGCTGATTTTTTATCCTTAAAATAATCTGCAATACTTTCGGCAAATCTTGAAGCACACTCACTCGAAATACCGTCATCGTTTCCAAAGAAAGCACCACGGTTTAAAATGTCTGCTCTTAAGGGTTCAAAACCAATCCAGTTTGAACGCAAAGCACCAAGAAGTGTTGACATGGAAATTGTTTTTTCATCATATACAAATTGCTTTATAACAGAAAGAGAATCTATAACCGTAACTATACCCATCATCCCTATATCGGCTATGGCATTTTTTGCTCCACCCTGAGTTATACTGAGCGCTCTTTCTATTGACCCTTCAAAAAACATTGTGCTTACCACATTTATATCTTTTGCCCTTGCCGATTGAAATTTATTGTACCACCATACAGTTCTATCCAAAACGGAAAACAGTTCTCTTTCAAATACAGTGTAAAAATCGTCAAAGCTCTCTGCCGATACGATTTCATCACAACAATTATACAACGTGTTTTCTATAGATTTTACTACATTGGTTTTGCACCCACCCATAAATATACCGCCGGGAAGCTGAGGTTCGTTGCATCCGACCATTGTGTACTTCAAGGCAAGCTCACGGGAGATGCCTGCAGCCTCTATAAATGCTTTGATTCTTGGCTCATCACTTACAAAGGCTATTCTCTTGTGAGGATCCTTCCTTTCGCAATCCATCATATAACGTAAAACCTCATAAGGGGTTTTCTTTGTCCATCTTAAGGATATCTGAGGGATCCATGTAGGAAGCTCCAGCATACTGTCCACCACAAGACGTGAAAGCTCGTTAAAGCCATCTTCACCATTTTCAAGATAACCGCCAATACAGAAATGTGATTCACCACCCCGGTAGAAGTTGCTTGAGGAAATGGAAATTCTTGACTGAAGCATAAGAAAAAGCTCCTGAAGATAGGCAGTAGCCTCTTCCTTAGTAAGACTGCCCGAAGCGATATCTTTTGTATAGAACGGATACAGATACCTGTCTATACAGCCGATACTGTCGGGAACAAAGGCATAGATTATATATACCGCAAGTATTGCCTCGTAAAAGCTATCCGCAGGCTTTTGAGGAACATTTTTAAGAGCTTTTGCAAGTTTTTCGAGATTTGCTTTGGCTTCTTTTGATTCCACCTCCAGCGACTTCCGGTAAGCCGCTTCAGAGCATTTGTTTGCCCAACCGATTATGCCGTCTGCTACTATGTCCAATGCATCAAGAAACTGTAATTTACTTTTTTCTGTGTGTTTTTTTCTTGCTTTGTCAATTTCTTCTTTATAGCCGTTTATTCCGATTTTAATAACCTTTTCAAAATCTGCAACAGAGTGTTGCCATTCAAATGTACAAAGCTCTTCTGCAGGCTTCAGATAAAAAAGATTTCGGGCTTCCTTCCAATTGGTGTGCCCTTCACGATTAAAAATATCTCCGTGAACATCACCTTGAAACCGAAGGTAACCGGTAAGTGCAGTAAGCTCACTCACATAAGGATTTTGATTTAATACAAATTCCTTTGCTCTTTTGGCGTTTTTTATAACCTCAGGCAGAAAAATATCTTCTCTGTCGTAGCATGTGGGGTTAGCTTCTATATACAATTTACCTGCTGCAACGGTTTCAGCAAGCTTTCTGATTCTTTCGGTCATAACCAATCAACTCCCAAAAAGATTTATTATTATCATAATATCTTCAAAAAGCTGTATTGTAAATGCAATTTAAAGCTTTTTATAATTTATAATGGTATTTACTTGACAGGGAGTATTCGCCATGATATATTGTTCATGAGGTGATTTTATGGAGCTTTTTAAAAATGAAGTCATAAATATAACCAAAATACATACCGTGGATTTTTATAATTCAAAGGAGATGAATCCGAACCTTATTACTAAAAGCTACAATACAAATCTGCCAACATATGAGCTGATTTTTTATCTTTCGGGAAATAACCGCACACAATTCGGAAGTCACATAATAAATGATGCACCAAACACTATTCGCTATCTTCCCAAAGAAAGCGGTGACAGTGTATATCGGGTTGAATCCTTTGAACACTCAGAATGTATTGATATATACTTTGACACAGATGGCGATTTGCCTCCTTTTGCCATAGGTTTAAAGGATATGAACGAACTTAAACCCTTGTTTACTAAAATTTACAACATATGGTCATCAAAGAAAAGAGGATACTACACACGTGCAATGTCCGTGATGTATGACATTATAAACGCCATAAAAAAGCACAACGACAAATACATAACCAAATCCCGGAAGGAAAGACTTTTGCCCGCCCATGAGTATATGCTTGAAAACTACACATCCGAAAACTTTGACTATAAGGAAATGTGCAGCAGAACCTCTCTTTCCTATGATTACTTTAAGGAGCTTTTCGTAAATAATTACGGAATGACCCCCATAAAATATATAACAATGCTTCGTATGGAAAAAGCAAAGGAGCTTCTGATAACAGGTCATTACAAAGTGTCGGAAATAGCAGGGATGTGCGGTTTTGAAAATGTATACTATTTTTCCAATGTATTTAAAAAGCACGAAGGAATATCCCCAAAGAATTATATAAAAAAGTAGGTGCATATGCACCTACTTTTTTTGCAATCTCATTTTTCATTTGTAATCTTCTCGAGATGCTCTTTAAGTTTTTCAGCATCACCGTCAAAGAGATAACCTTCTATACCTACAGTCTTTGCACCGTCTATGTTCTTTTGGCTATCGTCAATAAATATACATTCGTCTGCATTAAGAGAATACTTACAGAGCAGATGTTCAAATATATCCCTGTTGGGCTTTACCATACCTATGGTTCCGGAAAGTACCAATCCGTCAAACAATTCAAAAAGCTCCTTTATCCACTTAACCTTGCACCAGTCACGGGCAAAGCCCTTGCTTATGTTGGACAAAAGATATAGTTTTCCACCTTTTGCGTGAATATCTCTGACAAGACTCTCCATACCATTTATTGCAGGGAGATTAAGCACCCAGTTGTCGTATACCCTGCAGGCAACAGCTCCAAGCCCGGGCGAAAGTCTTTTTAATATTTCGCCTTTTACTTCTTCATCCTCAATTGTACCCATATCAAGCTTATCCCAGTAAAGACGGTCAAAGACAACCTCACTTACGGTTTTTATATCTTCGGGATCAGTTACATATTTTCCGGTAAGCTTTTGAGGATTGAACTCACAAAGTACATTGCCAAAATCAAATATATAATTTTTTATCATATTAAATGCACATCCGTATCCTTTTGCTTTTCTTATTTGAAAGTATAACATATTTTCCATAATCAAGCAAGCAAAAAGGACGTGTTTCAATAAGTGATTATTCACTGTTTGACATCGCCCTTTTGAAAAGTTATTATATGAAAATCCGCCCAATTCCATTTGTGTGGGAAATTCAGGATAAATATCGTCAAATCTTATTTCAAGACAAAGATATCCATCGCTTTTTCTACATCTTCCTCCATATCCGCAATTGCAGCAAGCTCCACATCGTGGAAGAACATTTTGTTTTCCGCTTCAGCTACTGCTTTTCCGCCTGCTTTTGCCATATATGTGTAGTAGTTAATTTTTCTTATACCAAGCTCAATTAAAAAAGTTGACTTTAATATAAAGCCTGTAAGTTTTACAATTCCACCGACCTTCGGAGCAGATATTGCATCCTGCAAAGTGCTTCTTTGCATAAGACCGATTTTCTTTCCTGCGAGCATTGTCATTGAAACAGAAAGAGTTACAATTCCAAGCCCTCCAACCTGAATGAGCAAGAGGATTATAAACTGCCCGAACATCGACCAATGTGTTGCTGTGTCATGCACCACAAGACCTGTTACACACACCGCAGATGTTGATGTAAACAGTGCATCAGAAAACGGTGTCATATTTCCGCTTGCCGATGAAATTGGAAGCATCAAGAGAATCGTTCCTAAAATTATTGCTCCGGCAAAGCCGAATATTATTATCTGCGAAGAAGCAAAATGCTTCTTAATTTTTACATTCATAAACAAAACCACCATTCAAGTATGCCCTATTTTCTATTATCATTTTATCATAATTTTTTTTAAGACGGTATTAACGCTTCAGTGTCCGTATTAAGATTTCATTAAGAAAAAAGAGTCAATTATTTAATTGACTCCTCGATAATATAAACCTTAATAATACGTTTCTTTTAATTTTCCATCTCACCAATTCACAACTGGTTCAAAATCGCTTGGCATCTACTCTTTTGTTTCAAACTGATTTTTACAAAAAGCCCTTAAACCATTGAAAAAGCGACTTGTCGAAACAAGTCGCCTTTTCTGGAAGAGCCGAATGGTTTAGATGCAATTCCTTGGATTGTTTTATTCTAATGATTTGTGATATTTCATAAGTTGCTCTTCTGTGGGAGCATAATCGGTTTTAGAACAGCAAGGAATATTAGGTTCACTGCCATCTGAGCCATAAAACGGGGTTAAACGATCGTTTTCATATTGTTTTCTGCATTCTTCATTCCTAAAGTCAGGAATATCATAAGGTTTTCCACCCTCAAGCATTGAGCAATGAGCAAGAATTGCAACAGAAGACATATTAACTGCCGAATAAATATCAAATGGGTGCTCAGGCTGTTTTCCGCTGCTGATGCAGTCCAGAAACATTCGCGCTGTTATAAAATCTGCACCACCATGTCCGCTTTTAATAATTAACTCTTCATCCTTATCATTCCACTGGGGTTCATACATATTTATTTCTTCACAACCTTCGGGAATTGACCAGTCATTATAACGAAGCATTACTTTATTTGTTCCTCTGAGATTTTCTATCTGTCCTTCAGTACCGCAAACACGATAGGAATTATGGTGTGCACCAAAGCCTGCGCAACCGGTTATTCTAAAAACAGAACCATCATCATTTTGTGTCATAATATTTGCAACTCTATCACCAATTTGGCTTGCAGAAGGTGCATCATCGCTAAGGGGAGCAAAAGAAGCAAAAGCTGTTACTTTTACAGGAGTTGCACCTGTTGCATGCATTACCGGACCCAATGAATGTGTAATATAGTAAGTTCTTGGGAGAAAATTACGCCAGTGCTTTTCAAAATAATTATATGTCTTTTTGAAACTACTATCATCAGGATTTCCCGGATGATTGTACTCACCTTCTGCGTAAAGAATTTTTCCAAGGGTTTTATTATCGCAAATTCTTTTTATTTCCCGGTTGAAAATCATCTGCGGATAATTCCCGGCAAGAAAATATATTGAACTGCTTTTTTCTGCTGCACGAATAAGCTCAACACCCTCTGCCATTGTACCATTACTTATACATTCACAGAAAATATGTATTCCCTTTTCCATACATTTAATTGCATATTTGCTGTGTTCGTGGAAAAAGTTAGCTAAAATAACAATGTCCATATCGTGATTGATGAATTCATCAAAATTGTCATAAATTGCGATTGTGCTGTCATTCATTTTTTTAATTGCTTCGTCCATTCTATCCTTACGTTCATCACACATGGCAACAATTTCGCAGTTAAGCAATTTAAAATTCTGCGCAATATCAATTCCTCTGCCAACACCGAATACACCTACTTTAAGTTTTCCCATTTTTTTATCCTCCTTTATATTATTCAGGTATTACAAACAAAAGTAATAACCCTAAAAATGCAACAACTACAGATAATATTTCTTTCTTTGACGGTTTTCTCTCTCCAAACAAAGAAATAAGTGTAGATACAATTATGACTCCGCCGGTAACCAATGGATACTGAACCGAAGCATCAACATGTGCAAGTGCAATGATCAAAAGAAAATTGGCAATTTTATTGGTAACACCCGATAATGCACCGACTGTAATGCTTGCAGGTGTTATTTTTTCGACTTTTCCATCTTTTTTTGTTAAAATCAGAAAAAACACAAGTGATAGCACCAAACTGCAGATTGAAGTAAGTATTGAGTATCCTGCCGAGCTTACTTTTTCAAAAGGCGCAGATACAAATAGTTTTGATATTACACCCGACATTCCGTTTAATACAAATATACCTATGTAATAAATTGTTCCGTTTTTTCTTTTTCCCTTTTCTATTGTCAAAATAAGTGAAAGTGCTATCATCCCCACGCAAATAAACTTTGCAACAGTTAATTCTTCCCCAAAGAATAAAATCCCCTGAATAAAAGGTAATAGCATACCACCAAGCATTGAGAACAGTGAATATAGCGATAAATTTATAGTTTTTAAAGCTTTGAATGTGCAAAATGTAAAAGCAAATCCATTAATAGTTGATGCTAATGCCATTATTAAGGAAAATGTCGTATATTCAATCATCAGACCATTAATAATTACAAGTGTTATCAATCCTATGACCGAGCCAATAAGCGAAAACTCCATACTAATCAGCATACTGCTTCCTCTCATTCGAC
The DNA here is from genome assembly GCA_045539515.1 of Clostridia bacterium. GTDB lineage: Bacteria > Bacillota > Clostridia > UMGS1810 > UMGS1810 > RGIG8748. The sequence continues at coordinate 18,499 of JAZQFN010000007.1, forward strand.
GATAGACATCTTTAGAATAAAAGCTTCCGCCAAAAAGCAGAACTGCTGTAATTATAATTGCATAATACACAACATCCCCCCCTTTTTTTATCATTATATAATATCCTCTTAAAATTTCAATAACGAAATTCTATATATTTATATAAAATAGTTTGTTTTTTCTTGTTTTTTTTAAGAAAATATATTATAATATCTAAAAATATCTTGTGGAGGATAAAATGAAAACAACGAATATATGTAAATTTATATCTGAGCCTTCTTCCGATAAACTTGATACACACAGTTTCATCTACGAAACAAACATACATACCATGAAACAATCTTCAACTTTAAAATATAACAGAATAATCCTTGTAAAAAATGGAGATTTTATGTTTCACATATCCGGAGTGCAAATTAAGGTTCATACAGGTTCTCTTATATTTGCATTTGAAGGTGAGAGTTTTATTGTTTCTGCAACAACGGGCGCAGAATATCTGTATATTGATTTTAGTGGTGGCCGTGCCGGTATGCTTTTCAGGCGTTTGGGCATAAATGCAGGAAACAGACTATTCGATGGTTTTGACGGACTTATTCCTCTCTGGCACGAAAGTCTTATACGCGCCTCTCAAGACAATATCGACCTCGCTGCAGAAAGTGTTCTGCTTTACTCTATGTCAAGAATAAATACAACTTATAACGAGCAAAACACCCTTGTTCAACAAATAATTGATATAACAGAAGAAAACTTTAACAATCCACAATTATCTATCTCAATAATCGCCAAAGAACTTGCATATAACACCAAATACCTTTCGCATCTTTTTAAGCAAAAAATGGGTGTGGGTTACACCGAGTATTTAAGAATGTACCGGATAAACTATGCAATTATGCTGTTAGACCATGGCATCGATTCGGTTAAAAACATTGCTTCGTTAAGCGGATTCTCTAATCCAATGTACTTCTCATCAGTTTTTAAGCAAACAGTGGGTGTTTCTCCGTCGGAATACAACAGCAAGTAGAGTGGTTAAGCTCGCACAATGCTTTTGTCTGCAAGGCGTAGTTTAACAAAAAAAGACTTGTCAATCGACAAGTCTTTTTTTGGCAAGGCAGAACAATAATGATGCAAAGTGATTTAGCTAAATTTTGCACATTCGTGCAAAGCGAAATTATTGCTCCGCAATAGCTAAATTGTTTCTGCAGAAACAGCTAAATTAAATTCGCTTTTTAGCTGACCGAAGGTCAATTTAGCTACAAAGTAATTTAGCGTGCATTAGCACATTTAGCTCGCGAAACGCGAATTTAGCTGAAAAAAAGACAGATTTCTTTGAGGAAATCTGTCTTTTTTTCTGGAGGCGCCACCCAGACTTGAACTGGGGATAAGGGTGTTGCAGACCCGTGCCTTACCACTTGGCTATGGCGCCGTGCATATATATTAAATATTTCAAATTCCGCTAAGCGAAATTCGAAATATTTATTTTTTGGCAAATCAAGAGACGACTAAATCGTCTCTTGATTCGTGGAGCGGAAGACGAGATTCGAACTCGCGACGTTCACCTTGGCAAGGTGACGCTCTACCACTGAGCCACTCCCGCATGAAGTGTAACTATGGTGCCTCCGGGCGGAATCGAACCACCGACACGGGGATTTTCAGTCCCCTGCTCTACCGACTGAGCTACAGAGGCATACCAGAGCCAACATTAAATTGTAAGCCCTACTGCCTTAACACTTAAGGCAGTAGAACTTGGCGACCGAGAAGGGGCTCGAACCCTCGACCTCCAGCGTGACAGGCTGGCATTCTAACCAGCTGAACTACTCGGCCACATGTGGTGGGAGCTACAGGGCTCGAACCTGTGACCCTCTGCTTGTAAGGCAGATGCTCTCCCAGCTGAGCTAAGCTCCCGTACCACGTCGCTCATTGGCGACTATGATAGTATAACCTTTTTTTTATCAATTGTCAATACTTTTTTTAAAATTTTTTTATTTTTTATTTTTTCTTTCTATTATATGTGCAATTTCCATAGGATATGCAACCAATTCATCGGCACCATTGGTAATTAATTCTTCCTTGTCCCTGAATCCCCAGAGTACACCGATTGTATATGCCCCAAGATTTTTACCGGTCTTCATATCTACATCGGTATCGCCTATATACAAAACCTCATCCGGATTTACGCCAAGCTCTTTCATTACAAGAAGAACCCCTTGGGTATCCGGCTTAATCTTAACACCATCAACCTGACCGCGTACAAGTTTAAATAGTCCCTCATCAAACTTTTCCTCACAAACGCTTCTTGCGGCGAAATCCGGTTTGTTGGATATAACAGCAGAGCTTACCCCCATTGAATCAAGGGTTGTCAAAAGTTCGTATATGCCCTCAAAGGGTTCGGTAAGGTAAGTGGGATTGGCATCATAGCTTTGTATATAAAAAGGATAAACTTTATTAAAAAGCTCCTCGGAATAACAGCTTCTGTACTCCAGCATCCTTTTTATAAGCATTTTTGCACCGTTTCCCGCAAAATAGTTATACTTTACTGTTTCTATCGGTTCTACGCCAAATTCCTTCAAAGCAAGGTTGCCATAGTATGCAATTGATTTGATGGTATCAAGAACCGTGCCGTCAAGATCAAAAAGACACGCTCTAATCATTTGTGACTTCCTCCAGGATAGCTTTTAAATCATCTTCGGTAAACTCATATTTGTTACTGCAGAAGTGACAGGAAAGCTCGGCTTTTCTGTCTTCTTCAATGATTTTAGTAAGCTCTTCCTTTCCAAGAGATATGAGTGCTTTTTCAACCCTTTCTCTGGAACAATTGCACTGATATTTTGTATCCAATGTATCGGTTATATGATATTCAAAGCCGAAGAGAAGCATTTTTAATATATCTTCCGGAGTTTTTCCCTCATCAAAGAGAGCAGTTACGGATTTTATCTGATTAAGATTTTCCTCAAG
>JAZQFN010000008.1:0-3694 GCA_045539515.1 Clostridia bacterium
ATCCTGTTCCTCCGTTTCTTTGGTTTCTCGTCAATTCCATTATAACGGATTTTGAACAAATATGCTCTCTTTTTTTATTAATTATTTTAATTTTCCTTGAGCTCTATTTGTTGGACACCCCAACATTTATTATAGAGCCAATTTTTTTATATTCACTTTGCGGTGCGTTCTTTTTCGACAGTCTGAAACCCCTTCGGATTCTCCGAAGGGGTTTTCTTTGTGGAATTATTTATCCTATTTAAACGGATTGTACTTCTTTGCATCATAACTAAAGGTGGAAACGCTTCCCAGATATTGATTAATTTCATTATCTGTCGGTGGCTTTGAAAAAAAGTTTATAAGTATTTCTTTTTCAGGATGCTCGTTCTTTTTTTCGGAAGCGATTATATGCAGATATGTTTTCAACTTATCTTCGTCAAGTTTTATCCAATATTCTTTAAATTCGTCGGTGCTAAGCTCTCCGCAGTAATTTGCAGAAATCACCACGGTGTTTACATTGGAGTTTTCCTTTAAGCTTTCGCTGTAGGAAAACATATTTTTAAAAGACTGATAATCATCGCCGACAGCATATACAGTTTCCAACTGTCCGTTCCATACTACATCAAGGGCAAGCTGCTCTGCCACAACCCTTACAGGCAGATATATTCTGCCATCTCTGGCGTAGGGAGGCGTATCGGATACTATATCTATCCGGTCGCTTGTCTTAATAACATTTGACCCAAGGGTAAGTATGAGTATCTTTTTGTCTTTGCGTATGGTTACTGTTCGGGGTTCGGGATTCCAGGTAACTGTGGCGCCAAAAGCTTCCATGGTCTGCCTTAGCGGAACCATAATTCTTCCGGATTCGTCTGCAAAGGGTAGTCCCGTAGACTCGTCATAGGGTATCTGCATAGAATTAATAAACACGCTGAATTCTTCTTTGGCACAACAAGTAACAGATATCAGTATTATGATTATCGCGGTAATCAAAGCGGTAAGTCTTTTCATAAGTTAATCACCTCTTAAATTAAAGCGTTTTGCATATTATATATGTTTTTTTTAGATTTGTCAAATTAACCCAAAAGCAAAGCTCCAAGGATTAACGGCATAAGGAAGTCGTCATTTGAATCGGAAATGGTAATTAACAACAGAGCTATCAGCAATATATCGTCGGATTTCATACCGCCAAACAACCTTGGCATCCTTGCAGATTCAAGATTTGCAACAGGTTCCGACGGCATATTTTCCTTATTCTCTGTTGTAGGCTCCGGTGATTCCGATGGCTTTTCTTCGCCGGTTGTAACCGGTGCCGCAGGGTATGTGTCGTAATATCTGGTATACATACTATTTCCCCTCGTTTCGCATTGCTTCGGTCATTTTTGCCAGCTTTATAAGGCGGATTGCCTTGTCTACATTGGTAGCTCTCGACGGGTTAAGGTAAGGCTTAAGTGCATTTAGAAGACTTATTCTCCTGTCTTCGTATCCCAAGGTTGGGTTATACCCGCCGGCGGGATTTTCTTCGGGAACAGGTTTGTTTTGAGGGGAATCACCGGTCAGGGAACCCATTAAACCTTTGACCGCTTCCGGATTTGCCATAAGATTTCTTAAAATTCCGGATAAATCTTCGCTCATTTAAAAGGTTTGCCTCCCTTCATTATTTCAGAAGCTTTTTTCAGTATGTTTGGATTTTGAAGTATACTTCTTTCTATTTCGGCATTACTCATGCTATCCAGCCTTTTTGCAATGTCGCTCATACCCAGTTGTTTAAGTTTATCTTGTACAAGTTCCTTGTTAAACCCTTCCATAAAGTTTTTGGGAATATCAGAAATGACAAACACCTTCCTTTATATTGTGCTTGATAATATGATATGCACCATGGTGTATATATAGAACAGTTGAATGACAGTTGACTTTGTGAGAGGTTTTGTTGTATCATATGAATGGTGATGAAAAAATGAAAGTAAAAGCACATTCTAAAATTAATCTTACATTAAATATAGTAGGCAAACGCCCTGACGGATACCACGAAGTGGATATGATAATGCAGGCTCTGGACTTTGGCGATACGGTATCTGTGGAAAAGATGCTCTCCGGTATAGAAATCACCGGTACGGGAAACAACGTTCCCTATGACAGCACCAACATTGCATGGAAAGCCGCAAAGCTGTTCTTTGATGTAACCGGTATTCGTGGTGGTGCAAAAATTCATATAGAAAAAAGAATTCCGGTATGCGCAGGCATGGCAGGTGGCAGTACCGATGCTGCGGCGGTGCTTAAGGCACTAAACAGTTTGTATGGCAAACCCCTGAGTACCAGGGTGCTTATTAAGGTATCTGCAAAGCTCGGTGCAGATGTTCCTTATTGCATTATGGGCGGTACAGCAAGGGCACGCGGCATAGGGGAGGTCCTTACACCTCTAAAGCCCTTTGGCAGGGTGTGGGTTGTGGTGGTAAAGCCCTGCATATCCATATCCACTCCGTGGGCATACTCTTGCCTCAAATATGACACCATGGCACACCCCGATACGGACGAGGCGGCAAAGGCAATAGAGAAGGGCAACCGAAATCTTGTGTACAGTCTTATGGGTAATTCCTTTGAGGAATCTGTATTTGCCAAATATCCGGAAATAGCAGACATTAAAGCTAAGCTCAAATCAATGGGAGCAGATGGAGCCCTTATGAGCGGAAGCGGCTCCACGGTATTTGGTATTTATGAAGATAAGTCTTTGGCTGAGGAAGCCTTTGAGCATTTTAAAGACAAATACAAAGAAGTTGTACTCACACAAACCTATAATGAATAAAAAACATTTTCCCTGACAATAATCTCCTTGTCAGGGAATTTTATTTTGAATCGGAGAATATATATAATGAAGAAAAAAGTTATAATTTCTGTTTTGACAGGTTTTTGCATAGCAATATCTCTTATGGGTACCTTTCGCCACACCGAAGAAGCTTTGTCGGGGGCTGTGGTGCGTCTGCATGTAAGAGCAAACAGCGACTCTGCTGAAGACCAGAGCCTTAAGCTTAAAGTCCGCGACAGGATTCTTAAGGAAAGCGGTAAACTTCTTGCAGGGGTACAAAATAAGTCGGAAGCGCATATTATAATAGGAAGAAACCTGGACCACCTACGCCAATGTGCTCAGGACGAGGTTTTAATTTGCGGTTATGACTATCCTGTGGAAATATCCTTTGGCAAAAGTGACTTCCCTACAAAGACTTACGGGGATGTGTGTCTGCCTGCAGGCACTTATGAAGCTCTTATTGTAAATATAGGAAACGCCAAAGGACACAACTGGTGGTGCGTAATGTTTCCGCCTTTGTGCTTTACGGAAGAATCCGGTGAAGAACTAACTGCGGATACCGAGGAAATCTTTAAAGAGAATATGGATAAGGGAACATACGATATGATATACGAGGGTAAACCTAAGATAAAGTTTAAGTTATATGAGTGGTGGAAGAAGATAAGCGTTAAGTGAATTTGGGTTGTCGGGAAGCTTGATAATTGAGGAACTCACTTATGTGTGTCATTCTGAGCGGAGCCGTAAGACGAAGTCGAAGAATCTCCATATCAAGCAAGGCACTCATTTCTGTATGTCATCCTGAGAGCAGACTCCCATGAAGTAGCCAAAGGCGTACTGAATGGTTTGAGGCTGCCTCTGGCAAAACTGTCGCAGAGGAGAGCACCAACCTCGGTGCGAAGACGATGCGATACAGTT
>JAZQFN010000009.1:0-74682 GCA_045539515.1 Clostridia bacterium
TAGAAATTGTACTTCTATTAACAAGGGCTGATTTTATTAACAATAGTTAATAAAATCAGCCGCACAAATTTCAAAATTTGTCAAGTATTTTTCGAAATAATTTTTAATATTTACATAAAAAAAGGGGGGCAAGCTCATAGAGTGAACTTGCTCCTCTTAACTTAATGATATTGCTTTTTTTACATTCCCTTTCAATTTTTCTTATTCATAATCCTTGCACAGAAGCGCTCTTATGTAATCTCTGTCCTTGGTAGTAGAGTCTATGTAGAATCCCCTTCCGTAGTAGAAGCACACAAGAGATTTAATCTTGGCTGCGGTGTGGAGCTGAAGCTGTTTAACTCCAAGCACCCTCATATTGATATCTACAAGGTTCATAAGAGCCTTACCAACACCAAGATTCTGGAAGTCGGGGCTTACACCAAAACGGCTTAAGTATCCGATATCACCGTTTATGGCAACTCTTACACTTCCTACAACCTTGCCATTGATATATGCCACAAGCACAAGCTTATTTTTGATGTCATTTTCAACGGTTTCTCTTGTTTCGATAAGAGCGGCAACCTCCTGCTGTGTGCCGGCAAGCTCCTTGTACTTTACAAAGGCGGAGCCTGTTATTTCCATAATCTGATCTATATCTGCCTCGGTGGCATTTCGTATTTCAAAACCACTGTTTATCATAATATTTCTGCCTTTCATAATAGAATTTTACAATCAACCGGAACATAGCAAGAATCTCATTTGATTTGAAGATTCTTCACTTCGTTCAGAATGACACATAATAATTATTCACCCATTGTAAGAGCCATTACAGCTTTTTGTGCGTGGAGTCTGTTTTCTGCTTCGTCAAATATTACGGAGCGGGGACCGTCTATTACTGCAGGAACCACTTCGTAATCTCTGTATGCAGGCAGACAATGCATAAATATTGCCTCGGAGTCTGCTTTGTTAAAGAGTTCTTCTGTAACTGTGTAATCCTTGAATATCTTTATTCTCTCCTGCTTTTCATCTTCCTGCCCCATACTTACCCATGTATCGGTAATTACAACATCGGAATTTTTAACAGCTTCCACGGGGTCATTGGTAAGGATAACCTTTGAGCCTGTGGACTTTGCGGTGTCGAGTGCTCTTTCTGTTACAAGAGCATCACACTCATAGCCCACGGGTGTTGCCACATTGATATTCATGCCAAGCTTTGTGCAACCATAAAGAAGTGAGTTTGATATGTTGTTGCCGTCACCTACATAGCAAACGGTTTTACCCTTAAGTCTGCCCTTATGCTCATAGATTGTCTGGAAATCTGCAAGAATCTGACATGGGTGTAAAAGGTCTGTAAGACCGTTTATAATGCTTATGGAGCCGTACTTTGCCAGGTCTTCAACATCCTGCTGTGCATAGGTTCTTATCATAATACCATCTAAGAATCTGGAAAGAACATTTGCGGTATCGTAAATGCTTTCACCTCTGCCGAGCTGAATATCATTCTGACTTAAAAACAGAGCCTGTCCGCCAAGCTGATACATACCAACTTCAAAGGATACTCTTGTTCTTGTGGATGACTTTGAAAAAATCATACCAAGGCTTTTACCCTTTAAAAGGTGGTGAGTTCTGCCGGCTTTGTTGTCTGCCTTGAGCTTTATTGCAAGGTCAAGAACTTTTTCTATTTCTTCGGTGGTGCAATCGTAAAGACTTAATAAATGCTTCATAATATGTATTTCCTTTCTGTTATATCTCGTTTATGGATTCGGAAAGTGCATTTGCAAATTCATCTGCATCTTTTTTGGTAATTATAAGGGGTGGCACAATTCTGAAAACACTGTCGCCGATTACACCCACAAGGTACTGCTTTTCAAGAAGCTTTGCGGCAACTGCCTTTGCAACGGGATTTTGAAGCTCCACGCCTATCATAAGACCCATTCCGCGGATTTCCTTGAGATTTGAACCGAGCTTTTCTTTTATAAGCTCTTTGAGATAAGCACCGACTTCGGAAGAATTTTCCACAAGATTTTCTTTTTCCATAACCTCCATTACGGCAAGTCCTGCTCTTGTGCTTAAAGGATTACCGCCAAAGGTTGTACCGTGGTCACCGGGGTTGAAGGCTGATGCCACATCTGCTTTTGCAAGGATAGCGCTTATGGGAACACCGCCGCCAAGAGCTTTTGCCAGTGTCATAATGTCGGGAGTAACGCCGTAGTTCTGATAAGCAAACATCTTGCCGGTTCTGCCTATGCCGGTCTGTACTTCATCGTCTATAAAGAGTATTCCCTCTTTATCACAGATTTCTCTTATTGCCCGGGCAAATTCTTCAGTTACGGGATGCACACCGCTTTCGCCCTGAATAAACTCTATCATAATAGCAGCTGTGTGCTCATTAACTGCATTTTTTAATCCTTCAACATCGTTTATGTCAACATGAACAAATCCGGGAGTAAGGGGCTTATAGGGAGCCTTATACTTTTCCTGACCTGTTGCTGTGGCTGTGGTAATTGTTCTGCCGTGGAAGGATTTGTTAAGTGTAATAATTTCGTAGCGGTCTATGCCTTTGTTGTAAAAATACTTCCTTGCAAGCTTTATGGCACCTTCGTTTGCTTCGGCTCCGGTGCTTGCAAAAAACACCTTTTCAAAATCGGAAACCTCGCAAAGTTTTTCCGCAAGGTGAGCCTGATTTTCCACATAGTACACGCTGGAAGTGTGAAGGAGCTTTGACACCTGATCCTTTAAAGCTTCGGTAAGTACGGGATGTGCATGACCCAAAGCACTTACGGCAATACCTGCAAAAAAGTCCTTGTACACTTTGCCCGATATATCTGTAAGCTCTATGCCCTTACCTTCTTTAAAGCAAAGGGGCTGTCTGTCGCCAAAGGTATTCATATAATACTTTTTATCCAGTTCTATAATCTGATTTAATGCTTCTGTGGACATAACAAGACCTCCATTTACATCCTTTTGAATAATTATACAATATTTATTCATAAAATTCCATAGTAAAAATACACAAATCTGCAACAATTGGCAAATGTTTTTAGGGTATTATGCATTTTTTGTGTATAAAAATGAACGATGCATATTTTTAATACACTTGCACATACTACCCTTTGTCGGCAGTTGCCGACTAAATATAGATTGGGTTGCATACGCAATCCAAAATTTATGAAGGTATTGCCACATTGAAGCCCGGCTTCAAAAGACAATACCTTCATATTATAACTCTGTTTTACATATTTTTCAAGAGTTTTGTATTATAAATTCGCCTATTCCATCTCCAAGAATTTTTGCAGCTCTTAGTGCCTCATCCAGAGTATTTCCGTTGGTGCCGACTTCAAACAGAAGCGACCCTGTGGTAAGGTGCATATTAAATCTCTCTTTCCTTAGATTAATGGGTCTTAAAAATCCGGGATAATTGACATTGAAATAATTCTGCATATGTACTGCCAGACGAAGATTTTCTTCCCAAACGGGATTTTCAAGATTTGTATCGGTACCGCACACTGTCATTACCTGTGCCACATTTTTTCCGCCAATGTCCGCCGTAAACTTAATTGTGTTGTCCGGGGTACCTACCGCATCCCGATGTATATCAAAGACAAATTCTATGGACTTGTCTTTTTCAAGATGACTGCGGATTAGCTTTTCCGTTTTGTTGTAGGAATCGCTGTAGCTTGGGTAGTCGTTTATGGTTTTATCGTGAATCACCTTAATGCCTTTTGCCTCAAGAGCCTTTTTAAGCTCTTCACCCACCCGTATCATATTATAATTACTGTCACGGGTACGATAATTGCCGCTGTGCTCATAAGAATATTTTTTGCTTGGGGTGTAGCTTTCGCTGCCGTGAGTATGAACTATAAGAACTTTAGCATTTTTATTTATATTTAAGGTTTCTGAAAGTATTGTATGGGGGTCGGGTGTATAAGCGGTTTCATTTTTTATTTCCACTCCGTTAGTATGTACGGTTTCTTCTCGTATAATATCAGTTGAGTCTTGATTCTCATTTACAACCCGGGGCAACGGAGCCTCCTCTTCCTTAAAGTTAAGAAGCACCGACGCCCCAAAAACAAAGGTATTTGTAAAACTAAAATCCGATGTTTTATCTTCAAATTGCAATAATGGAGATATATGAGATATCATACCATTTGTTGCGTTATCACTGACTTTAAGCGGCAATTTTGTTATTATCCAAGCTACCACCAAAACCGGTATAATTGCCGGCAGAATTTTAAGCAGTATTATCCTTACAGAATCAGAAAATGAAAAACACATAATTCTGCCTGAGGATTTGTTTCTGTTTAAAAAAGTTTTTACATCATATAATTGCTGCGCTCTGCTATGTCTCATATTTTCTCCCGAATGGTACTGAAAAAACTGCTACTACAATTATATTAATCCGAAAATTTATTATGACAACAACGATTGATTCCTCGGGCTATGATATCTGCAACTCTATCAATAACGCTGTCGATTTCCGATGGAGTAACTATGAGTTCGCCGAAATACGGGCTCAATATTGTTCGAATGAGAGTGTAGCGATTTTCGTCATCCAGAATATTAGGATCTATGCTTTCTGTTTCCCTAAGTTTTTCCATAATAAGCTCCACGGAGTCATTTGCCACAGTGGCAGCGTCAACTACGGTTGGCACGCCTACGGCAATTACAGGTATTCCGAGGGTTCTCTGGCTTAGCTCCTTGCGCTTGTTTCCCACCCCTGCCCCGGGAGTAATACCTGTATCTGCAATCTGTATTGTGGTGCATATTCTCGACATACTTCCCGAAGCCAAAGCATCTATGGCAATTATAATATCGGGTTTTATTCTGTCAGTAATGCCCTCTATTATTTCTCCGGTTTCTATTCCCGTGATTCCCAGTACTCCGGGGCTTACAGTACACAGCTGTGTATCGGCAGAGGAAAGATGTCTGTTTACATCTATTCTGTCGGAAACTCCAGGTCCCAAAGCATCGGGGGTAATAAAACGGTTGCCCAAACCAACAACAAATATAACATCGTGCTTATGACGTTTTACCACAGAGGAAAGCTCTTTGGCAAAAGCCTCGGAAATATTTTCGCCGGAAGCTTCACCGTACAGATCCTCAAATGAATATTCAAGGGTAATATAGTTTCCCCTTGCTTTACCTATAATGCGCTCGCCGTCTTCGTTGGTAATTTTAACCCTGGTAACTTTAATGCCATCTTTGTCTTCCTTTTCTTCTGACACACCGCTGAGTTTTTCGCCGGGTTTGCGGTTAAGCATTGCCGCGGCTTCCATAGCAAGGTCGGTTCTTGGTGTAAACATATTTATCAACTCCGTTTTTAATTCTATTTTTACACATAATTATTTTTATATTCAGTTTGTTTAGGTTGAAATTAATCGCAGAATATGTTATTATATATTAAATATGTTATAAGGCGGTTTATGCTTATGAAAAAAGAAGAATTTATCAGAATATACACCGAGAACATTAAACGTGAAGGAGCAGACAAGCTTCTTAATTATCTTACAAGCGACTCCTGTGACTTCTTTACGGCGCCTGCCAGCACAAGATTTCACAGTGCATACAATGGTGGTCTTCTGGACCATAGCCTTAATGTGTACTACTGTCTTAAGGACTATATGGAACGCCCCAGAGTAAAGGAACTGTACGGTCTGGAGATAAGTGACGAAACCATTGCCATAGTTTCTCTGCTTCACGACCTGTGCAAAATAAACTGCTATGTGCCTTCTACAAGAAATGTAAAAGATGCAAAGGGTGTGTGGCACAGTGTGCCCAGCTACACATTTGACGATGAACTACCCTATGGCCATGGTGAAAAATCCGTGTACATAATATCAGGATATATGCGTCTTACCCGGGAAGAAGCCTTTGCCATAAGATATCATATGGGCTTCTCCGGAAACGAGGACAAGCTCAGCGTGGGCAATGCATTTGAAAAGTTTCCCCTCGCCTTTGCTCTGTCAACAGCAGATATGGAAGCTACCTACTTTATGGAAGAAGAGCCCGAAATGCCATAACAGTGTTTATAAACTCAACAAGGTTTTATATATTGCCAAAGAACTATAACAAATATAAAAACGGAGGAATAAATCTATGAAGAAAATAATTGGAATTTTAGTTTTGCTGAGCGTAGTGCTTTGCGCTTTTGCGGTTTCGGCCGATGAGCCTGCGGAAACTGTTACATGGAGCGTAGAAGATGGTGTTCTCACAATAAAAGGCACCGGCAAAATGGCTGACTACAAAACCGAAACCGATGTTCCCTGGTATGAGCACAGAAGCGAAATCACCGAAATTGTGGTTGAAGAAGGCATTACCCACATTGGAAATATGGCTTTTTATGGTCTTAAAAACGCCACAAAAGCTGATATTGCCAAATCTGTAACAACTGTTGGCATATGTGCAATGAATTATACCGAAGGTACCAGAACAACCCTTGGGAATCCTGCTGCTGATTTTCAGTATACTCTCTCCGCTGACTCTACTGTTGTATCCGAAGGAGATGAATTTATCCTTACAGTAACTTTAAGCGGTGACTTCAAGGATGTAAGCGGTGTGCAGACTGCCATTGTATATGACAAAAACGTAATTGCCATAGATGACAAAACCTGTTTTGACGAAGAGTGGCTTTCCACAATTGACGAAAACAACCTCGGATATATATCCGATCCCTTGTGCGGTACAGTTGCAAACAACCTGAGAATTGCATATATATCCTTATCCGGAATAACTATCAACGAGGACTCCCCCCTATATACTGCAGGCAAGACAGAGCTTGTAATTGCTAAGGTTCACTGCAAAGCTCTTAAGGACATCAAAAACCTGGATACAAGCATAATTATGATTAAAAGCAGCGCTATAGCCCTTTTGAAAGACGGCAAGGCTATGTCTGCAAATATCGGCGAAAATCAGATTACAGCCCTTACCAAGCTCCCCCTTCCCGACCTTACGGTATACACCCAAAGCAATGCAGTGGCAGAATATGCCGCAGCAAACGGAGTTAAATTTGTACACGAAACAGAAATTACCGAAGAATCAAAAACTTCCGAATCTGATGAAACAAAAGCAGGTTCAATAATAACAGCAGACGGAAAAATAATAAAAAGTGATGTTACACCGTACAAGGCTGAAGACGGATGCATAATGCTCCCATTAAGAGCCATAATGGAAAATTTGGGCATAGCAGTAATATGGGACGGAGAAACCAAAACCATATTTATGGCAACAGATTCTGAGTTTGCGGCACATCAGCTTGGCAAAACAATGCTGTTCAAAAACGAAAAAAACACGGAGCTTGAGCACGCAAGTGAAGCAAAAGATGAAAGATGCTTTGTGGCTCCCGAATTTTTCCTTAAAGCCTTCAACATTGAAATCATCTGGAATGAAGAAACCCAAACAGCGACAATTAAGTGAGAAAGCAGTGAATTAAAATGAACAACAACGAAATGTATTTAAAGCTGGGAATTAAGGAAAATGTCCTTAATTACTGTAATACAATACTTGATACTCTGGAAGAAAGATTTAAAGAAATAGATGCAGTGAGCGAATACAACCAGGCGAAAGTAACCTACGCAATGCAAAAAAACCGCGTATGTGCAGAATGCTTTGCAGGCTCTACCGGCTACGGCTACAACGATATGGGCAGAGAAACTCTTGAAAAGGTGTATGCGGACTGTTTTAATACAGAAGCAGCTCTTGTGCGTCCTCAGATAACCTGCGGAACCCACGCACTTGCAATTGCACTTAGTGCAAATCTCTTGCCGGGCGATGAACTCCTCTCCCCTGTGGGCAGACCCTATGACACCCTGGAGGAAGTAATAGGCATAAGAGATTCTGCCTGCTCCCTTAAAGAATACGGCGTAAGCTACAATGAGGTTGAGCTTCTCCCCGACGGCACCTTTGACTATGAAAATATTAAAAAAGCCATAAACGAAAAAACAAAACTTATTACAATACAGCGTTCAAAAGGCTACAAATCAAGACCCACATTTTCCGTAAAACAGATTGGGGAGCTTATAGCCTTTGTGAAAAGTATAAAACCCAGCGTAATATGCATGGTAGACAACTGTTACGGAGAGTTTGTAGAAACAATAGAACCCTCCGACCTGGGTGCAGATATGATAGTAGGATCTCTCATTAAGAACCCCGGTGGCGGTCTTGCCCCCATTGGCGGATATATATGCGGCACAAAAGAATGTGTAGACCGCTGTGCATACCGTCTTTCGGCACCCGGACTTGGTCAGGAGGTAGGTGCAAGCCTCGACACCAACAGAGCTTTGTATCAGGGATTCTTTATGGCTCCCACAGTTGTGGCAGGTGCACTAAAAGGTGCAATATTTGCGGCAAATCTTTACGAAAGTCTGGGATTCAAGGTAGTGCCCAACTCCACAGAAAGCCGTCACGATATTATTCAGGCGGTAGAACTCGGGTCGGGTGAAGCAATGATAGCCTTTGCCAAAGGAATACAGGCAGCAGCTCCCGTAGACAGCTATGTAAGTCCCGAACCCTATGCAATGCCCGGTTACGACAGTGATGTGGTTATGGCGGCCGGTGCATTTATACAAGGCTCCTCCATTGAGCTTTCCGCAGACGGCCCCATAAGAGAACCATACACCATATTCTTCCAGGGAGGACTTACCTGGTACAATGCAAAGCTTGGCATAATGATGTCTTTGCAAAAGCTATGTGATGGCGGATTTGTAAATTTAGGCTAAAAAAACATTGACATTTAAGCTGTTAAAGAGTATACTTAATGTAATAGATTAATACTAGACAAAGATGGAGGATTACATAATGAAACCTATTAAGACAATAAGCACTAAGAACCTTTGTGAAAGCGCTAAGAACGGTGGTTGCGGTGAATGCCAGACTTCTTGCCAGTCCGCTTGCAAAACAAGCTGCGGTATAGCAAATCAGAAGTGCGAAAATAAAAAGAAATAATTATGATTAAAGAAAATGCCGCCGAGTATAGGCGGCATTTTTAATGTAACTCAAATTTATACACGGAGATTTAAAATATGATACATTCTTACAAACTTGGCGGACTTAATATCGTAATTGATGTATACTCCGCATCCATACATGTGGTAGACGATGCCACCTTCGACATCATAGAGCTATATGAAACCAAAAGCAGGGAAGATATAAAAAGCTACATACTGGATAAATATTCCTCAGACAACGAAGTAAATGATGAAGCCATTGAAGAATGCTTCGCGCAGATTGAAGAATTAAAATCCGAAGGAAAGCTCTTTACAGAAGATACCTTCAAGGCTATGGCAAATGACCTTAAAAACAAAAATGCAGGAACGGTAAAGGCACTTTGCCTGCACATTGCCCACACCTGCAACTTAAACTGCTCTTACTGCTTTGCAAGTCAGGGTAAATACAGCGGTGAAAGGGCTCTTATGACCTATGAAGTGGGTAAGCAGGCAATGGATTTCCTTGTAGCCAACTCCAAAAACCGCAGAAATCTTGAGGTTGACTTCTTTGGCGGTGAACCTTTAATGAATTTCGATGTAGTAAAGAAAATAGTTGAATACGCCCGCAGTATAGAAAAAGAAGCCGGAAAGAACTTTCGATTTACCCTTACCACTAACGGTATGCTCATTGACGACGATGTAATTGACTTTGCAAACCGTGAATGCAGTAATGTGGTGCTTAGTCTTGACGGCAGAAAAGAAATCCACGATAAATACAGGGTTGACTACTCCGGCAACGGCTCCTGGGAAAAGATTGTACCCAAATTTCAAAAGCTTGTTAAAGCAAGAGATGGCAAGGACTATTATATGAGAGGTACATTTACCCACGCCAACCCGGATTTTCTGGAAGATATAAAGACCATGCTTGATCTTGGATTTACAGAACTCAGTATGGAACCTGTTGTAGGTCCCGAAACTGACCCCACCTCACTTACAGCAGAGGATATGCCCATAGTGCTTGAGCAATACGAAAAGCTTGCCGAGCTTATGCTTAAAAGACACCGCGAAGGAAGACCCTTTACTTTCTATCACTATATGATAGACCTTAAGGGCGGACCTTGCATATACAAGAGAATCTCAGGTTGCGGTTCCGGCACGGAATATATGGCCGTAACTCCATGGGGCGACCTTTACCCCTGCCATCAGTTTGTAGGCGATGAAAAATTCAGACTTGGTGACATATGGAAAGGCGTCACAAACAAAGATGCTCAGGAAGAATTTGCTAAGAGCAATGTATACACTCATCCCGAGTGCGAAAATTGCTGGGCAAAGCTCTACTGCTCGGGCGGTTGTGCTGCAAACGCATACCACGCAACCGGAAGTGTAAACGGTATTTACAAATACGGATGCGAGCTGTTTAAGAAAAGAATGGAATGTGCAATTATGCTGGAAATTGCCAAAACAATGGATGAAGAGTAATGAAAACACCTATAATAGATTTTGTTGAAAATTACAAAAGAAAAGAGGCTCTGCGCCTTCATATGCCCGGTCATAAGGGTAAATCCTTTTTAGGTTTTGAAAGCCTTGATATTACCGAAATTGAAGGTGCCGATGTACTTTACTCTGCAGAGGGCATAATCGGGGAAAGTCAGAAGAATGCATCTAAGCTTTTCGAAACAGGAACCACCCTGTATTCCTGTGAAGGGTCTTCCCTATCCATAAGAGCTATGCTGTATCTGGCAATGCTTACAAGTCAAAATTCGACAAAAACCATACTTGCTGCAAGAAATGCCCACAAAGCTTTTATGAACTCTGCAGCTATGCTGGATTTTGACATTGAGTGGCTCTATCCCGAAGAAAGCAGTGTGCTTTCCTGCAAAGTGTCCAAAGAGCAACTTGAGCTTAAGCTCTTATCTATGAACGAAAAGCCCGTGGCTGTATATATTACCAGTCCCGATTACCCGGGAAATATTGCAGATGTCGAACAAATTGCAAATGTATGTCACAAGCACGGCGTGCTTCTTTTATGCGACAACGCCCACGGTGCATACCGTCATTTTCTCAAAGAATCACAACATCCAATAACATTGGGTGCCGATATGTGTTGTGACTCTGCTCACAAAACTCTGCCCGTATTAACAGGCGGAGGTTATCTGCATATAAGTAGAAATGCTCCTGAAGTTCTTTCAAAAAACGCAAAAAGAGCAATGTCACTCTTTGCCTCCACGAGCCCCTCATACCTCATTTTACAATCACTGGATTTGGCAAATAAGTGTTTATCGTCCGGATACAGAGAGCAACTGGCAAAATGCACCAAAAGAGTTAAAAAGCTTAAGGACTCACTTAATGACAAAGGCTTTGAACTTGCGGGAAATGAAGAACTTAAAATAACACTTAAACCTAAAAGCTACGGATATACAGGGGAAGATATTTCCCGATACCTTTCCGAAAACAATATCATATGCGAATTTCAAGACCCTGATTTTGCGGTAATGATGTTTACCGGGGAAATAACCGCCGCTGATTTTGATAAGATTGAGAAGGTTCTGCTTAGTCTTCCCAAAAAGCCACAGATTACAGTTGATGCACCAAAATACATCCCCGGAGAAAAGCTGATGTCTGTGCGACAAGCGGTATTTTCGCCGTCGGAAGTTATACCTACAGAAAAATCATTAGGAAGAATTTTGGCAAGAGATAATGTATCCTGCCCTCCGGCAGTACCCATAGCAGTATGCGGAGAAAAAATAAACCAAAGTGCTATAGAGCTTTTTAAATACTACGGTATAACCGAGGTTGAAGTTATTGTAAATCAAAAATAAACTAGACGCACAGCAGAAAAACTGCACATTTACTGCATTTGTAATTGAGGCAGTACGAGTTGCTCTGGATAATATTGAAGAAGAAAAATAACAAAAAATGACATCCTACTAAAGAAGCGGATGTCATTTTTGTTATATTTGTCCTATAAAAAAACGCCGTAAAGTATTCTACCAAACAAAGCAAAGGTCCCCTCATAGTGCTAAAGACACACAAAGGTCCGATCCTGCCTCATAGCACTACCATTTTGCTTGCATTGCCGGACAATGTGTCTGGCAGAAATACTTTAGAGCGTAAAAGAAATAAGCAAGGTTAAATCCGGTTGCATTTTAGCAACCACAATTTGCATTTTATCATATTTTTTTTGAAAATGCAATAGTATTTACCTATTTTTTAATAAAACAATTATATTTAATAAAACAATTCCTTACCTTTGTAAAACAATTAACAATCCGTTGTAAAAAATATCACGTTACAGTTCCCTGATTGTAGGTGATACAATAAGTTTAAAAAGCTTTTACGCAATAACTGTTTATAATATTTTAACCCACATAAACACAACGCGTTGCAAAAAGGCGGACGTTTGCATATCCGAGGGTATGAGCATTACGGAAACGGCAATGGAGTGCGGATTTGAAACCGTGTCTTATTTTTTCAGGACATACAAAAAACTGATGGGCGTTAACCCATCCAAAGCAAAGAAAAAGGGATAAGCAGAACATACAAAACCACCGGATTTTTCACCGGTGGTTTTGCTGTATGGGTATTTATTTTCATAACTTTTTACTTAATATCTTAATAGTTTCGGAAACGGTTTGTACGGGAATAATCTCTATACCTTTTATATGCTCTGTTTCCTTTGCGTTTTCTTTAGGCAGAATTACTCTCTTAAAGCCAAGCTTTTTAGCTTCTGCAATTCTCTTTTCAGCAAAGCTTACGGAGCGAATTTCACCGGTTAAGCCAACCTCACCCAAAATGAGGGTTTTGCCGTCTATTACAAAGTTTTTGTAGTTTGAGGCAACAGCGGTTATTACTGCAAGGTCGGAGGCAGTTTCGGTAAGTCTTAAGCCACCTACTACGTTTATGTATACATCCTGACTTGCCATAGAATACCCAAGCTTTTTTTCCAAAATGGCGACAAGCATGGTAATTCTGTTGTAGTCAACTCCCGTTGCGGTTCTTCTTGCAATGGCAAAGCTGGTTGTGGCAGAAAGTGCCTGAATCTCCGCAAGCATAGGTCTTGAGCCTTCAAGGGTGCAGACGATGGCTGAGCCCGTGGCATCCTCAGGTCTGCCCGACAGCATCATCGCCGAAGGATTTGGCACTTCCATAAGACCTTTGTCCTTCATTTCAAAAACGCCGATTTCATTGGTAGAGCCAAAGCGGTTTTTAACAGTTCTTAAAATACGGTAGCTCTGCTGTCTTTCACCTTCAAAATAAAGAACGCAGTCCACCATATGTTCAAGAACACGAGGTCCTGCAATACTACCCTCTTTGGTGACGTGACCTACTATGAACACGGCAATGTTGTTTTCTTTGGCAAGGCGCATAAGGAAATGTGTGGCTTCCCTCACCTGTGATACACTTCCGGGGGCAGATGCCACTTCCTCGCGATACATGGTCTGTATGGAGTCTACAATCATAACTGCAGGACAAATCTCTTTGGCGTGGTAAATTACCGTATCCAGATTAGTTTCTGCAAGAAGCCTGAGATTTTGGGCATCAACTCCAAGACGGTTGGCGCGCATTTTAATCTGCTGTGCGGATTCCTCTCCCGAAACATAAAGTACGGGATATTTATCTCCAAGGCACTGACAAATCTGTAAAAGAAGTGTGGACTTTCCTATGCCCGGGTCACCGCCTACAAGTACCATAGACCCGCGGACAACCCCACCGCCGAGAACTCTGTCAAGCTCGGTATTGCCGGTGGCAATCCTCTCCCCTTCGCTTTCTCCTATTTCGCATAGTGCCTGAGGCTTGGAACGGACTGCAAGTGCCGGCTTTGATACATCGTATTTACCCTGAGAGACTTCCGCTTCTTCGGTAAAAGTATTCCAGTTATTGCAGGAGGGACACTTACCAAGCCATTTTAAGCTTTCGTATCCGCACTCACTGCATACAAATTTGATTTTTGATTTCATAGGCTTTACTCCGTTTTTTATTTATACTTATACTGTACTACAAAGCCTTCAAAAAGTCCAGTATAATTTAAGCATAAAAATCATATCGGGAGCTGAATACATCAACTCCCGATACAATTATTTCTTATTGGTTTTGTCATCTGCGGTATCGTCGGTAAGAGCATCGTCAACCGCATCTTCAGTATCCTTGATTCCGTCTTCCACACCGTCAACCGCGTCATCCACCGCATCTTCCATATCGTCCATAGCGGAATTGTCGTCTGCATCATCAGTAATGTTGCCGTTTTCATCGGTACCGGTTGTATTGTCGGTACCTCCACATGAACAAAGAGCCGTCATAACAAGAAGTATTGAAAGAGTTACGCCGATTATTTTTTTCATAGTTAAAATCCTTTCATATAAGTTTCTGTAGTATTATTGGTATTTTTCGTACAGATTATGCATATAAAAAGCAAAAATCCCAAAACGCAAGTTTTACATAAAACTTATGCCTTGGGATTTTGCAATGAGTACAGGCTACCTTTACCCTGTACTTATACTACCACGCCTTTTTATAAAGGCAATTAAAGAAAATTCTTATTTCATAGAATTTTCATAGGATTCAATCATCTTCTTAACCATCTGTCCGCCTACGGAACCTGCCTGCTTAGATGTTAAATCACCGTTGTAACCATTCTTTAAGTTTACACCTACTTCAGAAGCAGCTTCCATTTTGAATCTTTCCATTGCTTCCTTAGCTTCGGGAACTACATGCTTACTTGCCATAAAATATCACCTCCATTTGTTTTGTCGGTTCTAATTTGTGTTAAAATTGCATTTTCTAAACAGGTAATTTCTGTATTTTTCAATGTTTTAGATTATTTTTTTATATATAATGAAATAACACCTTGATTTTTGAAAAATTTGGTGTATAATATTTATAAGTGTTTAAAAATTTTAAAAGGAGCGGAAAATTATGATAGAAAAATTAGGTGTACAGCTTTACACAATAAGAGATTATATGCAGACTGCAGAGGATATCAGAGCAAGCTTTAAAAAACTTAAAGCCATGGGTATAGACCAGGGTCAGACTGCAGGTTGTGCAATAGACTATGCCGAATACGGCAAAATTGCAGCTGAAGAAGGCTTTGAGCTTGTTGGTACTCACGACAGCTTTGACATGATGAGAGACGATTTTGAAAAATCTTATGAAAACCATGTAGCATTGGGCTTAGTGGAAATGAACATGGGTACCGGCGGATACTTCAGAATGAGCGTTGAAGAAATTGAACAGTTTATAAAAGACGCAAATGTTGTTGCCAAAAAGGTAGCAGAAAAAGGCGGAAAGTTTACATACCATAACCATCACAACGAATTCTTAAGACTTGAAAACGGCAAGAATATGATGGAAATGCTCGTGGAAGGTCTTGATCCCGAAAACGCTACATATGTTCTTGACACTCACTGGGTACAGCGTGGCGGCGGCGACCCCATCTGGTGGATAAACAAGCTTGCCGGAAAGATTGACATCCTTCATCTTAAGGATATGTCTGTAGTTAAAAATGAAAACGGCGAAACCGTTCCTTGCATCACAGAAGTCGGCAACGGTAACCTTAACTGGGACGGAATAATCGAAGCTGCAGAAAAGACCGGCGTTAAATATTATGTAATAGAGCAAGACCTCAACTGGATTGACGGCGACCCCTTCAAGAGCCTTGAATTCAGTGTAAACTTCCTTAAGAAGTATATGAAATAACAAATAATCTAAATGGCACATTCCACGCGGAAATGTGCCATTTTTGTTTAATATTCATTATTTTGTCAAATCAATAAATTAAACATCGTAAACCACCATCTGATGGCAATCCACCTTGCGGATTTTTGTCTTAATATAGCCGTTTTCCACGGTATAAGGAATTTCTTCGTTTTGGGGAGCAAGGTATACCCTTTTAACCGTTTCGGGAATTTTAACGGCAAAATCAACGTCGTATACAGGGTACAAATCTTCAATAATTTCCACGCCGGAGCCTCTCTTTGTGGGAACGCCGTACACAAGGTGAGCCACGTATCTGTTTTCGGTCTTCTGATACATAAGATTTGTAACTCCCTGGGCCCCAAGATTGGTAACAATAGTTTTGTTTTCGCCAAGAAGTTCATCAAGAACGCACATCACAAGCTTCTTTGCGGCAAGGTCACCGTTTGTTGCATACTCTGTAAATATTTCCCAGGAAATATATGCTCCGTCCTTACCTATTGTGGCACCTGCACCCTCTGCTTCTCCGGAAGATGGAGCGTGTTTATGGGAGCAAAAATGCTCGGGGGTTCTGTTAAAGAACGGCTTTACCGCCTTTGCAATCTCTTTGCCGGTGGCTTTAACCACATTGTATGCGCCGTAAAGAATGTAGTCGCTTCCGTTTTTGTCGAAGGAAGGCCGCATATAGCTTGGGTTGTACTCCCCCTCTTTTACATACTCTGCACCGATGTCAAACAAAAATTTGCCGTTTTCTATGGCAGAAGAACCGCTGGCAAGTATTTTGCCGCCATGAGATACAAATTCCTTAAGGCGTGATAAAAGCTCATCATCAAGGGAAATACTGTCTGCAAGGATTATTACCTTGTATTTATTGAAATCAACGTCGCAGTCAATAACGGTGTAGGCATATTTTCCTTCAAGAAGTATTCTGTTGGCACCGGTATCTTCTATAGTAACACCGCCGCCGAGTTTTTCTTTGGAGTTGCGGTTCAAAATGCTTTCCTTGGAAAGCACTGCAACATCAGCAACCGTTTCTGCATTATCAAGCCAGGGTTCTTTTTCTTCGAGTTCACTGTAGGCTTCACCGATAAGCTCGTATGTACTCATATCCATTTCGCCAAAAGGATGCATCTGGTCGCCAATGGAAGTTTTGGCACCCATTGCAGCATTTAAAGCAACTTCATAACGGAGGGCATTGGGATGCTTAAACCCACCGAATTCGCCCCATGAAAAATGGAATTTGCCTGTCATGCCAAGGTAATCCAATCCGAGGTTTTCCACGTATTTTGCCGAAAACGGGAAGTGGTCGTAACCCCAACCGCCTGTGGGAAGGCTTTCAAGTTCAAAATGAGTGTTCATAAAAGCCAAATCGCGTCTGCCCTGACGAATATGGCCGCCATTATGGAAAAGAGGCAGTCCGGGCTTTACGCTGTCTATAGCATCGCGCATTGCCTTGTGATATTTGGCATAGGTTTCTTCGCCAAGCTTTAAAGCATCGTCAAAGCTTGCAGGGTTCATACCGCGGGCAAACATTTCTTTGATACAGTATGAGCAAGTGCAGGGACGAACGCCTACAATGTCAATAAAAATACCATCAGCATCGTAGTTTCTGCATACTTCCTTAACCTGCTCCGAAAGAACGTCAAGATACGGAGAGTTCATACAAAGGCTATGATATTTATCTTCGGTGAAGTCATCGTATTTCATCCATTCATCTGCCTTGGACTGAAAATATCTTAAGCGGTGTTCCGGATGCTTTCGGGCATAATTTTCATCATGACCGCCGGAGAGATACACCGGAGTTTTAACGCCAATTTCGTGAGCAGCTTCTATCTGTGCCGCCAAAAGGTCAAAGGTAAGAGATGGGTGCATATCGTTATGCTCCGAAGGATGATAGGAAAATCCGTGATGGCACTTGGAAAACAGGGTTATGGAATTAACATGCCCGGCTTTTAATGCCTTTTGAAACTGTTCCTTGTTAAATCTTGAACCCACACCGGGAATGTGAGGTCCGGTGTGAAAATCAAGGTGTACCTGTCTGAAGTTCATAGAAATTTCTCCTTTATAAAAATATCATTCTGACTTACTTTCAGAATGATATTTTGGGGTTATAATAGATTATGGGTTGTTTGTTTGACAAGTGAGAAACTCGCTTATATGTGCCGCCATGAGCGGAACAAAGTGGAAGCAAAGGTTCTCCAAACCTAATGAGATTCACTGTTGAAATGGAGATTCTTCGACTTCGCCTGCGGCTTCGCTCAGAATGACATATTTGTAACGGGTCTTCCGTTCAAAGTGACAAAGTATCGAGTGTTCAGAATGACAAAGCGGTAGGCATTCAAAATCATACTGTGTTATAATATTTGCTCGGGGATGTTTTCCGCCAACGCTCTGTTGGTATACTCAGGGTTACAGGTAACATCACACATACACTTGATGTACGACGGCACCGCAGGACACACGCTGGAGTCCTCAAGTTCTACCTCAAGATATGCCTGTCTGTCCCAAAAGGGAAATACGTCTATTTCCATAACGTGACCCTTGTATGGGATTACAAATCGGGTTTTATATATAACATTTAAATCAGGGTTTGCCCTCTTTTTTAGTTCATTATACTCAGACTCGGAGATTTCCCGTTCGTCCTCTTCGCGAGCATAGTCGTTAATACGACGCTTGATGGTATGGTAAAACTTGTACCTGCCATCGCAACCGCGTTTTCTTATCCGTTCGGATACATCATCTTCGGAAAGAAGATATATCTGTTCTATTTTGCTGTAACTGCACTTTGGAACCGTTTTAAGAAAATCCACATCGGGATACTCTATAATATACTTCTTTTCAATTTCAAGATTTGTTGCCATAACGAGCTCCCTCCTTCTGATATTCTTGATATTTTGATTGTAACACACCAATAAAGATAAATCAAGATATAAATAATTTAAAAAGTCAATTTTTTTAAAACATAAAAAACAGCACCCACACTTTAAAAATCGGGTGCTGTTTGATAATTACTTTATTAAAGTCCAAGATTATCCATTAATTTAGAAACATTATCAATCTTGTTTTGGTCAAGCTTCGCAGTTTGTTTTACAATTTCCATTTGCTTTCGACCCTTATCTTTGAAGATTATTCTTCCCCAGCGCACAACCTCAAATACAGGCGTAAGTATGGGGTGAGCTTTTACTGTGGGATACATAATTTCAAGCTCTTTACGGGATATGAATATTCTGGATATAATTAATTTTAACTTTGACTTATTTTTGGAACGGTTTCTTGCCACTTGATTTTCTATGCTTCCGTAGGCACCGGCGCCAAAAACATACTCTGCCATAAGTTCGGATGTTTCATCGTGTTCCATAGTACCAAACCACATATGAGCTACATCGAATATCTTATTGGTAAAGATTTCAAGACCGGCTTGGGAAATAAGCTCAATAAAGGCATCTTTATCGTAACCAAATTTTTCCTCCAGTATAGCCAAATCAAGAAATGGACGAATACCACAACCACCCGAGCGAACGTGTTTTGCCATATGAACTATGTGATAGAACATAAAGAAAGCTTTGTCAAGCTCGTGCTTGTAGGTAAACCCTTCGCAAGGGGTAGCGTATTGCCAGACTTTGTCGAGCTGATTCTTCTCATCGAAATTGTGTTCAAACAATGTGTGGTGAAGTTCTATTTCAATGTTTGCAGGTGACCAAAAGCTAATATCATGACCGCATTTGTCATTATACTTAAATCCAAGCTCATTTTCCAGTAATTCTCTGGCCTTCTTCAAGTCCTCTTTATGGATGAGTACATCTATATCACAACTTGTGCGCATTTCAGGCTTTGGGTAATACTCTCTTATAACAGACCCTTTAAGGGGGATGTGAACTATACCATCATTTTCAAAAAGTCGGCATATGCTTTCCAAGTCAAATTTAAGTGCCTCATAGCGATACACGGTGGCAAGCTGTTCATTAAAGAAAGCTGCCTTTATCTCTGATGAAAGCAAACCAAGCTTTGACAATGCAGAAGCAACAATATAGCCAACATCTGTTTTTAATGCAAGGTCATAAACTTCTTTCACAAGTTCTTCGCTTACACACGAAAGCAAGGCATAGTCTACATCGATGCCAAACACTTCGTAACGGATCAATTCAATTGTAAGCTTCTGTGAAAGGTTCATATTAGCTCCTAATTAATCTCTGAAATATAAATCTCTTGTATATACTTTATCTAAAACATCGGAAATTTCTTCGTTATATCTGTTTGCAAGTATTACGTCGGAAATTTCTTTAAATTCTTCTATATCACGGATAACTCTGCTGTTAAAAAACTTATCGTCACGCATGGTAGGTTCATATACTACAACCTCTATACCCTTTGCCTTGATTCGTTTCATAACACCCTGAATAGAGCTCTGTCGGAAGTTATCGGAATTTGCCTTCATAGTAAGCCTGTAAATACCAACTACAGAAGGATTCTTTGATATTATCTGATCTGCTATAAAATCCTTTCGGGTAGTATTGGCATCAACTATGGCGCCAATAAGATTCTGGGGCACATCATCGTAATTTGCCCTTAACTGCTTGGTATCCTTTGGCAGACAGTAACCGCCGTAACCAAAAGAAGGATTGTTGTAGTGATTGCCTATTCTTGGATCAAGGCAAACTCCTTCGATTATAGACTTTGTGTCAAGACCCTTGGTTTCTGCATAGGTATCCAATTCGTTAAAGTAGGCAACTCTTAATGCAAGGTAAGTATTGGCAAAGAGCTTTATAGCCTCTGCTTCGGTAAGATTTGGATACAAAACATCCACGTTTTCCTTTAGCGCCGCATCTTTAAGCATATTGGCAAAGGTTTCTGCAGCTTTTTCGAGTCGTGCATTGCCGGTGGGAACACCCACAATTATACGGCTGGGATAGAGATTGTCATAAAGAGCATGACCTTCTCTTAAAAATTCAGGACTGAAAAGAATGTTGTCACAATTAAACTTTTTGCGAATAGCTTTTGTATAACCTACCGGAACAGTCGACTTGATAACCATTACAGCATCAGGATTTGCAGATATAACCTGCTCTATTACGCTTTCCAATGCGGAAGTATCAAAATAATTTTTGTTGGGGTCATAATTTGTAGGTGCGGCAATTACAACATATTCCGCATCGGCATAAGCCTTGTCGCCATCGGTTGTTGCCGCAAGATTAAGGGGCTTATTTGCCAGATAATCCTCAATCTCCTTATCCACTATGGGAGATTTTTTGTTATTAATAAGTTCAACTTTTTGAGGTATGATATCAACCGCCGTAACTTCATGCTTTTGAGAAAGCAACACCGCAATTGACAAACCTACATATCCTGTACCTGCTACTGCTATTTTCATAAGAACACTCCTTCATTACAAATATATTTTCTGCCGCAGTATACGACAAATATACCCTGCGATTCCGTTCTCACGAATATTGCAAGATTTTAATATCTGCTTTAAGTCCCTATGGTGTGTCCTATGGCAACTTTTTGCAGTTACTTTATTTAATTATACATTATAAAACTTTTTGTACCAAATTGCAAATTTTCTTAAGCCTTCTCTTAAGGAAGTGTTGGGTTTAAAGCCTAGATCCCTTTCCAAAGCAGACGTATCCGCATAAGTCACAGGAACATCTCCCGGCTGCATGGGAACAAGCTCCTTATGAGCTTCAAAATCATAGTCCTCCGGCAAAACTCCTGCTGAGATAAGTTCCTCACGAAGTATATCCACAAAATCAAGAAGATTTTCAGGATTGCTGTTACCTATGTTGTAAACTCTGTATGGTGGAAGCGGAAGTCCGTCTTCACCGTTTTCCTTTATAGGAGCATTTGCCATAACACGGCTTACACCCTCAACAATGTCATCCACGTAGGTAAAGTCACGCTTGCAGTTACCGTAATTGAAAATCTGTATTGTTTCGCCTTTAATGAGCTTGTTTGTAAATCCAAAGTACGCCATATCGGGTCTGCCTGCAGGTCCGTAAACAGTGAAGAATCTTAAGCCGGTAGATGGAATATTGTAGAGCTTACTGTAGGAATGAGCAAGAAGCTCATTTGACTTCTTTGTAGCGGCATAAAGGGAAACGGGATTGTCCACCTTATCGTCGGTACTGTAGGGCACTTTTTTATTACTGCCGTACACACTGGAGCTTGATGCATACACAAGATGCTCTACTCCCTTTTCGCCATTATCGTAGGAATGACGGCAAGCCTCAAGTATGTTGTAAAAACCTATGAGGTTTGATTCTATGTACACATCGGGATTGGATATGGAATAGCGGACACCTGCCTGGGCGGCAAGGTTTACTACCACATCAAATTTGTATTCATTAAAAATACTGTCTATAAGTGCTTTATCAGCAATATTCCCCTTAATAAATATCCATTTGGAGGAAGAAGTTTTTGTGGCATCCGCAATTTCTCCAAGGCGGAAATCCTTTAACGAAACATCATAATAATCGTTCATATTGTCCATACCAACTATGGTACTTCCAGAAAGTTCATTTAAGAGCTTAAGCACAAGGTTTGCGCCTACAAATCCTGCAGCACCGGTAACAAGTATGGTTTTTTTATTTAAATCTACATTTGGTGTAAGCATATTATTTCTCCTATTTCACTGTAATTCCTTTATATTCCTTTTGCACTTTTTCATAACTTTCAAGATTTCCAATGTCGTAACGGCTACCGGGCATAGGCATAGCGTTAACTTCTGTCTTTTTGCAAAGCCAGGAAACAAAGCTGCCGGGGGCATCCGTTCCGCAACCGTCCTTTACTGCCACATCAATATTTGAAATATCATCGTACTTGTAAATATAGAAAGGTGGGCAACACCAATTTGACTTGGGGTTTGCAGGTTTCTCTTCCATACTGATTATCGTATCACCTTCAAGCTCTAAAACGCCTGTTTTGGAGAGTTTCTTTTCATCAGCTTCAAAATAACGCATTACACAGCTTGTGCCTTTGGTTACGGCATAATCTACGAACTTATTTAAAGAAAAGTCCAGGACATTGTCGCCGGCTATAATAAGTACATCATCTTTTATGGCAAGTTTATCCATTGCAAACTTAATATCCATAACTGCACCAAGGCGGGTTTCGTTGGTGCTTGTACCGTCATCAACCACGGTAATTTTGTAGTCCTTGGTTTTTGCCCAATCTTCAAAGTGATGAGCAAACTTATGATTTGATATTACAACAAATTTCGAAACTACACCGCCGGACACAATGTCGTCGGTAAGATGGTCCAATATGGTCTTATCCCCTACCTTTAAAAGGGGCTTGGGGAAGTTTTCTGTAAGAGGATAGAGCCTTGTGGCATATCCTGCAGCAAGAATTAAACAAATCATTTTATCACTCTATTCAATATGTATTCAAAATAAAGAATGGGCAGCGCCTATACAACGGCTACCACACAGGCAGCTTATGCTTTAAATTTGCGCACATTGTATAGGGCTTACCCGCCCATAAACATTATATGTCTTTACAAGTTAATTATACTCAACACCAAACCATTTGTCAAGAAAAAGTTTTCATTGAGCAATATCATTCGGATATACTAACACTTTTTTCAGCTTACTTTTAATCATATTATAACATCGCTCTTTACCACGTTCGTAATAAACATATACAGCGTTCGCAATAAAATCAGCAGCTTGAATCACATATGCATCCGTTGCATTTGAATTTACAAATTGCACACTTATATCTGTGTCAATTCCTCGTTCATATAAAATGCCCAATTTAATATATTCCAAAAACGAATTCTTAGAATGCACTTTAACCGTATGATTGTCTATCCAAATATTTAATTTTTTCTCATTTAATTCTTCGTCAATCAAAGAATCAATAAGTAATTTGCACGCATAATTATATAATAAATTTTTCTCATTAAGCAATGATTGATTTATATTCTCTAAGTCTAAAACAACATATGAAATACTAATATCCTTCTTGCAAATTAATTCAACAATATGCTCTTTGACACCTGCGGGAGCCTTACTTGATTTAAGTTCACAGCCATTAAACTTAACGTCAGAATACTTCCTTTTTGCAATGTGTAATTGTCTTTTCATTACATTATGAATTTCTTTAGGATTACTTGTTTCTATACATGCAATAACAAAATATCTGCCATCCTTACCCAAATTGCCAGATTCATCAAAAATAAAAGTTTTATCTTTTGTAGTTAAATCCAATACATTCACCACGCAAAACAATCAACATATTAATTACTAGTTTAATTATAGCATAAGTTTTTCACAAAATAAAGTGGTTAAATAAAACTTGTAATTATTATAATTTGACACCGTCTGCACTATCGCAAAAATGAACTGAAAAATTATCTTTAAGCTCGGGGAATTCACTTAAATATTCTTCGGTAACTTTAGCTTCAATGCTTTCGCAGAAAGCAGGGTCCACAAGTGCCATACAGCAGCCTTTAAAGCCTGCACCGGAGAATCTTCCGCCGTAGATACCGTCTGTTTTAAGCATAATTTCATAAAGCTTAATTAATTCCGGAGAACCGGTTTCCCAGCTATGTATGGAAGAATAACCGCTTTCAAAAGAAAGTTTGCCGTATTCTTCAATATCTCCCCTGCGCCATGCAGATGCTGCCTTCTCTACCCTATCCATTTCGCTATACCAATGCTGTGCTCTATTGCGCCAGGTTTCGGGGAGCTTGTCTTTGTGCTTTTCAAAAACAGAAACAGGAACATCCCTAAGGAAGGTTTCGTCAAATTTTCCATAGTCCATACCTTCGTACGCCATAAGAGCATATGCGGCACTCTTTAATTCATCGATACGCATATTGTACTTGCTGCCGGCAAGGTTTCTTTCAACACCGGAAAAGAATATAGCTATCTTGTAGGGCTTCATATCGGAAGGTGTTTCAATAAGCTCATAGTTATCGTCTTTGGTATCAAGGTACAAAAGACAGTCTTTTTTAGAGAACACTTCACAACTTTGGTCAAGCTTACCGCAACCTACGCCAACGTATTTATTTTCGGCTTCTTTGGCGGTAAGTATCATTTCCTGCTTAGAAAGACGGATTCCGTTTACTTTGCATAATGCAGAAAGAAAAGAAATAATTACGGCAGCCGAAGAAGAAAGACCGCCAATGGGAAGTGTACCTTCTATAACACCGCAAAGTCCCACATGGAGAGGGTGGCGGCGCTGAAGGGCAATGGTTGCGCCCCTTAAATAGTCTGCCCAGTCGCATTCTTTAACCTTGGGAGTGCTGTCAATATGCCATTGAGCACGCTTGTCGAATTGCATGGAGCAAAGCTCAATGATGCCGTTCTGCTTGGGATGATAGGCAATGTGTATGCCTCTGTCTATGGCAAGACCGGTTATTTTGCCAAGGTTGTGGTCTACATGTGCACCTACCGGACAAATACGGTACGGGCAAAACGCCACACCCTGGGGTTCTTTTTTGTATATTTCGTTAAATTTTTGTGTGCAGGTCATATGATATAACAACCCTTTCTATACTATCTTTAAAGCTATTCAACCCTATTGTTTATATATGCCTCTGTTGCATTATCACGATGAATTATTTTACCGGGGTTTCCTATTACAATTGAATGTGATGGCACATCAAAGTTAACATAAGCTAATGGTGCAATGAGAACATCATCACCAATGGTAACATTTCCTACAATTACAGCATTAGTTCCAATCCATACATCATTACCTATTGTTGGATAGCCCTTGTTCTTTCCACGATTTGTCTGTCCTATAGTCACACCTGTTGCAATATTACAATTCTTACCGATTTTTGCTTTGGAATTGATAATAATGCTTCCGCAATGCCCTAAATAAAGCCCCTCACCTATTTGCGTATCTGCAGGAATCTGAATTCCGGTTTTTTGGGATAACTTAAGTAATTTGTAATGATAATACTTTCTCTTAAGCCCTTTTTTAGAAGTTTGCACCATCCTGAGATAATACAAATATTTAATCTGCAATGGTAACAACATGGTATTTTTTAAATTCTTTCTTCCATATCTTTGTAAATCTTTAAGAACAATGCTATTTGTTTTCATAATCATTAGCACCTTTCCCTTAACACTTAAAACTCATTTGTCATATCAACTTAATTCGTATCTTTTCCATTCCCATTCACATCTGTCTATCTAAATTACAATACACCTTTTCAATGGAAAATCTCTTAGAAACAGGGACAGTAGTCTTTTCTTTCGGCATACCTATGCCAAGCATTACAACCAACTGCTCGTCACCGGGAATGCCATATTTTTTCCTGAAATCATTATATAACTTGTCCGGGTATAAATTTCTCTGAACCACACAAGCTGCCACACCCAAAGCATGAAGAGATAACGTCAAGTAGCCTGCAAACATAGATGCACTTACCGCAAACTGATTTTTTTCGCCGGGTCTGTATGCAGACTGAACACCGGTAATAAGCAAAAACTTATCTACATCCTGTGCAAAACCGCCAATTCCTTCAAGATTACCCATTGAATCAAGATAAGCTTTACCGGATATGGAATAAATCCTTACCGCTTGTCTGTTGCAAGCAGACGGTGAACGTTGAGCAAGCTTTATTGCTTCTATAATGGTTTCTTCCGGAACTTCTTCTCCGGAAAACTCTCTTACACTGTGTCTGGTATTAAAAAGAAGCCTAATGTTGTCAATATCAAAAGAAGCCTCCGCTTTTTTAAATTCAAGTGTACCGCCGCTTGTATTTTCATTATCACCCAATTTATCTCTGAGCTTTTGGCACCTGTCTTTTACAAACAGAATATCTTCATTTGTGAAAGACTTTTCATTATGGTATTTAACATAAGCTTCCACAGCATCCACAACAAAAAACAAAATTTCTTTTTCATCGGTAAGCTTAACATAGCTATCCACCAACGAAAACATTTCTTTCATCTTTGCAATACCAAAACCGAGCCTGGGGTTTTCTATAGATAACCCCTTTTCTATAGAATGCACATTTCGTACAATTTCGGCTTCTAATCGGTTCTTAGAATACTTGGTATTTTTTTGTATATCAATATTATGATTTCTTTCTTTCCAAAAAGCTCGTAGGGCATATATGAATTTACGCATTCTTTTCGCCTCCGTTAATTACGTTGTTTTATAAAGGAACTTTTAATCCTTTTATATAAATACAATAAATCTTTACGGTTAAACACTATACTAACTACGGCTACCACGGCAAACGAAACCACTGCAACCCAGAATGCATTTAATACCCATGATAAATAGGTGTTTGTTTTTCCTAACGGCAATAGTTTGCAAAGAAAAACAGACACAAACATTGCTCCAAAATATACAATGTAGTTCTTAACCGCATGCAAGGGTGAAATTTTAAGAATGTGTCTGGTAGAATACCATGAATACTGAAGATTTCGTATAAGACCTGCAGCCAAAGCGCCAATTACAACGCCAATAACCCCAAAACATAAAAGCATGGTTACTGACACAAGGAGATTTATTATAACCTCCAGAATTGCACCATTGCGTGTTTGTTTAAATCTACCTGCTGCCTCCACCATATATTGATATGGAAGTCTAAGACAACTTAATGCATTAACAATCACAATAAGAAATCCGAAAAATGGTCTATGGTAGTTTACGTCAGTTACCGAACTGGTATATATATCCACAAAAGGCGTAAGCATAACCGCAGTAACGGCAAACATAAATGCCGTAAGCGCAAACACCGCCCATTCCATAAACGAAAATGATTTTTTCAAATTCTCAGTCTCGTTTTTTGCGATCATATTTCCAAATGCAGAGCCAAGTCCCACCAAAGGTGCCTGACAAAGTTTAGCAATATTGCTTGCAACCATATTGTGAACAGTATAAACAGAAACATTTTTAAGTACAGTAAATATGGTAATGAGAACAACGCTGATATTCCCATTCAATATTACTGCTATTTGCTGAGCAAATGCATCCCATCTTTGCTTTAATGCAAGATTATCGGGCTTTACAGAATAATCTATTTTGTAATTCCTTCTAACATACATTTCAAGCATAAGCGGTCTTACAAAAAAAGTAACAGCTCCGCATGCTTTAACAATAAGCATATCCAGTTTATAAGTCATTAATATTACTGAAACTATACAACTTATAATCTGAGATATAATTGCAAATAGTGTCTGCACATAGTACTTTTGATCTGCCTGAAGAAGGATTATATTCTTTATACCAAAATAGTTCTCGCCTATTGTAGATACACCCATAATAATAACCATTGCAAAAGTATAAAACCAAGGGTATTGACCTGCAACAATAAATGGGTATATGCAAGCAAATCCCATAATTAATCCGGCAAGAATGTAGGCAATCTTTCGCATATATGTAGCTGTAGCAGACATTATGGCATTTATCGCATTTTTGTCGCCATCGGCTAATGGTTTAAAAAGTGCAGCACGGATTACTGCACCAACGCCTGCTCTTAAAACAACAGAAAAACTTAAAAACTGCTTAATTGAGCTTGATAAACCATTATAATCAGAACCATAATTTGTAATTATTATTCTGGGAAGAATTAATCCGACTATGAGGACAACTAATTCACTTAGCAAATTGGCTGCCGCATTCTTTTTTAGTGATTTAGCACGCATTGTTTTGCCTTCTTTCACTCTTTGCTATTTCGTTATCAAGATATTTTTTTGATGACTGGCTATTTTGATTAAGCTTTTCATTGAGAATGTCAAAGTCAATCTCACTTTGCACAATATCTGCCACGTCACCTGCTTCTTTTGCCGTTCTTTGGAAAAGGTCAAATTTTTTAAGAAGACTTGTAACCTTTTCCTTACCACGCTCAATATTTATAAAAGGCTTATTAAAAATAAGTGAAAATACATTTCCGTGAAAGGTATCTGTAACTACAAATGATGCATTTTTATAATAGGTCATCATAAGTATTGGGTTAAATATAAGTTGCTTCTGACAACCGGTAATTCTATCTCCAAAGCATATAAGCTTTAAACCCTTTTCCTTGGCAAACTTTTTAATTTCATCAAGCATATCGTTTTCAATTGCTTCAAAGCAATAAAAAAGTATATATTTTTCATCAGGACAGAATTCTGCCACATCCTCATAAAAACTTTTCGGCATTAGCATTGTGGGATCAACCACATACTCTGCTTCCTTTCCGGTTACCCTCTTTATAAGTTCAAAGGTCTTGCCATCACGTACACTTACCGCATCAAACTCTTTAAGACCTTTGCACATCTCTTCATTACTCAAAATATTATCTATATCTGTAGGTCCAACAGAAGCCGCATATGTTATCTTATTGCAATTAAAATCCACGCCAAAATAGTGCTTGTACTCTTCATCAAAGTATTCACCGTCAATATTCCATATGGTATCACTACCGAAGATGCATAAATCAAAAGCTTCCGACTTATCAAAATACGAATATTTCTTTCTTGCTTTAACAAAACCACGATATGTATCAAATATGGTTTTTGCCTTTTTAAAGTCCAATTTAAGCAAGTATTTCAATGCCATTGTACTTCTGTACAGGAATTTGTTCTTGTAATACATATTGTTACGAACAAGTGCGGTATCATGACCTAAACTGTTTATATAATTAGTTAAAGCATATGCCTGGAGAAAGCTTCCGCAATTCTGACTGTTATATATTGTTATTATACCTATCTTCATAAATAGCCAACCTTTAAATTATACCTTTTTTTCTATTGGAAGTTTAATCCAACTTCCAATAGTTTTATCCCATTCTTCGGGTTCAAACGGAACGAACCCACTCCAATGGTGAAAAGTCATTTCACCAAAATATACTTTACCATTAACTTCATAAAAATCCACACGAACATGAGGAATTTCTTTTGAAAGTATTTCTGCAAGTTCAATCATTTTTTCAAAATTTACAGGTTTTTTGATAGGCTTATCGGCATTAGGATGTCCATTACGCATATCAATATGATTAAACTGGGTATCAAAGAAATCAAAACGAGTTTCCGTAGCTTTATTTTGCCTTTCGGTAGCAATAAACATCATTTTTACTTTACCGTCAAAGCAAAAGAATTTATAATCTCTCAGTTCACTGGATTCTTCATCTTCCATATACCTTTCGGCAATAATCCTCGGCTTGACATTTTTGTAGGGCCATTCCCTGCTTTGGAGATAATAATTGCGTTTAAGATACTTTTCCATTTTTTGTTTGGCAAGTTCCTTGTCCAGCTTACTCTTATCCGTGCAGATGATAAGACCACCGGAATCATGAGTACACTTTAAAACAAACTGCTCAGACAAAGCATCAAAATCGATATCATCAAAACTATCCCATACGCCGAGTGTAGGTATGATATATTCCTCTCCTATAAGTTTTGACACATATTCTTTAACCTCATATTTGTCAACCAAAGTAGCATAAAGAGGATTGTGGTCATAGAGCTTGAGCCACTGAATTTTTTCGTTATAAGTCACCGGATTATCCAAATTGAGCTTTTTCTTCATAAAAGCTCTGTATTTGAGCTTTGTATATTTGACGTCATCAAGCTTTTTTGCATATTTAGAATTGACATATAACTCCAACCATTTATGTAGTTTAAAAATGCTTTTAATTTTCATTTAATATCATCTCCGTTTTGT
This sequence comes from Clostridia bacterium, assembly GCA_045539515.1. Lineage (GTDB taxonomy): Bacteria > Bacillota > Clostridia > UMGS1810 > UMGS1810 > RGIG8748. The sequence goes on from JAZQFN010000009.1 coordinate 30,204, forward strand.
CGCTGTCGCAATAGCCCCATGCTGCAGCAATTAAAAGTTGCATTACTCTTTCGTAATAGCTTACAAGAGCAAAACCCATAAAAAGTAAAATAATCGCATAAACCAAAAGATATGTAGAATATATATCCTTTGTTTTGGCTTTCTCATACATCTTAAAAATCAGAATAACAAATGGTACATAATGAAGTATAAAACCAATTATGCCATAGTTCATAAGAAGCTCAACAAAATTGTTGTGAGAATATGTATTAAAAAGCCTATATGAATAACCTGTACCATTCCCGAAAATAGGGTTCTTCCAAAAAGCATCTATTCCCTCATTTATAAATCGAGCTCGGTTCTGATCTGTCTGCGATACCCTTTCGCCTTCAAATGCCATAAACATTTCTTCGATTCTTAATCTTATGGTAGCAAAAAACTCCAAAGACATTACCGCCCATATAACAAAGGCAAACACAATAACACCAATTAAAAAAATAAATGTTTTTTTATTGGCGCTCTGCCCTCTTGACATAAAAATTGCCATTGCTATAATACCAAGCAATATAAATGCAATAGCTTTCTTCGAACCGGCTAAAAGTGCCAGTGCTGCCAAGGCAACAATGAGTACAACAAGGGACATTCTTACAAAAAATTTCTTCTTTTTAACAACCATCATTACCGTCACACAACAAAGAATTGCATTGCTCATATACAGTCCCAACATATTTGCATTGATAATTTCAACACCAATTCTGTGCTCTCCCATGTCTGTATCTGAGGCATACTCAAGCATTACTTCTATGCTTTCATAGATATTTACAACTCTGTATGCTAAAATAATTGCGCCTATAATATTCGCCAGCACTATCCACTTAATAAGTCCGGGATTGTGATAGACAAGCATATATGTGATTACGCACAAAATCATACATGTAAGATTAACATAAAACACATGATACGATACCTGTGCAACTTTGGGCGTGGCACCAAAAAGCATTGGAATATACATTATAAAAACATACAATGCAAACAATATAGTACATATGGTATATGTGCTAAAGTGCAATATTTGTCTTGTAAATATAAAATATCCACCCACAAGAAAAAGAAAATATATTGCTAAAGTGGATATCCTTGCAGTACTTGCGGTACACTCGTACGCAATAGCACTTGCCACGTACAAAACCAAGGCAAAAACAAGTAGCCAATGGGTTTTATTAGCTTTATTCAATTCATTAGTGTTCATTAAACTACTCTCCAATACACTCAGCGATATAATCAACCCATTTTTTTGTTATAGCAGAAACGTTTGCTTCCGCTTTGATGTTTTGAGCATTTTTTCCCATTTTAACAGCTTCATCGGGGTTTGTTACCATGTATTTCATAGCCTCCAGAATTTCGGAAGAAGATTTGACACTAACAAGTATTCCGTTCTCTTTATTTTTCACAAGCATCCTCGGTCCACCACAAGGACAATCTGTAGAAATGCAAGGCAGTCCGATTGCCATTGACTCTAAAAGAGCATTTGGCATTCCCTCAAAGTCCGAACTCATTACAAACATAGCTGCTGTTCTCGTCTTTTCATGAACATCCTTACAGAATCCCATAAGAAAAATTTTATCTTCCATACCAAGTTCGGTTATATAATCTTTGAGTTTTTCTTCCAAAAGACCTTCGCCGTATATCTCCAATTTATAGTCCGGATATTCTCTTGAAAATTCCTTAAAAGCATCAAAAAGTATCGGGAAATTCTTTTGTTTATTAAGTCTTCCTACCGATACCACCCTTTTGTCCCTTTCACCTTCATATGCTTCAGGCAAGGTGGCAGAAAGTGGATTTATTATTATTGTAGACTTACTCTGTATCTTTTTTGAAAAATATGCTCTTGCATCCGGTGTCTGGAAGACAAAACCGGTAGGTTTTTTGTAAGCTATTTTTCGCATATACTGCTTTGCCTTGCTTGCCGGGTCTATGGCAGGATCGTTTCTCTCACTTACAATAAGAGGAATTTTAAGTCCACGCATTGCAAAGCAAACATCTATATTAGTTTCCGACATAAAGGATATAATCACATCCGGATTTATCTTTTTTACGGCAGATCTTATCTTTTTCAGACGAAGCTTATATCGCTTTAAAAAAGGCAATGAGTTATCCTTTTCGCAGTCAAGGTATTCAATATCCACTTTTTTATCCAAAGTGTAATACAAATTGCGATTTGCAAGCATAATAACACTTACTTTCATTCCCAATGCCGTAAATTCATTGGAAAGATTGCTTACAACCCTTTCGGCACCGCCGGAACCAAGAGAAGGAATAACAAATGCAACTTTTATGTTTTCTTTCATTTTAAATCACCATTTGAATAATTATCTTACAAACTTTGACAAAAGTTTCTTCATACGTGTATACATAGGCATATTCTGATACATGCCCATACTCATTTTTGCAACCCAATAATCAAAGAAACTATCGGGAAGGAATCCCGGATGTATTAAAGAGAATGAGGTCCGGTTAAGACCAACAAATTCTCCGTTATAAAGTTTCTTCATATGGTCATTATTGTTTCCGCATCTTAAACGTGATGCATTCATAAAACATTTGTAACCGCAATTTTTGGTTACATCAAGCACATAATCTGTATATCCTCCGCCGGGGAAACAAAGTGTATGTATATCTTTTTTGAGCTTTTCTTCCAAAATTTTCTTGCACTCACAAACTTCCCAATTAACATAGTCTTGGAATTCTTCTTCTGTTTCATATATTCCCTTATTACCATCATAAGAAAAATCCTTGTTTCCGGATTTGTATTGTTCTATAATGTAGTCTACATATGTCTTGTCCGGAGTAAACTTCTTGGAAGAAAGTCTTCTGCCGTATTCAAATACCGGATAACCTACAGGAATCATATCTCTGTACTTATTGGCTGTGGAATCCCACTTGTTAGGTGCATCAGGATAGAGCATCCACGCAAGCCAATAATATTTGTTGAATTTATCGGGTGTATAGTAATCTACAATTTTATCCGAAGTAAATATAAATTCATGGGTCATAGTATGTGCCTGAATATCAAAAATGCCCGTACTTTCAGCCTTTTCTATTTCATCCCATGTCATAAAACCCCAATCACTGTTTGGGTCTGACTCGTTGCTTACATATGCCGGATTTACAAATATTGTTGCCCTCGCACCGTACTTTTTTAGAACAGGAAGTGCAACGGTAAGATTGTCTTTGTAGCCATCATCAAATGTGAGAACAACATAGTTTTTATTTTCATCATAGTTCTTATTTATGAGGTCATCCATACTTATCATCTGATATTTCCACTTTTTGAACATCTTAAGATAAGCATCAAGTCCCTTTGCAGAAACCGCAAGTTCTCCCATGGGATTGTCTTTTGGAAAATTATTTATTGTATGGAGCATCAAAATAGGTATATCATACATATGTTTACTTCCTCTTTTCTAATATTTCCTCATAAAACATTTGAAAATCCTTGGCTACATTAACATCAAGGAAATTGTTTTCAAAAAGTTCATAGGATTTATTACCCATTGCTTTGATTTCTTCCGGTGTTTTATCAAGCAATCGGTTCATTGCACAAACAAGAGCATCACAGTTGTCATTTTCGGTAATATAACCGTTTTTGTCATCTTCTATCATCTCGCTTAAATCGGTGCTTCTTGTAGATATTATGGGTTTTCGGGCACGCATAGCCTCTGCAATGGTATTGGGTGAACCTTCGGTAAAACTTGTCTGTACAAATGCATCACTTCTTGCGAGTATAGCATCAATATCCGTCCTGTAACCCCAGAACTTTAATTTATCTTCAATACCAAGTTCCTTGGCAGTGTTTTCGAGTTTTTCGTATTCAGTACCGTCGCCAACCACCCAAAACCTCACTTTGTCGTGAGTTTTAAGTATTTCTTTTGCAGCTCTTAAGTATAAGCCGTAGTTTTTAACCGGCTGCAAACGGCCAACGACCGTAAATATAAAGTTTTCGCCCTTGTCATTATCATATTCTGTTTCAAAACCCGACTTATAATCAACCTTTTCTGAAGGTACAAAACCGTTGTGAAGCATACGGATTTTATCGGAAGAAACAAATTTTAAGTCTCTTTTGAGAATAGGCACCAACTCAAGATTATTCACTGTCCACCAATTGCCGAAAAGATTAAGAAAAGAATTGATGAACTTGAATGACTTTTTAACGAAATGTTTTTTGCCAAGTACTGCGCCTACCGGAACTGCCTTGGTACCAATAGCACCGAATCTTCCATATATATTAGCAGAAGTACCGCCAAACGCATGCATAATCTGAATATTATTCTCTTTTATGTATTTTGCTATTTCCCTTACAGTTTTAACTGCGCCTATAGATTTTTTATCCAAAAAAACCGTGTTATATCCATCTATGTCAAGAGCGTTACCAACCTTGGCATAGTAAAGAATAGTTACATCAATGTTGCAGTATTCTTTGATAATATCATACATATAAAGCATCTGACGTTCTGCACCGCCACAGCCTAAAGCATTCGTAACCCATAACACTTTAATCTTGTCACTCATATAAACATCTCCAAATTATAACGAAAGGTCTATCATATCTCCAAATTTTTTGTCGTATTCTTCAGGATTGAACTTGCCGTACCCCGATGCGGGAAAGAAAGTAATCTCTCCAACATACACATTATCACCAACCACATAAAAATCTGTTCTTAAATACGGATGCCCTTTAGAAAGAATCCGCGAAGCTTCAAGAATTTTTTCAAGTTGCTTGGGTCTGGGGATTTCCACCTCGGGATGCGCAGGATAATTGAATTCAAAATCGCACAGCTCCCACTCGGTGGTATAAAGATTCTTCTTATGTCCTGTAAAACGGTCAAAATCAACCTGTATCAGCTCAGGTTCTCCGTTAAAGTTAAAAACCTTATAATCTATAAGTCCATGTCCGCTTCCATCATCCAGGAACTGTTCGGCAATTATTTTTCTTTTTATGTTTTTATAGGGCCACTCTCTGTCGCAGGCAAAATAATTCTGTCTTAATCCTGCCTTAAGAGATTTTCTGACTTTTTCTTCATTCATTTTGGACTTATCGGTACATACATACATTCCCAAACCGGAATTGTGATTACACTTAATGACAAACTTATCGGGAAGCGAATTGAAATCAACATCCTCTGCCCTATCCCACACGCCAAGAGTAGGAATAACGTATTCTTCGCCAAGGACTTTAGCAATATAATCCTTTGCTTTTACTTTATCTGCCATAACAGTATATTCGGATTTCCTGTTGTGAAGCTTAAGCCACTGGAGCTTCTCATTAAAAGTCTTCGGTTCTTTTAAATTAAGTTTCTTTTTTGTATAGTGTTTATATCTATATTTCAAATACAGACTGTCCGGAATAAGACCGAGCATATTCTTTACAAAAATCTTCATTTGGCACCACCAAAATTTTATTTTTCAATAACTGCTTCCCACTTTTTAATTACTTCTTCTGGTCTGTATTTTTGGGAAGTTTCTTTTGCATTATTTCTTAATCTGCTGTTTAATTCTTTGCCTTTAAAAAGCTGTCTTAACACCTCAGAGAGTTTATTTGCATCTCTGCAAGGAACCAACAGTCCGTTTTCCTCGTGTTTAACAACTTCGTCCGCACCGGGATAATCTGTGGAAACACACACAAGCCCAAGCATCATGGCTTCAATAAGTGCATTGGAAAGTCCCTCAAATTCCGAAGTCATGGCAAACACATCCGCATCGGCAATTCTTTGATGAAGGTCACTTACATTCCCCATAAGGAATACCATGTCTTCCAAATTCATTTCTTTAATTTTGGCAGAAAGGTTATCCTTTAAACTTCCATCACCATATATGTCAAGCTTAACTTCGGGAAATTCATCTTTAAGCATAGCTACAGCATCTATAAGCATAGCATGATTCTTTTGCGGCAAAAGTCTGCCTGCAGTCACAATTCTGTAAGGCACAGGAGACTTAGTTTCAACCGCAACATTCACCGGATTTGGCACTATATAGCTCTTGGTTGCAAGTTTCGGTGAAAAGCAAGATTCCTCATACTTTGTCTGGTGGACAATTGCAGATGCTTTTTTGTAGGATTTATTGCAAAGCCAAAGCATAACGGCTCCTCTGCCGTCGTGCTTGGGATCATTACGTTCGGATACAATTACCGGAACCTTAAGTCCCCTTAAGGCGTTAAGTACAAGCACATTTATTCTGCCTATAAAGGAGACCACTCTATCGGGCTTTGACGACTTCACATAGTTCCTTATCTTCTTAAGCCACATGGGCATACGTTTAATATATGACCCCTTACCGGCAGTTAAATCTACCACTTTGATATTTTCGTTTAATTCATAGCCTACGGTTGTGTCCAGCAAAAGGGCAATTTCAACTTCCCACCCCTTTTGGCTATAATGATTGGCAAGTATAGAGATAACTCTTTCTGCGCCACCACGTCGCATACTACCTATAAAGAAAGATATTTTCATACCGTCTTTAATCCTCACTTTAATACTTCATCGTAAATTTCTTTTATTTCCTTTTCCACAACGGAAATATCGTAATCTTTAATTTTTTCAAGATTTGCCTTTGACATGGCAACTCTTAAATCTTTATTTTCGGAAATGTTTTTTATGGCACCGGCAAAGCCCGAAACATCCAAAGTATCACAAAGGTAGCCGTTTACGCCCTCTTCAATTAAATCCACATTTCCTCGAATTTTTGAAGCGATACAGGGAAGTCCACACGCCATGGCTTCCATCATAGAACGGGGCATGCCCTCCTGCAGTGTTGAAAAGATAAATATATCCGATGCTTTGGCAAGCTCTTTAATATCTGTTCTGAAACCAAGAAAATGAATTTGATTCTCTACACCAAGTTCTTTTACAAGAGTTTTTAGATTATCGAGCTCGGGACCTTTTCCGCATATGAGATAATGAAGCTTGCTGTTATTGGCTTCGGCTATTGCCTTTATTGCAACAGGATAATTCTTACGTGGTATAAGGTCGCCCATGGATATGAGCAAAATATCATCCTTATCTAAACCAAGTTCCTGTCTTTTTGCTTCAACATCTACCTTTGCATTGAAATAATCTTCGGTATTTATGCCGACACCGTGAACAAAATATGCCTTGCCGCCCTTTCTTAATTTAAGAGTCTTGGCAAATTCGTAGTCTTCTTGGTTCATAGTGATAACAGCATCAGTCCAATGAGCCATAAGCTGCTCTGCCCACTTTAAAACAGTTCTGTTAAAAAGCGGTGCACCTTTGTAGCAATGGAATCCATGCGCCGTATATATAACCTTTCTGACCTTTTTTAGCTTGCCGCATACTCTGCCTATTGTACCCCCTATGGGAGTATTGCAGTGAATGGCTTCTATTTCGTTTTCTTTTAAAACTTTCATAAAGTTTTTGTAAGCTACCCTATTGTCCCTAAAATTTGTAAGACTTCTATAGGTATGTGCTTCAAAAAGCTTTACGGGCATATTGCACTTTAATTCACCGGGATTTTTGCGGTTTATGCCATAGTGAACATCATAGCCAAGGTCAAGTGCTGCCTGAAGGCAGGGTTTGCTCACGTTGCCACAAATTATTTCATCACGGCTCTCGTATTTTTCTTTATTTGGTTTTGTGCTGTTTGCTATAAAAATATAACCTTTCAACAAATTCACCTGCTTTATTTTTCTTCCTTCTTTTCAGCCGAAACGCTCTTTACGGAAAGACCTTCCAGCTTACCCACATACATAGCTATAAGACCTATTACAATAGCTATCGAGCCAAGAATAATTACCCAAGGATAGTATTCATCTATTAAAAATACCGAAATCGCCTCACCTGTTTTACCACCGGCTATAAGTGCAATTATAAAAGGAATCAGCGGGAGACCGCCGGCAAAGAAGGATATAAACATAAGTGCGCCATAGGCTTTATTTAATATTTTAAATATTTTTTCTCGTTTCCTTATCAATACCTCTTGTAGGTGTTGGGGTATGTATTTCGCATACAATCCCTGCCTTTTCGTATGATTCATTCATATCCTTTGCAAGATGAGAAGAAGCAATCTGTTCGGGATAACAATAGGAACTTAGTTTCAAAATTTTCATAATTCATCTCCTAATATTGTTTGTAATATTATCAAAACTGAAACATTGTTCCAATGTCATTTTTAAGACAATACTCGTATACATACCTCGCAAACTCAACATCTATAAATGCCAAACCAACTGAATTAAAATAGATAAATTCATCTTCTTTTTCTCTTGATTTCTTGTTACCGGATACTATATCTGTCAAATCAGCGTAGATGTCGCTGTTTGCAAGCAAGCCCTCTTTATACATTCTGCTAAGCGTTTGTGAACGATGCTTTACTGATTCCCAATTATCACATACAATTTTATCTGCCATTCGAACTACATCATATTCATCTTCCCAACCACCCACATGTATATATAGTGCACCTTTTTTTATATATGCAGCTTTGAGTAAATCCATTTGCGTACTGGTGGCAGTTACAATGATATCAGCATCATTTACTGCTTTGTCATATCTATCTTTACAATCCACAAATATAACATCTCGATATGAATTTGATAGTTCAGCAATAAATTCATACGTAGTTTTTGCTGTTCGAGATGACACAAAGCATTTTTTAATAGAAGGTCTTACTGCTTTTAACATATCAAAGTGCCGCCTTGCCTCGTTTCCAGCACCTATAAATCCAACAGATTGAGAGCTTGATTTTGAAAGATAGCTTGCCGCAAGAGCGCCCACGGCAGCAGTGCGTATACTTGTAATATATGTACCATCCATAACAGAAACGGTATGTCCCGTTTCTATTTCAGAAAGCATTATCATGCCTTCAACATTTCTTATACCTTTAGATGGATTATTTGGGAAAACAGAAACCCACTTAACACCACACATTTTATCGGAAACTAAAGTTGCCGGCATACAATTTATTCTATTTTGAGAATCTTCATCAAAAATTTGTGATATCTTATCTGGAAGCAAAACATCCTCTCTTGCAAATTTTAAAAACGCACTTTTAACAATATCAACTGCTAACTCATAATTTTTTTCAAAAATAGTCTTTATAGCATGTTCTGGTATAAGAATTGTTTTTTTATCCATTTGTTTTCCCTCAGCAAATTACAATCTCTTCAAAAAAATTGTCATTCCATGACATAATCATATTTTTACCATTAGTATCGTTTACACATAATTGTGCATTCACTTTATTCACTATTTCATAAAATTCATCTTTTGTGTCAAAAACAAAATGAACCATACCAAAATTTTGAGAAAAATTTCCCGTTTTTTCAACAATTGTTCCAATCGCCTTAGATTGAATCAAAGTTATTACTTCAGGCATGTTCTTAATACTTTCAACACCTTGAACGTCGCCTATTATCCCATCAGTTACATATATGGGATATATTGCATAATGTTTTTTACCACGTTTGTCATCCGGAATCAACGAAGGCCAACCATATATTTTACTTGTTCCGGTTAATGCATAATACATGTCGGAATACACTTGGTTAATATTGTAAAAATAATCAACAGGATACACAGTAACAGAGCCACCATAACGATATCCGGCCTCATTAAAATAGTAATCATCACCATCGTGGAAAACTTCAATCCATATTGTTCCCTCTTTTATGCCAATATCCTTAAACATTGCAGAAAGCTTATTGTCAAATTTATCACGAAATTCTTTTGCAAAACGACTTTCAAACACAAGCATTCCCACAACAAAGCTTCCATCTTCTGCATACTGTATTGGATATTTATCTTCTAACCCGGAAAAAACCATTTCACCGTTCGTAAAGGTGTACACCACAACAACACCTTTGTTATTTACAAGTTTTTCCACCATTACTTCTCCTGTTAATGAATTTTTCATAGCAAATTCATAGCCTTTTTTTAGTTCACATATATTATTACAAATCGAAAAGCCATTACTTCCACAACCGTCAGTTGGTTTCGTGATAACAGGAAAATCTATATCATTTACGCAGGACTCTATCTCATCATAAGTTATATTATATCTTGGAGCCACCGGAATACCAAACTCTATAAATTTTTCTTTTAATTTAGATTTATTTTGAATAAAATCCCACTGTGTCTTATTGCAATAGCAAGGCATATCAAGTTCTTCAAGATACTGACAGGCAGCATTTATCACAGTCTCACTGCCACCTATATATACCCCGTCGATATCATTATCATTTATAACTTTTTTTACTCCATCACTATCAGTTGAATCCACCACATATGCTTCGCTAGCAACAGAAAAGATGCCACCAGTCTTGTCATTTCCACAAGCCACCAACTTTACTCCGGTATAATCAGAAAAACCTTTAAGTGCCTCTTTCCACGTTCCACCACCTATTAAAAGCAATGTTTTATTCTTCAAATCCATATTTTCCTCCAGTGTCAAAATATACTTTTCTTTTCTTTTAATTTTTTTGCATGGGCGAGTATTTTGTCTGCGTAATCTCCGAATAAAGGTCCATTTACATACTGATAATACAATACTCCGGGACCTTTTGCATTGTATTCCAAACATACCACATTATTGTTTTCATCAACTGAAAAATCCCATGCAATAAATTTCAACCTTGGATAGCATGAATGCGCTTTTTTGGCAATTTCTATCATCTCGCTGAATTTAGGTACCTCAACTCCATCAAAGTTGATGCCGCCAGGTGTGTGTTTTACTTTCAAACCGCATGAATGATAACCTGTATCACGCAACTTGCCATTTTCATCAATACCAACAATAATCATACCCTTACCATCTTTTGATATAGAATTATCAGTAAACGCACCTACTGCTCCAATCCTGATGGCTGCAGTTATAACAAATACTTCTCCATCAATAAACATTGTTGCAATTCTACAAACATTGACAGAAGATTCATTTAATTCTGCAAGTTTAGGATGCTGAATTAAACGTTCTTGTACAATATAATTATCCTTTTTATAGTCAAGCGGATTTTCGTCAGAACATCTAACCAAAGTAACTCCTCTGCCAAACCCATTTTCAACGGAAGGCTTAAATACGACTTCATCATATCTATTTAATAAGTTTTTCGCATCATCCGTAGTTATCATATTGTAATCAGCATCATACATCATACCATCAATATTTCTAACAATAGTATTTGGAAATTTGACATTGCTCATAAAAACATCAAAATAATTTTTGTCAGTCATAACATATTTTAAATCAGCAGGATTTAAATAAATCTCTATTTCGGTTCTAAACATATCTTCCGGAACAATACCCGGACTAAATTTACCTGTAACAGAATAAACTAATTCATGAGTTTTATAACTATATTTAAATCCATATTTTTTATAAATATCATCTACTTGTTTTTTTTGACCTTTTGTCAATCTTTTGCTAGGTATGCCATTATCTTTTAGCATTTTAAAATAATGCTTATTCGAATTTTTAACAAGATTCCTTCTGTTAATAATATAAAACCAATCTATCATGCGATCAACGATTTTTTTCTTGTTCATAATAATCTCCTTTTATAGCGCCTTATTATTAAAAATAACACAACTAATTTGAAATTATCTTCACCACATCAAGCGCCTTTTCGCACACCTTTACTGCATCTTCTGCAGTATCAGCCTGTGCTATTACAAAGCCTACCCTGTCGGTACTGCTGCCTATGGCGCCGACTTTGTCGCCCACATTCTTTACAAAGGTTATTTCCTTAACGCCATCTAAAGTTCGAGCTTCTTCCACACCTTCTATGGATTCTATAGTACCGTAGTCTGTATTAAAGTAGCGGATTGCAGAGCCTTTATTGAGCTTTTGCTCAATATCAGGTGTAATGCCGCAAGATGTTTCTATGGTAGCTTTTATCATATCAATACCGGTAGATAAAGGCACAAGGTGTGTGGTGATGCAGTCGCCACCCATTCGGGCACCAAGCTCCACCATTTTGGGGCCGTCTTTTGTAAGCATTATTTCCACATGGGCAGGTCCGTCGGTTATGCCCACGGCCTTTACGGCACGAATAGCAAGGTCTTTAATTTTTGCCACATTGTCCTCGCCAAGTCTTGACGGCTGTGAATGACCCATCTCCACAAAGTGAGGTGCGCCCGTGGTAAGCTTGTCCGTTACCTGCAGTACATGGGGTTCTCCCCCCACTGCCATAACCTCTACGCTCACTTCACTTCCAACCATATATTCTTCAACGATAACTCCGCCCTTTCGGGAATTATCCCTGGTGTAGTTGTATTCATTTTCAAGCTCGCAAAGGTTATGTACAAGCACCACGCCACGACTGCCGGAGCTGTCGGTGGGCTTCATAATGCAAGGATAGGAAACCTTATTCTTTATATCATCAAACTCTTGTTCGTTTAATGCAATGTAATACCAGGGATGCTCCACCCCTGCCCCTTCAAAGGCTTTAATCATTTCGCCCTTGTCGGTGGATTTAATGGCAGTATCCATACTTATGCCCGGAAGTCCCAGTTCTTTTGCCGCCCTTGAAACGGAGCGCATGGGCATGTCTGTAGCAAGAGTCATTATGCCGTCGGGGTTAAACTCCTTTGCAACCTTGGCAACACCCTCGGTATCTATTGTACTCACGTTGAAGTACTCATCCGCAAGGGGAATACCCACAGCCTTGGGGTCATAGTCTGCCACAGCCACATAGTAACCAAGCTCTTTTGCCTTTTTAATACCCGGCACCTGAAGTACGGAAGCACCGATTATAAGTAACTTCTTCATTTATCTGCTCCAACTTTCTCTTTTTGGGGAGCCTGCTCCTTGTTGTTTAAGGACTGCTCCACATTAATGTTCTTTCTTAAAAGAACGGAAGCTATTGTTTTGAAAACAATCTTAACATCCATAATAAATGTGAGGTTCTCCACATAGTAGCAATCGTGCATAAACTTCTCGTCCTGAGTTATGGAGTTGCGGAAATATGCCTGACTGTAGCCTGTAATACCCGGGCGGACATCATATCTCTTGATTGTCTTGGGATCGCACTCGGAGAAGGGCTTCTTTGCAAGGGTAGGTCTGGGACCTATCATACTCATATCGCCCTTTAAAACATTTATAAACTGCGGAAGCTCATCAATGCTGGTCTTACGCATAATCTTACCGATTTTGGTAACTCTGGGATCGTTTTCACTGTTGAAAGTGGAACCGTCCGCATTGCGGATATCGGGAGCATTTACCATCATTGAACGGAATTTGTACATTTTAAATGTTTTTCCGTTTTTGCCTCTTCTTTCTGCATTATAGAATACGGGACCTCTGTCTGTAAAATAGATAATGGGTGCCACAAATATAAATGCAATAAGAAATCCAAGACAGCCTATAAGACCGCAAATTATGTCGATAAATCTTTTGAAAAAATGTTTATACATTTTATGTACCTTCTATCTATATATTTCCTTAATATTCTCAATCACATATTCCACATCTTCCAATGTCATTTTGGTATTGAGCGGAAGGCTTACTTCGTTTGCAAACTGTGTGTAAGCATTGGGGTAATCTTTAATGTCAAAACCAAGATTCTTGTATGCTGTATGCATGGGAAGGGGTTTGTAATGAACGTTACACGCGATACCGCGCTCCGCCAGCTTAATAATGAATTCATTGCGGTATTCCATGCTTTTTCCGGTAAGCTTTGCAAGATAAAGATGACCGCTGGACTCTGCATTATCGGTGTAGTGGTCAAGATGCTCTATGCCCAGCTCATCCATTGCTTTGTCGTACATTTCTATAAATTCACGGCGTTTTTTAAGCATTTCGGGGTAACGGTCAAGCTGTACAAGACCAATGGCGCCCATAATGTCTGTCATATTGCACTTATATGCAGGAGATACTATGTCATATTCCCATGCGCCAAGCTGTGTCTTGGCAAGGGCATCCTTACTCTGACCGTGAAGGGAAAGAAGCATAAATTCTTTGTAAATCTCTTCGTCACTTATTCCCTCAAGCGGAAGCCATGTAAGAGCACCGCCCTCTGCGGTGGTTAAATTCTTAACTGCGTGGAAGGAGAAGCTTGTAAAGTCTGCCACTTCGCCTGCTTTTTTGCCGTTTTGCTCTGCACCAAAACCGTGGGCACAGTCTGCAAGCACAAGTACTCTGCCAAGAGCCTCTTGATACTTACCTTTGGGGGTAAATATGCTCTTCTTGGCTTCAACCACCTCAAAAATGCGCTTGTAGTCTGCCATAACACCTGCAATATCCACAGGAATAATAGCCTTGGTGTTGGGAGTTATGAGTGAAGCCAGCTTGTCGTAGTCCATCTCGTATCTGCCGGGGGCTGTATCGCAAAGCACAACCTTTGCACCCACATGGCATATAACCGACGCACTTGCAGTATATGTATATGCACTTGTTATTACCTCGTCGCCCTCACCTATGCCGAAAAGCCTTAATATAAGCTCCATACAGGCAGTTGCGGAATTTAAGCAAACTGCTTTATTGGTATTGCAGTATTCTGCTATTTTGTTTTCAAAGAGTTTTGTTTTGGGACCTGTGGTAATCCAGCCGGTTCTTAAAACCTCTGCCACAGCCTGTACTTCTTCTTCGGTCATATCCGGAGGAGAAAAAGGAATGTTTCTTTTTATCATTTGCGGACACCTTCCGTCTGTTTTTGCACATAATGCACACAATTATACATATACATTATATCAATTATTGATATACTTGTCAATGGAAACAATGTCATATAATGTAGTTTGTTGGTAAAAAAATGACAATTAAAAAAACTTTTTCCATTTTAACGGAACAAATGTTCGGAAGTGTCATCCGGGTTTATCCCCTTTAAATTTATAACAAAACAATTTTATTTTACTGTACCGTTTAAAGGACACCAGATTTGATATACTGTAATCAAGATAGAAAAAAGCACGGCAAATCCGCAATGCCATTGCGGATTACAAAATTCTAAGGAGGTAGCAATATGTATACATTTTTAGCAGTAGGATTCACATCGTTTGTTGTTTCGGAGGTTTTTGCAGGAGGATACGGCGAAAAGGAAAATACCAACAAAAAGTAATATATAGCCTGTTTAAACCACTAAAACCAAAGCCTTAGTTATCATTGTTATATTTTCATTTTTATTCACATATATTTTACCAATATGACTTGAAATGCCTCTTTGCATTTTAATATCAATGTGCAGGAAGGAATGGTTTTTTGGTGAAAGATTACATATCCGAAAGAGCAATTACAATTGGTAAATATATGGTAGAGCATCGCTCCACCGTAAGGAGTGCTGCGAAAAAATTCGGAATATCAAAAAGTACGGTTCACAAGGATATAAGTGAAAGACTGGAGAAAATCAACCCCCGACTGGCATCGGAAGCAAAAAAACTACTGGATATAAACAAAGCCGAAAGACACATCCGCGGTGGAATAGCCACAAAAAATAAGTACCTTAACGCTTGAATTTTTCTTCCACATATGGTAAACTTAAGAAAAAGGAGGCGGTATTAATGAAAGCTATTATTCTGGCAGCAGGGTATGCCACAAGACTCTACCCTCTTACCTTAGACAAACCAAAGGCACTTTTGCCTGTTGCAGGTAAGCCCATACTCAACTATATTGTTGAAGAGATTGAAACCATAGGCGAAATCGACGAGCTTATCATTGTATCCAACACTAAGTTCTATACCAATTTTGAAGAATGGAAAGCATCCTATGCCGGCAGACTTGCCGTAACCGTTCTTGACGACAAAACCACCGACGACTCCAATAAGTTGGGTGCTGTAGGTGACATAAGCTTTGCCATAGATACCCTCGGCATAAACGACGATATCCTGGTAATGGCAGGCGACAACATATTTACCTTTGCATTAAAGGACTACTATGATGCTTACAAAGCTCAGAATAAAGATATGGTTCTGGTAAAAGAACTTCATGACGAAGAAGACTTAAAGAGAATGGCAAATGTTATTACCGATGAAAACGGCATAGTAACCGATATGGTTGAAAAGCCCCCGGTTCCCGTTTCAAACTTAGCTGCATTTGCATCTTATATATACAAGAAGGACACCGTTCCTCTTATTAAAAAATACTTAAGCGAAGGCAACAACCCGGACGCGCCCGGATTCTTCCCTTCTTGGCTCCACAAGGTAAAACCCGTATACGCCTACACCTTCCAAGGTGAATGCTATGACATAGGAACACCTAAGTCCTACGAAGAAGTAAACGAAATCTTTAGATAGGGATGTAAAAAAAGCGCAGACCGAAAAATGAATAATATATGATATAGGTTACTTCGGTAACCTATATTTTTTAGGCATAATTTCTTTTCTATCCTTACACGAGATGTAAAAAACACAGAACTCATTTATATTGTCATTCCGAGGCAAAGTCGAGGAATCTCCATTGTAGGGAAGATTCTTCACTGCGTTCAGAATGACATATAACAACAATTTCAATCCTTGCATAAACAAACCCTCAGGCTGATACCTGAGGGTTTGTGTTTGTTTATTATTCTTTTAAATCTCTATCTCTTAAATTTTTAGAAACGCTTAATGCAATCTTGGCAAGAATACTTGTAACAAGCATGGAGTAAAGCGCCACGGTGGGCTCAATAAGATTTCCATAACCATATCTGGATTCAAGTTCACCCAATCCCGCATCATAAGCTCGTCCAAAAATACCAAGACTATCTCTTATGGAACTGTTTGTCTGCATATTACACATAAGTATGCTGGCTATAAGTAATACTGCAACAACAAAAGCCGCAATGGAAGAAAAAGATGCAACTCCTGTTTTATTCTTACCGCACATACACATAATAAGATAAATTACAAGTGTAATGAGTACGGCTATAAGCATAAGATAGCCCATAATAGTTGCTATAACAAGAAATAATGCTGCAGGAGATTCTGTTGCATCGAAAATACCAACTCCGGCACCTACTGTAGCTACAAAACCAAAAATCGGATTATCGCTGCTGGGAACATCGGAGTTATAGTAACTTTCGGCATCCGCTTCAAATTCAAGAGCCTTGATTATAATACCATCTGAAGGCTCAATCATAGTCCAAATGGTTGTGCAAAGCAAAGCAACACAAAGTATAGCTGCAATAACGTGCCATGCAATAGCTGCCCCACTGAGCTTTTTGGGTTTAGGAGGAGTATATCTCTCTGCCTCGGGTGAATACATAGGTTGTTCATACATGGGAGCACTATAGACATTTTCCGCCGGTGCATATCCATACTGTGCCTGAGGCGCACTGTTTTGTTGTGGTGCAGACATTCTGAGGTTACCCTGTGCCAAATTGCCGGAGGGTATATTATCCATCCCTGCTCCGCAGTTTGGGCAATAAGCAAGTCCGTCTGCAACATTTGTACCGCAATTTTTACAATACATTGTTTCATCCCCTTTGAGTGTTTTTTTATATTTTATCATTATTGTAAATCTCTGTCAATTAAATCTATGTTACATTTATCTTTCTGAGGAAATATTTCTGTATATATATTCTTCAGAAGCTATTCTTCCAAAAGAAAAAATCCCGTAACCGTACTTTTTATCCCTTCCTTTTTTGCCCGGATTTTCTGTGTAGATATTTAGCAACAGCCTTATTTCATCGGGTGTAAGTCTTCTTCCGTAACGCAGATATCCTTTTGCAATAAGTATTGCTGCAGCACCGCTTATTATAGGACATGCCATTGACGTGCCGCTTAAGGTGGCATAGCCTCCGCCAAGATAAGTTGAATACACATCTATACCGGCTGCACATATCTCCGCTGCCTTGCCTTTGGAATTAAAATCCGCTATGTGCTTATTGATATCTACTGCAGACACTGCAACTGTTTCCGGATAGCTTGCCGGATATCCTATGGTGTTATCTCCAAATTCTCCCTCATTGCCTGCTGCACATATTATGGTAATACCACGGCTATGTGCATCCCATATAAGGGAGCGGTATCCGGCTGTTGTATACCCCGATGAAAAAGACATATTTATTATATCTACTCCTTTGGCCTCAAGGTATTTAACACTCTTTTCTATGGCAGAGTAGTTAGTTTTTCCGTCTGCGCCAAATGCCTTTGCAATGTATAAATCCGCTTCGGGTGCCACCCCCACCACGCCTATGCCGTTTTTATTTGCAGCTACTATGCCGGCGATATGTGTGCCGTGACCGTTTTCGTCTTCAATATTGTCAGCGCTTCCGCCGGAAAAATTTACACCGTCTTTGATTCTTCCTGCAAGGTCGGGATGTTGAGTGCAAATTCCTGTATCTATAATGCCTACCTTGACGCCTTTACCCATTGTTTCCGGCCATTCCAGGGGAGCGCCTACCATACGAACTCCGTAATCTATTATTTCCCTATGGGGTCTTGATGCCACACTTACAACCCTGCAACGGGTAATTTCGAACATAATAAAAACACCTCCGCTTTGCATAATATGCAATGAGAAGGTGTTTTGATTTTAATTTTGAAAAGATTATTCTTCGTCTTCTTCCTCGTCAAGGTCAAGTTCTATAACCTCGCCGCAGTTAGGACATACAATGTCATCCTCTGTGTCGAAGAAATCTTCATCAAGACAGATGGTTTCGCCGCACTTGGGGCAATCGAGTTCATAATACTCGATATCATCATCGTCGTCGCAATCACAATCGCAGCAATCGCAATCGCATTCTTCTGCAAATTCGCTTTCTATAGCAGCAAGGTCTTCATCAATGATGTCTACCTGCTCAGCTATTTCATCCTGGTAATCGTAAAGGTCATCTATGGAAGCGTCGATTTCGTCAAGTACGCCGAGAATGCACTTAAATATTCTGCCCTCTTTGCTGGAATCGTCGTAATCAAGACCGTCCATTAAGCCTTTTAAATAAGAAATCTGCTTTGAAATATTTTCCATAGTCAGTTTACCTTCTTTCAATAATTTTATGTTATAACCCCAAAGAGGTTACACTATGCATTTCAAAAAATTGAAATTATGCTCTTTCCATGTATTCGCCGGTTCTTGTATCGATACGGATAACATCGCCGTTGTCGATGAAGAGGGGAACCATAATCTGAGCGCCTGTTTCTACTGTACAGGGCTTTGTAGCACCTGTGGAAGTGTCACCCTTGAAGCCGGGTTCTGTTTCTGTAACAGTAAGCTCAACAAATGTGGGGGGTTCAATATCAAATACACTGCCCTTGAAAGAAAGAATCATACATTCGTCATTTTCCTTAACGAACTTCATCTTATCTTCAATAAGGTCAGAGTTGATGGGAAGCATATCGAATGTTTCCATATCCATAAAGTAGTAGAGAGTACCGTCCACATAGGAATACTGCATCTTTCTTCTTTCGATAAATGCTTCTTCAAACTTTTCTGTGGGTCTGAATGTCTTTTCAACAACAGAGCCTGTAATAACATTCTTAATCTTGGTTCTTACGAAAGCTGCACCTTTACCGGGCTTAACGTGCTGGAATTCAACAATCTGCCATACGCCGCCTTCGAATTCAAATGTTTTACCGTTTCTGAAATCACCTGCTGTAATCATTATAAATTACCTCCGCTTATCATTTAAATTATACATATATGCTTATTGTACTAAATAACACGACATTTTTCAAGTGCTTTTTGAAAAAAACACCATTTTTTTACTATAATTCCATTAAATTTTTATGGGAATTGGTAAGATTAAGAATTCCATCTTCCTTAATAACCACCAAATCTTCTATTCTTACACCGCAAAAATCCTTGATGTATATGCCCGGCTCCACGGTTACAACATTATTTACAACCAGTGGATTTAAATTCTTGGACGAAAGTGACGGGTTTTCGTGAATATCCAATCCCACTCCGTGTCCGAGAGAATGACCGAAGCATCCTTTGTAGCAGGTATCGATTATCCTTTGAGCGTTGTTGTGCACATCGCACGCCTTAACACCTGCTTTAAGCATATCCAGACAGGATAGCTGAGCCTCAAGAACTTTATTATATACGGCTTTCATTTCGCTTGTTGCCTTGCCTGCACATACTGTACGGGTCATATCGCTTGAATAGCCTTTGTACACACAACCGAAATCAAGAACAACAAAATCACCGTTGCATATAACCCTTTGGTCCGGCTCTGCGTGAGGCATTGCACCGTGAGCTCCTGTAGCAACTATAGTATCGAAGCTTAAAGCCTCAGCACCGTTTCTGCGCATAAAAAACTCTATTTCAAGAGCTATATCCCGTTCGCTGACACCGGGTTTGATATAGTCCAGAATATGGGAAAAAGCCATATCACCTATATGCTCTGCCATACGGATATTTGAGATTTCTTCATCATCCTTAACCGCCCTCATATCAAGAAGACCGGTTCCGAGTGGAATGAGATTTTTAAATATCTTTTTAAAAGCTTCATATCTTAAATAACCGATGCTTCTGTCTTCAAATCCGGTAGCTTCAAAAGAAGAGAAATTCTCTTCCGGACTAAAATCAGCGCTGTCGCAGACCGTAAACCCTTGGGTTTGTTTCTCGGCCTGTTCAGTATAACGGAAATCCGTAACTATACAGCACAGGTCTTCCGACACAAACATATATCCCTCGCCGGTATATCCGGAAAAATACTGCATATTCTTTCTGTCGGTTATTATTGAGCTGTCCAGTTTGTTCGCTCTTAGGTATTCTTTTAATTTTGCAAGTCTTTTATTCATTGCTTACCTCGCTTTAGAGCCAAATTTACACAGATGTTTTACAGGGCACTCACCGCACTTGGGCTTTCTGGCGGTACAAATGGCTCTGCCGTGATAGACTATCTGATGACAGAAGTGTCCCGATGTTTTAGGGTCAAGCACCTTGGAAAGCGCCTTTTCTATACGTACGGGATCAGTATCATTTACAAGCCCGAATCTGTTGGTAAGGCGTATGCAGTGGGTATCAACCACAATTGACGGCAAAGAAAACACATCGCCCAATATGAGATTTGCAGTTTTTCTGCCAACCCCTGCAAGAGCGGTAAGCTCATCCATGGTTTGTGGAAGCTTTCCGCCATGCTTCTCTATAATCTGTTTTGAGGATTCTATAATATTTTTAGCTTTGTTTCTGTAGAAACCGCAGGATTTAATATACCCTTCCAGCTCCGATAAATCTGCGTTTGCAAAATCTTCAACGGTTTTGTATCTTTCAAAAAGTGCCGGTGTTACAAGGTTTACCCTTGCATCGGTACACTGAGCCGAAAGCTGAACCGCTACAAGAAGCTGATGTTCTGTCTTATAATCAAGGGAACACTTTGCATCCTTGTACACCTCATCAAAAATCCTCTGTATTTCCAGAGCGCGTTCTTTCTTTGTCATATGCTGTCACCGACTATTCTACCTTAAATTCAATTTCTACTTCCTTTACGTCA
Source organism: Clostridia bacterium (assembly GCA_045539515.1). GTDB lineage: Bacteria > Bacillota > Clostridia > UMGS1810 > UMGS1810 > RGIG8748. The sequence goes on from JAZQFN010000009.1 coordinate 51,541, forward strand.
CCTTCTGTGCGAAGGCTTTCGGGGATTTCCTCAAGTTTTATTGTAACCTTGTCGCCGTCTTTTACGTAGCGTACATCTACTCTTTCTGTTGCAATTTCGGTAACTGTTGCCAGGGTGGTTTTGTTGCCCATTACATTAAGTTTGTCGGGATTTGCCTTGGCTGTTACCTTTTTGCCCTGAAGGGTTTTGTCGGAGGAAAGGTTGACCTTTACCGATACTTCCTTAAGCTGAAGTATATTACACTTTATCTCCAGATAAGAAATATTTTTGGTAATACCGGTTTCGGGCAATTCTTTGCCTTCGGCATCGGTAAGTATTATCTTGTATCTACCATTTATGGGGTCGGACTTACCTGTAATATCCACAACAACTTTTGCTTTCTTAACATTCTTGATAACGCTTCTTGCGCCGGTAATTCTTACGGTATCCTTATTGTATTCGAGGGTATCGTAAATATAACCGTCCTTGGGAGTACCTTTGGTAACCACCTGCACGGGCAATTCTTCAGTTATTACATCATCTACATTTACACTTATTCTGTAAGGATCTTTTGATACAAGCTCTATGCCCGACGTGTTGAATGACACATTTATGGGAAGCTTATGAGTGCCGGAGGATTCCACACCAGATAAATCCACGGTGCAGTTAATATCATCTCTGGTTATCTTGGCAACAAGGGTTCTTTTTCCTCTGATTTTTACATTAACCGTTTCGGTATTGGCTCCCGAAAGCACAAGTTTTCCGTTTGTGAATTCTTCGGAATGTTTGGTATATGTAATGGGAACATTTCTCACAGTTGTTTCAAAGGTAGGATTCACTTGGTAAACCACGTATATCCATATGATTAATGCGCTCAAAAAAGAAATGGTAAGCGTAAGCCAATTTGTTTTAAAAAAGTTTTTCATTTCTTTTTCACCACCCAGCTTGAAATTTTGTTAATAAGAGGAATTTTCTGTACTGCTGTTTCCTGCTGTTCATCGTTGCCCAATTCTTTAATAATTGTAGCTTTAAGCTCTGCAGCATTTATTGCTCTTTTAAGTTCACCGTTTATGGCAACAGAGATTTTTCCTGTTTCTTCCGATACTATGACGGATATGCAATCCGCCTCCTCGGACACACCTATTCCGGCTCTGTGCCTTGTGCCCAATTCCTTGGAAAAGTCGCTCTTTTGTGTAAGAGGTAAAAAGCACGCTGCTGCCTTGATTCTGTTTTCGCTTATAATGGTAGCACCATCATGAAGAGGTGTGTTGGACATAAAGATATTTATAAGAAGCTGTTCTGAAATATGGGCATCGAGTATTGTGCCGGATTTCATAATATCTCCCAGCTTTGTGTTACGTTCAAGGATTATAAGAGCACCGATTTTTCTGTCGGACATATACTTTGATGCCGCAGACACATTTTCCGCAAGCTCTTTGATATCATCGGTAGTTCCGAAAAGCTGACTTGCCACTGCAGTATTACCTATCTTTTCCAGAGCACGGCGTATTTCCGGCTGAAACATTATGATGATAGCCAGAAGTCCCATCTGGAGAGTGTTGTTTAAAAGAAAGCTTATGGCATTGAGGTCCATCCAGTCGGCAACCTGAGCAAATACCACCAAAGCTATGATGCCCTTTATAAGCTGCGCAGCTCTTGTTTCCTTAATAAGACGGATACCCCCGTAAATTACAAAGGTAACTATGAGGATATCCAGGATATCTCTTATCCTGATAAGCATAAGATTCTGAATTAAAAAGGTCCAGAATTCACCCATTTTTTATCACGTCCTTCCGTTAATTTATAATGCAAGTTTGAATATATCAATAATTTCCTGTTTGCCAAGTTCTATGTAATCGGGAAGTGTTCTTGTGCCAAAGAAGGTGCACTTTTCCGCCATTTCCTCAATTGCCTCATCTGTGATGTCTATGTCAAGCTGACCAAGTCTTACAGGCATACCTATGGAAGCGAAAAATTCCTCCGAAGCCTTTATACCCTCAAGAGCCACTTCCTCATCGGTCTTGCCTTCAGGGTTAACACCCCATACACTTACCGAAAGCTTTTTAAAACGCTCCGGACAATACTTATACACAAATTTTGCCCATGCCGGATATATAACCGCAAGACCTGCGCCGTGAGATACGTTGTCGAACATGCCGCTAAGCTCGTGTTCAAGCTGGTGGCATCCCATAAGGAAGGTTGTGCCTGCACCGGTAAGATTGTTGTGAGAAAGTGAGCCTGCCCACATAAGGTTGGCTCTTGCATCATAATCTTCGGGGTTTGCCATTGCGGCTTTACCTGCCTTAATTGTGGCACGAAGCACGCCCTCTGCCATTTCGTCTGTTATATCAAAGGGTTCACTTGGTGTGAAATACCTTTCCAAGGTGTGCATCATAATATCCACAATGCCACAGGCTGTCTGATAGGGACTTACGCTGTAGGTAAGGCAAGGATTGCATATGGAGAAAAGCGGTCTGTTGAAATCTGTGCCAAATCCTCTCTTAAGCCATCCATCCTCGTTGGTAATAACGCAGGAATTACTCATTTCACTTCCGGATGCGGAAAGAGTAAGTACAGTTCCCACAGGAAGTCCCTTTTCGGGAATTGCCTTTTTTGCAGGGAAATCCCAGGGATCGCCGTCATAGAGTGCACCAAGAGCAATAAGCTTTGATGAGTCTATAACACTGCCGCCGCCAACTGCAAGTATAAGCTCAGCACCATATTCCCTGACAAGCTTAACGCCCTTTTTAACCATGGAAAGCTTGGGATTGGGTTCTACCCCTCCGAGCTCTGTAAAGCTTATACCGGCTTCATTAAGAGATGATATTATTTCGTCGTAAAGACCATTTGCTTTAACGGAGGATTTGCCGTAGTGAAGAAGGATTTTACTGATGCCGTAACCCTTTATTACTTCACCGACTTTTTTGTGGGTATCCTTTCCGAAAATCATTCTGGTAGGTGTATAAAATTCAAAATTCTGCACAGATTATATCTCCTTTCAAAACTTTTGTTATCTGTTTAGCGATGCTTGATAAAGCATTATACCGCAAGCTATGGAAACGTTTAATGATTCGGCATTTCCTGTCATGGGAATTGTAACTGTGTGGGTGCACAGCGCTTCGACTTCCGGACAGATGCCGTTTGCCTCGTTGCCCATTACTATAATGCACTTATCTCCATAGCGGAAATTATGGGAACTCTCGGCTCCGTTGGGAAATGTACCTATAATCTGAAACCCTTTATTTCTAAAAGAAGAAAGAACGTTATCATCGTCAAAATACAAATTTACACTGAATATCCCGGACATAGTGGAACGAAGAACCTTGGGGTTGAACACATCCACACAGCCCTTGGAAAGCACAATACCACGCACACCAAAGGCATCGGCACTGCGGATTATAGTACCCATATTGCCGGGGTCTGTAACAGAATCAAGATACAGATACACGCCGTCTGAATAGTTTATGGAATCCACAGGTAAATCGGTGTAAGCGGCAACCGCAAGTATACCCTGAGAATTTACGGTGGACTTAAGTTCATCGAAGAGCTTATCCGGCAGTAAATACACCGGGGTATCTCCAAAATCCGTCATTTTATTTTCAGCAAAACTCTCGCTTACAAATATGTACTTTACATCTGCTCTGCCGTCGTTAGCATCGCGTACAATACGCTCCCCTTCTATAATAAAGGTATTTGTCTTTTTTCGCCCGTTTCGGCTGAGGAGCTTTTTGGTGTTTTTAAACAAAGTATTTGAAGAACTTTCTATCCTTTGCATGGCTACTCCTTATAAAGTCATTATTATCTATTATAATTATACAATACCCGATACCCTTTTGCAAGAAAAATTATATGCTAAAACAAAAACCACTACATTTCGATATGAAATATAGTGGTTTTGCAATTTGCTATTTAACTATTATATTAAAGAGCAGCATTAGCCTTTTCAACTAAAGCTGTGAAAGCTTCGGCATCTGCAATAGCAATCTCGGAAAGCATCTTTCTGTTCATGTTGATTTCAGCCTTCTTAAGACCGTTCATGAACTTGGAGTATGTTGTACCGTTGAGCTTGCAAGCAGCACTGATTCTGGTAATCCAGAGTCTTCTGAAATCTCTCTTCTTCTGTTTTCTGCCGATATATGCATAAGATAAGGACTTCATAACTGCCTGTTTTGCAGTTCTGAATAACTTACTCTTAGCACCTCTGTATCCTTTAGCGAGCTTTAAAACTCTCTTATGTCTCTTTCTTGTAGCCATAGCGCCTTTTACTCTAGCCATTTAAAACGCCTCCCTATTTTTTATTTATAAAGTATCAGTCTCTTGATTGTAGCTGCATTTGCAGTTGAAGCATACGCCTGCTTTCTTAAAGCTCTCTTTCTCTTGGTTGACTTCTTTGTTAAAATGTGTCTTCTGAAAGCCTGATTGAGCTTTACCTTACCCTTTTTTGTAAGATTGAATCTCTTTGCAGCACCTCTGTGTGTTTTGATTTTAGGCATTGCATTTACACTCCTTCCGAATTTAAACTTAAATTATTTAGGTGCAACCACCATAGTCATGTTTCTGCCTTCAAGCTTGGGGGCTTTTTCAACATTACCGATTTCTGCAACAGCCTCGCCGAACTTAACGAGTAAATCCTGACCGAGCTGTGTATGGTGAAGCTCACGGCCTCTGAAACGAACGGTAACCTTTACCTTGTCACCTGATTTTAAGAACTTGACTGCCTGATTAACCTTTGTATTGAAATCGTGAACATCTATGGAAGGTGTAACACGAACTTCCTTGATGTTGACTATACGCTGATTCTTGCGCTGTTCCTTTTCTCGTTTACCCTGCTCGAACTTGTACTTGCCGTAGTCCATAATCTTGCATGCGGGCGGTTTTGCCTGCGGAGCAATAAGAACAAGGTCAAGTCCTTTGCCCTCTGCCTTTGCCTTGGCGTCTGCCAAAGAAAGTATACCGAGCTGAGAACCGTCGGAATCAATAAGTCTGACTTCTTTTTCTCTGATTTCATCATTAATCAACATTTCTTTACTACTGATGACAAAGCACCTCCAAAAAATAAATTGCAAATCCACTTAAGGCAAAAAAGAAAAGTGGGCGAAATCCACCCACTTATACATTCAAGATAAGTATTAACCTTACCGATACCTTGAAACCGTAAGGTGAGAAGTGGACTTCTGCTTTGCTTTACCCAAATATATTACCACCTTTTTATGCGGTTGTCAAGTACTTTTTTAAATTTTTTATTATTCTCGGAGAAACACCGCACAAGCGCAATCTTGTACGGTGTTTCAAGGGAGTGATTAGTCTATCTGATATACAAATTTGTATGTTTGTCAGCCCATTTTGTAGCCTTTAAAAACCAGCCTGGCACCAAACTCCACTCTGGCTTCCTCGCTATCAAATGTTTTCTTTTTCGAGTTGGGAATTTCCCTCATTGAAATGGTCTTGGATGTGGGGTCTATCCACATACACCATTCCTTTGTTTCCTTGTTTTCTTCCATTTTATGTACTCACTGTCCTCTGTAGTTGATGATTAATTCTATCCTACTCAATGACCCACCGTCAACCCGGTGCACAGTTTTGTAATGGCGGTGAATCCATTTCGCAAAGATTGTAATCAAAAAGACATATAAGTAATGCTATTGTAAAAATCAATACAAAAGTTCCTCCAATAATTCGTCAATGTTTTCAAACTCACCATATATATCAAATTCTTCAGCTTCTTTAGCTGATATAACTCCCTTTTCCATCAGGCAATCTGCAAACAGCTGACCATCAGATGTTTTGGTTTTTAAACTGCGGTATATTATGTAAACCATATCACCTCTCGTAAAGCTTTCCGATTCTTCAAGCTGCAATGCAACCTGTGAGTTAAAAAGTCCACACTCTACCCCATCGTTTAAAGCTTCATATAGTTTGGTTTCTTCATAGCCCATTAACCTTAAAAGCAATGTAACAAACTGATACGAATCAATGGTTGCATCCGGAGAAAAGGTATCTTCACCCGTGCCGTAGGTTATACCGTTTTCATAGCAATACATCACATAGGCATATGACCAGCGGTCGCTTTTTACATCTGTAAATTTTTCATCATACTCATATTCATTAATCTTGTCTGCTTCCCCAAGGAGCCTTACAAGTATTGTTGCCGCTTCTTCTCTTGTAAAGTTCTTATCCAGCTCATAACCTTTGTCAGTACCGGCAAACAAGCCCAACTCATACAGAGCATCCGCATATTTCCTTTCCGTCTGTGCGAAAGCTGCAGCCTGAAAAAGCATTATAAATATTAGGCCAAAAGAAATAACCTTAGAAAAAGCTTTCATATGTCATTTTACCTCCGCCTATATAAGTAATATCTTCTTCATTAACGGTAAGCTCTTCGCCCTCAATATCTACAGATATTTTTTTAACACTCATATCCGCATCCGGTGCGAAATCCACAGAAACAGTTATTGTGTCGTATTCTACGGTGTTTCGCACTCTTTCAAATCCGTCGAAAGAAATGAGGGAATCATATTCGCATACAACATACTTGCTTTTATCTGTCTTCTCGCCGAATTCCGCATTGCCGTTTATAAACCATACCTTATCACGACTGCCCTCCAGCTTAACCATTGTGTAATTCTTTCTGTCTTTGCCATCCCACACCTGAGTAAAGGACAAAAGATACTAACTGACATCTGTTCCCAAATCTTTGTACCAAGCCGGCAAATCTCCCTCCAATGCATCCAGAGATACCTGATAAACTGAATTTATCCTGTAATCGTGATAACTTCCGTCACGCATTTCACCACGAATTTTGGTTACATACTTTTCAGGATTACGGTCTTCTTTAGCTTCTTCCTCTTCTTTTTCTTTTTCCGTCATTTCCGTTAAAGGCACAAGAAGCTCATATTTTAAGTTCTTTCCTTCGGTTGCACCTTCCATTGTGGCATAGGTGTCATATTTCCCGTTTACCTCCGGTACATACTTTATCTTTATGCTTTTAATTTCCGTGCCGTCAAACTCCGGTTTAATCATAAAGCGGTGATTTTCCACACTTTCTCCGGAATACCTTACCAAAGGCTCGTAGTAAGAACCTGTTAAATAGCGGTTGGCACTTATGGCATGCATTACCATATCCGTAGGTTTATAGAGAGGGAAGTATCCCAAATCGTAATCAAAGCCGCCCCAAAGCTGAGCAGTGCCTTTACTGCCTTTAAGTATTGTAACGTTATAAAACTTAACCTCACCGTTTCGTTTGGGATTCATATCCTTAAGATAGACTCTGACCTCTGCAGATACTTCTTCGCCGATTTCAGCCACCTCTTCTGTAAGAACGCCATCAAAGCTCTTATCGGCAATAAAGGTAAAATAAAACTTTTCCCTTAATATATACTTATTGATATCCCCTACAAAGGTCTGACTGTAAACTCGGCTTTCTTCTTTTACTTCTTCTTTTGTTTGTTCATCCTCATCCGTTTTACTTTTTTCAAGAGAATTGTTATCTTTTGAAAAAGCTATTTTCCCCGAAGTCGGAAGAGAACCTGTCTGCACGTAGGTATCCATATCAACATCCACAGTTTTTGTGACCTTAGTACTCTTGTGGGTGTAGGTTATTCTGGCATTTTTCACCTGCATCTTATCATCTACATCCACCGTAAGCTTAAAGCTATGTGTAAGGTTAAAATCCGCATCGTACTCTTCGCCGGGAAGTTCCTTTGTATATACAACACGTCCATCGTCAAAAACAATTGTATTGTCCTTTATGCTTCCATCGGTTATAATCTTTAAAAATTCCATACCTTCAAAGGTAATGTAGGCAACCGTTACATCCTTGCTTTCATTTTCTCTGCGGTAAGAACATACACCCCAGGAAAAGGCATCCGAAAACCTATCAAGGGGAAAATGGGCAGAATATAATTCTTCCAATCCGCTGATTTCTATTCTGTTTTTCTTTATTTCTTCCTGTACCGGCAAATCGGTTTCCGGGTCTTCTTTTTCAATATCCTCCGGCGCTTGGGTTTTGCCTTTGGCAATATTTTTAAGAAAAGCCCACAAGCCCATATCTATTGTGCCGGTATATGTAAAGAATCCGTGCTTGTAGGATTTATCTTGGGGATTTATACATCTTGCATAAACATAGTCTTCATCAAAGCCGATTAGCCAGTTGCCGTCGTTTTCGTCAAGAAATTCCACATAGCCCTCTTGCGGAAATTCATCATCTGTAATTTCCATAAGCTTTTCCGGCTTCTTTTCTGCCGGAGCGAGATGCTTATGGGATAACGCTGTAATAAGAGCGTCAAATTCGTTGTATGTAAGGTTGTCTTTGGTTGCCGTTTCAGTGTTTCCGTCATATGTAAATTTAAGTTCAAAATTTTCGTATATGTATTCACGGTCACCGTAATCTCCCAAAGAGGTTAAAATACAATTGTCACCGCCCGATGCATGTATGGGCACACAACCCACAATCAATATAAATACCACAAACAGCGAAGTAAACTTTTTCATATTCATTTTCCTTTCTGATGTTGTTATTTAAAATACCGGTATTTATTACTTCACCTGCATTGTAACAAAAAGACTTCTTTGCATCAACGGTATTTAAACTGTTATAAATAAAACATAAATACCCTGTAATTTACGGAAAACAATTGAAATGCCAATGTTAAAAATGTAACAAAGACGTAAAAAAAGACTGTAGAAAATCGGTTTCTACAGTCTTTGCACTTATATTCTGTTTACAAAATCCCCAAAGAGCTTTGCATCTCCTTCGTATTCGGGATATTTCAAGAGAGTTTCGTATGCGTACTTTGCTCCCTCTTTCATAAGCGGCATATTGGGTTTATTTACCTTACCTGCGGTAAAGGTTTCAAAGTTGGTGCGGTAAATCTTTTGTACAGCCTCCTTTGGAAGATTAAGACCTGCCACATTTAAATCCACATAGCAATGAGCCACATAGGACGGATTATCCGACAAAAGCGCGCCTTCTGCAAGAGCATAGAGGTCGTCTATGGTTTCTTTGTCAAAGGTTTCATCGGCATCGGTGCCAAACATTATGCGGTCCTGATACTTAATGAAAAACTCTCTCCATGCGGGAATATCCTTGGCAAAGTTTTCAAATATTTCCACACCGGGAGTTATGTCATAGTATACATTGGGGTAAGTATCAAGTACCCTTGCAGCTTCCTCTATGTCATCGGACACATAAAAGAAATGTGCAAGAATCGTTTTAAGGTTCGGGTGCTTATCAAGCATTTCCAAGGTTTCACGGTGGGCATCTTCAAAAGATATAAAGCCCTTGCCCTCGTAGCACCAGCCACGCTCCACTTGCATAGGCAGCATTTGGTCTTTGTGCCAGAAGCTTCTTGGATCTTTGGCATGAAGAAGCGCAAACATCCCCTTTTCCTCCATAAAAGAAAGTGCTTTGTCATAGGACGGATGGTTTAACCCTTTACCTATCTGTTTACGCATGGTGGGCTTCATATGAAGAAACTTCATACCCTCACAGCCTGCAGCATATAGCCACTTTACCTGTTCTTCGTACGGAATTTCCAGAAAAGGTCCCCACTCGTGGAGTGAACCGTTTACACAAATGTCCATGTCTTTGTAGAAATCCTTTACCCAAAGGGCAAAAAGATTCTCGAAATTGCTGTAGTCTTTGGATGTGGCAACAGTCTGAAAGCTTACCTTTTCAACACCCTTTCCCTTAAGATAATTAAGAAATTCTGTAGTTTTGTTTGTATCATACACCCTTGTGTGTATGTGCATATCTGTTTTTTTCACTTTATCGCCTCTATTTTCCTATTTATCATTTCTCTGAATTTGTGCATTTGTCCCACATTTTCCGGTATGGTTGTAACTGTAATTTTTTCGCCGAAAAAATCCTCACAAAGCTTAATTACTTCATCGTAGCCGATATATTCTTCAAGAGCTTTAAGGGCACGGTAGTCACAGAGGGCTTCGTTCATATATTTTTCTCTAAGCGACGAATGAACATCATCAATACCCGGGTAAGCAAGATATGCCGCACCGGGAAGCTGTTTGTAAAAACAGGCATCACCCTTGGGGTCGCAAATCCCCGTGGTCATTCTGTCGTAGTAATAGTTGTAGCCCCAGTGCAAAAATCCCGTGGCTTTGTATTTGTACATATGAAGTCCCAAAATCCTTGTGCGGTAAGATTTGGATGTGAGAAGTCTGTTTGCACATTTTTCAAGACCGCTGCCATCGTAGTAACCGCCTGTGTAATACAGCCAGTATTCCGGGCATCTGCCATAGAAATTATCCGCTTTGGCTATGGACACAACAGGAGTTTTTACAAACTTCTTTTGGTAAAAAACTATATCCTCTAAAGCATCGCCTCCGGGGTAACCTTCAAGAAGACCGGACACGGTATCGACTGCTTTTTTGTAGGTGGACTCGTTTTCTTTTGTAGGTTCGTCGGATATATGGAAAAAGAGCCTGTCCTCATAACCTATATTTTTCATAAATTCTATAAGAGCCGGAATGTAGCTGTTAAGGAAGGCTGAATATTCATTTCCCGAAGCCTCGGTATCCCAACCGAAAATACGCTTGTAGTCGCCATCTTCCGTGGCGTATATATTGGGAGCATGCTCTGCACCCCACTGGGTAAACAGATGGCTGTGCTCAATGTATTTTATACCGCAGGAAGATGCCAGACGTATAAACCGCTCTGCAAGGGAAAAGTCAAACTTATAGTTATCTCCGCTTTTTTCTATACCAACAAGCTGAACGCACATTCTTTCGCCACCTATGAATGTATCAAGTGGAGGCGTAAAGAAGGGTGTAAGAAGCATATTCATACCGTTTAAAGCGGCATTTTTAAGATATTTTTCAAGTATTTCAAAGAATCTTTCGCTGTATAAATCCACCTTGTGAATATCACAAAGGCAATCATAATGGAACCAGTTTGTATAGCGAATATCGGTTTCGGGAAGCTCCTTAGACAGTACATTAAGTGTAAACTTATGCTCTGCAAGCAAGCTTCCGTCAAGAAGGGATTTGACACTAACGGTAAGCGGATATGCACCGGACTTCAAAGACTCTCCTTTTTCGTTTAACACAATAACCACCGACTGATATGCCTTTGTGGCGGTAAGGAGATTTGCCTCGTCTTCCTCGTAGAATGGCAGACGACTGTCTTCACGGCTTAATACCATAGGCTCGGGCGACCTTTTGTAAAGGATATCCGGATACATTCCGGGCTCTCTTCCCTCTGTGGCAACCTCGTCAAAGCCAAGGTCAGTCCGTGTAACGGGTACATAGCCAACCTTGCAGACACTCACCTCAATGCCGGGGCAAATTGCCGAAACACTAATTGGCGGACACACCCCGGGTGCTGAAGAGCTGTACGCCAGCGTAAGCATATACGGCTCATTTCCAAGGCAAGAGCCTTGCGTGATACTTTCCATAGGCTCTATGTCGTGAAAAATCTTATTGCCGGAATATGTAAGAAAGGAAGAAAAAGTGGTGTCACTCATATTTTTATATCTCCTTAGCAGTTGTTTTCTTGATTATATCACTTTATATGATATTTTGTACAGAGTTATTTTTAAATTATTAAAAGGGGATGCATAATTATTTTACATCCCCTGATAAGTTACGGTATATTATATTTTTCGACAAATTAAGACATATTTATAGGTAATACCCTGTGTAGCTTGCCGCATCTACGGACATAAGACCCATAATCGGTGCTTTGGCGGTGTCGTTGCCTATGACATACAGGGTATTGTATTTCCCGGGTAATAAATTCTGACAGGGCATCACAAGCTTAGCCTTTTCGCTTCCGCCGTCAAAGACCGAGAATTCATATTTCCCGGGTGATATACACATATATTTACTGAGTTCCAGATAGTCTATACCTCCAAGTATCTTGTGGCTGTTGGCATCAATATCCGCACTGCCCACAACCGGTGACAGATGACACACCCTTAAATGACCGTATTGAGTGTTCTCTCTTTGGGTAGGCTCGAGGATTCCGTATGCCATGGTGTTTCCGTCGGAATGAACCGCGGCAACCGTGTACACTTCTCCCTGCTTAAAGGGTATGGTTACTGTGGCAATTGCTTTATCTCTTTCGCCGGGTTTGGTAATCTTAAATTCATTCATACCCCGTGGAACTCTTACATAGCCCGAAAAGCATCCAAAACCCAAGGTAGGCGATGCAAGACTGTTTCCAAGATAAAAATCCGCATTTTCCAGAGATGGACAGGCATTTAAAAATCTGACGTAAGGGTACATAAAATTTTCTATTCTGATATTCTCCATAGTGTCAGTCCTTTCCTATTCTCTTACATTGTATTCACATCTTCCCCGCAAGGTGAATCCTCCCCGTAAACATCTTTCTTTTCATTTGTCTGTTGATTGTTAAAAACTTTTTCCACCATATCAACAAGTCGGTTTAATGAAACTTCTATTTTACTAAGACTTTGTCTTACGGTTTCCTCCTCCATCAGACGAACCTTCTCTTCAAATATATCTTTGTATCTTCCGGCAAAATCATCTGCCTGAGAACCTTTTAGCCCGAACGACTTATTGTTCGATAGAGAATCTTTTTTGAATTTTTCAAAGCCTTCCAGAGGAGCCATAAAACGATTTACAGGATAGCCGTCCAGACAGATGTATCCATCGGGCGATATCACCTTTCTTATGCCGGAGCTTTTGCCTACAGGCAAAGGTTTTGACACATTTAGAAATTCATCACTTTTAACCTCATAGCAGACACTATTTTCTATGATATGTACTGCAAGTTCATATTCGGATGCATTAATACAAAACTGCGGCTCTTTAATTCCGGAAAAAACTTTCTTTTTAACTGAAGAATCCATAGACACAATATTAACCGCAATCCCCTCGGTTCCTTGCTCGGTATATGCCATAAAAAGCCTTTCTTTATAAAGTGCCATCTGTATTTCTCTGGGATTGGCATAACATATAACACGGGCAGAGTCCAGCATCTTTTTGGAATAAACATATTTGCGGCAGCGTATTTCGTTGGCGGAAGAATAAACTATATGTATATCCGAGGAATAATCCCGAATTACATTGTATGCCATACGATTTGAAATCTTATCGACAATCTGCGGTTCAAAAAGTCCATCGTCGGAAAATACCTGATGTACAAGATATGTATCGGAACTCTTAATACAATAAAAAAGATGATACCTACCCTCGATGTATAAACATCTTACGGAGCATATTTCCCGATGTGTGCCCTTTGACTCCATAAGTGTTTTGCTTTTGATGACATCTCCCGATAAGCTTACATTTACAAGAAAACCTCTGCCGGTAGTGGCAAAAAGCTCTGTTTTGTCTTCGGATATGCAAACTCCGTCAAAGGAAGTAATATCGGAATATATTTTTCTCTCTTGCATGCCATTCGCCCCCAGAAGAATATCTCCGTTGCTTCCAAGGTTCAAATATTTGTTTTTTCCTCCGGGGAGAATTTCAACAATATTCATCGGCAAACACCTCTTTCATTTTAAAACAATAATACTTATGACATACTATTTATATGTAACAAATTTCACAAAATAACTTTGGGCATATTGAAAAGTGACAAAGATTGGTATATACTTTATATTAAACTACATAAGAAAGGTCTGATTTTTTGTGAGTATTAAAAGCAAAGGTATAACTCTTTCTCCAAAGCTCTATTTTATTGACGCCTTAAGTGCAATGGCTCTGGGTCTTTTTGCATCCTTACTTATAGGAACAATATTTGGAACTGTAGCCAAATACATTGGGCATGCTCCAACGCAGAATTTCTTCCTGCAGATGCAGGCGTACTGCACAGCAGCTCAGGGACCTGCCATGGCAATGGCTATAGGCCACACCCTGGGGGCACAGGGCCTTTTACTGTTTTCTCTTTGTGCGGTAGGTGTAGCCGGAAATACCCTTGGCGGACCCTTAGGCACATATGTATGTGTACTTGTAGCATGTGAACTTGGCAAGCTCGTATACAAAGCAACAAAAATTGATATACTTGTTACACCTACATTTACCATAGGTATAGGTGTGGCAATGGCACTTCTTGTGGGACCCGGTATTTCCAAGATAATGGGATATCTTGGCGGACTAATAATGACATTTACAGATATGCATCCCATGATAATGGGTGCCCTGGTGGCAGTTGTTGTGGGTATATGTCTTACACTCCCCATAAGCTCTGCGGCAATATGTGCATCGTTGGGACTGGTGGGACTTGCAGGCGGCTCTGCTACTGCAGGTTGCTGTGCACAGATGGTTGGATTTGCAGTAATGAGCTTTAAAGCAAACCGCTGGTCGGGACTTATAGCCCAGGGACTTGGCACAAGTATGCTTCAGATGGGCAATATAATACGCAAGCCCATAATATGGTTGCCGCCCACACTGGCTTCTGCAGTAACAGGAGCTCTTTCGGCAGCTGTATTTGGTATGAAAAACCATACTGCTGTAGCTTCGGGTATGGGTACCTGCGGTCTTGTAGGACCTATAGGTGTATTGAGCACTTCAAATGTAGCTCCAAGCGATGTAGTGGCAATGATACTCATATGCTTCGTACTGCCCGGAGTCCTTACCTGGCTTATTGCAATGCCCTTTAAAAAGGCAGGATTCATTAAAGACAGCGACTTAAAGCTTAACTTGTAATATTTGAAAGGAATAATCCATGACTAAGATAAGAAACTTTATTGCGGTGTTAGTATGCAAGCTGCTTATAAAGCTTGGCAAACTTATGGGTAAGAAGGGTTCTTCCGCCCCGGGAAGCATAGCTATGAAAATATCTCCTTCCCTCCTTAAAACTCTTGCAAAACAAGTAAAAAAAGAAATAATAATAGTGTGCGGTACCAACGGCAAAACCACCACCAACAACCTCATATATTCTCTTTTTACAGATAAGGGCTACAAGGTGGTGTGCAACAACGTGGGTGCAAATATGCTCCCCGGAGTTGCCTGCTCATTTATATCCATGGCAAGCCTCAGCGGAAAGCTTAGTGCCGACTATGCAGCAATAGAATGTGACGAAGCAAGCCTTCGCCACGTGGTAAAGCACATAACCCCTCACAAAATCGTAGTGACTAATCTTTTCCGCGATCAGATGGATCGCTACGGTGAAGTGGAAGATACTGCAAAGCTCCTTATGGAGGGAATTGAAAAGGTGCCTGACACTACATTGGTGCTTAACGCCGATGACCCGTTTGTAAGAAATCTTGGTTTAAACCGCAAAGCCATATACTATGGTGTAAGCGAAGATACAGGCTTAAACAAGGAAGAAGCTCACGAAAATCAGTTTTGTTTAAAATGCGGTGCAGACCTCAGCTACAGCTACTATCACTACAATCAGCTGGGCTTTTATGAATGTACAAAATGCGACTTTGGACGCCCAAACCCCAACTACAGTGCCACAAGAGTGGATGTGTCGGAAGGTCTTAAGTTCGTAATGAGCTACAAAGGCATACAGAGAAAGTTTAACGTAAATTACAAAGGCTTCTACAATGTATATAATATACTTGCATCATATGCCGTATTTGAAGATAACGGCGGTACAAGCGAAGAGGCACAAGAAATATTTAATGCATACAAACCACAGATAGGCAGAATGGAAAGCTTTAAAATAGCAGGCAAAGAGGTTGTTTTAAACCTTGCAAAAAATCCTGCCGGATTTAACCAGGCAATATCCACCGTATGTGCCGACAAAAGAGAAAAGAGCGTACTTGTGGCAATAAACTCTGCCCCCTCCGACGGAACAGACGTATCCTGGCTGTGGGATGTGGATTTTGAAGCACTTAAGGAAAATGGTGTAAAGGACATATATGTGTCGGGAATACGCCGTGACGACCTGGCGCTTCGCCTTAAATATTCAGGCTTTGACAGCATGAATATAATCGACATAAATGCTGACACACTTAAAGATATGATTGATGCATCACCCAATGTATGCTATATGCTTGTAAACTACACGGTTCTTTTCGGAACACAGACTATTCTTAAAGGCTTGGAGGGATAAGAAATGGAAATAAAGCTCGCATATCTTTTTCCGGATTTACTAAACCTCTACGGCGACAGGGGAAATATCATTACATTAAAAAAACGTCTTGAAGACAGAGGAATTAACGCAAATGTAAAGGAATACTCTTTAGAAGATGAAGTGGACTTTAAGGAAATTGACATTCTCTACATTGGCGGCGGCTCCGAAAGAAGCGAGGAGCTTGCTCTTAAAAGACTTAAAGAGCTTAAAGACGGCATAAAGGAATATGCAGAAGACGGCGGCGTAATGCTTGCTGTGTGCTCCGGCTACGAAATGCTTGGAAAGTACATTAAAAAGAAAGACAAAAAAGAAGCCTTGGGTATTCTTGATATATATACCGAGTACGGCAAAAAACGAATGATTGGTGACTTGGTGCTTCAAAGTGATGCTTTCGGCAATGTGGCAGGCTTTGAAAACCGTTACGGCAAGGTAAACACAGGAAGCCTTGCTCCCCTTGGTACAGTAAAATGTAGCACAAGCGGAAGGAAAGATACCGAGGGCATAGTTTACAAAAATGTAATTGCAACTCACCTGCATGGACCGATTCTTCCTAAAAACCCAAAGCTCGCCGACCACCTTATAAAATGTGCTTTGGAGAGAAAGTACGGCAAAGCGGAGTTAAAAGAACTTGATGATACTTTGGAAATGAAAGCAAATGAGTATATAGTAAATATGTTGAATAAATAATTGTAAACGGACAAGGTGTTAAAACCTTGTCTTTTTTTGTGAGATATAAATTGACACACGCAAATAAGTTTCTCACTTGCCAGTTCTCCGACAAGCCAAAATTTATAACTCCACCTCAAATAGACATAAATCACCTAACGGTAATATTCTTCAGTTGACAGCAAAATGTGTGTGGCTTATACTCAAATTAAAGAATAAACCAAACGAGGTGTAGTTATGTTTCGCAAAGAATTCGGATTTAATGAACAAGACAACAAAATAATCGTGAAAAGCTGGAACAGAGAATATACTGTGAAAAATACAGAAGTTTTTTCATCAATTAAAAGCGGATGCGATGAGCTTTTGGCATCACCTGTAAGGATAGTGAGCCGCGAAAACGGCAAAGACTCCATATGGGGTGAGAAAAAAGCATTTGTACTTGACGGTGGTGAGGACTTCTGCACCGTTGTAACCTCTGCCGCAAGTCAAAAATTTGTGGCAAACACTGCCCTGCGTTTTGAAAATGACGGATTTGTAAAGGTGGACTTTAAGATTATGCCCCGTGGCAAAACCGTACAGCAGGTATTCGGGCTTGCGGACTATGCCAATGAAGGCTACAATCTGGAAAGCCTTTGGCTGGAAATTCCCTTAAAACCCGAAATGGCAACCCTCTACCACTTCTACCCCGGTGACGGCGGGCACCTTAATGACACAGAGTTGAGCGGTGCGCTGCAAGATAGCTTGCACCTTGGATTTAAATCCATAGTGTGG
Source organism: Clostridia bacterium (assembly GCA_045539515.1). Taxonomy (GTDB): domain Bacteria; phylum Bacillota; class Clostridia; order UMGS1810; family UMGS1810; genus RGIG8748. The sequence goes on from JAZQFN010000009.1 coordinate 68,966, forward strand.
CTCGGCAACGAAAAGGCAGGACTTTGCTTTACCGCAGAAACCGACGAAATGTGGCAATACAAAGACAAAGCCGTGGAAATAATTAAAAATGAAAACGAAACCCTGTTAAGACTTCGTTTGCTGGACAGTTTCCCCGAAAAATGGAAATCCAAAGACTTTGAAGGGGAAGAATGGTGCTACCTGCCAATTACATACACCTTTGCACTTCAGGCTACTCCCACAAAGCCATACCCCAAAAATCCGTATAAAAGAAAAATACTGCACATAGACTGCTTTTGCAAAGTAAAAGAAGATTACTACGACTTTTTGGGAAATAAGTTTGAAAACACAGAGGAAGTGGTATACGACAGAATAAAACGTCTGGGTGTAACCACCCTTATACTTCACGAAAAATGGAATCTTGTGCAAAACTACTGGAAGGTTCCGCCCATAATTCAAGATAAAATAAAAACTATAATAAAAGAATGTCACACCAGAGGCATTGAAGTGATACCATACTTTGGCTACGAAATGTGTGCCCTCTCCGACTACTGGGCAGAAAATGCCAAAGAGTATTTAAGAGAAGCCACCGAAGATGGCTACAATCAGGGCGGTTGGTACCGTATGCCCCATCAGAGAGAATACATTGCCTGCTACGGTAGCGGTTGGGGCAAAAAGTTTACAGACGGTGTGCTAAAGCTCATAGAAGACTACGGCTTTGACGGAGTGTACCTGGACACCACCGCAGTACCATGGGGTTGTATGAATTCCAATCACGGTTGCGGATACACCGACAAATACGGCAAACGCCACCTTACCTACCCGGTGTTTGCCACAAGAGAAGTCATGAAAACTCTCTTTGACAACCTTGACCCCAAGGGCAAGATAGTAAACCCACACACAAGTAACTGCTGCAACATACCTGCCCTTACCTACTGTCACTTAAACACAGACGGCGAGCTTATACAGATGTTAATCCGCGATAAAGGTACAGAGTCTATACCCGAAGGATACTTAAGAAGTGAGTACACAGGCAGAAACTTCGGGTTCCCCATAGACTTCCTTTCCTATGAATATCCCCCAGATTGGATATACGAAAATTCACTTCCCATTGCTCTTACCCTCGGCATAATACCAAGAGTAAACAACACCGGAAGACCCCTTGAGTATATGTCCAAAGTATGGAAAATTATGGATAGCTTCCCCATGGACAAATCCACCTTTAAAGGATATTGGGAAAAAGGAGATATCACCTTTACAGACGAAAGTGTAAAATTAAGCTACTATCAGGCAGAGGACAAATACCTGATATTTATGGGAAAGGTGTCAAAAGAAGATGCCAAAGGAAAGCTGTCTACAAATTTTAAAGCAGATAAAATAAAAGATATGCTCACCGGAGAAGAGATAAATGTCGGAGAAGAAATGACACTTAAAGGAAATATGCCCTACATACTTATAATCAATAAGGAGTGATTAATATGTTAAGATTTGAAGATTACATTATAAGCTCTGCAGAAATACTTGAAAATAACCCTCTGCCGGATATAAAGAACAACACCTACATTCACGCAAGCTACGAAATAACCGACAATGTAACGGCTGAAGAACGCACCCACATTGGTAAGGGTATGCTAAATACCATTCTCCCCTACAAAATGCAGGATAACTACACCCGCACGCTCAAACCCAAAACATACAAAGCGGCAATACTGGAAAATGAGTATTTAAAGGCAATATTCCTGCCCGAACTTGGCGGCAGACTGTGGTCACTTTACGATAAAAAGATGAATATGGAGCTCCTCTATGTAAACAAGGTTTTTCAGCCCGGAAACCTTGCCTTGAGAAACGCATGGTTTTCCGGAGGTGTGGAATGGAATGTGGGCATAAAAGGTCACAACCCATTAACCTGTGAAACTCTCTTTGCAGAAAGCATTGACGGAAAAATACTCAGAATGTACGAATATGAAAGAATAAGAGATATTGTATACTCTCTGGAAGCCACATTAGACGAGGACAAGCTTTTTATAAAGGTAAATATTGAAAACACCTCTGACAGCGAAAAATATATGTATTGGTGGTCAAACATTGCGGTGCCGGAAGAAAAAGGAACAAGGGTAATAGTACCTGCCGACGAAACCTTCCGCTGTTTTTACAACAGCGACCACTATGTACTGGACAAATGCCAAAATCCCCTTGCGGAAAGTACAGACATATCCTATCCCCAAAATTTAAGCATATCTCAAGACTTTTTTTATAAAATACCCAAGGAAAAGGAAAAATGGATTACAAGCTTAAACAAAGAGGGCAAAGGTCTTGCACAGTTCTCCTCGGACATACTCTTTGGAAGAAAAACCTTTCTGTGGGGTATGGGCAAAGGCGGCTACCGCTGGAACAACTGGCTCTCCCACTCTGACGAAAGATACATAGAAATTCAGGCAGGGCTTATGCACACCCAGCTTGAACACTTTGCAATGCCGAAAGAGTCCGGCATTTCATGGTATGAATGTTACACAGGACTTAATTGCAACCCACAAAAGGCACACAGCAAAGACTGGTCTGTTGCCAAAGAAGAAGCACATAGTGCCATAGAGGCTAAATTCCACATTAAAGACATAGACAACTATTGTAAAAACCTCTTTAATGGCAAAAATGCAGTTTGCAAAATAACCGGCTCCGGCTGGGGTTATGTGGAAAACCTGGCAAGAAATGCCCAAGGCAAGAAACCAATAAGCAGCCTTAAATTCTATAAAGAATCTGCAACCGAAGAAGAACAGATATGGATAAGCCTTATTGAAAGGGGCATATTCCCCAAAGCGGACAAAAAGAAGGCTCCTGTAAGCTATATGGTATCTCCCTACTGGTACAAGCTCCTTGAAAAATCAGCCGAAAAAGAAGAAAACAACCACTGGCACACCTACTATCAGCTCGGCGTTATGGCATATGCCAACGGTGACACCGAAAAGGCTGTGGAGCACTTCCAAACTTCTGCTGAACTCACCCCTAACGCCTGGGCTTTAAGATGTCTTTGCTACATATACAAAAACGAATACAAGGACAATGACCTTTGCAAAGATTACCTTTACCTTGCAATGGAAACCGAAACAGAGCACAGAGCCCTTTACTTAAACTATCTTGAAGTGCTTTGCTACCTTGGAGAATACAAAAAATGTCTTAAAACCATTGCCGGACTAAAAGAAAAATATCAAAGCATAGGCAGAGTACAGCTTTATAAAGCAATTGCACTTATGAATCTCGGTGAGCTGAAAAAAGCCTGTCAAATCCTTAAAAGCGGATTTATTATGCCGGATATAAAGGAAGGGGAACTTGCCGTATCCGACATATGGTTTAAGCTCTATACCCTTGTACTTAGAGAGGAATATCCCAATGCATCGGAAGAAGACATCAAAAAGCTTCTGGGAGAAAAATATCCTCTGCCCGACGACCTTGACTTCAGAATGCATTAATATGCAAAGTAAACCCATAATTTTTGAAAATTATGGGTTTACTTTATTTTAAAGATACGTTATAATTTTGAATGTAAAACAATCCCCACTTCATACAGGAGGAAAAACAATGAAACTTAATTTTAATGTGGATTCAAAATTCCAAAAAGGTATTGAAAGGCTTACAAAAATCCTTGGATACGAAATATCCAATGAAGGCATAAGCCTTTGCGCAGTAGAGGGTGAAAGAATTGGCGCAAGCTTAAAAGACGGCAAAGGCACCATATACTACAGCAAAACAAACCACTTTTTCCGTGAGCTTTCTGTATTTGTGCAGAATGCTTCCAAAAATAATGAATTTGACATAACCGAAGACGGTTACTTTGAAACCATGGGTCTTATGATGGACGCATCCCGTGCGGCAGTACAGACTGTGGAAACCGCCTGCTCACTTATGGACTACCTTGCAGTTATGGGCTACAACCTGTTTATGCTTTATACCGAAGATATAATAGAAATGAAAAACCGTCCCTACTTTGGCTATATGCGCGGAGTATATACCAAAGAGGATGTAAAGAAGATTGACGACTACGGCTATGACTACGGCATAGAGGTTATACCATGCATAGAGTGCTACGGTCACATGGCAAAGTATCTTTACTGGGACGAAGCAGCTCCCATTAAAGACACAGCTTCGGTACTCCTTGCAAGAGAGGAAAAAACATTTGAATTTCTTGATGAACTTATAGAAAACGTTTCATCATGCGTACGCTCTAACAGAATACATATAGGTATGGACGAAGCCTGGGATATGGGCAGAGGCAAATTCCTAACCAAGCACAAATATGTACCGCCTATTGAAATATTCAATGAGTATATGGAAAGGCTCATCGGCATAACCGATAAATATAATCTTAAACCCATGATGTGGAGTGATATGTACTTCAGAGCAAGCAACGACCACGATGCATACTATGAAGAGGACATTATAGTGTCCGAAGAAACCAAAAAGAGTATTCCCAAAGGTGTTGAACTTGTGTTCTGGCACTACGGCGAAGGGCCCGGTTGCGATGACTATATGCTTAAAAAGCACGTTGAGCTTAACCGTGAGGTAATATTTGCAGGTGGTCTTTGGAGCTGGTCGGGACACTTCCCCGAGCACAACTACAGCTACCTCACTCACAAAGAAAGTCTTGAAGCCTGCCGTAAAAACGGTGTTAAACAGATGATGACAACCCTGTGGCTGGACGATAACTCCGAGTGCGACATATTTGCAAATCTCTTTGGGCTTTCCTTTGTGGCAGAGCTTTGCTACTCCGAGAATGAGCCTTCAAAGGACAGTTTAAAAGAACGCTTTGAAGCTACCACCGGCGGAAGCTATGATGCCTTCTACCTTATGAGTAAATACCATAACAAATTCTTTGAAGGACAGACCTTTGACCATTTCCACAACAGATTTATGGGTAAGTGCCTTTTCTGGCAGGATATACTTCAGGGAACATATGACGAAAACCTTTTCCGTCAGCCAATGGCAGAGCATTATAAAGAGTGTGCCAAGGAAATGTCCGCATACAGCGGAAAGTGGAATTATCTGTATGACTTTGCAGAAAAGGTGTTCAATTACCTTGCAGTTAAGTGCGAAATTGCCGAAAAGCTCTACCCTGCATATCAGGCAAAAGACACCTCTACACTCAAGGCAATATCGGAAACACTTCTTCCAAAGCTTAAGGAAACATTGTTAACCGTATATAACACTCACCGTGATATGTGGTTTAAATCCTACAAAACAATCGGTTGGAGCGGTCTTGACCTTCGCTACGGATATATGATTAACCGATGCGACACTTCCAAAATAATCTTGGATAACTACTTAAACGGAAAAACCGACTTTATAGAAGAACTTGAGATTCCCAGATACTACAGAGATGTGTCAGGATTTTCAAAGTTCCCCCATATTACATTTCCCATTACCAATATTTAAAAGTATTAAAAGCAACAAAAAGGGACTGTAAATTAATTCAGCGAATTAATTTACACTCCCTTAGGGAATAGGAAAAAACGATTCAGAATTGTCAAATCATAACCACCCGTCAAACGGGTGGTTTGCACTAAGGCTATAAGCCTTTGCTACCGGCCAGCGACTCAAGTCGCTGCCTTTCACATTTGTTCAAGCCCATTGCCTTTGCCGCTTTCGCCGCCCTTTAAAGGGCGTTCGTATTACCTGCCACCCTTAAAAGGGTCTTCATATTCTTTCACACTTAACTTATCTATTGCAATATCTCTTTTTTCTTGGTC
>JAZQFN010000010.1:0-12913 GCA_045539515.1 Clostridia bacterium
CGCATACCGTCAACATAATATTCATCATCAAGCGGTGCCCACAAAAGAACAGGCTTACCAAGTGCCTTTGAAATGTCGGCTGCTGCTTCTTCGTTACCAAAGTTACAGTTTATAATAAATACCGCATCAACATCACTGTCTTTAAAACGTTTAATAATAGCTTCTGCAGAAGCATCGTCATAAATCAAATCTTTATGACCAAGACCTTTTGAGTCAACAAAAGAAACGTGCTCATTTGCAAAATTTTCTTCAATATATTTTACAAATCTTTCGCCTCTCTGTTCTGCTGAATGCCATGTGAGAAATGTTCCCTTTGGTCTGTCTGTAGTGTTACGACGCATAGGAACAAGTCCAATTTTAACACTATAATCCAACATCAAGCTCTCTCCTTATTGAAAATATTTTTCATTTTTATTTTAATTTTTTTAAAAATTATATCATATAACGAAAATATTTTCAATACTTTTTTGAAAAAGTCTTAACTTGACAAAGAAAATTAACTAATGTATAGTATTATTGTAGGTTGATTATGATAATTGAGGTATTTTATGGATAAAACTTCACTAAACATTAAACTTTTATATAACGAAATGGGTAAAGCAGAAAAAAGAATAGCAGACTGGATTTTTGAAAATCCCAGAAAGATAATTTCTCTTTCCATAGTAGAACTTGCAGAACTTTGCAACTGCTCGGAAGCTACTATTGTGAGATTTTCCAAAAGACTTGGATTCGGAGGATATCAGGAACTTAAAATATCCATTGCCGCAGAGGGTGGCTCATCTCCTATCAACACAAAAATTACACCCGAGGATACACCATTTAATATATTTGAAAAAATTTGTAATGACATCTATCTTTCCTTTGAAAAAACAAAAAAGTCTCTTGATGAAAAATCATTAAAAAGTGCCTGTAACAAAATTTCGTCTGCAGATAAGGTTGTTGTTTTCGGTCTTGGAAATTCTGCATCGGTTGCAAACGATGCAAGCCATAAATTTCTCCGAGCAGGTCTTAACTCTGTTGCATACAGCGACAATCACATGCAGGTTATTGCAGCATCTCACCTTAAAAAAAATGACGTGGCAATAGGCATCTCTCATTCAGGTTCATCGAAGGATATTGTAGATGCTCTTAAGCTTTCTAAAGAACACGGAGCAACAACAATTGCCATTACAAACAGCGGAAAATCACCTATACTTAAATATGCGGATATTGCACTTTTTACATCCGCAGATGAAACTGAGTATAGTATTCTTGGGTTAAATTCCAGAATAGCACAGCTTGCAATTATAGATGTTATCTATCATTATATAGTTCTCAATTATTCCGATAAAGCTTTGGAATCGATTAAGGAAACAGAGCATTCATTGCTTAACAAAAAATATTGACTTGGAGAAATGAATATGGATTTCATGCATTCAGGTGCAAAACTTATATGTTATTCAGAGCTATAAGCTAACACTAAATGACAATGTTAAAGATTACATAGATTTTGACCGTGATATAAAGATAAGAGATTTTATACAAAAATTCAGCACTACTGAAGATTTTGAGGATGAAGGGTTAATTTTAAAAATATTACTCTGATTATTGAAAAGCTTTCCAAAAAGAAAAAAGATTTAAATAGTAGTTTGTTTTATTGAAATATTGCCGAAATATATAAAATCAGGCATAAAAATAATCCAACACATTATCCGTGTTGGGTTCAGACTGTCGAAAAAGAACGCACCGCAAAGTGAATATAAAAAAATTATGCTCATTAGTAAGAAATATCACATCATTACTAATGAGCTTTTTTCATTTCTGTAGCTTTTGTCATAAATGCCAAAAGCCGCTATTTTACACACTTTGCTTGCTTCGTCATCGCTCATTGCCGTACCTTTGTACTGCCTGCTTCGCGCTTCCTCGCCTGCGTCCATTTTCGTTCGTCTTATATCACACGTTATGGGTGCTGTAAAAACTGGTTTTGTATTTAAGATTAAAAATCCTTGCTTCACTATAGAACCAAGCACAATTTTCTCAATAAAATACCGGGCTCACACTAAATAAGCATCAACACTTATGTATATAATTGTCCAGTATTATAGCACTCAGGGATAGCGATGATATCATAATTATTCGAATATCTCCGCATGCATTTTGCATTTTCTTACATTTCTCTCGTTCAACACAATTTGTTTAAAAAAGTAATTCTGGCCAATACTCCGTTTCAACCCATTTTTCGTGTTCTGTAGAATGTAGACATAGAAGTAAAACCGCATTTAAAAGCAAGGTCTGTTATACTTGCAGTCCTGTTTTCTTTTGCTATCTCCTCATATTTATCGTATCTTACCATATTTATGTAGTTATTCAAAGACACGGCAATGTAGTTATTGAAAAGCCTTGAAAAATAGGTTTTGTTGTAGCCGAAATACTCCGAAATACTCTCAAGTGTAATTGGTTCCATATAATGAACATCTATATAATTTAAGATATCTTCAATAAGAGATATGTTTTTGTTTTTTTGCTTAAGACTTATTCTTTCATAATGATTGGCAAGGGAACCGAATATAACATTTGCGTATCCCTTTGCCACAATCTTAAGGTTTTTGCCGTTAACAAGCGACTCAAAATATCCAAGTAAAGTGCGGTTAAACTCTTTGTCATTTAAAACTGCAGAAAGGGTGCTCTCCCCAAAAAGCTCTGCCACATCGCTTGTAATATTTTCAGGAACTGCAATTACATACTTTGTGTGAGCCGGCTCCGGCATGGATTGATGGCTGTAACAGCAATGGACAAAGACTATATCTCCGGCTTCGGCTCGAATCCTATCCCCTTCCACATTGTACATGGCAACTCCGTCTAAGATATATGCAAGCTCAAATGCCCTGTGAAAATGAACTCTTCCGGAAAATTCCTTTTGCTTTTCCGCATAGATAAGTCCGCTGGTATCTTTGAAAGATTCGTAAAATATCCTTTTCATAAATTTCACCGTAAATGCAAATATTTGACACTATAATGTGCATATATGAGTTGAAAAAGTAAATATATAGTGATATTCTAACATTGTATGATAATCTTGTCAATAAGGATGTGACACTATGGTAAATAATATAAGATTTATGCTTGGTGCAAACTACTGGAGCTCCAAGTGGGGAACGGAAATGTGGCTTCATTATAACAGTGATGAAATCCGTGAGGACTTAAAGAATCTTTCGGAATTCGGAGTTAAAAATTTGCGTATTTTTCCAAACTGGCGTGACTTTCAGCCGGTGGACGAAGGCTTTGCATGGCAGGGCAGACACGGAGAATATGTAAATGCCAACACGGGAGAACCTGTTACCGGTGACGGCGTGGATATGGATATGATAGCAAACTTCCGTGATTTCTGCTCCATTGCAGAAGAATACGGCATCGAGCTTGTGGTTTCCATAGTAACAGGCTGGATGAGCGGTAAGCTCTTTACCCCTCCTGTTCTTAAGGGCAAAAACCTTATTTCCAACCCGGAAGCCCTTATGTGGATGAGAAAGTTTATCAAAAGATTTGTAAGAGAAGTTAAAGACCAAAAGAACATAGTTATGTGGGGTCTTGGCAATGAATGTAACTGCCTTGGCTTTGCACAAAACCGATTTGAAGCATATCAGTGGACCTCAACCGTTGCCGATGCCATCCGCACCGAGGACCGGAGCCGCCCCATAGCAAGCGATATGCACGCCCTTGCCTCCGACACGGGAGAAAACGAGGACAACCAATGGTTTCTGGAAGACCAGGGAGAGCTTACGGATGTGTTATGCACACACCCCTATCCTTCCCCCACGGTTGGCGGTGATATTGAACCCTACAACCGCTTCCGTACAACCTTAATACCCACGGCACAGACTCTCTACTATGCAGGTGTTTCGGGAAAGCCTGCATACATTCAGGAAAGCGGCACTCTTACACAAACCATAGGAAGCAGAGAGATGTCTTCCGACTTTATGAGAATTCAGATACTTTCCTCAATTGCTCACGGCTTTGCAGGCTACCAGTGGTGGTGTGCATGGGAGCAAAAGCACCTTGACTTTCCGCCCTACACATGGAGTATGATAGAGCGTGAGCTTGGACTATTTGACAACGAAAAGAATCCCAAGCCCGTGGCATATGTAATGAAGGAAATGTCCTCACTTGTTGACAAGCTTCCCAAAAGACTTCCCCAAAGAAAGCTTGACGGAATCTGCCTTTTGTCAAGAGGTCAGAACAGACAGAATATGGCAATAGCTTCCGTAACTTTGGGCAAGCAAGCAGGAGTTGAGCTTGATGCGGCATACTCAAATACAGATAACATACCTGATTCAAAGCTTTACTTTATGCCCTGCATTACAGGCTGGCAGGTAATTTACAAGAAAACCTGGACCACCCTTCTTGAAAAGATTGAAAAGGGTGCAACCCTGTACATATCCTTTGACGGTGGACAGATAACGGATTTCCCCGAAATTGTCGGTGCAGAATCCATGGGATTTATGAGCAATTCAAGCCACAGACTGTCCATTGGCGGCGAAGAAATCCCCTACACCTGCAAGGAAATACTCTTAAACCCCAAAACAGCTGAAGTTATTTTTACAAACGAAGAAGGAAATCCCGTACTTTTAAAGAACAAATACGGTAAGGGAAGTATTTATTTCTTAAATCTACCTATGGAGCGAATTGTATACGAGGGAACTAACCTATATGAGACCCTGCCCTTCTATAAGATTTACAAAGAGGTTGCAAAGAATGTAATCCAAGACAAAATCATTACTGTAAACAACAAGGAAATCGGGGTTACAATTAACCCCATAAACGAAAACGAAAGCTATGTAACTCTACTTAACTATTCCCATAAGACAATTGTACCGCAAATCAGTCTGAAATACGGTTGGGAAATTAAAGAAACAACTTACGGTGATATAAAAGAAATACCGCCTTGCAACGGAGTGTTTATTAAAATCGGGAGGTAATACCAATGAAAATAACTAAAGATTTGCTTAAACTTCGTGATGATAAAACCGTACTTCGAAACCCACACAAGGGTTGGTACTGGCATTACTATGACAACGGATTCGGAAGACCCACATACCGCGACAGATGGCAGGAGGGCGAATACTACGAAAGCTTCCCCGGACTTCATCATCTGTACATCCGCATAGACTGGGCAGACATAAACATAGCCCCCGATGTGTACGACTGGTCGCCTATTGATGAGCTTATGGATAAGTGGGGAGATAAGGGTTATAAATTCTCCTTCCGTATATGCTGTTCGGAAACAAAAGAAAATCAATGTTTTGCCACACCAAAATGGCTTTATGAAATGGGCTGTAAGGGTATGTTTATACCGCCCACCCCCGAGGAAGACCCCACCTGGCTTACACGCAAATACACCGAAGAACGGGAAGGTGACATGGAACGCATCGCCGGAGATAAGCCTCACAAATACTGGGAGCCGGACTACGGTGACCCGCTGTTTTTGGAATATCTTGAAAAGTTTATGGCAAACTACGCCCTAAAATATGACAATGACCCACGTGTGGAATACATAGACCTTGGCACCTACGGGCAATGGGGCGAAGGACACAGTGCTTTCGGAGTAAGAAGAACACCACCCCTTGAAGTAATGAAAAAGCACGCATACCTCCACGTGAAATATTTTAAAAATACACCTGTAATGCTGAATGACGACTTTATAGGTCACGCATTGGACTTTGACGAATCCTTCCGCAAGGAGCTCTACGATTATTGCTTAAGCCTTGGAATGGGTCTTCGTGATGATTCGATAATTGCAGGCATGCATGAGATAAGAGATTATCACACCATAGAGCACACCGACTATTTTGACGATGTGTATCCCCACGCTCCCGTAGACCTTGAACTGGGGCATTACTCCAGCTACACCAAAGAGGCGGCAAAAGGCGGTCTTGTGGCAATTGAAGCAGCTCGCAGAGGTCACGCCACATATATGGGATTTCACACATATCCCGAAGACTGGATAAAAGATAACTATTACGTTACCGAATATCTTGCAAATCGTTTAGGCTACTGGTACACAATAAACTCCATAGCCCACAACGACAACACAAACCCCGGGGTAAAGCTTGCCATTGACCTGGCAATAGAAAATATGGGCTTTGCCGGATGCTATTACAAATACAGTCTTTGCTACAAATTTAAAAACAAAATTTCCGGCAAAGAATACATTGTATCCGACCCGGATTTTGACAACAGACTTATAAAGCATGGCGAAACCGTTACCTTCCGCAGTACATTAGGTCTTCCCGACGATATGGAAAAGGGAGATTACACAATATCAGTAAAAATGGCAGAAAAGGATACTCCCATTGCCCTCGCTCTTAAAGAAAAAACAAAAGAGCAAGACGGATATTATGGTTTAAGTGAAATAACTGTTCTTTAATTTTGTATTATTACCGCAATTTCTGCATACAATAATTCCGAGGTGACTTTATTATATGTGGAAAAAAATAAAACCCTATGTAATATCCGTACTTATTTCTTTTGCGGTGGGAGGACTTGCAGCCCTGCTCACCAAAGATAATATGAGCATGTACGAAGAGATAGTAAAGCCCAAGCTTGCCCCGCCGGGATGGATTTTTCCTGTTGCATGGGGAATCCTCTATACTCTCATGGGCATAAGCGCTGCAAGAGTATATACCAAATCCCGCGGAAGAATAGTCGGCACAGGTCTTGAATACTACGCCGTAAGCCTTGTATTTAATTTCTTCTGGACCATTCTGTTCTTTAATGTAAAGGCATTTCTTTTGTCATTCATATGGCTTATTGCTCTTTGGATTCTCATACTTCTTACAATAATAAACTACAAAAAATACTGCAAGCTTGCGGCATATATCCAGATACCCTACCTTTTATGGGTAGCATTTGCAGGATATCTTAACTATATGATATATACTTTGAACTGACTTTAGGGACTTCGGAACTAAAATTCCGAAGTCTTTTTGCTTATGTTTTTCTTGACCTTTTTGCATATATCTGTTAAAATATTTTTATATATGATTATAAGGACGTGAATATATGCAACAACAGAAAAAAGGCAGCTTTACAAGCTCCCTCGGTTTTATTCTCTCTGCCGCAGGAAGTGCGGTAGGTCTCGGCAATATATGGAGATTCCCATATCTTGCTGCCAAAGGCGGCGGCGGACTCTTTCTGCTGATTTACATATTGCTTTCTCTCACCTTTGGTTTTGCCTTGCTTACCACAGACCTTGCCATAGGCAGAAGAACCGGTAAAAGCTCTCTGCACGCCTTTGGCGAAGTCAGCAAAAAGTGGAAGTTCATTGGTCCTCTTACCTTTATAGTACCTGCAATTATCCTTACCTACTACTGTGCAATAGGCGGTTGGGTTCTTAAGTACATCACTGTATACTTTACAGGTGCAAGCTCTCAGGCAGCGGATTCAAACTATTTCGGTGCGTTTATATCTTCCTACGCAGCCCCTATAGTTATGATGCTTATATACCTTTCCATAACAGCAATTATTGTGTACAACGGCGTTGAAAAAGGTGTAGAAAAGTTTTCCAAGATTGTAATGCCCGGACTTATTATTATGATAATAGGCATATGCATTTTCTGTATGACACTTTCCCACGATGGCAGAAGCGCAATAGACGGTCTTAAGATATACCTCATACCCAATTTTGAAGGGCTTACCTTAAAGAAGTTTATGACAATACTCCTTGATGCCACAGGTCAGCTTTTCTATTCTTTAAGTATTGCAATGGGTATTATGGTTACTTACGGTTCCTATGTAAGCAAGAAGGACAACTTAGGCAAATCAATTACAAGAATAGAAATATTCGACACAGGTGTTGCCTTCCTCGCAGGTCTTATGGTTATCCCTGCAGTATACGTATTCCAGGGTGTGGATGGTCTTAGTAAAAACGGCCCCGGACTTATGTTTGTGGCACTGCCTCAGGTCTTTGATAAAATGGGCTGGGTTGGCATAGTCGTAGGTGCAGTATTCTTTATAATGGTAGCCTTTGCAGCGCTTTCTTCATCGGTATCCATTATGGAAACCATAGTTGCAAGTCTTATGGAAAAGACCGGTAAGTCAAGAAAGCAAGTGAGCCTCTGGGTGGCGATATTTGCCGCTGTGGGTGCCGTTATTGTTTGCTTGGGATATAATTTATTCAAGTTTGAAATTACACTTCCCAACGGAGCTGCAGCTCAGATACTTGATATTGCAGACTATGTAAGCAACAGCGTACTGATGCCCATAATTGCTATATGCACAAGCGTGCTCATAGGCTGGGTTGTAAAGCCCAAGTGGGTTATAGAAGAGCTGGAAATTTCGGGACACAAGTTCAACAAGAAGCTCCTTTATACCATAGTTGTAAAATATGTAGCACCGGTTATGATGTCAATCCTGTTATTACAGGCATTGGGAATTTTCTAAAATACAAATTAAATCCCGACAGTCGTTTTAAAATGATTGTCGGGATTTTTGAATGGCTCTTTAGGGAAATAAAAATATGTTAATGACAAAAGACAAATCCTTCTACAAGCAGTTTTTCTCCCTGTATTGGGTGCTTGTACTTCACAATGTAATAGCTCTGGGTGTAAACCTTGCCGACAACATAATGATAGGCTCATACAACGAAACCTCTCTTGCAGGGGTTGCCGCAGTAAACCAGGTTCAATTTGTATATCAGCAGATTATTATGGGTTCGGGCGATGCGCTGGTGGTGGTTGGAAGCCAGTACTGGGGTCAGAAGCGTACAGGGGAAATATCAAAGCTCTCTCTTGGTGCCATGGTAATAGCCCTTTTTGCAGGCATAGCCCTCTTTGTAACGGCGTGGGTAACTCCCCGTGGTGTTATGAGCTTATTTACCCCATCCGAGGATATTATTGCAGAAGGTGCAAAATATTTAAATATTATTAAATACACATACATAGTATTCGGGATTACAAACATACTTCTTGCCACGTTAAGATGTGTGGAAACAGTAAAAATAGGTTTCTATATATCCCTGTCTACCCTACTGATTAACTGCTCAATAAACTATATGCTTATAGGCGGTAACTTTGGTTTTTCCGAAATGGGCGTGGAGGGTGCCGCTATAGGAACCTTAACAGCAAGGTGTATGGAGCTTATCATAGTAATATGCTATCTTGCCTTTAGGGACAAAAAGCTTAAAATTAACCTCAAAACTTACTTTATTCCGAATAAAAATCTTATTGGCGACTACCTTAAGGTGGCTCGTTCTGCAGTTGTGGTAGCGGCTATGTTTGGATGCTCCACGGCTCTGCAGACCGTAATTCTGGGTCATATGAGCGACAACGCCATTGCAGCGAACTCCGTTTCAACAAGCCTGTATCAGACCTTAAAGGTTGCAGCTATCGGTGCATCTGCCGCCACATCTATAATTATAGGTAAGGCTGTGGGTCAGGGTGATATGAAAAAAATCAAAGAATACACCAAGACCTTACAGATAATATTTCTTATAATAGCAACACTTATGAGCCTGTGTCTTTACATACTGAGAATACCTATTCTGGGTATGTACGATTTAAACCATGAAACCTACAGACTGGCAAATGCCTTTATAATAGTTCTGTGCATTACGGGCTTTGGTACCGCCTACGAAATGCCGGTGCTTACGGGAATTGTACGCGGTGGTGGTGACGCGGCATTTATACTTAAAAATGACATTATAAGCATATGGTGTATAGTGCTTCCCCTTTCGTACCTTGCGGCATTTAAGTTCGGCTGGCCACCGGAGGTCGTTGTATTCTGCTTAAATTTTGACCAGCTCTTTAAATGCGGAGCCGCGGCGATAAAGGCAAACCGATATACCTGGATTAAAAAGCTTACACGCAAAGAAACTTTATAATAAAAAGAAATCCTGCTCCGGAGTAATACCCGTTGCAGGATTTTTTGTTATCTGAATATTTCCGCAGCCCTTTTCATGCGGTCGGTAATGCTTACATTGAAGGGGCATCTATTACCGACTTTACGGTATGGTAGTCCTTACCCTGAAGATGCTCACACCCGAGGGACACGGCACTTACCGTCATTCCGGTATTTCCAAGCTTTCTGTATCCCATCTTGCACCTCTTATTAGTAATTATCGATTCTTATTCTCTTTTCTTATCCAAAGATACATTACCACAAGGCATACTGCAACGGTAAGAATCATTGCTCCCCAACAGGTACAAAGGTAACCCACGGAGTGCTTAAACATATCAAGACCGGGGATATCTATATCCATCTGCTGGAGCATTACCTCGTCTACATCTTTGTATATACTCATTTTGTCTATAGCCTTGATGTTAAAAAGCGAGCCGTATCCGCTTATACCCCAACGGTTTATTATGAACCAGGAAACAAATTCTTTAATGCCTTCCAGTTCAAACATAAGTCCTGAAAATACAATCTGCGGAATTATAACTATAGGCATATAAAGGGTTGCTCTTTCGGTGTTGGGCGATATCGTTGATATAAGCAGACCCATTGCTGTAGAAGCAAGAAGTATAAGATATGTGGTAATAAAGAAATCCGCAAATGTAAACAGGAACAAATCCGGATCCCTGAGGTCCGCCATAAAAGCAATACCTACACACAGGATTAATGCCTGTACAAAACATATTATACCCAGAACTATCATCTTGGAAGATATGTATGCCTTAAGGCTTAAGTTTACCGCATATTCCCGTTTAAAGATATCCCTTTCCTTACAGATTTCTATAAAGGAGTTCAACACGCCCATAATGGTGGCTATGGAAGACACCACAAAGAGGAACTGCTTTGCTTTATCATGGTAATCAAAGGTTTCCCCGGTTACTACGGTTGCCAGAATAAGAAGCATTATGGGGGCCTGTCCGAACATAAGCGCAACACTGGCTATATCCGAGAATATAAGCTTGAAGTATCTTCTTATAAGTATAACAAGCTGTCTGCCTTCCCCTACATTTTTCCTCTTGGAAACGGAGGCGGAACCGGAAGATGTCATTAATGCCTCATCGCCCGATATTGCTATATTGCGATATTTATTTTCAAAGTAAAGAGCATTTTCCTCCAGGATGCGGTCTGCATCCTTACCGCTTGCTATAGAAAGCTTCTTATATATGTCGGGAATATCCTCGACTTCAAAGTGGCTGCAGAGATCCTTGGGGTCACCATAATAGCAAAGTCTGCCGCCTACACCAAGGAACACCACCTTATCACAAAGACTGATATTTGTTGTAGCGTGAGTTATAAGCACTACTGTTGTACCCTTCTTGGCAAGAGAGCTTAAAAGCTCCATCATACTCTTATCAAGACCCGGATCAAGACCGGAGGTGGGCTCATCGAGATACAAAAGCTTAGGATCTGCCAGAAGCTCTACAGCTATGCTTACTCTCTTCTTTTGACCGCCGGAAAGCTTTGAAATTCTTAAGTCTTCCTTACCCTCAAGGCTTACGTCCTTTATAACCTGTCTGATTCTGTCTTCCCTCTCTGAATCGGTGGTATCCTCGGGCATTCTGAGCTCCGCAGAATAACTTAGCATCTGACGTACTGTGAGGTTTTTGTATACCACATCCTGCTGAGGAACATATCCTATAATGGATTTGTAAGAATCGTAATTTGCATAAAAATCTTCGCCGTTTACTATAACTCTGCCGGAAGTAGCAGGTCTGAAACCGTTAAGACAATCCATAAGTGTACTTTTTCCGGCACCGCTGCCGCCTACCAATGCCACAAAGCTACCGCTCTGCACATTGAAAGAAACGTTATTCAGGATGGTTTTCTGCTTGCCGGAGTTGGTTACCACCTTGCTGAGATTAACAGCACTTAAAGAAAGACCCTCGTTGGATATTGAGTATGAAACATCCTCACCGTCAAAATACAGCTTTGCACTTGCAATGAGTATCTTGTCGCCGGTATGCAAGGGGGTTTTACCCTTGATGCGAACACCGTTTACATATGTACCGTTTAAGCTCTTGTTGTCGGTAATGTAGCATCTGCCGTCAGCTTCTTTGGTAACAATAGCGTGCACTCTGGATGCACCTACGTGATTGACTACTATGTCATTGGAAGCGGAACGTCCAATCTTAATGGTATTGATACTTCCTGCACTCCTGTTGCCGGAGCAGGTGTATCTCATACTTACCACAAGACGATAGCTACTGTCATAAAACATAATAACATCGCCGGAAGAAAGTCTGCGTTCCGTTAAAATTTCCTGATTATTTACGTATGTTTTGTTTCTGCTTCCCATATCCGAAATGTAACAAGCACCTTCGGCTATACGTATCTTGGCATGAACTCTTGAAATAATTTCGTAGGGAAGGTGAATGTCACAATCTGCCCTTCTGCCTATAATTAATTCTCTGTTGACATTGCCAAAGGTCAGGGTGCTTTCATATCCCATTATGGGTGTAATGAGAAACAAATGCTTTAAGCTTCCCTCGACTGTGGGCTCACCCCGAAAAGCAGGAACAGCAAAACCTATAGTATCCATATACTTCTGCCACCTCTGTAATTTCATTAATAAAACATTATAATAATAGTATAACCTAAATAAAATTTAAGTCAAGATATAAATGCGTTTGTTAAGACAAAATATTGCATCTTTCAATACATACAATCAGCTTTGATATTATAAATATGATTGTATAGCAGACCTCTATACAAAAGCACCCGGCAATCTTTTTAGATTACCGGGGAATCTGTGAAACTGCATTTAATACATAGCCATTGGAGTATTATCCGAACCCGCCTGAAAACCAGTATTTTCGGCATCTTTTGGCTTGTCGTCCTTGAAAGGCACAAAGCCTTCCTGCGTCCTCCGCACCAAAATCTATTCAAAAATACAAGATTTTCAGGTCGAAAAATTTTAAGATTATCAAAAATCGTTATAATCGAGCCAAAAACGCAGGTAATCCTATCGGATTGGCGAGTATTTTGGTGA
>JAZQFN010000011.1:0-2898 GCA_045539515.1 Clostridia bacterium
ACCTGCAATCTGTTCAACATCAACTGTTTTCTCTTCCTCGATAACCTTGATAACCTCTTCTTTAACCGTTTCCAGCTCTTTCGGAATCACTATCTCTGCTTTGGTTACGTCAACTTTACCTTCTGCTGTTATTGCACCAACAGTTTTGAGTGCTTCAACAACCGTCTGTGCCTGGTCTTTTGTAATCGTCTTTTCAACCTTTTTTGTTTCGGTATAAGTCATACCGCTGAAAAGGCTAATCTGAAGAGTACCAAATTTAACACCTGTTTCAGTTTCAATTTCTTTCTGAAGAGTTTCGGCAAATTCAGAGAAGCTCTCGTTTGCAACTACGTGCAAAACATTGATATTCTTATCTTCAATTCTCTCGCCATCCTGGTTTACACAAAGACGTAAGCCTCTGCCGATCTTTTGTCTGCAGGTAAAAGTGGATTTCTGCTCAATTAGAGTACAAATCTGGAATACATTAGGATTATCCCAACCTTCCTTAAGAGCAGAATGGGAGAATATGAAACGGAGCGGACAGTCGTAGCTTAAGAGCCATTCCTTATCCTTCATAATTGTGTTGTATGTATCATAGTCCGCTGCAGTATCACCCTTTGTATCTTTGAAAGCACCCTTTTTGTCCTGTGAGAAATAACCGTTATGAATTGCAGTTGCATCTGCCGGGAACTGCGATTTAAGGGGCTGATATTTGGGCAGGTTTATAAGCTCGTTATAGCAACGTTCAAACATCTCTGCATAGGGACCTTTTTCGCCTTCAGGAGTTCTGTACTTCTTAACTTCATCAATGAAGAAAAGTGAAAGAACCTTAATTCCATGATCGCGATATCTGAGTTCCTTATCAAGATGAATTCTGATTGTCTTTTTTATTTGAGCTTCTTTGATGATATTTTCATCAATACTGCCGATTGACTTGCCAAGCATAACCGTTTCAGTATTTGAGAACTCAATGCACTCAAATCCCGGAGTACAATCTATACCGGCAATAGCATAACCGTCATACAGTTCTCTTTCGCCTGAAATCAAAAATAAATCGTCATTCGGTTTAACGGTTACAGTCTTTCTGGACACACTGCCGCCTTTAGACTCTACATCAAGCTCAATTTTAGCCTTAAATCCATTTTCATTGGATACGGAGAGTAATTTAACATACGGCTTATTAAAATCGTTTGCAACCTCATTTGAGGACACACAGATTTGTTTTACAAGTCCCATCTGATAAGCATCTACAGGAGTTAAACGATACATCAGGTTTATTTTCTCTCTGTGTGTTGCAGAATATCTTAATACACAAGAAGGATTTAATGACGCAATGGCTTCCTTCGCCTTATCTGTGTTATCAACACTCTGTGGCTCGTCGATAATTACAATCGGATTGGTTGCCTGAATGTACTTCATGGCAGTTTCACCGTTGAGTTTATCCTGCGCCTGATTGATGATATTTTCCGCCTTCTTGAATGCATCAATATTGATAATCATAATTTCAATATTACTGCTTGTTGCAAACTGACGCACGTCTGATAATTTGCTTGAGTTATATATAAAATATCTGCAGGGAACATTGTCATACTGATTTTCAAAATGCTCTCTTGTAACCTCAAGTGATTTGTGAACACCCTCGCGGATAGCTACAGACGGCACAACAATAATAAACTTTGTGAACCCATATCTCTTATTAAGCTCAAAAATAGTCTTTGTATAGACATATGTTTTACCTGTACCCGTTTCCATTTCCTCACTGAAAGAGAGATGCAGAGCACCGTTTTCGTCTTCTATATCATCTGTCAGAGGAAGATTATTCTTTCTCTGAATCTCATGCATATTATTAAGCAGCTCTTCTTTTGAAATCTTAACAACATTGCTAACACCAAACTCATTTTGATTAAATAAGTCGGTTGATTCAATATTCGTAATTTCAAAGGTAGACTGCAGTTTTTCCTGACCTTTGAACAAATCCACAATAGAACTTGCCGCATCGGTCTGGAATTCCTGATTTTTAAATTTAAGTTTCATAAAATTCACCCTTTATCAGCAAGTTACTACATTGCTATATGCTTTGCTTTCGACCGGTTCATCGTCAACTTCTCTTATATTAATTACTTTAAATTCTTTTGTTGTGATGTACTTATCCATACCCTCAACTGCTTCAATGGCTTCATATCCGCCCTGTACAGCATAAGCGGCGTTGTGTATTTCACGGAATTCCTCTGCAAGCTCCTCTGCACCTTCACCGATGAAAAGAACATGGCAATCGGTATAGAGTTTATCAAAGAGGTCATCACATTCTTCTTTGGTAAGGTTGACCGCTCCATACACATGACCTTTTGCATATTCGTCAGCGCTTCTCAAATCGAATATGTATGTCTGCTGTGTACCATTTTCATCCTGGTACTCTTCAAATTCAACCATATATTCGTACAAAAGCTGTGCTGTGAAGATTTTATCTTCCGGGAAGAATTTATCTGTATCATTAACTTCATTGCTTGTTACGGGCTTATCCTCGTTCACTTTCGGTGTTTCATCAGCGGAACAACCAGCAAACAACGCCATCATCACTACCAGTGCAATTATCAATAACTTTTTCACATTAATCACCTTTATCCTTTACACAAGTTTTAATTCAATCGCTCTGTCTTTTAAGATATAATGAGCGTTTGAAAGTGCAGAATCATCTGCAAAGCCTGCTTCGGCACAAATAATTTTTGCAGGAGCATACTGTGCAATATTTTCGATATCCTCTGCAGTAATATTCTTTGCAAGACAAATCATAAGGATAAAGTCGCCAACAATATACGCAATCTTATCGCCTATTTCCATATACTGAACTTCTACATCAAGCGGAATCCCCATCTTAAGCATAACTTCATAGACAACATCCATATCTGTTCTGTCATCCTT
>JAZQFN010000012.1:0-4554 GCA_045539515.1 Clostridia bacterium
AAATGAAAAGGACAAAACTTGCAGACAGACAAATGCCTGTTTATACAAAAGGTGAAGAAATATTTAATATGGTATCACATATTGTAGGCGGAGCTATGGGTATCCTTGCCATTGTTCTTTGTGCAGTTTTTGCAGGGCTTAATGGTGACGTTTACGGCGTTGTTTCGGGCTGTATATTCGGTGCGACAATGCTTGTTTTATATACATCATCCAGTATATACCATGGCTTAAAACCGGAAACATTTTTAAAAAGAGTTTTTCAAGTAATTGATCACTGTACAATATTTATTCTGATAGCGGGAACATATACTCCGATAGCCCTGTGTGCTATAAGGGAAGTGAATACAGCGGTTGGCTGGACTTTATTTGGTGTTATTTGGGGATTTGCAATAATCGGAATAATATTCAACTCGATTGACCTGAAAAAATACAAAAAATTTTCTATGATATGCTATCTTGTTATGGGATGGCTTATCGTTGTTAAAATGGGAACTTTAATAGACGCAGTTGGAATGACAGGATTCTGGTATCTGTTATCAGGCGGAATTGCATACACCATAGGAGCCGTATGCTACGGACTTACGAAGAAGAAATGGATGCACTCAGTTTTCCATGTATTTTGCATCATTGGAAGTGTGCTGCATTTCCTTTTTATACTATTTTTTATAATACTGTAAAAGCAGCAAAGGCTTTTAAATATAATTTTATATAAACGGAGGTAATCAAAGATGAACAAGTACAAATGTCTATTGTGCGGAAAAGAATTCGAATTAGCAGAAGGAGCAGAAATTATCTGCCCATTATGCAAGGCAACAGGGGATAAGATTAAAGCTGTTACAGCAGAATCTGCAAATAAGTATGCGGGTACTCAGACAGAAAAAAATCTTGAAGCTGCATTTGCCGGTGAATCAATGGCAAGAAACAAATATACATACTATGCTTCAAAGGCAAAAAAAGAAGGATTTGAGCAGATTGCAGCATTGTTCTTAAAGACAGCTGACAACGAAAAAGAACACGCAAAAATGTGGTATAAGGAGCTTAACGGTATAGGGGATACAGCTCACAACCTTGAAGATGCTGCCAACGGTGAGAATTATGAATGGACCGATATGTACAGCGGATTTGCAGAAACTGCTGAAAAAGAAGGATTCCATGAGCTTGCTGAAAAGTTCCGTCTTGTTGCAGCAATCGAAAAGCATCATGAAGAACGCTATCGTGCACTTTTGAAGAATGTTGAAACTGCAGAAGTATTCAAGAAGAGCGAAGTTAAGGTTTGGGAATGCAGAAACTGCGGTCATATTGTTGTTGGTACAGAAGCACCGGATGTATGTCCGACTTGTGCACATCCTCAGAGCTATTTTGAAGTTCACGCAGAAAACTATTAATTTTAATTTTGCATATATAGGCAGGGAGATAAAACTCTCTGCCTATATAGTTTTCATAAAAATTAAAAAAGCAGAGAAAATTTTTTAAAAATTATTTACATTTTGTGAAAATAGTAGTATAATATATTTTATCAGAGCAGATATTTGATCGGGAATTGTTTGTTGGTTCCTGAGCATCGGAGCATGGGAGTAGAGGCTTCGAGCCACGGTTTTGCCGTGACAAAATATTTCATCCGCTGTTACATCAAAATCTTTATTTATAATTCTTGTAACAGCCCCTGAACTCGTGAAAGGGGTTATTTTTATGTCCAAAAACAAATCAACAAAAATTTTAGTTCAATGTGCACTCTTCCTTGCAATGGCCTTAGTGCTGAGAAACTTCAGTTATATGGTCTTTATGGGTGGAGGAGCAGGAATGAGGCTCGGTGTTTCCGGGTTCTTCTCAAAAATGCCGGCTATTCTTTTCGGTCCTATGTATGGTGCTGCAGTAAGCGGTCTTACAGACTTATTCGGGTATGTTTTAAAGCCTGATGGGGCTTACATATTCCCGGTTACATTAACTGCGGCTTTGGGCGGGGCAATGTCCGGATTGATTTTTCGCTTTGCCAAGAAAAGAAGTGTTCAGACAATTCAAAAGCTATATGCAGGAGTTGTTATTGCGGTTGCAGCATTTGGAGCAGTAAACCATATTTGTATTGCTAAATTCCCTGAATGTATGTGGGCACAGATTTTGATTGGTTTAAAATCTAAAACAGTGTATTTTACATACGGACTCTATGTGGTAGCAATTCTGGGAACGGTATTTTTTATTATAAATATGGTTTTGCAAAAGAAATTCAAGGCATCGTTTATGAATGAATATATGCGCTTGTTTGTAACATTTCTAATAGCAGATGTTACGGTTACCACACTCAATACATTTATATTGATATGGTTTATTCCGGCACTTGCAAATCTGCCATTTATTACATTCTTCCTGCCAAGACTGGCACAGGAGATAGTAGCAGTGTTTATGCATTCATTTGTAATAGCATATCTCTATGATGTGTTTAAACGATTTAATAAAATAGAGCAGAATTAAAGAGAAAATATGAAACCCACATTGCTTTGATTTTGCAATGTGGGTTCTGTGTTTTTTATATATACAGACGTATCAAATTATTAAGAAAAATTAATAATTAAAATTTGGCTTTTGATTGATTTTTTACACTTACTATGATATAATATAAACGGTATATTGTCATTAGCTGTAAATGGCACTACCATCCCGTTTCATGACACTTTTGTTATTATAACCATTACATATTATTTTGTCAAGAAAAAATAGAAATATTATCGAAAAGGAAGTAAGAAATGAGTAAGGATTTTCAGTTGATGATAGATGAAAAAATCGAGAAGATTGCGGCAAGGATAAAGGAAGTCTATCACCTTGAAAGAAACGAAGCAATCAGACTTATTAAAACAACCAAGTTTTATAAGGCACTGACAGATGAGAAATCTAAAATTGCAGATCGAGATCCTGAAGAACTGTTCTCCATATATCAGGAAGAAATAGAAACAGGTCATCTAATTTTTTAACGGAGAGAGACAATGAAAAAATTACATATTCCGATACTTGTTATTATCGCATGCATTGTGATGGGTATCGTAGATGCAGTTATTCAGCCCGGTTATGCAATTAAGTCAGCAATCAAAATCATTATGTTTTTGCTGATTCCAATTGTGTACGGGCTTTTTTTTAAGGAATTTAATATAAAAAATCTGATGAAACCAGATAAAAAAGGGTTATGTATTGCTCTTTGTCTGGGATTCGTGATTTACGGAGTTGTTCTCGGAGCATATTGGATTTTCAAAGATGTATTTGATTTTTCAGCGCTGACTGGAAGCCTAAATGAAACAACCGGTGTAAATAAATCGAACTTTATATGGGTTGCAATCTATATATCTTTCGTAAATTCACTTCTTGAAGAGTTTTTCTTCCGAGGTTTTTCGTTTATCACCCTCAAGAAATTAACCTCAAGAAGATTTGCATACGTTTTCAGCAGTATGGTTTTTGCACTATATCATATTGCTATGATGATAGGTTGGTTTGGACTGCCGGTTATTCTTATCTCTTTAGTCGGTCTTTTTATAGGCGGAATGATATTTAACAGATTTGACGAAAAGAGCGAAAATATATATTTGTCCTGGTTAATACATATGTTTGCTAACTTTGCAACAAACACAATAGGGTTTATATTATTTGCTGTGTAGCAGAGGTTGGGGTGAAATAATGTTTACAAAACTTAGAAATCTGTATTATAAAATTAAATACAGCAATCTTAAAAGCAATGCCGGTGCTGTTGGAGTTATAATCGGCAACAAGAAAGATAAAGATGACTTTAATGCAAGGATTGAGGAAATAGCAGCGAGAACATCTCCGTGTTATAAAACAAATGATGAAGTTCTTGCATACATCCGTGAAAAGTATAATCTGACACAGATTACTCCCTCAAGGTCGGCAGTTGCAAACTACAAAGTCAACTACATAATGAATGTTTGTCCGGAGGTTCTAAAAACACAGGAATACAAATTGCCAGACGGAAATAAATCTCCTTCCAGAAAACAGATGCAGGCATTTCACGAAAATAGTAATAAAAGGTTTAGCGAAGCACTTGATTATCCTATGGAAAAGCTGGGCATTGAGCTTGAATGTTACACATTTACCTATGGCCTTTCAGATGGCAGTGAAGTAAT
This sequence comes from Clostridia bacterium, assembly GCA_045539515.1. Lineage (GTDB taxonomy): Bacteria > Bacillota > Clostridia > UMGS1810 > UMGS1810 > RGIG8748. The sequence continues at coordinate 4,122 of JAZQFN010000012.1, forward strand.
ATTTAAGATTAACGCAGATAAAACAAATGATCATTTAGGGTTATCATCAAGCGTAAACCGCAGCGTTTCGGAAGAAGAACAAAAAATAATATCAAACATTCATAATGAGATTGATGTATTTAAGGGTGTTACCAAGGAAGATATAGATAACCGTACCAATAGATTTTTGGGTTATGCTATGGCTGTAGTCGAATTGGAGAAAAACAAGGAATAATCAATGGAGGGATACAGGATGTATAAATGCTTATGCTGTGGACTTGAAACACTTCCTACGGAGCCGGAAAATGCTGTCGCGTTTATATGTCCGGTGTGTTGGTGGGAAAATGATGTTTTCACGAAGTCTGATGATGAGCCGAGTGATGAAAACAGAGGAATGTCATTAAATCAGGCAAGAGAAAATTATAAGAAATGCGGTATTGCAAATCCTCAGTTT
>JAZQFN010000013.1:0-12465 GCA_045539515.1 Clostridia bacterium
AACTGCTATTGAAGGAAACACTCTGACACTTATGGAAACAAAAGTTGTTTTGGAAGACGGAGTTGCAATAGGAGGAAAAGAGCTTCGTGAAATATACGAGGTTATTAATCATAAAAAAGCATATGGTTATGTAAAAAAATGCATTGCAGAAAAGAAATCTTTAGATGAAAATATCGTTAAAGATTTACATGCGAAACTTACAGAAAATATAATAGTTGGCGGTATATACAGAAATGAAGAAGTTCGTATAAGTGGTGCGGGATTTACTCCTCCTGCCGGAAACGAAATGCATATGCAGATTAAAAATTTTTATGAAGATTTAAAAATAAAAGAAAAAGAATTAAATCCAATAGAACTTGCTGCATGGACACATGCTGAATTCGTACGAATTCATCCGTTTGTTGACGGTAACGGCAGAACAAGCCGATTGATTATGAATTATCAGCTTTTACTTAACGGATATCTACCCGTTTCTGTTGCCAAGGAAAATAGACTTGATTATTATAATGCACTTGAACAATATGCAGTAAATGGAGATTTAACTGTTTTTGCTGATTTTGTTGCAGAATTAGAAGAAGTGCAGTTAGATGAATACATGAAGTTGATGTAATAAGCCTGGAATAATAAAGCACTATTATTTGTAGAGTATATAAGAAAAAAATTATGCGATTAAATTTTTTTGCGTAATTTTACAAAATGTGCTATAATAAGACAATAAAACAGATGCAACGACAATCTGTGGGCAAAAAATTCTTGTGGGCAAACGGTGGGCAAATTTAGCACCGAAAGCTCGCAAACCTGCATAAATAAAGGCTTTCTGATTGGATTTCTGTGACGAAGCTCGCCACGGTAGAGGTTTAGAGGGACTTTTAAAGAGATATTTCAAATAATTGAAATTTGGGCGGATTCTCATACCCCTTGACATTAGGTAATCCCTATTGTCAAGGGGTTTTTGGTATTGGTTCGGCATTTTTTATGATACTGTATCAATACTCTTAATCTCATGCACGTCAAAAGAGTTTTACTTATTGTTTATTAGCACCGGGTGTTGTGTTTTTGGCAAAGATGTGATATACTATTTTATATTTTAAAGAAGTATCTGTACATAGTCTAAATACCCAATATTTATAAAGGGGGCTTAATTATGAAAAAACTTTTAATCGTAGTAGATATGCAAAAGGATTTTGTTAATGGTGCACTCGGCACCAAAGAAGCGGTTGCCATTGTGGATAATGTGGTAAAGAAAATCGAAACCTTTGATGGTGACATCATTGCTACATTCGACACCCATGCTCCAAACTATATGGAAACTCAGGAAGGCAAAAATCTGCCTGTGCCTCACTGCATTAAGGGTACAGACGGATGGCAGCTTGATGCCAAGGTTTGGGAGGCTTTGTGTAAAAAGACCTTTAAAGCAATCGAAAAGACCACCTTTGGCTCCACATACCTTGCAGAATATATCAAAGCCAATTACAACCCGGCTGAACTTGAGATAGAGCTGATAGGTCTGTGTACGGATATTTGTGTTGTATCCAATGCACTTCTAATGAAGGCAAACTTCCTTGAAACAAAGATAAGCGTAGATGCAAGCTGCTGTGCCGGAGTAACGCCCGACAGTCACAATGCAGCACTTACAACTATGAAAATGTGTCAGGTAAATGTAACGTGCGAATAAAAACTTAATGGTGGTGAAGGTAAATGTTCAATGCAGAAAAAGTAAAGAACGATTGTGTTAAATGGATAAGAGATTTTTTTGAAAAGAATGGCAACGGTTGTAATGCCATTGTGGGAATTTCCGGTGGAAAAGACAGCTCTATTGCGGCTGCGCTTTGCGTGGAGGCTCTCGGCAAAGACAGAGTTATAGGCGTGCTTATGCCTCAGGGCGAACAGCACGATATTGATATGGCGTATTTGCTTGTAAATCACCTTGGCATAAAACATTATGTTGTTAATATCAAAGATGCTGTGGACGGCATACTTAAGTGCTTTCCGGAGGATCTGGAGCTTTCCGTTCAGGCAAAGACCAACCTACCTCCAAGAATAAGAATGTCAACCTTGTATGCGGTTTCTCAAAGCTGTAACGGAAGAGTTTGCAACACCTGTAACCTTTCCGAGGACTGGGTGGGATATTCTACCCGTTACGGTGATGCCGCAGGAGATTTTTCGCCCATGTCCCATCTTACGGTCACCGAGGTTAAGCAGATTGGATATCTCCTTGGTCTTCCAAAGGAACTTGTGGATAAAGTTCCCATAGACGGCCTTTGCGGTAAAACCGATGAGGAAAACTTAGGCTTCACCTATGCGGAGCTGGATGTGTACATCCGCACCGGAGAAATTGCCGACAAAGAAAAGAAGGAACTCATTGACAAAAAGCACGTTGCAAATCTCTTTAAGCTGGAGCTTATGCCAAGCTTCAAGCCCAATGAAAGTGCTGATGAAAAATAAAGCTCAGGATGTTTATCCGTCATTACTTTAATAACATTAAAAGAAAAAGGTGCAATGCTCTTGATCTGAGCGTTGCACCTTTGTTTATGTTTGAGTTATTTTAAATGCATAAACAGAGTAAACACATTGTTCTGTGCACTAAAATCATAGTATCCGCCGTATTTTTTGCAGAATGTTGCTATGGAGCGTGTTCCAAAGCCATGTTCCACGGCGGGATTTTGAGGAATTCCTTCATTGTCAAATTCCACATTTCCGTCAAAATTGTTTCTTATCATCACTATGAATTTTGGTTTATTAAGCACCTTTATTTCAATATGCCGTTGCTCCTCGGGAAGCTTTTCGCTGGCGTGAATGGCATTTTCTATTCCGTTGGCAAGAGCAGTTGCAAGCTCGCTGTCGTTTGCTTCGTAAGTTTCCGGAAAAGCAAAGCCTACATCCACTTTTATGCCGGAGTTTTCTGCACGTTTTATGTACACAGAAAGCACCGCGTCAATAATGGCACTTTGTGAGTATCGTACCACATGGGTTTTCTTTATGTTTTCCTCGTATTCTGCCACAATTCTGGCAAGCTCGTCATATTGTCCGGTTTCCACAAGACTTGCAATTGCTTTGAGCTTGTGTCGGAAGTTGTGACGTTCCATGCGGAATTGCTCGTTTGCTTCTCCAAGTTCTCTTACGCGTTCGGTAATATTTGCCACCTGCAAATCCATAATTTTTTCCTGTTCATCCCGTTCATAGTATTTTTGTTGATAGCGGAGCGTGGAAATAATATCAATGTACACTATCGGCATAAGAATAAAGAGCAGCACAAGTGCAGGAATCTGGTGTGGTCTGTTTGAAATGCTGTCGGGGTATGTCATAAGCAAAGTTATTACAATATAGAACAGCATACCGATAAAGGAAAAAATCCACCAACCTTTTTTGTTTATTCTTTGCACTTCAATATATATGGGGCGAAGTTTGCGGTGCAGCCAAATTCCAATCAGCGGAAAGCTCACAAGCCGTACCAAAAACATAAAAAGATAACTATCCGGTGAAATGTAGGGATTAAGAAGATTGGTTATGTACACAATTTCCAGAACACAGGTATCTACCATACAAAAGGTAAAGAAGAATCTCCCGTCCCTGTACTTTGCTAAAAACCAAAATATAATGCAGCTCGGAAGTGACAAAGTTAAAAGCATCATTGTACCGTATTTGTTAAAGCCCAGAATTGCAAACAGAATCAGATTTAAAACAATAAGAGGTATCATTGTAAACAATGTAATTGACATTGTTTTTTTCTTTGGATATCTGGATTCAAACATAAATAAGAACAGTACAAGTGCGTGTATCATTGACCAAAGCAGAGAAATATCTCGCAAAAGCATAAAAGTTCACTCCATTCAGATTTTTAAATCATAAATTATCTGTTGTATGCAGTTTTGCTCATTCAAACAGGTAGTTAGACCAGTCGCTTCGTAGCTTTCGGCAAAGCTTTTCTCCAAGGAAGGGTCGGTAGGTATTGTCAAATACCACGGCATCGTTTTCTACTTCTGTAACGTGGTCAAGATTTACTGCCATCCCTGCACCGCAAAGCACAAAACGTTTATCTTCAAGCAACTTGGAAACTGCATCGGTAAAGTTGGTGCGGATTGTAATGGAGCTTATGCTCTTTCCGCCTACAAGATTGTATACCACCGTTCTTTGGGAAAGCTCTGCATACATAATGCTGTCCAATGGGATTTTAATGCTTCTTTCTTTGGATTTCACCAAAATACATTTGTCTTTTTTGTCTTTTATAGATAAAGCGGCTTCATCCATTACTTTAAAAAATGCATCCTTTTGTATGGGTTTTATTATGTAATCAAAGGCTTTTACCTTAAAGGAGTCCAGGGCGTATTCCGCACTGGAGGTAAGATATATAATTTTGCCGTCATATCCGGCATTGCGAAGGTTTACGCCAAGGTCAATGCCGTTCATATCAGGCATTACGACATCGAGAATATAGATGTCGTAACCGCCGGTTTTCTCTGCAGATTCAAGCAAATCCTCAGCGTGGGAAAATGTGTCAAAAACATACTTGTCTTCCTTACGTTCAAGCACATATTCATCTGCAACGGCAGTAACTTGCGAAAGGCACAGAGCCTCGTCATCGCATATGGCTATTCTCATTTAAGGTCATCTTCTTTCTGAATTACAAACGTTAATCAAATTATAACATAGTGCAAAAAAATCGTCAAGAATTCCGAATGTTTACTCTCTTGCAAAATAATCACGGTCAATTTTACGCAAATACGGCTGAATTTACGCAAAGAACTATTTTGGAATATTTTTCTGTATAATGTTATCATAGAATTAAACAGGAAACGGAGCGATTATAATGACTAAAAAAATTACTGCTATTATGTTGGTTTTAACAATGCTTATGGGTATGATGGCAATGCAGACAGCAGTCCTTGCGGATGAAGCTTCTGATTTGGATTTGTCCATTCTTTCCAACGAGGACGAAACCACATCATACGATGGAGAAAATTATTCCTATACATGGACTGTAGACGATGACCCGGAAAATCCCACAAGAACACTGGAGCTTACTTTAGACGGTGCAAATATACAAACCCTTACACTTCCATGTCGTGATTACAGCGATTCAAGGCTAATACATATTATTATAAACACCGGGTCTGATTCCAGCATAGAAGAAATTGTTGAGGGGTATGTGTTTTCTTACAACTATCACTGGAATTCCATAACCTTTGCAGGTGAAGGCAAGCTTGATATAGACTCTTTAAACATACAGGGCGGAGGTAACGACCATATAATAACAGTTTCCGAAGGCTCTGCCGTTAATATAAGCGGCGACTATTCCGATTTATCCTTTGGTGCCAGCGGAAGCAGTAATTCTACCCTTAATGTTTACGGAAACCTTTCTGTAAACGGAAATGTTTCCTGCGGCAATGTACTTATTGGTGAAAACGGACATCTTTATTGCAAGAGGGTAAAAGCCACAGGATACGGAGCCAATGATACCGATGAATATGCCAATACATTTGTTATGTATGAGGGCGGAAAGCTTGAGGCAACAGGCGATACAGATTGGTATGATGGTGCCACATGTGAGTACTACGCGGCACTGGTTGTTAACTCGCATGATGATGAATCCAAAGGGGATAGCAATATTGTAATTCCCAACGGTTATCTTCCGGAAGGATATAGCATAAAAAAAGCAGGTAACTACTTTGTTATAGATGATGATGACGAAAAGGAACCTGAAGACACAAGCTTTGACGGCGGTATAATATATGCGGCAACAACTCTTAGTCTTGGCGTTGACTCCGGTTTAAGCCCCGAGGTATATACCGTAATATGGCAAGATGAGGACGGAACCGAACTGGAAAAGGATGAAGATGTGCCTTTGGGCACAATGCCTTCCTTTGATAGCCAAGAACCTCAAAAGGCAGAAGACGCTGAATATACCTATACTTTTTCCAGATGGACACCGGACGTTGAAGCGGTAACAGGCGATGCAGTATATACTGCAAAATACACCCAAACTCCGAAATGTCAGCATCTTGACACAAAGTACGTTCCAAATAACGATGGCACAACCCACGATGTAATTTGTCAGGATGAAGATTGCGGTGAGGTTACAGAAGACAACGTACCCTGCGTATATGATGTAGATACTCATAGGTGTGTATGCGGAAGGCATGAAAACGGCACCATAATCCATACTGTAACCTTCGATTCCAAGGGCGGAAGTGATGTTGCCGATGCTACTGTTAATGACGGCGAAAAATTAACCGAGCCCGAAAGCCCCACCAGGAGAGGATATACCTTCAAAGGCTGGTATAACAGTGAACTTACCGAAGAATATGATTTTGAAACCCCGGTAACCTCGGACTTTACCTTGTATGCCAAATGGAAGAAAAGAAGCTCAGGCGGTGGCGGCGGTGGCGGTACTGTTTACTACACCGTAACCTTTGACCCCGACGGCGGCTCCGAAACCACCCCTGTAAGAGTACCCCGAAACGGAAAGCTTACAAAACCCGAAGACCCGTTAAGAGAAGATTATGTTTTTGACGGTTGGTACACAGAGGAAGAGCTTGAAAATCCCTATGATTTTGACAGAATAGTTAAAAATAATATTAACCTTTACGCAAAATGGCGTAAATCTGATGTTTCAGATGTACTTAACACAAAAGAACATTTTGCATATATCAACGGATATACCGACAGCACCGTAAGACCGGAAAACAACATTACAAGGCCGGAAACAGTGGCAATATTCTACAGATTGCTTAACGAAGAAGTACGCAGTGCCAATACAGTGCATCAAAACGGCTTTACGGACACCGATCCCGATGCATGGTACAACACATCTGTATCAACCATGGCAAAGCTTGGTATCGTTGTAGGAAGAACAAAGAATATCTTTGCTCCCGAAGCATTTATTACCAGAGGCGAATTTGCATCAATCTGTGCAAGATTTGACGGTAGAGAATATGACGCCGAACATGAGTTTACAGATATAGAAGGTCACTGGGCAGAGGCTGAAATCATAGAAGCCGCATCTCACGGCTGGATAAAGGGTTATGAGGACAAAACCTTCCGCCCCGATGAATATATAACCCGTGCAGAAGCTATAAGCCTTATAAACAGAATGCTTGACCGTGTTCCCGAATCCATAGAAAATTTTGGTGAAGATATGATAGTGTGGAAGGACAACACAGACCAAACAAAATGGTACTATGTTGCTATTCAGGAAGCTACCAATAATCATAGCTACATCAAAGATGCCGACGGCATAGAAAAATGGGAACAGATAAATAAATGAGGAATGAAAAACTGAAAGGAGGAACGGGCGATGAATAATAATTCCGGATTCCAAATTCCGAATTCCGCATTTGATAAAATAAGAGTGGCGGTGTGCGGAGAACTTCCCACAGCCTGTAACTTTCTTTTGAAAAACGGAGTTACACAGATAGATAAATTTTCAGATGCTACGGAAATCCCGGACGAGAGGGCATATCACCTTATTTTAGTATATGCCCCTCAGGCAGAGGGACTCCTCAACACCAGGTATACAAGAGGTGCCCATGAGGATACCGACAGCATACCCATAAGGCTTTTAAATGAACCTTGTTGCGATAGCGCACTTGTAGAGCTTAAGTCCAAAATCCGCAGAATAGAAAAACAGATTACAGAGGGCTTGACATAATTGTACTCTATAATAACGGAAAGTATATTACGAAAGGTGGCAAAAACAAAGTGAAAACACGATTTCATAAATTAACAGCGTGGCTTTTAACTCTTGCTATGCTTATGACATTTATACCTACGTTCTCACAAATGGGGACGGGTTTAACTGTTTATGCAACCGAAGGCACGGGCTTGGACAGTGATGATTCCGAATTAGGCGGCGGAACAGGCGACGAAGCCGGCTCAGGCGGTTCTTTGGGAACGGAGGGCGACACGGTTGCTCTGACGGTCACCCCTGATGACGGCTTTGAGATTGACACAGTTTCCTACAACGACGGCACAAACGATAATGAAATCACGCCTGATGACGGTGTTTACAGCTTTATAATGCCGGCAAGTGATGTTACGGTTTCGGCGGTATTTGAAGAAGCGGTAGACACAGTGCTTCCCGTGGCAGCGGTGACTACTACAGACAACGTGACCACCGAGTATTCCGATATCCAATTTGCCATCGATGCCGCAGAGGCGAGCACCGGATCGACACTGAAACTGCTTGAAGACGTGGATACTCATGTGCTGATTGAAGGCGGCACCTTTACATTGGATCTTAACGGGCACAACATAGAGGCGGATACACTATTCGACGGCAGTTTTCTTTCAAGGGCATATGCACTAACGATTTTGAATGATGCGAATATCACACTTGAGGGTAGTGGCAGCATTATTTCAAACTGTATTTTGGACAACAGCAGTACTACGTTTTGTTATTGTATCTATAATAGGGGAAATCTGAAGATTGACGGTGATATAGAGTTAAAAACTAATGAATATCGGTTTAATAGTGGCATATACAACACCTCCGGTGGTCAGCTTACGATAGATAATTGCAGCATAAATGCGAGGCTCTATGCTATTGCTTGTTATGAAAGCAATACAACGATCAACGGAGGAAACTTTCAGGCCAAAGGAACGTGTTTAGATATCGATAATGCAAACGTAACTGTTAAGGGCGGTTCCTTTACCGGAGAAGGGTATGATTGTTATGTGTATGCCTCCTCTAACTCTTCTACAGTGAAGTTGGGTGTAGGAGACGACGGCTCAGGACCGATTTTTCCGGGTGGTATTATCGTTTCCAATACGGTTGGTTTGAGCGATCTTTTAGATGAAAATTGCTATTTCAAGCAAAACGGAACCTCTGTAGATATGACGAACATCACTACCGAGATTACCGGTGATGTATCTGTAGCTTATTGCGACCATAGCAAAAACATCAATACCATCCCCACGGCGGATGATGAGTCTACCCACAGCCTGTTTTGCAGCGATTGCGGTGCAATAGTAAGTCATGGAAACCATTCTTTGGACGGAGGCATTTGTACCGATTGCGGATACGGTTGCAGCCATAGCTCCTGCATTACCGAAAATAATGTTACCAAGTGTGCCCAGTGCCCTGTAGTGCTTGTAGCGCGGGTTGGAGACGCATATTTTGCAAAATTAAGCGATGCCGTTGCAGCGGCGAATGACACAAATGGAAGTACATTGACTCTTCTTGCAGATGTAAAGGGAGATTTTACAGTAGACGCAAGTAGTGTTTTTACCCTTGATCTGAACGGAAAGACCCTTCGCGGAACGGGCCACGGCAGTATAATCACTATTAGTACCATCGCAGAACTGACCATAAAAAGTTCTGTTTCCGGTGGCAAAATAACCGGTTGCGACAATCAAACTGTTAATGGAACGATTTTTGTATACGGGACATTAAAGCTGGAAAGCGGTGAAATTACCGGAAATTCTGTTGAATACGGCGGTGGCGTTGTTGTGTCGGACGGCACCTTTGTTATGAACGGTGGTGAGATCACCGGGAACACCGCCAAAAATTATGGCGGTGGTGTATATATAATCAGTAACGGTAGTTTTACAATGAACGGCGGTTCCATATCCGATAACGTGGTGAGAATCGATGATAAAAATATGAAATACGAGGGGTTGTACGGTGGCGGTGGTGTGTTCATTCGACAGGGAACCTTTACTATGAATGGCGGTACAATCAGCGCTAATCGCAGTGTTTACACAAGAGGCGGCGGTGTGCAGGTAACCGGCCTCGGAACATTTATTATGAATGGCGGATCTGTTACCGGAAACTCTGCTTTGGAAAAGGGCGGCGGCGTATATGTCATGAACGGCTGGGATAGCGAACCGGCAGGCTTGTTCACGATTGACGGAAATAGTGTGATCAGTGGCAATATGGTAAACGGTGATGCCAACAATGTATATCTGGAAGCTCCCCTTTCTATCGGAAGCAATCTGAGCACAACTGCCGGTATCGGAATCACCGGAAGCACAACACCTACAGATACCGGTCTTGAAATTGCGTCCTCCGGTGCAACAGAGATAAATAAGTCCGCATTTATCAGCGACAATATCAACTATTCTATTGTGCAGAATGATGGCAAACTGTATTTGTATCCCCATATCCATAGCTGGAATTATGAACTTGACGACACGAATACAAATACCATTAATGCCACCTGTACACCTGCCTGCCTCGAAACAGGAACGAAAACCATCGTCATTTCCGCAAGTGATAAAGTGTATGACGGCACACCGGTAATTGCAACCGTTACCAATAATGTTGACGGCACTGATTACAGTGAAAGCATTGTCTATGAAGCAAAAACAGGCACGCTTACCGAAGGTAAGCCTGTAAATGCCGGTACATACACCGCAAGCATTACCATCGGTGAAGCTACCGCACGCGTAGAGTTTACCATCGAAAAGAAATCCATTGACGGAGCAAATATTGCTGCATTTGATGTTATGACTTACAGTGGTCAGCCGCAGACACCGAGCGCAACCGTAACGATTGACGGTCATACAGTAACCGGTACCTGGAGTACTGTAACCAATGCCTACGACAAGACAACCTTTACTGCAAACGGAAACTTTACAGGAACTATAGCTGATAAGGAAACCGGAATGGCAAAGGCTGATCCGACTTATACTGAACCTACTGCAAAAACCGGTCTTGTATATAATGGCTCTGCACAGGAATTGTTAAATCCCGGAACAGCAGAAGGCGGAACAATGAAGTATTACATCGGCGGAACGCAGGCAACAGAGGAGGTTCCGACAAGAATTCCGGCAGGAGAATATACAGTTAATTGCATTATTGCAGGTGATGAAAACCACAATAATATTGTTGTTGGTGAATACACAGTAACAATAGCAAAGAAAACAATCCACAATGTAATCCCTCTTACTGCTCCCGTAAAAAATAAAGTTCCGCAGACAGAAATTACAGCACCGGGCTATACAGCAACAGTAGTATGGTCGCCGGAGGTTGCAGATAAATTTGAATATAACACACAGTACACAGCTACTGTTACAATCACACATGACGATAACCATACAGTAACAGGAATTGCGGAAAATGGTTATTCGTTTGAGGGTGCTAAAACCATAAGTAATGCTGAAAACTCAAATGTTGTAACGGTTAGTTATGAAAAGACCGGCTCAAGACCGTCTTCCGGCGGTGGTGGAGGTTCTTCCGGCACATCAACCACAACTACAAAGAACGAGGACGGCTCCACAACCAAGACCACAACCAACAAGGCTACCGGAACTGTAACAGAGGTTACAACCAATACTGACGGCTCAACTACAACAGTTGAAACCCAAAAGGACGGTACAGTAACCACCACCGAAAAGGACAAAGACGGCAGCGAAAAGGTTACAGAAAATAGAGCAGACGGAACTACCGTTATTACTGAAAAGGACACAGACGGTACAAAGACCGTTACAACCGAAAATGCTGACGGCAGCAAAACAACCGAGGAAACCAAAAAGGACGGAACAAAGGTTACAACACAAACCAATGCCCACGGTGAAACCACAGCAGAGGTTATAGCAAAGGGTGAAACCGAGGTTATTATCCCTGTTTATGATGCAAAAGAAGTAACAAAGGTTGTAGTTACCGACAAGGACAGAGTTGAGAGCGAAGTTGAATTTGAAGTTAAAGACGGAGGAATTGCTATCTCCGTTTCGGGCAATTCTACCGTAAGCGTACAGACAGGACATATCTGCTATGCAAAAGATTTTACAGATGTTGACCTTGACGCCTGGTATCACTTAAACATTGACTATGTTCTTGAAAAGGGTTTGTTTAAGGGTACAACTAAAACCACCTTTGCACCAAACGCTGACCTTACAAGAGCAATGTTAGTTACCGTTCTCTATCGCGCAGAAGGCGAGCCTGCTGTAAACAGAAGCATACCTTTTGGCGATGTGGATATGGGTGCATACTATGGTAACGCTGTATCCTGGGCAAAGCAGAACGGTATTGTAAAAGGTGTATCGGAAACAGAATTTGCACCTGATGACAATATCACCCGTGAACAGATTGCGGCAATTATGCACCGCTACGCGCAGTACAAGGGTTATGATGTCAGCGTAGGAGAAAGCACCAATATCCTCTCTTACGACGATTTTGACAACATTTCCGAGTATGCAATAGCAGCTATGCAGTATGCTTGCGGCAGCGGTTTGATAAAGGGTAAATCAGAAAGCACCCTCAATCCTCTTGATAATGCCACAAGAGCAGAGGTTGCGGCGATAATTCACAGATTTATTGAATTCAAATAATACTAATGTGAATTGAAAAAATGGGAGTGTAAATTAATTCAGAGAATTAATTTGCACTCCCTTAGGGAATAGGAAAAAACGATTCAGAATTGTCAAATCGAACTCAAAGCAAGGCTTTGACTTGCTTTGAGTGGTAACCCGAAGGTGAAGCATTTGCCTTGGTATCTTAAGCCGCCAAAGTCAAGCAAAATTAAA
>JAZQFN010000014.1:0-52991 GCA_045539515.1 Clostridia bacterium
TTTTACATTCCCTTTTAAATTATATTTTATAGTTTCCTGTTATATTTATTTCATTATTTTTTTCTGAGAGATACTCTTTTCCGTCAACAATGACCATCTCCGCTTCGCCAATTCCGGACAGTATCTCCGTGTAGTTCTCGTCAGAAACACCGATTACCACCTTTTTCTTTTCGGCTGTTTTCTCTTTTGCCACATACACATAGTAGTCATCGCCTTCATTTATCAGAGCCTCAGAAGGGATTTTTATTATATTGTCAAGTGATGCCGTTGTGAGAGAAATATCCGCAAGCATTCCGGCATTTACTATAGAATCGGTGTTGTCTATAGATACCTTTATGGTATACAACCCGGTTGCTTCATTCTTTACAGGATTGAGAGAAGTAACCGCTCCCTCAAGATCAATCACTCCCGCCGACTCAACAGAAATTACCGCCTTTGTTCCAACGTCTATTAAAGGAATAACCGATTCGGTAACCTGAACTTCTGCATCAATTATGTTGGTGTTGCTGATTTCAAACAAAGGTGAGCCCGCAGTTACCATTTGACCTGCAGATACATTGCATAAAGAAATATATCCGGATATGGGAGCAGTAACAGAAGTGCTTTTTAAGCTGTTTTCTGCTATATCCATAGCCGCCTTGGCAGAATTAACCGATGCCTGTGCAGTTTTTACAGATGCCTCGGCAGCATTTTGAGCAAGAGCAACATTTTGAGTTGCATTGTCAAGGGCAATTTCTGCACTGTTGAGAGTAGCTTTTGCGTTATCGTAGGATGCTGAGGCTGTTGCTTTTGCTGTTTTGAAATTTTCTTCTGCAGACACAAGGGAAGTCATTGCCGAATCGAGTTCCAGCTTTGTTGCCCCACCCATATCAAAAAGTTGTTTCATACGTTCATAATTTGCTTTTGCATCATTATACGTTTGCTCCGCAATTTTTACCTGAGAAGCATTTTCAAAAAGTACCTTTTCCCGTTCAAAATTTATTTTCGCCTGTTCATATGCCACCTGTGCCGATGCCTGTGCCTGCTCGGCTTGTGCCACCTGTTGCTTCGAGGAAGAATTAACAACAGCGTTATAGCTTGCAAGGGCACTTTCGTATGCCGCAACGCTTTGCTGATAAGAAAGATTTAAGTCGGTGGGGTCAAGGACGAGAAGAACCTCGCCGGAGGTAACATAATCCCCCTCACTAACACGTACGCTCTGTGCCTTAGCACTAACTTTAGCCGATACATTCACGCTTTCGGCAGCAACAAGATTACCTGTGTAAACTACAGTGGATTCTATGTTGCTTTTTTTCACGTCAAACACAGTAACATTAACTCCGGTTGATGCTTTCGGAGAATTTTTTTCCTTGCCTAATGAACAAGCACAAAGACCGCACAAGGAAAGGCATAGTACAATACATATAATTTTTCTGTTCATTTGGTTGGTCTCCTTATTAAACTCCTATTGTTATTTGATAATTATAGTTTTCAACTGCAAGCTTCTGTTCAAGGAGCGCATTCTCATAATTTATTTCGGAAAGCATAAGCTCGTCCGACAAAGCAATGAGAACATCATTGGTTATCATTCCAATTTCAAATCGAAGCTTATGTATCTCGTACTGATTTTTTTGATAATCAAGCTTCTTCTTTGCAAGTTCTGTCGCCTTTTGTGCATTTAAAACGCTGTAGTATGCACTTTTTATTCCAAGGGTAATATTTTTTTTGCCGTTAGTATAGTTTGAGGAAGCCTCCAGATAATCGGCATATGCCGAAAAATATTTGGCAGTGTCGGTTCCCATAATTGCTGCTATGCCATAGTATTGTTCGGCAAGCTCCATATTAACCTTTAACGCCTCCACGTCATACCTGGAATCAAGAGCTGAAGAAATATCATCGCTTAGGGATGTTTCCAAAATAACACTCTCGATGCTATCGACCAACTCGGGACTGGTTTCGTCATCTATACCCAGTTTGATTTTAAGGCTATCCTCAGCCAAGTCGGAATTGTTTTGATATGCCAAAAGATTTGCCTTAGCCTCTTCAAGAGCAATTTCCGAATTTGTAACATCCATCTGTGTGCACATTCCCAGCTTGTATTTTTCTTTGGTCAGATTAAGGTTCTGTGTTGCTCTGTCAACTCCGTTGAGTGCTACCTCACATAGCTTTTGTGCATTTTTCAAAGTGTAATATTTTTGGGTTGTATCATATGCAATTTTTGCCTCTGTCTGTATTTCTTGTTTTTCTGCCAATCCAAGCTGTGCTTTATACAAATTTACAAAATATCCTTTTTTTATGTAGATTACATCAAAGTTCTGACTAACATAGACCGGAGTGTTTCTGTTCTCTTTTTGTGTTAATACAGCATCCTTAATTTGCTTCGACAGTTCCTGCTGATTCAACTCACATATTTCAAGTTCAGGGCTATTATCAGTTGCCATAGTTATTGCATCGTTCAACGTTAATCTATGCATATCTGAGGCATAGGCAGAAATACCCGTTATCAAAATCAAAGCAAATACAAATAACGAAAAAACTTTTTTCAGCATATATTATCCTCCCATCAAAATTTATTTCTCAACAGTTAATATTTTCTGGTTTTTTTCTGCTTTTTTGGCTTTGCGTTTATCTGCCTTATCCTCCGTTGATGCATATATAACCGGAATAAAATACAGTGTGAGGAATGTACCCACAAAAAGTCCGCCAAGAAGAACAACAGCAAGTGGTTGCATCATTGCACTTCCACCATCGCCGGTCATTGCCATAGGCAAAAAGCCAAGTATGGATGTGAGTGAAGTCATCAATATAGGACGCATACGGGCAATTCCCGCATTAACAATAATATCCTCTCGAAGCATATCCGGTCTCTCCGTCTTGGTCTGATTCATAAACTCTATCAACACAATAGCATTATTAACGATAATTCCCATCAGCATAAGAATGCCTATGCACGAAACTGCCGAAAGCTTGCTGCTGCTAATTACAAGAGACACAACAACACCAATCATAGCAAGAGGGATTGTGCCAAGAATTATAAGAGGCTGAACAAGATTTCCAAACTGAGCAGCCATTATCATATACATAAGAAGTATACCAAGCAGAATTGCCAAAAAAAGCTGGCTCATTGCATCAATCATAATCTCATAAGTTCCTGCCGATTCTCGGGTGATACCATCAGGTGCAGGTAATGATTTCATTGCCTCTTCAAACTTTGCTGTTGCCGTACCCAGATCAGTGTTGTACAGCTTTGCTGACAAGGTTATCACACGTCTTTGATCAACTCTTGTAAGGGAAGTCTGACCTTGTTCAATGCTTAAATCCGCTATATCCGAAACGCTTACCCAGCTACCCATCGGTGTTTTTATGCGAAGAGTTTTTAATTTTTCGTATGTATCGGCATATTCATCCGGATATTTGAGTTTTATGTCAAACTCACTGCCACCCTCAGAATACTGAGACGCCGTCACTCCCGAAATAATATTGTTTACAAGAGTTGATGTCTGAGCAGGCGAAAGACCGTAAGCCATACTTTTTGTGCGATTCGGACGTATTCTCAGCTCATATTTACTGTCGGCTATTGATGTGCTTGTTTCGGCAACTCCGTCGACAGAGGCAAGAACCTTTTCGGCATCAAGAACATACTTTTGTAAAGCTTCATCATCAATTCCGCTAAACTGAACCGTCATTTCCTCAGATGATGAATTAAGTATTGCACTTTGTGTGGATATATCAATATTTGCACCGGCAATTGTATCAAGCTTTTCTCTGAGCTGCTGAACAACATCACTATCAGATACTTTACGCTTTGAAAAATCTTTTAAGGTTACAGTAATGGAAGCTTTATCACTTTCACTTGAACCGGTTACAGAGCTTGTTGCGTCACCGCTCGAACCAACAAGTGCAAAACAGCTTTCAACATTTTTATTTGCCATAATTTCTTTTTCAATATCTTTTGTTATTGCATCCGTTTTTTCAATCGGTGTGCCGGAAGGAAGTGATACACTCACGTTTATTGTGCCGGAATCAGCCGATGGAATAAGTTCCATGCCGATGTTAAAAAGAGTAACCATTGCTACGGCAAAAATCAGCAGTACCAACATCACAAACATCTTTCGGTGATGCAAAACCATTCGGAGACTTTTGTCATATACCTTGTATGCTGCCTCCATAAAGCGATTAAAGGGAGAGAGAATTTTTTTGAGAATTTTGCCCTCTCCGTCAGTGTTCCCGATTCGTGCCGAAAGCATTGGTATAAGAAGAAATGTTGTGAGCAATGATGCTATTTGCGAAAAAATAATTGAAAATGCAAGCTGCTTAAACATAATAGCCAACATATTATCAATAAAAAGTATGGGAACATACACAATACACGTTGTGAGTACTGATGCAATAACTGCACCAACAACCTCTCCGGTACCGTTTAAGGCTGCATTTTCAGAAGATGCTCCGTTTTTTCGATGGCGGAAAATGTTTTCGAGCACAACTACCGAGTTATCAACAAGCATACCCACACCAAGAGCCAGACCACCAAGAGACACAACATTAAGCGACATACCCGAGAAGTACATACCGATGAAAGTTGTTACAACCGAAATTGGCATAGATATGCCGATAACCAAGGAAGTTCGCACGCTTCCGAGAAAGAGCAAAAGCACAATTATTGCAAGCAGTGCTCCGGTTACTGCGTTGCTTGCAACCGAATTTACTGCATCTTCAATCATTGACCCCTGTTCCATAGTCATATTATAGCTGAATTTTGGATTAGAAACGTGAAGTTCATCAAGAATTTTATATATTCCCTTAACAACATCAACGGTGTTGGCATCAGATTCCTTTGAAATCGTAACAGAAATTGCTTCTTCATTATTGAGACGCGCTATACCTGTAATGTCTGAATAGGAATCTTTTACCTCAGCAATATCTCTCAGGCAGATAACCTGACCATTTTTAGTCATAAGCGGAATTGCTTCTATTTCTTTAACGCTTTCAAGCTTACCGATAACTCTTGCAGAAAGCTTTTTGCCCATTGCGTTGGTTGTGCCTGCCGGAAGATTAACGTTTTGAGCACCGATTGCAGCCGCAACGTCTGATATACTCACATCGTAGCCATATAGCCTTGACGGATCAACATATACGTCTATTTGGCGATTTCTGGCTCCGCTTACAGAAACACTTGCAACACCGTCGATAGACTTTAGTTTATTCTCTAACGTGTCATCAACATATTGCTTGGTTTGAACAAGGTCATATCCATCGTACGAAACACTGAATTGAGCCGTTGCCATCATATCTGTGTCGAGTTTTAATACCATAGGATCGCTGGCATCCTCGGGCAAAAAGGCTTTTATCATATTAATATTGCTTTCCATATCGGCAACTGCCTTGTCCATATCGGTGCCATTTGAAAATTGCACCATTATCATAGACACGCCCTCCGATGACTGAGAGGTTATTGTGTCAACACCGCTTATGCTTGAAACAGCTCCTTCTATAGGTTTTGTAACCATATTTTCTATTTCTTCGCTGCCAACATTGCTGTATTGTGTGGCTACAATAGCCATCGACATATCCATCTTTGGAGTCATCTCTATAGGAAGCATTGTGAGTGCGTACAATCCTATAACAACAAGCATAAGAACTACCATTGTTACAGCAACAGGTTTTTTTACGGATATTTCGTACAATTTCATTTTAAGAGTCCTCCGTTAATTGTTATCTCATCATTTTTTATCAGCAGACATTTTGAGGACATTTTCGGTGTACAAAATTTGAAATTTACGAGTAAGACGTAAAAGTTCGTCGTATTCGTTGCCCTCAAAGCCGCTTATAATGTTGTCCATAAACTGTTCATGCCTTTCCTTCAAAGCATCATACATCTTTTTTCCTTCACTGCTGACTCTAACCTCGGTTCTTCGCCGGTCTTTAGAATCTGTAAATCTCATAAGATAGCCTTTTTGTTCCAATCCCCTCAATTGCTTAGATACTGCCTGTGCCGTAACAGCAGTGTTTTCAACTATGTCAGATACCCATACAGGCTCCCCGTGTTTTTTATCTAAAAGATAGTCTATGAGTGATAACATAACAAATTCAGGAGTTGAAACATCTTTATCGAATATTTTTGTAATATCCATATTCTTTATCAGACTAAGCATGCTTCCAAATTCCAAACAATAATTATTCATAGTTTCCCCCTAATTATGTAAAACGGTTAATATTTAACCGAGTTTAATAATATAGAATATTATCACTAAAAAAGTATAACGTCAAGTGGTTATAAGTTTATTTGTGCAACTTCAACATAGCAAAATTCAGAAAACACCTTATTTCACATATATACATCGATATTAACCCCAGAAAATCCCAAGGTACGGCGGAGCATATGTCCACATAACAAAACAAACTCCAAGAATTATCAGTGCCACAATACCTCTAAGATTATCAGACTTGTCGCCATCGGTCGGAACACAAAACATTTTATAGCTTATTAACTGACATATTCCGACAGATGCGAAATAGCTGAGGATGTCTACTGCAAGAAGCGAAAACCCAAGCACACCGGAATAGGTATAAAAAAATGTGACAACAAACGCTAAAGCGCCAATCATGCTGCACATCTTAACTGCGAAAAAATCTGCCTCACTTTTTCCGTATGTAACGTGTTCGGCAATCATAAATATAACAGAGGGCCAATAAATCAGTTTAAGATGCTCCCATATGCTTTCATTAACCGGTGAAAAATAGCCAACAAAATGGTTTTGCTCCGACAAAGCATAAGCATAATGAAGAAGAACACCAGCTAACGATATAAATAAGAAACCTGCTATATGCCATTTTTTCAAACTCATAATATCACCTGATTAAATATATGAACAAACGGCATTATTATGAATTGTAAAACTGTTACAAATGCAAAAACAGAATTATCTCCAAATAATTGAGGAAATAATTCTGTTTTATACGATTACTTTATTATCTGAATTTATCAACGGATTATACCGCGCGAGGCAAGAGCAGCATTAAAATATTTTATGTCGCAAGGCTCATAACAAGTGGCGTTGGCAGGAATGTTGAGATAATAGAGCGGATCGCAACGCACACCATCTTTTGAAATATAAAAATCAAGGTGATTGCCGGTGCTTCTGCCTGTGTTGCCAACTGCACCAATTGTGTCGCCTGCGTTAACATACTGACCATCGGTCACATATATTTCGTGAAGATGTGAATATTGAGTTTCTAACCCGTTGCCATGGTCAAGAAGTATAAAATTGCCATAGCCGTTTTTTTGGTTTTCGTTGGTGCCAAAGCCCGAAAGCTTAACTATGCCGCTTTTTACGGCAATAACCGGAGCACCCTCATTGGCAGCAATGTCTATTGCACCGTGACCGCCTACCCTGCCCTCGTTGGAATGGCAGGCAATATTATCACACCAGAATATGGTCGTAATGATTCCGGAAGAAGGAACTGGCCAGAGCATAGTGTCGGTCGATGATGTTGACGAGCTTGCCGGCTGCGGCTCGATGATTGTAAAATCATAACTGAACTGCTGTCGCTGTTCATATTTGTCCACGCAGGTTATCTGCAAAGTTTTTGCACCCTTGGAGAGCTTCCCGAAGGGAATTCGGTTGTCAATATCGGAAAGGTTATAAAGAGTGCTGTTGATATTAAAGGTTGTTTCATTAATTTCGGTGATTGTTGTTGCTTTATCAAGAACCTTAACGTTCACACGGTCAAGCAAAGCAGAGGAGCTTACTGTGCCGCTCAGCACATATGCCTTGCCAAGATATATGGTGGTGGGTGCTGCAAAACCGTTAAGACTTATTTTGCCCGCCTGCATCGACGATGAATATGAGCCACCGTAGGCATTCGACAGGCTGACACGTCCGCTATAGGAGTCCCACGAAACACTGAGACCAAACAAATCGGCCAGAGCACGAACCGGAATGAAAATACGATTGTTGATTATGCAGGGTGCACTGCCGGCGTAATATGTGCTGTTAATGCCGTTTTTAGAGATTGCAATCGAATTGTTATTGGCCTGAATCCATGCAGAAAAAGACGGAGTGCTAACAACAACTGTTTTGCTTGCACTTTCCCAATAATATCCAAAACCCAAAACAGAATCCAGACCCTTTACGGGAACGTAGGTTGCACCGCCAATTATGTAAGGACCTTCCACAAGATAAACCGGCGAACCGTTATAATACAAGGAGACGGTGGAATACGCATATGAAGTAAAAGATAAATTAAATATCATAATTGCAGACAAAAGAAAAACTGCTATAAATTTTTTCACCAACACCCCTCCTTATCATATTTATCATCGTGTAATATTTTATCAAACCGGATAGCTTGTGTCAAATAATGACGGTTATTGTTAATTAACCGTAATATTTGGTCACATATTTTTCACAAATCATTGAAAAAGTGAAAAAAAGTTTAAAAAAATGCAAATATCCTATTGACAAAGGGGTATTTTTATAGTACAATACATTTAGATTAATGTACATTGTTGTGTGCAAGACTTTAATCAAAATTTGTTTTTCGTTATTTAATAGAACAAGGATGTCAAAATATCTGCAGTTTTGACGTCCTTGTTCTATTTTTGTCGGAAATATTTTTTTATATTGCAATGTATGATTTATAACGAAAAAAGACCCGCTAAATAAAGCTATTCCTCTTGACTTTATTTAGCAGGTCTTTTTTTAAAAATATAATCCGGAGGGATTAGTAACCTAAAAAGGATATGATTTCAAATGTTTTTTTGGTGAAAATTTCTTTAAAACTTCTTATTATATGTGATTGACACTTTGTATTTACTGTGATACAATAATATAGTCGCGAAAAAATTAGAAAAATGGTGGTTATTAATGGAGAAATATCGGACTATCAAAAAGTATATGGCGGCTTTTGTAGCCTTAATACTTTTGTTTTCCGTTACATATACTCTTTCTGATGAGGACAGGCATTCAGATGAATTTTATTCCAAATTTAAAGATGTTACCAACAGGAATTGGTACTATGAAGCAGCCAATGAGCTGTGCCTTGTCGGAGTTATTCCCGAAGCTGAATATTTTAATGGAGAAAGCTCTGCTTCCCGTTATGATATAGTGCTTTATTTGTATAATCTGAGTAATGTTCTGAAAACTCAAAACAGTGAAAATACAGACAATCCTTTTTCAGATGTCAATGAAAATATGGAGAGCTATAAACCGATTGTATGGGCATACAACAACGGCATTGCATCCGGCTTCCCCGACAACACCTTTATGCCCGGGGCAGAATGCACAAGAGAACAGGTTGCATGTATGGCTATGAGGTTTATTAATTATGCCGATATAAAGGTTTCGGTAAAGGGCAACGACAATCCCTTTGAGGATTCTATGAAGGTAAGCAATTTTGCCCGTTCGGATATGGTGGCATTAAAGCTTGCCGGTATTATAAACGGCAGTGACAGCGGATACGTGTATCCCTCCAATGCTATTACAAGGGGCGAGTTGGCTGCAATTGTATATAATTTATACAAATCCTCCGGGGAGATACCTTCCGAAGGTGCGTCTGTAGTTAACACCGAACCCGGTGCGTATAATGACAAATATATTGAATACGAAATAATAGCAAGAGAAAAGTACGACCCGGTTATTTATGAAAGCGGAGCTGTTGATGTTTCGTACTTTGATGATGCAATATTCGTGGGCGATTCCGTAACTATGTCGTTGCAGTTTTACTGTGCATCTACAGGCGGACTCGGCAAAGCTACATTCCTTTGCGCAGGTAGCTTAAGCCCTATGAACTGTTATTGGGAAATAAACGAAAATTCAATTCATCCCCTCTATCAGGGACGTAAGGTTTTTGTAGAAGACGGTGTGGCACTTTCCGGTGCAAAAAAGGTATATATAATGCTTGGAATCAACGGTATTTACAATGCTGATTTATGCATTGCCAATATGAAAATACTTGTTGACAACATACTGGCAAAAACACCGGATGCCAAGATTATAATACAGTCTGTTACACCTATGATAAAAGACTATGCTGTTAAGGGGCTTACCAATTCTGCTATTGCAGCTTACAATGACAACCTTCGCAAAATGGCTAAAGAAAATGGTTGGTACTACTTAAATATTGCGGAAGCGGTTACCGATAAAAACGGCAATCTCAAAATGGAGTACTGCAGTGACCCTCAGGATATGGGCATACACTTTAACTATACTGCAGATAAGGTTTGGATAGATTATCTCAAGACCCACACTCCCCAAATGTGACGGAGGAATAATAAAGAATGAAAAATTTAAGAAAGCTCCTTCTTCTTTTTGTGGCGTTTATGCTTTTGCTTACAGGATGCGGCAAGGAAGAAGATAAAAAGCAGATAGACAGCCTTACCCGTGAAGAATCCGTTTCTGCACCTTCCGATGATGGCGCGGATAAGGACGAATCCGATCCGGTAGAGGAAACAACAGACAAAGACAGTTCTGAAACAAGCGATGCTAAGCTTGAAACTGTTATGGAAGAAATTAAGACTGAAATAGGAGCAGATAACGCATTGGATTTCAATGTAAATTCTATGTATGCATTGTACGGTATACAGGCTGCCGATATTAAGCAGTGTGCGGGATTTTCTCTTATGGAAGGAACTTTTCCTCATGAGATAGTTATGATTGAGGCTTCAAATGATGAAGCCGCTCAAAGAATTGAAACGGCTTTTAATGCAAAAATAGCTTCTTTTGCCGCTCAGTCCAAAAACTACGATGCAAAGAACTATGCCCTTGCACAAAAATGTGAGGTTATTAAAAACGGAAGATACTTTGCTATGTTCCTTACTCCCGATTACGATGCTGTAAAAGCTGTGTACACCAAATATATAAAGTGATTTATTGCCGGATGAAGTTTTTCATCCGGCAAATTAAGCTAATGGAGAATTAAACGAAATGGTTTTTTCAAGTCTGGTATTTTTGTTTTTGTTTTTACCGGTGGTTATAATTATTAATTATTGGTTACCGTCAAATTACAGAAACGGTTTTTTGTTTTTTGCTAATTTGATATTTTATGCTTACGGCGAGCCGGTATATGTAATTCTTATGTTGGTTTCCGTCTTGGGCAATTATTTATTTGCCAGGATTCTTGATCCCGAACAAATAAAGCAGTCCGACAAGATTCGCAAGGCGGTACTGTTTTTGAGTATTGTATTTAATATAGGAATGCTTGTGTACTTCAAGTACACGGTTCTTATACTTGATACTTTAAGATTAATTCCGTTCCTTGGCAATCTTCCCCATGTAAATATTGTTCTTCCTATAGGTATATCATTCTATACCTTCCAGGCTATGTCTTATGTTATAGATGTATATCGCAGGGACTGCAGATGCGCAAGAAATTTTATTGATTTCGGAGCGTATATTTCATTGTTCCCCCAGCTTATAGCAGGTCCTATAGTCCGCTATGCAGATGTGGCATCGCAGATTCGCAACAGAAGATCTACTTTTGATATGTTTTCTGCCGGAATCAAGCTTTTTGTAGTTGGACTTGCAAAGAAGGTTCTTCTTGCAAATCAGTTTGGTATAATATGGGAGACAGTGTACTCAGACCTTTCTGTTTACGGAACCGGCGGAGCCTGGATAGGGGCTATTGCATATGCTCTTCAGATTTATTTTGATTTCGGCGGATATTCCGATATGGCAAGAGGTCTTGGCAAAATGCTGGGATTTGAATTCTGCATTAACTTCAGTTATCCGTATATTTCAAGAACCATTACCGAATTCTGGAGAAGATGGCACATATCTTTGAGCACCTGGTTCAGGGATTATGTGTATATACCTCTTGGGGGTAATAGGGTAAGTTTACTTAGAAATGCTCTTAACATAATTATAGTATGGGCACTTACCGGTTTATGGCATGGAGCCGGCTGGAACTTCCTGGCATGGGGAATTTATTACGGAATAATTCTCCTTTGCGAAAAGTTTGTATATGGTAAGGCATTAAAGAAGCTTCCGGCAGTTTTCGGACACATATATACATTGTTTATTGTAGTTGTCGGATGGATATTCTTTGTATGTCCTGACTTTGGCTCTGCATTTAATTATCTTAAGGTGATGTTTGTACCTCAAGGCGGAAATGTGAGCACCCTTATTCCATGGTGGTTTACATTTGTTGTAGGCTTTGTAAGCTGTACACCTCTTTGTACGGCATTGCTTGGCACAGTAAAGCTCAAAGTTAAAGGAGTTCGGGTTCTGGAAACTCTGATTTGCATAGTAGGATTTATCCTTTGCGTGGCAAGCCTTGTAACAGAAACTTACAATCCCTTTATTTATTTTCAGTTCTGAGGTAATTTAATATGAAGAAAATTTCTAGAATGATATTGCCCATTCTTTTTATAGGCTTTTTGACAGTTGTGGCAGCAATAACGCTTTTTGATGACAGCAATGTTTATTCCGAAAACGAAAAAAGATACCTTGCTCCGTTCCCCGAATTTACCTGGGAGAATATTAAAAGCGGTAATTTTGCCGAAGAGCTTGAAACCTATATGAGTGACCATCTCTGGGGCAGAGATTTTTACGTAGGTGTAGATGCCTACTATTCCAAAACAATGGGCAAAAATGCATTAAGAGATATTTACAGCACAGATGATGGATATCTTATTAATGCGCCCAAAGAGCAGGATAAGTCCGATCCGGTAAACCATTATGAGAAAAATTTATCTAATTTTGAATCTTTTACGGTATTCAACGGAATAAAAAGCACCCTTATAATAGTTCCTTCATCCGGATACATTATGGAGGACAAGCTGCCTGATTTTCACAAAGAATACAGCGATGGCGAACTTATCGTCAAGGCTTCTGAGGCTACTCCCTCGGTGAGATTTCTGGATGCCAGAGAACCTCTTATGGAGGCGTACTCCAAGGGAAAACAAGTCTACTATAAGACAGACCATCACCTTACATCTCAGGGAAGTTACGAGCTGTATAAGGCATACTGCAAGCTGAACGAAATGGAGTATCCCGAAGTGGGAGAATATACCATAACAACTCACGGTGACTTTTATGGAACAACATATTCCGGCAGCGGATACTGGCTTACAAAGCCGGACAATCTGGAAATATGGGATCTTGGAGAGAGTGTGACCGTGACAGTGGTTGAAGGCGATGAGTCCGAAGTTTGCAACAGTATGTTCTTTAAAGAACACCTCGGACAAATGGATAAATATCCTGTGTACCTTGACGGAAACCACAGCTATGTAAAGATAGAGAATCCCAATGCAAAGGGCGGCAAGCTTTTGGTAATACGGGATTCCTTCGGGCAGAATTTTGTCCCCTTCCTGGCGCATAACTACAAGGAAATTTATATGCTTGATATGAGATACTACAGAAATCCCATATCGCTGATTACAGAAAGTGCTAAAATTGACGAAGTGCTTTATATTTACGGAATTGACACCTTGCTTACTGATAGCAGTTCATCATATTTATTCTTTTAATATGAAAGGGAGTTTTGGTTATGGATTACAAAATGAAAATCGCAGGTCTTGAAAGAAGCCTTCAATTATTTGAGGTTGCTGACAATCTTTATATTGCTGCATTTATATTGTTTGGCGATGTTGAGATTACAAAAGCAAGTGCCCAAGAACTTTTGAAAAAAGTTCCTGAATACGACATTATGCTTACCGCAGAGTGCAAGAGTATTCCTCTTATATATGAGATGGCAAGACAGCACAATGATGACAACTATATTGTTGCAAGAAAAGGTACAAAGGTGTATATGAAAAATGTAATAAGCGCAGAGGTTAACTCTATTACAACTGCCCATCCCCAAGTTCTCTATCTTGGAGAAGATGAAATAAATGCTTTAAAGGGCAAGAGAGTACTTATTGTGGATGATGTAATCAGCACCGGCGAATCCTTAAAATGCCTTGAGCTTCTTGCAGAAAAGTGCGGAGCCAATGTAGTAGGAAAGGCGGCAATACTTGCAGAAGGTGAAGCTGCCGACAGAAAAGATATAATATATCTTGAAAAACTGCCCTTGTTTAATGCAGACGGAAGTATAAAATAATATATATTTATAACAACAAAAAGACCTGCTTTTCGGCAGGTCTTTTTGCTGTTAATTCATATTGCTACATATACCACGCCGTAGGCGTCGGAGCCCATGTGCGTGCCAATGGTAGCACCTATTTCTTTAAAGCCTTAAGTATAAAGCTGAAGCCGTATCTGTAAGCTTTTATAGCATCTTCTAAGGGGAGGTTACGGCTTATGGCATCGGTATTGAATCCGCGTATAAAGCACCATATCGTATAGGCGGTCATATCCGGGTCAATATCTTTAATAAACCCGTTTTCCATTGCGTAATTTAAGATCCACTTAATATGCTTCATCCACCATTCATAGTTGCTGTTTATGATGGAGTCGTTTTCTACTACATAGTGCGCAAAGCCCATTCTGGTGTCGTAGGATATTATAAGTGTTTGCTCTACAATCTCCAGTATCTGTTCAAAGAAGTCTTTGTTTGCATCGAATGAAGCTACAATACTTTCTCTTACTTTAAGGATAGTATCTTCGGCAATTAATGTAAGCACTTCATCAATGTTGTGAAAGCGGTTGTAAAAAACTCTGTTAGTAATGTTGAGCTTTTTAAGCACTTTACGTACATTTACATTGTATGCACCCTCGGCGGTCATTATTTCTTTAGTAGTTTCTATAATTCTGTCCGACATTTCATCGCATATAAGATTGTCTTTATCCATGGCCATATAACCACCTCCGATACATCTAGCACACATTGTGCTGAAGATATATTACCATAATCTGGGTGAAGTGTCAAGTTTTTATATTTGGATAATAGCGTATATTTTGATAGAATTTCACCCCAGGGGGTGCATCGTTTTTTTATTAAACAATTAAATTTAAAACAAACCCTTATATCTATGTCTTATTTCAAATTTTTAATAACTGTATTTGTATCGTCGTACAAATATATTTCCTTTACAAATACATTTATGGTTGACGAAAGCAACAGACACTCAGACAGCTTTAAACAGTAAATCCGCAGAATTACTAAAGTTGTTTATCACTATAAAGATGGTGACGAATATAAAACTGTTTCTGTATCTGGTGCAGAGTACAAAAACAAACTACAACTTTTGGAATTGGCTTCAATCGACTTGTTAAGTAAGAAACAGACCTCAGCCGGTGTAACCGGCTGAGGTCTGTTGTATGTATCACCACATTATGTCCTAAATTACAAGGTATTCTCCTAAAATTGTTTGTTCTTGGAAAAATGCCTTTTACTTTTTATTTTATAAACTTCTATCATTAGGAGTATGTGTAGCAGGAACTCTTATTGCTAGGTCTGAAAGTCGCTCGGAATTAGTACTTGCAGTTTTTACAATTAAATCCATCTCAGCACCATAGTCATCTTCGTAAGCATCATTCTTAATACCTGACATTAACTCTTTCACTTGAGAATGAGTTACTTTAAATAATTTACCATAGTTTTGAGATATAAATACCCATTCACCATTTATATACACTTGACCAGCAGCATGGGTTATATTAGAAGAACCTATCATACGAGTGGAGAAACCTAAATAATCATAACAAAGCATGTATAAATGAGCTCTACCATCACAATCTAGATGACCACCACCAAAAAGCCATTTATATACATTATTATTTTGAGCATCAGTATTTATACCATTGCCATTTGGTGTAGCATAAGTATCATCCAAATAATCAGCCATGTTCATTACAAAATCTCCAGTTATACCCATGCTCATTATTTGATTTTTATCAGAATAGCCTATTTCATTTTCATAGAAATTCATAACTGCCTTACCATTAGTATAATACCCCATTGCACCTTGACCACCACGATAAGCTCTATTTGCCTCCTGTTGACAAGCATAATTGTAGGCCTCATCTATTACTGACATTACCTTGTCATACTCTTCTTGAGATTTGCAACCATAAGAATGATTACCATACTTTGTATTGATATACCCAGATTGAGATTGGATAGTTACACCACCCGTAGGGTCTGATTGCCAATTAGTATTTGGAATGTTCTTGTAAGGCTTTGCAGTCTGCACCTGACCTGGCTGAACAGGAGATACAGGCTGTTGGGGAGTAACTGGTTGCTGAGGAGCTGGAGCCTCTACTTCTACACGAACATCTGGGTTGGCTACCCTATGAATGATTGCAGCTGCTTCTGCTCTCGTAATGGAATCTTCAAGTCTGAAGCCATTGTTATCGCCAATTAAGATACCTGCTCTAAATAAATCCTGAACTATTGTGTTAGTGGTTTGTTCAGGCATTAAAGATAAATCATTTGAGATACCGGTATCAAAAGCTTTTGATGGAAGTGAATTTCTAAAATAACGAGCCATAGTACCCCTTGATATATTGGTATCAAATTCTGCCTCAGTAGGAGTTGGAAGTCTATGGTCTAAACAATATGAATGAATTCCTGAAACCCAATGGTCATCGGTCTTTCGATACTCGTTGATTATATCGGAATTACCATACAGGTAAATGGCATGAACTTTAGCCATTAGAGTCATAGCCTCTGCATGAGTTAAAGTTCCATTTGGGTTGAATTGGTTGTTACCAATACCATTTATGATGCCGGAGGCAGAAGCCTTTGAAACATCATTGTAGTACCATTGGTGAGAGGGGACATCTGTGAATTGCATTGGAGGGTTGTTCCAGTTAAAGTTTTCTACACCTTCCGCAAATACAGATATAGAGGTTGTTGAAAGCAGAGCCGAAAGCACGCCTGCTATAATTTTCTTATTCATAAGTCAGTTTCCTTTCTCAAATAACTGATAGATTATTTATTAACTATTGGTTAAATTATAATATATTTTGTTGACAGATTCAAGGTTTGTAACATTTTTTCAGCATTATGACATTTCTTATAATACCTTTGAAAAAATAACAAAAAGAAACTGCCTACTTTTTACATAGTAAACAGTTTCCTTTCTTGACTTGAATTAAAATCGCACCACAATGGCAAAGCCATTATAAAAATAATAGGTGTTCAAGTAATTTTCTTTTGGTGGAGACGAGGAGAATCCTCAAGCCTTGCTTCGGCTTGAGAGTGCATCCGACCCAATTCACTACGCTACGCTTCGTAAATTCGGTACCCGTATGCACAATTTGTGCTGCAAAACAATTCACCGGATTGTTTTGCTACGCACAAACCTTACGAAGTTCGATTC
The DNA here is from genome assembly GCA_045539515.1 of Clostridia bacterium. Lineage (GTDB taxonomy): Bacteria > Bacillota > Clostridia > UMGS1810 > UMGS1810 > RGIG8748. The sequence continues at coordinate 17,186 of JAZQFN010000014.1, forward strand.
CATAAGAGTCAATATATAAAAAAAGCAGATGCCTCTGACATCTGTTTTTTATTTGGTGGAGACGAGGTGTAACTACGCATTAGCTCGTCAAAAACATATAGTAAAACGAGGCTATTCCAATTTTCATAACTGGGATAGCCTTGTTTGTCATAAATGGTTTTAATTAAATACTGTTTATGTTTTTAAAAGCGTTGTACTACTAAGATTACATTACACGAACTTACACGCGTGTAAGTTCGTGTAAGTTCGTGTAAGTTTTATTTATTCACTTTAAAATTTTATATTTTGCAGCGCTGGTATTCCCACTACACAATAGTTGTTTTGCTTTTTCCATTTTTTTGAGAAGACGATATGCTTGTGGGCCGGACACATGCAGTAGGTCAATAACATCTTTTCGTGTTATATATTCTTTTGTTTGAGCTAATTTTAGTATTAATTCAGTATATCGAATTACATCGATGTCGGTTTGACGAACATATTGAACAGGATCCTTATATGCTTTTGCACTTAAAACATATACTCGCCCTCGTCCACTTCCTATACCATCGATTATTCCGGCTTCAGTTAGTCTTTCGACTGTTGAACGGAGTTTTGGTTCAGGTATGTTACATTCTGAGCAAATTTCACTAAGCGACATTCGACGATTGTGTTTTAAGATGTTTAATACAAATAAGGCATTAAGCGAAATGGGAGCGCCTGATTTTTGTTGCTCTTCTGAGATTAATCCCACCATTTTTTTATCAGGCATTCCACGGGGTATAAACAAACGTACTGATGTGGAAGTACTTTCGGAATAATCCGGGAGTTCTCGGCCGTATATAAGAGAACCTTCAAAAATTCTGTCAACACCCCTGCCGGAACGCTCTGCCAATCCAATTCGTTTTAAAGCATCAGCAAGAACGGGATTTCTGCCATGGGGTTCCACAGTTAGTATATTTTGATATGTTACGCCCTCTATGAATCCACCCGGATTTGATATGGATAGTCCATCTGCATCAATTCGGACTAAAACTCTTCCTAATCGTGTGTAATCACGATGTGCAAAAGCATTTACAATTGCCTCTCTGACTGCACGTGGATTGAATTCAGGTACAGACAAACGAAAAAGTCCTTGTTCGATTTCTTGTTCGGGATTTCTTGCTGCAACAAAATCAATCATTTTTTCAATAGCCGAAAGCAATGGCAAATAAAAAGACTCGTTTGTAGTAACCTCTGTTCCTCGCATCATAACGAACGCGGATTCAGCAGTTGGGATAAGTTCTTTTAGCTTTTCTTTGCGACCTAAGATTAACATTCCTGTATAGGTTGGAATGAGCCGGTCGTCTATTGTGACAACAAATTGCATAGCCTTGTCAAGTTCTTCGTCTGTCAACTCCAGGAGGTACTTTTCGCCGTTATATGAACGTATAATCCCTCTTAAACGTTCGCGCTCAACAGGGTCTAAATCCTGATACTGTGCACCCGGAACAGGCTGGGCAGAAAAATCCAAGAGAGATAATTCGCTTAAGCGTGTCGTTATTTCGTGAGGATACAAAGGAATATTTTCCGGTGTTCCGTCTGCCTTTAATCTTCTTCGCTGCATTTTTCCAGAAGATGATGCAACAATACTTCGACTTTTTGGCACATGAATAATTAATGCCATTTTCGTTGCATCTACAGAATGCAATGGTTCTACTTGTACGGAAATCGGAGGAACGGTACGATTTGCAATAAAAGCAGCTAACTGGTTGTAATCGTTGTGAGATTCATGAACTCCAGTCAATGTTCCATCATCTTCGACACCAAGATAAATGTCGCCACCGTATGTGTTTGCAAAAGCCACTACAGCATCGATTAAATCGTTATCGCCGAGCTTTTTTAAATCGCTTTTAAATTCTATTTCAAGTGTCTCTTTTTCAGGTAAATTATGACTCACAAAAACACCTCCGAATAATAATGTTATTAATAGCATATCACACGCGTGCAAAAAAGTCAATTCAAACTTGCACGCGTGCAAGTTTGTGCAAGTAAATTTTTAATAATGTCTCTATTATGAGAATTACAGTAAAAAATATAAAATTATGCTCATTTTATTGACATTTCATATTATGTATGTTAGTATGTTTACATACATACTTTATGGAGGTGAAAACGGATGGCTACGGATAAAAAAGCGTTTGGCAATTTCCTTCGAGAAATGATAAGTCAGACGAAAATATCGCAGGCAGCTTTTTATGAAGCAGTAGGTATTACAAAGCCATATTTTTATGACATATTATCCGGCAAAGTCAATCCCCCACCACCGGATGTACAGTATAAAATGCTTAAAAAATTAACTGTTAATGAAAAACAGCGAAAGCAGTTTTTGAACTTGGCTGCAGAGGGACGCAGCGAAATTCCTGCGGATATTGCAGATTTGATTAAAGATAATCCGCGGCAGCTTGAAAAAATACGAACAACACTTACAGCACTGCTTGTAAAGCAGAGATAGGAGGATAGATATGGCAGCATTAAATGATCTTATTGCAAAAATAGAAAACCCTGAGCTTCGTGCGCAGATACAGGAAGCAGCCGACAAGGCGTTAAAGCATAAACAGTTCGGACTTGTATTTGAGGAACATCTGCCGGAATGTACTCCTCTTTATGATGTCCCTGTTAGAAAAGGAAAGCTTGTTTCACTTAAAACCGGAAAGGTAAGCGAAACGTACAAGGTGTTGGAAACCAAAGGAGACAAAGCGATTTGTTTACCGAAAGACAGCAAAGAAGCTGTTGAACTTTCGATAGATGACCTTGTTGTAACGGCAGAATTCGGCGAACCCATATATCCATGCTTAAAGCCTCTTGGCGAAGTATGCAATGCGCCCGACAGCGAACTTTGGCATACCCTTATTGAGGCGGACAATTATCACGCACTTCAGCTCCTTGAATATCTTTATGGCGGCAAGGTGGATTGTATTTATATTGACCCTCCCTACAACACAGGAGCAAGAGACTGGAAATACAATAATGACTACGTAGACGGAACTGATGAATATAGGCACAGCAAATGGTTGTCTTTTATAAAGAAACGTCTTGAAATTGCAAAGCGACTGCTCAACCCGAAAGATTCTGTGCTTATCGTTACCATAGATGAAAAAGAATATCTGCATCTTGGATGTTTGCTTGAAGAAATGTTTCCCGAAGCAAGAATGCAGATGGTTAGTAGCTTAATCAACTCCGGCGGTGTTGCACGAGACAAACAATTTTCAAGAACTGATGAGTACATTTTTATAATTGAACTAGGTGAAGCAAATCCAACACCTCTCAGTTTGTCAGATGAGTGGACAACAAAGGCTGATGTTAGAACTACAAAAATTTCATGGAGGCAACTATCTCGTAGCGGTTCTAATTCAACAAGAAAACATTCTCCTGGGTGTTTTTATCCGATTTACGTTTCAAATGATGGTTCGCATATTGTTTCAATTGGAGAACCATTAAAAAAAGATGCGGACAGAAATGAAGTTGTTGCAATAGATGGTACAAGAGCAATATTTCCAATGCACATGGATGGAACGGAGGGCTGTTGGCAGTTGTCTCCGAAGTCTTTGCAAGAAGCTCTTGAAAACGGATATGTTAGATTGGGGCGTTTTACTCCACTTGGCATGTCAATAACATATTTGAATCGTAAGGAAATCGAAAAAGTTCATTCTGATGGAGTTTTGATAACCGGAAGGCGTTCAGATAATTCTTTAATACTTGACGATGGTAATTATGTGAGAAAATCAATTCCGGGGACACAATGGCGCATAAATTCTCATAATGCTCTCATAGGCGGAACAAATGTGCTTAAAAATATTTTTAAAGATAATCGCTTTTCTTATCCAAAATCTCTCTATGCTGTACATGATGCGGTTCGCTTTTTCGTTGCCAATAAACCAAACGCCCTTATTGTTGACTTTTTCGCAGGAAGTGGCACAACCCTTCATGCAGTAAACCTTCTCAATGCAGAAGACGGCGGCAACCGCCGCTGCATAATGGTGACAAATAACGAGGTTTCAGGAGATGAAGCAAAAGCATTAACAGAAAAAGGAGTTAAGCCCGGAGATGAAGAATGGAACAATCTCGGCATAGCGCGCTATGTCACATGGCCTCGCACAGTATGTTCTATAGAAGGACATGACGTAAACGGTAATCCATTAAAGGGGAATTACATAGGCAGTGATATTCCTATGGCAGACGGTTTCGAAGCAAACGCTGCCTTCTTCAAATTAGGCTTCCTTGATAAAACAAAAGTTTCACTGGGTATGCAGTTCAAAGAACTTCTATCAACCTTGTGGATGAAGGCAGGTGCAATCGGCAGATGTCCGGTTGTTGATGCCTCTGTGCCGGACATGCTGGTACTTCCCGAAAATAAGATGGCAATTCTCAATGACGAAAACCAATTTGGAGTATTTGCAGAAAAGCTTGCAGAACACCCAGAAATTGATGTTGTATATCTTGTTACAGATTACGAAGGAAGCTTTGTAGCAATGTCGCGTGAACTACAAGGAAAAACGGTCTATCAGCTTTACAGAGATTATCTTGATAACTTTAGAATTAATGCAGGGAGGAACAGCAGATGAAAATAAATTTAATATCGTTTCAGGACAAGGCTGTTAAAGACCTGCGTAAGAAAATGGAGGTCGCTCAGAGCAGCTATAAAATAGAAAAAAGCACGCAGGTTGTATCGCTTCAGGCACCTACAGGTGCAGGCAAAACAATTATTGCAGCAGCACTTATCGAGGATATTTATTTTGGCTCAACACTTGCAGAGGGAACCACCTTCGACGAACAGCCGGAAGCAATCTTTGTATGGCTTTCCGATTCGCCGGAACTCAATGCGCAATCACGTCAAAAGATTGAGCTTAAAACCAGCAAACTGAAATATGGTCAATGTGTGACAATCGAAGATGATTCCTTTGATATGGAAATGCTTGAGGATGGACATGTTTATTTTCTGAATACACAGAAAATAAGCAGAAGCGGACGCCTCACTCAACATTCGGATAACAGACAGTATACGATATGGGAAACTCTTGACAACACCATACAAAACAAATCCGACAGATTGTATTTCATTATTGATGAAGCACACCGTGGTGCAAAAACCAAACGAGAAGCAGGCACAGACACAACAATAATGCAGCGTTTTATCAAGGGATATGAATATACAGAAAATGATACCAAAAGAAAAATGCGGCCAATGCCCGTTGTTCTTGGTATCAGCGCAACCGCAGAACGTTTCAATACTTTGATAAAAAACACCGGCGATGTAGTATTAAGACAGTATGTTGTTACAGCAGATGAGGTCAGAAGTTCAGGACTTTTAAAAGACAGAATTGTTATTACTTATCCGGACGACCCGACTAAAAACAATGATATGGTGCTTTTAGAAGCAGCGGTGGAAGAATGGCTGAAAAAGTGCAAACGCTGGTATCAATATACTTACGAACAGCATTACGCAAATGTTGACCCGGTGCTCGTGGTACAGGTATGCAAAGGAAGCAGCGGCGCTGTGTCCGACACCAACCTTGAAGATGTTCTTGCAAAGATTGAAGAAAAAGCAGCTATTCATTTCAAGGCGGGAGAAGTTGTTCATTGTTTCGGCGAAGGAACAGCACTTGAATTATGCGGACTTAGCATCCCTCATATGAAAGCATCTGAAATAGTTGACGATCATAAAATCAAGGTAGTTTTCTTCAAGGAAGCATTGTCTACAGGTTGGGACTGTCCGAGAGCAGAAACAATGATGTCCTTTGCGGTAAGAAACGACCCGACTTATATTGCACAGTTGCTTGGCAGAATGGTACGAACACCACTTCAGATGCGTGTACAGCGTGATGAATTCTTAAACGATGTAAAGCTTTATCTTCCCCATTTTGACAAGGATAACGTTAAAAAGGTTGTAGAGGAACTTCAGAGTAATGAAGGCGGTGACATTCCCACAGAGATTAACGGTGAATCTTTGGAGGAACCGACTTACATTACGTGGACGGTACACACACCTCGTAGGAATCGTCAAAACGAGCAAAACCTGGATCAAATATCATTATTCAATGACCAGCTGGCAGAGCAGAATGATAATACTGTTCCATATAATCCCCCGACAGTCTCGGATAATCCTACAAGAGTGTTAAATCCCGGAGACAATGCGCCGGAATACATACCACCACAGACGATTACTGTTCCGGCATCACCAGGAACACAGCAACAGGCTCCTTTTGAACCGACACCAGCAGGTAAGCAGGTTGAATTTACCGTAGATATCGACCGAGTTGAAATAATAAACTTTATAAATTCAAAGGGATATCTGACATATCTTGTAAGACAAGATCGCATAAATGATTATTTGAAATCATTGCTTGACCTTGCAACACTACTGACACACAATGTCATTTACTTAGGCGCGCGTGATGAAGTTGTTGACGACATAATTGCTCTTATTCGCAAATATATTGAAGAATTGCATGGCACAGGCAGGTATAAAGAACTTGCTGAGCATATTTTGCAGCACAAGTTATCAGTACAAATATTTGACCCATTTGGAAAAGATGTTACCGAGAACTATACAAACGATTTCACTTTAATGTCAGAAACAGACCTTGATAGACAATTAAGAAATGCCGACGCTAAAATGGGAAGATATGGTTTCCCCAACATTTATGGTAGTAGATATTATGATGAGGATAACCCCAATGTTCACAAAATTGACTGTATTCTGTTTGCAGAAGATGAAGCATGTCGAACAAAACTTGGCGAATACGCAAAAGAAAAATTATACGAATTTGTTGCTAAGTATAGACTTGCAATCGTTAATAAGTCTGATGCGTGCAAAAAGAAATATCATGACATACTTGCAGACAGTGATATTGTCAGTGAGCAGATTTTTGCTATTCCTGAAAACATCAGTGTAAGAGAAGACCCGGAAGGTAAAGAATACGAAAACCATCTGCTTGCGTCAGAATCGACAGGTATTGCAAAAATTAAGTTGAACGGCTGGGAAGCAGACTTAATCGAAGAAGAATCCCGCAGAAGCGATTTTGTTTGTTGGCTCCGAAATCCTGTACGTGCTTCATGGGCACTTTGCTTGCCTTATGAAATAGGAGGAGAAAAGAAATCCTTCTATCCGGATTTTCTGATTGTGCGTAGCGATAATGCTCTTGATTATGTTGTTGATATTCTTGAACCTCATGGAAATCAATACAGCGATAATCTTCCAAAGGCAAAAGCTCTTGCGGAATATGCTAAAAAGGAAGATCGTATTGGAAGAATACAGCTTATTCATAAGAGTAGCGATGCAGGTGGTGTCATCCATTTCAGACGTTTGGATTTAACAAACCTTACAGTCCGTGAAAAAGTTCTTCATGCAATGAACATCGAGGAGCTCGACCATATTTTTGACACAGACGGAATATAAAGAAACACGACCTTGTATGAGCAAAAGACTCTACAAGGTCGCTTTTTGTAATCTGGGTTGATTTTACAAAGAATTATCAAATAATCCAGCTATGGTTTTAGTCGCCATCACAAACGCAAACACCGCCTGGCTAGTAAATCTTAGCCAAAGCGGTGTTTCTTGTTATATAGCACTGGACGTGCTACTGAGTGGTGGAGACGAGGAGAATCGAACTCCTGTCCGAAAGCCCATCCATCCGAGGCTCTCCGAGCGCAGTTTGTGGTCAACATTCCCTCACATTAAAGTCCGCAAACAAACTTTATTGCTTGGTAGCTTCATTGTTCATGGCAGACTCAAAGCTTTGTCTGCTCATGTTCACCACTGGATGACGCTCTTATCCCGACCGTGGTCCTTCAGGTAAGAACGGCTACCTGTAATTAGGCAGCGTAAGCTAAATTTTTGTTAGCGTTTAATTTTAAAAGTTGAGTTTTTTTAAGCGGTACCCGCCGCTGCTCGCTCCTCAAACTTCAAAACCCCCGTCGAGACCATTGCGTCCCCGTAAGTTAAGTTTGCTTTATAAGTATACCCAATGGAATTTGGTTTGTCAACGGAAATAATTGTCAAATAATATAATTGTAAAAAATAATAATGTATCCAGAAATTACAAACCCTAAATTTGGGATGTGATGTAAAATGAACGCAAAAAGAAGCAATATAATAGGACTGTTTTTTCTGATATGGGCCGTTATTCTTGTAATTGGTCAGCTGGCAATATGCACTATAAAAAGTGATGAGTATTCCCGTCTTGCTGTAAGTCAACGAACAGATAATATCCCGGTAAAAAACCGCCGTGGAAAATTGCTTGACAGAAATATGATTCCTTTGGTGGAAAATACTCCGGATGACACCCGTAACTTTAACGGGTTGTATTACAAGCAAGGAACACCACCGCTTAGAACAGCCCGCTATCCTGAAGATGGAACTGCATGCCACCTTATTGGATATGTGAACAGCGAAGGCAAGGGTGTGTGCGGCTTGGAGAAAACCTTTGAAAGTATATTGAATGCCGAGGTGTATGACAGTATTAATGTGGTAAAGGATGCTCACGGCAGAGTGATTGAAGATGTGGGTATGCGGTATATTGCCGCTAAAGGTGAAGGGGATTCGGTGGCATTAACCCTGGATGCGCACATACAAAAGATTTGCCATAACGCCTTAACCTCCCGCAAAATTACAGGTGCGGTTGTGGTTATGGATGTAGATAGCTTTGATGTACTTTCCATGGCCAGCAGTCCCGTGTACAATCAAAGAGATATTACCGGATATCTTTTGGGTGAGGAAGGGGAATTTATCAACAGGTGTGTTTCTCCTTATAATGCAGGCAGTATATTTAAAATAGTTACTCTGGCAGAAGCTTTGGAAAATTCAGGCGGCAACAAAGTTTATTGGTGTTCCGGTCAATTTAAAACAGATGAGCACATCTTTGCCTGCCATAAGTACGACGGTCACGGATTGCAAAGTATGACTGATGCTCTGAAAAACTCTTGCAACTGTGCTTTTTATCATATGGGAGCAGAGCTTGGAGCCGAGAAAATTATAAATATGGCAGCAAAGTTCGGGCTTGGCGAAAGGTTAGTTTACTGTACCGATTTTGAAGAGAACCCGGGGAACCTGCCCGAAAATGAAATCTTTACTGAAAACGACAGCATTAATTATTCCATAGGTCAGGGAGAAATCCTCATTACACCTCTTCAGGCTGCAAATATGACCGCAGTAATCGCTGCCGGAGGTGTAAAGAAAAAGGTAAACATTGCAGACCGTTTCATGGATTCCGGCGGAAATATTAAAAGAGTTTTAAGAGAAATCGGCGAAGAAAGGGTAACATCTGCTTATACCGCAGACTTTATAAAGAATGCCATGCGCCTTGCCGTAACCGAAGGAACTGCAAAAAGCCTTTGCAATAATCCTGCCCGAATTGCCGGCAAAACAGGAACCGCAGAAACCGGCTGGAAAAAAAACGGCGATAATATGGTTCATGGTTGGTTTTGCGGATATTTTCCTTATGATAATCCAAAATATGCTATGGCGGTTATTGTGGAAAACGGAGGCAGCGGAGCCCAAAGTGCAGTACCTGTTTTCGGAGAAATTGCGGAAGAAATTATTAAAATTTATCCTATAGGGTAGAAAATTTCGGAATTTTATGGTAGAATGGTCATATATTTGTTTTTTTACGGAGTGATTTGCCATGGAAAAATTGCTTATAATAGACGGCAACAGTATAATAAACCGTGCCTTTTACGGTATAAGACTTTTAAGCACCAAGGACGGTATGTATACCAACGGAATATATGGATTCCTCAACATTATGCTTAAGCATACCGAGGAGCTTTGCCCTGACTATATTGCCGTGGCATTTGACCTCAAGGCACCTACCTTCCGTCACAAGATGTACTCACAGTACAAGGCACAGCGCAAGGGAATGCCCGATGAACTTCGTATGCAGATGCCTGTAATGAAAGAGATTCTTTCTGCAATGAACATAACTATTCTCGAAAAAGAAGGTTATGAAGCAGACGACATCATAGGTACTGTAAGCCGTATGTGCAAGGAAAAAGAGGTTGAGTGTTATATCCTTACGGGTGATAAAGACGACCTTCAGCTTGCTACCGATACTACCAAGGTTTTACTCACCGTAACCAAGGGCGGCGCCACAACTACCACAGAGCTTGATTCTGATGACGTGGAGGACACCTATGGTGTAACTCCTACACAGTTTATAGATGTAAAGGGACTTATGGGGGATACCTCCGACAATGTGCCCGGTGTAAAGGGTATTGGCGAAAAGACCGCTTTTGAATATATCAAAAAGTTTAAATCTATTGAGGCACTTTACGACAATCTGGATGATGCAATTGTAAAGCCTGCCGCCCGCCAAAAGCTTATTGACGGTAAGGAAATGGCATTTTTAAGTAAAAAGCTTTGTACTATAGACGTAAATGTGCCTCTTGACTTTGCCATAGAAGATGCCTTAGTTAAGGAATATGACAACGCAAGACTTGCCGAGCTTTATACCAATCTGGAATTTCAGGTGTTTTTAAAGAAGCTTGATACCGGCAATTCTTCTGTGAATTTTGAGTGTAAGCCCTTTGAAGAAATATCTGTTCTTGAAATGGAAGAAAAGCTTTCCTATGTGAAAAATGATTTTGTGTACAAGCTCTTTGAAACCGAGGGTGAGCTTACTGCTACAGCGTTCCTTTCGGAAGAAAAGGTTTATTTTGTGTTCGGCGAAGCACAAACCATTGCAGGCTGCTTAAAACCTATAATGGAAGACGAATCCGTCACAAAGGTTTCTTCGGACATAAAGGGTGATATGGTACTTCTTAATAAATACGGTATCAGTTTTAAAACTTCGTATTTTGACCTGGGTGTTGCCGCATATATAATAAATCCTCTTAAGAACTCATATGATATCAGTACAATGGCTCTGGATTACCTCAGTGTAAATCTTAAGGATGACAAAGAGGTATTCGGAACCGGTAAAAATCAAAAGACTCTTGCAGAGCTTTCACAAGAGGATTTGGGGGCATATGTATCGGAAAATATATGTGCTGCCAAACTGCTCAAGGACTGCCTTGCAGAGAAAATTGCCGAAGAGGGACAGGATAAGCTTTTCTTTGAAGTGGAGCTTCCTTTGGTATGGGTGCTTGCATCAATGGAAATAAACGGAGTTCTCGTAGATAAGCCTAAGCTTTATGAGTTCAACGAAAATCTTAAGGTGAGCATAGATATCTTAGAAAAAGAAATATATGCTCTTGCAGGGGAAGAATTCAACCTTAATTCTCCTAAACAGCTTGGTGTTATTCTTTTTGAAAAAATGGGTATGAAACCGCCCAAAAAGACAAAAACAGGTTACTCCACCAATGCTGAAGTTTTGGAAAAACTTTCCGAAGAACATGAAATAGTACGCAAAATCCTTGAATACCGTCAGCTTGCAAAATTAAAGTCAACCTACGGTGATGGGCTCCTTGCGGTAATAGATGAAAAAACCGGAAGGGTGTATTCCAAATTCAATCAAACAGTTACAGTTACCGGAAGAATAAGCTCCCAGGAGCCGAATTTGCAAAATATCCCGGTGCGTACAGAGCTTGGCAGGGAACTAAGAAAGATGTTTGTGGCAAAAGAGGGTTGTGTGTTTGTTGATGCCGATTATTCCCAAATAGAACTCAGAGTTCTGGCACATATATCGGAGGATGAGGCTCTCTGCAATGCATTTAACACCGGCGTAGATGTACACACCCTTACTGCTTCCAATGTGTTTGGTGTGGAGCTTGAAGAGGTTACGGATACTATGCGTTCCCACGCTAAGACCGTAAACTTCGGTATTATTTACGGAATGGGTGAGTACTCTCTTGCCAAGGACCTTGGTATAAGTGTAAAAGAAGCAAGGGAATATATAAATAACTATTTCGACAAATACCGCGGTGTTGACCGATATATGAACAGTATAATTGAAACTACCAAGGAAAAAGGCTATGTTGAAACTATGTTTTCAAGAAGAAGGAAGATTACCGAAATCAACTCTTCAAACTTTATGCTTCGTTCCGCGGCAGAGAGAATGACCAGAAATACTCCCATACAGGGCAGTGCCGCAGATATTATAAAGATTGCTATGGTGTCTGTGGAAAAACGTCTCAGAGAGGAAAACCTAAAATCTTCTCTTATACTTCAGATTCACGATGAACTTATCATTGAAGCATACGAAGACGAGGCAGACAAAGTTGTAGAAATACTTACATCCTCTATGGAAAGTGCCGCAAAGCTTTCGGTACCTCTCGTGGCGGAGGCTAAATGCGGCAAAAGCTGGTACGATGCAAAATAGAAACAAACATTATATAATGTAAGGAATGGTAATTATGGTATTGGGTCTTACCGGAGGCTCCGGAACAGGCAAAAGCACCGCAAGTAAATATTTCTCTCAAAAAGGCTTCCTCGTTCTGGATTCCGATAAAATTGCCCACAAGGTATGTACCAAGGGCGAAAAGTGTATGGAAGAAATTGTTGATGCCTTTGGAGAAGCGGTAGTGGATTCCGACGGAAACCTTAACAGAGCGGTAATGCGCGAAATAGTATTTAAAAACAAAGAAAAATTAGAACTTCTCAATGCTATAACCCACAAATATATTATAAAGGAAAACCTGGATATAATAGCAGCCAATCCGGACAAAAACATAGTTCTTGATGCACCGCTTCTTTTTGAAGCCGGTCTTGGGGAAGTATGTACTAAAACCCTGTGTGTATTAAGCGATATAGATAAAAGGGCGGAGCGCATAATGCTTCGTGACGGAATTTCCGGGGAAAGCGCTCTTTTAAGGCTTAAAAGCCAACCCGAGGATGAGTTCTACATATCCCGTTGTGATTATGTGGTATATAACAACGGAAATGAAAATGATTTAATAGTTCAGCTTGATTCAATATTTGGAGGCTTTGATGATATATAGAAAAAAACATTCACTTTTAATATGGGTTTTTGTACTGATACTATCTGTAGCAGTTGCTTTGCTTATAAATCCCGCACTTAAGGTTATATATCCTCTTAAGTATGAAAATCAGATTGAAGAGTGTGCCAAAAAGCACAATCTGGATGAATACCTCATTATGGGCATAATAAGTGCCGAAAGTAATTTCGATACAGAGGCTGTAAGCCACAAGGATGCATACGGACTTATGCAGCTAAAAGAAGAAACCGCCATCTGGTGTGTGGAAAATCTTGATACGGGAGTAAGCGTTGATAACTTCCGCAAGGCGGAATCCAATATTAAGATAGGCTGTGCATATATGCGTTATCTGCTGGACACATTTGACGGCGACACCATTTTGGCAATAGCTGCATACAATGCGGGTCCCGGCAATGTGGAAAAGTGGCTCGCCGACCCCAGATATTCCGACGGGAAAGGGGAACTACATAAAATTCCCTTTGGCGAAACGGCTTCCTATGTAAATAAGGTTCAGAAAAGAGCAAAAATATATAAGAAAATTTATGGTTAAAACCCCAAAAAATAGCCAAGGCTTTTTTGCCTTGGCTATTGACTTTTTAATAGGGTGCTGATATAATATATTATGATATTATAGGTAGATTGGATGCTTGTCTTTATAGAGATAATTCCATATAACATCATATTCAAAAGAAAGGTATGATAAAATGAAAAAAGTTTTTGCAAAAACACTTGCCTTCCTTGCTTTGTTCGGTATGATTTCCGGCTCGGCAATGGCAGCAGACCCCATCGATGTTTACAAAGATGACGACACGATTACGGTAAAGGTGTCTACTCTGGAGGAGAGTGAAGAAACATCACTTCTTGTAACCAAGGGTACGGCAACCATCGCGGAAGCCTTTGCCGATACAACCAAGGTTTATCACATAGACCAGGTTGCGGCAGATAAAGATGGTGTTTCCACATTTTCTTTTACATATTCCGGCACAGATCCTCTTACTGTTTACTCCGGTTATGCCACGATGGCAGCAACAGACGATCCATACAAGACTGTAGTTGACGAAAGCACACCTCCTACACCGGGTGCAAGCTACACACTTGGTGATGTTAATAACGATGGTAACATAGATACCTCGGATGCAGGTGCAATTGTTCAGCATTTTATAAACGATGCTCAGTTTCTGGTTTTTGGAAGTGCCACCGAAGTGTACGAATATGGTTTGCAGGCAGCTGATATTACCGGTGACGGCATAGCAGACACCAGTGATGCAGGTAAGGTTGTTGCATTCTTTATAAACGGATCTCCCTTGCAGTAATAATACATATTAGGAGGAGCTATATATGAAAAACAAATTCGTTTCAAAAATCACAGCATTAGTACTTACACTTATGCTCATGTTTACCATGATTCCATCCGGCATGGTATTTGCCAGCGAAAGAACATTTGAATTTACTCTTACAACGGATAAATACAGCGTAAGTGCCGGTGACGTTGTAGAACTTACGGTCACAGTTAACGGATTGGTTAACGATGTGTCCATGGTTCAGTATTCAATTCAGTTTGATCCTACACAGTTTAGTGTAGACACACCTTCACGTAATCCTCAGAAGGCATTTGATGCTGCTTGGTATGCAGAAATTTCTACTGCAGATGCAAATGAGCGTTACAGCAGCTTCTATGATATAGCTAAGCCTGCCGCAGGTCAGAAGGTTGATACTTCAGACAGCACAAAGAAGTTATTTAACAGCTCATATTTGAGTATGGATGGCTTCACTATAGATTCAGACAGCCCCATTTATGGAAAGACAAGCGTTGTTGCAGGTAAGGTTGAGTTTACTGCATTAGCAGATGTTGCTGATGTTGCTTCTGCATTCAAGCTCACATCAACTGCAATTCAGGTTAACGCTGTAAACAAACCTGTTACAACAGTTCAGATTCCCAGCCTTGACATGACAGCGGTAAACAATGTTAACGCATTAATTTCTGCAATTCCTGCTACAGTTACATATGCAGACAAAGAAAAGGTTGAAGCTGCGAAGACAGCATATACTGCTCTTGGCGATGCAGAAAAAGCACTTGTTACCGGTGCAGACAAGATTACAGCTGCAGAAAACGTAATTGCCGGTATGGAAACTGCAATTGCAAATGTAGAAACATTAATCGATGCAATCGGTGATGTTATCTATCCCGATTCCAAGACTAAGATAGATGCTGCAAGAAATGCATACAATGCACTTACAGACGATGCACAGAAAGCTGCAGTAGAGAACTACTCCAAGCTTACCGAAGCTGAAGCAGATTATGCTGCATTGGAGGCTAATGCTGCGGATAAGGCTGAAGCAGAAAAAGTTGATGTAAAAATTGAGGCTATAGGTACAGTTAAATACACAGAAGCTTCCAAGGCTCTTATTGATGAAGCTGATGCGGCTTTCAAGGCACTTACTCCCACACAGCAGGGACTTGTAAACAAGAAGGATGAACTTGACAATGCAATAGCTGCTTATAAGGCTCTTAATGATGAAGTTGTTGCAGTAAACAATGCACTTTCCGCACTTGATGCAAGTGCTGTTAAACTTACAGATAAAGCATCTCTTGCAGAACTCAGACAGCAGTATGCAGATCTTGATGACAATCAGGAAGCTGCAATTCTTCCTGCAAACCTTGAAAAGCTTGTAGCATGCGAAGCAAAAATCGAAGAGCTTGAAGCAAGAAAAGCAAGAATTGATGCAGTAGAAGACAAGATCACTGCAATCGGCACAGTAGAATTAACCGATGCTTCCAAGGCTAAAATAGATGCCGCAAGAAGCGCATACGATGACCTCAATGATGACAGTGAAAGAGCCGAAGTAGAAAACTACAGTGTTCTTCTTGCTGCAGAAGAAAAATATAATCAGCTTAAGGCAGAAGCAGAGCAGAATGCGGCAAACAAAGCAGCTGCAGAAGCAGTTGATGCCAAGATCGAAGCAATCGGCGATGTTGTTTATACAGAGGAATGTAAGAGCAAGATTGAAGATGCGGAAGCTTCCTATACTGCTCTTACAGATGCACAAAAGATGCTTGTAGATAATAAGGCATTGTTAGATGAAAAAAGAGAACAATATGATAAAAAAGATAATGAATACAGCCGCATAAAACGAAGAATAGCTGTTGAAATTGGTGAAGTTACCATAGAGGATGGTGATTCCATCGAGATTCTCGTTGAGGATGAAGCGGATGTAAGTGATGATGTAAGGGCAGCGTTGGATAAGTATTACCTGAATGCCTATGAAAAAGATTTTGCTACAGTGGTTTCGGATATCAAGGCACAGTATGATGCTATTGTTGAAAAAATCCAGAATGTTAAAGATCTTATCGATGCAATCGGTGAAGTAACTCTGTACAGCGCCGATGCTATCAGAGAAGCAGAAGGCGCTTATGCTGAGCTTTCGGATGCAGAAAAGGGATATGTAGCTAATTACTCCATCCTTACACAGGCAAGAGAAAAATACAATGGTCTTTTAGGTGATCAGGAGCTTGCAAATGAAGTTATCGTTGCAATCAACAATCTTCCTGAAGTTTCGGAAGTTACAAAGGACAATGTGAATACAGTATCCGCAGCTGCGGCTTCTGCTCGTTCCTCCTATGAGAACCTCCCCGACAAGACAATGGTACCTACTGCAATCGTAGGTAAGCTCGAAGCTGTAGAGGCTGCCTGCAAGACAGTAAAGGATGACCTTGCTGCAGCTAAGATTGTAGAAGACCTTATCTCTGCAATCGGAACAGTATCTCTTGGAAGTCTTGAAAAGATTGAAGCAGCTGAAGAAGCTTATGCAAATCTTAGCGGTATTCAGCAGGGTTATGTAACAAATTACGATGTACTTACAGCTGCAAGAGCAACCTATGATGAATTAAAGGCAGATCAGGATGCTATAGATGAAGTTAAAGCATTGATTGATGCAATAGGTGAAGTTGATCTGTGTGATGATTGCAAAGCAAACATAGAAGCTGCAGAAGCAGCATATGATGCTCTCGATGATACATTGAAGGCAAGAGTAGAAAACTATCAGACACTTCTTGATGCAAGAGCAGCATACGATGCCCTTGTTGCAAGTCAGGCAAGAGTAGATGCAGTAATCGGCAAGATTGATGCAATAGGCGAGGTAACCCTCGGAAGCCTTGCAGATATTCAGGCTGCAGAAGCTGCTTACGAAGCACTTTCTGATGATGAAAAGGATAGAGTAGAAAACTATCAGACTCTTCTTGATGCAAGAGATGAATACGAAGCTCTTAAGGCAGCTGCAGACAAGGAAGAAGCAGACAGAGCCGCTGCATTGGGTGTAGACAACATGATTGCAGCTCTCGGAGAAGAGGCAGATATAACACTTGAATCTGAAGCAGATATAAAAGCTGCAAGAGCAGCATACGAAGCTCTCACGGATGATCAGAAGGCTTATGTAAATAACCTTACTGCTCTCGAAACAGCAGAAGCTGTACTTGAAGGTCTTAAGGCTGACAAGGCAGCAATTGATGAAGTAATCGATGCAA
Organism: Clostridia bacterium; assembly: GCA_045539515.1. GTDB lineage: Bacteria > Bacillota > Clostridia > UMGS1810 > UMGS1810 > RGIG8748. The sequence continues at coordinate 34,596 of JAZQFN010000014.1, forward strand.
TAAGTCAGATTGGTGAAGTTGTATATCCCGATTCAAAGGATGCAATAGATGCCGCTCAGGCAGCATACGACAATCTTGCAGATAACCTCAAGGATAGAGTTACAAACGACATTGTTCTCACAGCAGCTCAGCAGAAGTATGAAGCTCTCGAAGCTGACTACAATGCGGTTCAGAATGTAATCGAACTTATCGATGCAATCGGTGAAGTAGAATACACAGTTGCTGTTAAGGAAAGAATTGATGCTGCAGAAGAAGCATACCTTGCATTAAGAGAAGAAATCAGAGCCGATGTTACAAATGCAGATGTTCTTGAAGATGCAAAGGCTAAATACGAAGAACTTAAGCCCGAAATCAGCGAAACAGAAGAAGCTGTTGCCGAATACGGCGATAAGTATATGATGGTAATTACCAATATCCCCGCAGGCAAGAAGGTAACTGTTGACGGTGTTGAAGCATTTGAATATGTAGAAGGCGAAAACGTATACTATGTTGCTCTTGGTTCCTCTAAGCTTAATGCATCAGCTATTATAGTAGAAGACGGTACTTCCAATACATTACTTATGGGCGATACCAATGGTGATGGCACAGTAGATGCAAATGATGCTTTTGCTGCAAACAACAAATCCGCTAACTACGATGTGGCAAGCTATACAGATGCTATGGCATTTGTAAGAAGTGATATTAACGGTTCCGGTACAATTACCGCATATGATGCACTTATGATTGCAAGAATTGCGGTAGGTGTTCAGGACGTTGTAGTAAACTTCGCAGCAGATAAAGATAATGTTTCAAGTGGAAGACCCTCTGCAGGTGGCGGTGCTTCCGGTGGTAGCAGTGCGGTACCCAGAAACTAATTAACATAATATAAAACAACAGGTTCCCCCGTCTTAAATATCAGGCGGGGGAATTTTGGGAAAATGAGGAAACAACTATGAAAAATATAAAAAAAGTATTGGCTGTGCTTACTGCACTTTTAATGGTAGCAACAAGCTCATATGCGGCAGGTATCAGTTTTGATAATGAAGTAATTACAGGAAGCAATGTAAGCATCGATGTAATGCTGGATGGTATACCTTCCGATATTGCGGATATATCGACAATTACAATAAGATATGATTACGATAAAGAAAAATTGGAGTATGTAAGTACGGTTTCCGATGTGTATACAAAGCTTGTAGCCACAGACGGAAATATTGTATGGTTTGACCCCGATTATAACACACCTTCGTCTATGAAAATTACAAGTGAAAGCATAGCAGAAAACGGCAATAAGCTTTTTACCATTCATTTTACCAAAGCAGAGGATGCCTACGGTGAAGTTGAACTGGAAGTAACCTATTTACAGCTCGGAGATTCCGGCTATAAAAGCTCCGAGGAAGCTACTGCAGAATCCGGAATAATAAATCTAGGCAAAGCTCCCGATGATGGTGAAGACGATAACGAGGGCGATTCCGGTAATGAAGGTAATACAGGTAGTGAAGGTGGTTCCGGTAACGAAGATGGTTCCGGCAATGAAGGCGGCACAGGTAGCGAAGGCGGTACAGGTAATGAAGGTAGCTCCGGCGAAGGTTCAGGTTCCGGAAGCGGCTCGGGTTCCGATAGTGGTTCAGGTTCCGGAAGTGGTACGGGTTCTGATAGTGGTTCAGGTTCCGGAAGTGGTACGGGTTCCGGCAGTGGTTCCGGCTCGGGCAGTGGCTCGGGCTCCGGCAGCGGTTCCGGCTCCGGTAGTGGTTCAGGCTCCGGTAGTGGTTCAGGCTCCGGCAGTAGTTCAACAGGTGGGACTACCGAAAAGGAACCGGAACAAAAACCTGCAGAAGTAAAGGAAAACAAATTTGCAGATCTTGCTAAAGATAACTGGGCATATACTTATGCCAACTCATTATTTAACAAAGGCATCATTTCCGGTGATGGAGCAGAGATTCCCTCTTTAAGACCCGGCGCAAATATCACAAGAGAAGAAGCGGCTATCATGGCACTTCTTGCTATGGGTATAGAAGCGGAAACAGGGCTCGACCTTGACTTTAAAGATGCAAATGATGTATCTTCCTGGGCGGCTCCTTATGTTGCTACTGCAGTTAAACACGGCATACTTGCCGGCTCCGATGGCTATGTGAATGCAAAGAAACTCATTACTCGTGAGGAAATGATTTCTATTCTTGCCCGTGCATTTAAATGGCAGGTTTCAGATGGCGAGCTTGATTTTAAAGATGCTGCCGATGTTGCTTCCTGGTCAAGACCCAGCGTTGTATACGCAGTTGGCGCAGGGGTTATGATGGGCAGTAATAATCAAATTCGCCCCAAGGCTACCATAACCAGAGCAGAAACATTTGTTCTTATTGACAAATGTATGAATTTGAAGTAAAATATACGTAGTTCTTATAAATTAGAGTTTTAACATAGTTTTATATTGATACTTTTGTATCACTGCAAAAAGGGGAGCTTGCGCAGGCAGGCTGAGAGGGAACTTAAGTGCGTTCCGACCCATAACCTGATTTGGATAATGCCAACGTAGGATAATATGGATTAAGCTATAAAAGCGGCATACCTTCAGGGTGTGCCGCTTTTGTATTTTGAGTTCAGGAGGAAACATATATGAAAACCAAAACACTTGTAACCACATCTATGCTTATTGCCATTGGAGCCATACTTTCTCTCATACCTCTTATAAAGCTTCCATTTGGAGGAAGTATTACTCCGGCTTCTATGATGCCTATTGTACTTATGGCATATTTGTTTGGTGTACGTAAAGGCCTGTTGGGCGCGTTTGTGTATTCGCTGGTTCAGCTTTTTCTGGGTATGGATACCGTTTCGGCATTTTTCCTTCCCGGAGATGCAAAGATGCCGGTATTTACTGCCATAACAGTTTGCCTTCTTGACTACATTGTGGCATATACATGTCTGGGACTTGCCGGTGTGTTTAAACGAGAAGGAAAAAAAGACACTCTCCGACTTGTTGGTGGGGTTTTACTCGCGTGCATTTTAAGATATTTGATACATATTATTTCCGGTGCGGTATTTTTCGGTGCTTGGGCAGAGTGGTTTTTCGCAGACAACACAGGCCTTGGCAGCATAGAAGCTCTTAGACCATTCTGCACTTGGGTAATGACAAATTTTTCCGGAAATGGACTTAGCGTATTCTATTCCGTTGTATATAACGGAGCCTATATGATACCGGAAACTGCAGTTACCATTATTACCACTCCATTAGTATATAAGATAATAAAAAACAGAGTATGATAGTATGTAAAAACAGACCTTGGCTTTAACAAAAGCTAGGGTCTTTTAATATGGAAAAGTCTTTAAAATCTATTAATAAAATGTTTATAAATTATATATTGACATAGTGTATAAATGGTGTTAAACTAGACAATAGTTATCATTGTTAACAATGTTAACTATTATATAAAAGGAGATGATTTTGTGGATAAAGAACAGCTCCACAGAGAGATTGTTCAAAAGCTTATGTATCCCCGCAAACTTCCTTTTGCCGTTTTTTTGGAAGAACTCTCCGGCGGAGAATTTATGCTTATTGCATCTTTTCTTGCCTATGAGAAAGAATGTGGAAACCACATTACGGTAAATGAACTTGCTTCAAGGCTTGAGGTCACTGTTCCAAATGTGTCCAGGTCACTTAAAAAGCTGGAGGACAGAGGCCTTATAAAGCGTGTATCCGGTGAGGAGTGCAAAAGAAACACCTTTGTCGTGATTTCTCCAAAGGGTAAGGAACTTTTCGAAAAAAACAAAGAAGTTATTGAATATATGATAGAAAAACTGCTTACTTCACTTTCTGTGCAAGAGGTGGAAGCCGCTATTGCATTCAGCCAAAAAATATATTCTTTGGTAGAGGATGAATGTAAGAAGCTTTTAACTGAAAAAAGCGAGCAGGCACAATAAATATCAGAAAATAATTTTTATGTTTACATATATATTATCAGACAACTTTTTAGAAAGGAGTATTTCGATGAAGAAATTACTATCATTTTTACTTATTATGTCCATTGCTTTTTCACTTCTTGCACCGGTGGCAGCGATGGCTGAAGAATCTAACGTGGAGGCTGATGGAGATTTAACCTCCGAGGCCCCTGTACAAGAAGAGTATGTTGAATATTATCTCAGTCTTGAGGATGCCATAAAGATGGCACTTACGGATAACCCTCAGCTTATTGCCAATGAATTCAGTCAGAATGCAAATAAGATAAATATTAACAGCGCAAAAATTACCAGAAATGCCACTAAAAAAAGTTTAGCTGCTGTTCCTCTGGCTTATTCATCAGCAACAACAATTGAACAACTCTGCGCAAAGAAAGGTTACTATGTAACTGCTGCGCAGGTTCAGTATGACCTTAGTGTTATAGAAAAGGAGCGAATCACAGCTTCTGTAAGCTATAATGTTACAAATGCCTATTATAATGTAGTTCTTATTGATATGTTGGTGAATGCCGCAAAGAATTCTCTCAGTATGGCTATAGAAAATAAGACAATAGTAGATGCTCAGTATGAGCAGGGACTTGTGTCTAAAATGTCTTATGACAATGCAGGTATATCTGTAGATGCTGCAAGAAGCAAACTTGAAGCATACGAATTAAACCGAAATATAGCTATGAAAAATCTTAAAAATCAGCTTCACTTAGATGATAATTGCATAGTATATCTTACAGATTCCATTGCAATGGAGGACTATTCTTCAGATGTGGATGCCGATGTAGTTTCAGCTCTTGAAACGAGATACGACCTTATAGCTGCAAAAAAAATGTATGAGCTGAGTGCTGAATATTTTGATATATCGGAGTCATTTACCTCCGGTTCAGCAGTTTACAATACTGCATATGCCGATATGCTTAATAAAGAATACCAGTATAATACAGCATTAGACGGCATAGAACTTGCTATACGTTCATCTTACAACAGCATTATTTCCAACCGTTCCGCTATGAACATATCCGAACGAAGTGTTGATATGGCTCAAAAAGAGTACGAAGCAGCAAAACTTCAGTATGACCTCGGTTTAATAACAAATCTTCAGCTTACAGATGCAATTTATAAACTGTATGAAGCAGAGGTTAATTATTCTCAGGCAAAACTCAATTACACTATGTCTGTAGAAAAATATAAGTATGATATTACTATAGGTCTCCCTCAGTAAAATAATACATATAGAAAGGAAATACATATAAAATGAACAAAAAAATTATTGCAATTATAATGGTTTGTATGCTTGCTTTCTCCTTTGCGGGTTGTGGCAGCGATGAAGAAAAGGCTGCCGAGGTAATGGCTACTAATGTTACTGTTACCGAGGCTAAGATTGGCAATGTAAACAAAACAATAAACTATACCGGAGAAGTAAAGGCTACTTCCAGCGCCAGCGTTTCTGCAAAGGTTTCAGCCAATGTAAAAAGCATCAATGTGGAGATTGGTGATTATGTAAATGCCGGTCAGGTGCTTATGGTTCTGGATTCTACCCAGTATTCTCTGGCTTACGATCAGGCTTGTGCCGCATACAATAGTGCCCTTGCAGCTCAAAACAGTGCTCAGGCTTCTTACGAAACCGTTACCGGCGGTAATATGGAACAGTCCAGAATAGCTCTTGAACAGGCTGTTGCCAGCGCTCAGTCTGCTTACGATACAGCCCTTGATAACTACAACAGACAAAAGGCACTCTATGATATCGGAGCTATAAGTAAAGTTGCTCTTGACGGTGCTAAGACTCAGCTTGACAATGCCAAGCTTGCATTAGATACTGCAAAGGCTAATCTTGAACTTAATAAGAACGTAATCGTTCCTCAGACCCAGGCAGGTGCCAATGCCGGTATTACTCAGGCAGAGGCCGGTGTTAAGCAGGCAAAGGTAGCTATGGATATTGCTGCAAACAATCTTGCAAACTGTACAATTACAGCACCGATAGCCGGCTATATTGCTTCAAAGAACTTCACCGTAGGACAGATGGCTACTCCCGGATATGAAGCATTTTCCATAAAGAATTCCGATATGCTTGATGTTGAACTCAATGTTACGGAATCTGTTATAGGCTCTGTTAAAGAAGGCGCCAAAGCGGCAATTACCATAAAGTCTGCAAATGTAACAAATGCAGAAGGTTATGTCAGTGCAGTAAGTGTGGCAAAGAACGATATGACAGGTATGTTTACGGTAAAGGTAGCTATACCCAACGAAGAAGGCAAGATTAAAGTTGGAATGATGGCAGATGTTTCCTTGCCTACAGAAACTGTAGAAGGCGTGCTTACTGTAGACTTCAATGCCCTTACACATAAGAACGATAAGTACTTTGTATATGTTGCCGATGGCGACAAAGCCGTAAAAAGAGATGTTGAGGTGGGTATCACCGACGGACTTACTGCAGAAATTCTCAGCGGACTTAAGGAAGGCGACAAGGTAATAGTGGACGGAAAGGACTTTCTTTCTGAAAAGAACAACAAGATAAGAATCGTAAAATAAGTACATCGGAAAGGAAGGCTTTAAACAATGAATATCAGTAGTTTGTCGGTCAGAAGACCGGTTGCCGTTACCATGATAGTGCTTATATTTGTGGTAATAGGTATGTATGCACTTACCATGCTTCCTATGGAACTTATGCCGGAGATGGAACTCTCTGTGGCTCTTGTATATACCAGCTATCCTAACGTAGGTTCACAGGAAGTAGAAAATCTTGTAACCAAGAATATAGAAAGTGCCGTAAGCTCTGTATCGGGAATTAAGAGCATTACCTCACAGTCTTCTGAGGGTTCAAGTATTGTAATGTTGCAGTTTTCAAGCAATACCGATATGGATAAAGCGGTACAGGATATTAAAGACAACGTAGATCTTGTAAGCTCATTTTTGCCCGAAGATGCGTCCGACCCCATGGTAATGAAGCTCGATACTTCCATGATGCCTGTAGCAATGATGAGTGTATCCTGTGAGGGTATGGATATTATACAGACAAAGAAGTTTGTGGAAGATAATATTCAGAATAAATTAGAAGCTATAAACGGCGTAGCATCCGTAAATGTAACCGGTGCAAAAGATCGTATTATAGAAGTTGAAGTAGACCCTGAAAAGCTCTTTGGCAATGATATGAGTGTAAGCGATGCAGTGGGTGCAATAGCGGCTCAGAATGCTAACCTTCCTGCGGGAAGTGTTATGAGCGGCGGTAAGGAATATACTTCAAGAGCAGTAGGAAAGTTTGATTCTGTGGATGATATCAAGACAGTACCTCTTGTTACCAAGAAAGGACAGGTTGTGTATCTTACCGATATTGCAACAGTTAAGGATACCTATTCTGATTCGAGCACCTTGTCACGTCTTGACGGTGAAGAATCCCTCTCTATAGCTATTACGTCAGAATCCGATGCCAATACTGTAGATGTAGTAAACGACATTATGTCTACACTGGAAACCTTACAGAAACAGAATCCCAATTTTAAGTATAAAATGGTCATGGAGCAGGGAAGCTATATAGAAGATTCTGTATCCAGCGTTGCAAGTAATGCCGTAACCGGTGCTGTTCTTGCCATAATTATTCTTTTCCTGTTTCTCTCAAACTTTAAGACATCTATGGTTATAGGTATATCTATGCCTATATCGGTAATTACAACCTTCATAGGTATGTATTTCTCCGGAATGACCTTAAACGTTGTATCTTTGGGCGGATTGTCCTTAGGTGTCGGAATGTTGGTTGACAACTCGGTAGTTGTTCTTGAAAACATATTCCGACGCAGAATAGAGCTGGGAGAAGACCGTAAGACTGCTGCCATAAAGGGTGCAAAAGAAATGGTCGGCTCCGTTGTGGCTTCAGTTCTTACCACATGTATTGTATATGTGCCTATACTGTTTATAGACAATATGATGGCTGTAATGTTCAAACAGCTTGCATTTACCATTATCTTCTCACAGACAGCATCACTTATAGTTACATTCCTGCTTATACCGATGCTTTCTTCAAAGCTTGAGGACAACAGACCCAATAAGAAATTCGGTTTTGTTCTTAAGCCCTTCGGAAGACTTCTGGATAAAACCTATGCAGTATGTGACAGAATTCTCCGTTGGTCTCTTGGACACAGAAAGAGCTTTATGGCAGGAGTTATGGCGGTATTTGTGCTTGCTCTTGTAGTTCTGGGCTCCATTGGTATGATACTTATGGATTCTACAGATCAGGGTGTGGTTACTGTAAGTATTGAACTTCCTCAGGGTTCTGTTTTAGAAGATACAAACGCTGTAACTCTTGAGATTGAAAAGATAATTTCCGAAAATGAAAATGTCAAAAACGTGTTTGCCAATGTAGGCTCCGGAGGTATGGCATCTCTCGGACAGTCTTCGGGAAATGCTTCCAGCATAAACGTTGTTCTTAAAGACAATCGTGATGAATCCTCCGAAGATGTTGCTCAGCAATTAAGAGAAGCACTCAAGGATATAACCGGAGCTACAGTAACTGTGTCTGCATCTTCAGGTATGGGTATGGGCTCTGGCGGACTCAGCTTTGAGTTTACAGGAAGTGACGACAAGGAGCTGGAACAGTATGTTACAGTTGCCGAGGGTGTTCTTAAAGAAATTGACGGTGTTGTTGAAACATCTACATCAATTTCCGAAACAAAGCCGGAAATTCAGTTGATTATCGATTCCTCCAAAGCTGCAAGATATGGTCTCAGCACTGCAGTAGTGGCTAATACCGTGTACGGTGTTATGGAAGGCACATCTGCCGGCAGATATACTGAAAACGGACTTGAATACGACATAGATGTTGTTTATCCCGATGACTATGTAAAAGACGTCAATGCTCTTAAGAGTATGAGAATACGTACTCTTACCGGTCAGTGGATTGCTCTGTCCGATGTGGCAGATGTAGTGGAAAAAGATGGTTACAATACTCTTACACGAGTAGACCAGAAGAGAGTTATTACTCTTGATGCCACATTGTACGACACTGATATGGCTACTGTAAATTCAGCCTTTGATGAAGCTATGGAGGCTCACCCTGCACCTCAGGGCATAAGCCGCACAACCAGCGGTGACTATGAAACCATGATAGATGCAATGTCTTCGCTTCTTTTGGCAATATTCCTTGGTATTCTTCTTATGTACATGGTAATGGCGGCACAGTTTGAAAGTCTTATAAATCCTCTTATCATTCTGTTTACTCTGCCTCTTGCCCTTATAGGTGTAGTGTTTGGCCATCTTATTGCGGGAATGTCATTGTCTGTAGTAAGCTGTATAGGTATACTTATGCTTATGGGTATCATAGTTAACAATGCAATTGTGCTGATAGACTTTATTACCGCTACCAAAGAAGAAAGACCGGATATGGAAAGAACAGAGCTTATGAGCTATGCTGTAAAGACAAGAATGAGACCTGTTCTTATGACATCTCTTACTTCAATCCTTGGATTCCTCCCCATGGCTCTTGCCATCGGTTCGGAAGGCGCAGCAATGATGCAGCCTCTGGCAGTATCTCTCCTTGGAGGTCTTGCGGTAGGTACTTTACTTACACTTTTCGTAATACCTGTTGTGTATACAATATTTGACGATAAGATTAAAAAACATAAGGCAAAAAAGGCAGCAAAAAAGCTTGAAGCTGCAGAAGCTTAAAATTTAATACTATTGTTTTAAAACCGCACAGGATATAACTTCTTGTGCGGTTTTTGTTAATATTTAATAGTTAAATCACATTATTTTTATAAAAATCGCCTTTGAAAAATATTTAAAATTGTGGTAAAATATATATAAGCTCAGTTATTTTTATTTAACTGCAATCGTGCTAAAGTGTAAACAGCTCAAACTGCCGTATTGCATCGAAAGGGATTTATGCTATGAATATTGAATTTAAAAAAGACGATTTTGTAGTTTACGGGAAAAACGGTGTTTGCCTTGTAGAAGATATTAAAACTATGAATTTTGCGGGAGAAAATGGCTCATATTACATATTGAAACCGAAGTCAAGCGGGTCATCCACTGTATATGTTCCGGTTTCTAATGAAAAACTGGTATCAAAAATGCGCTCGGTTATGACTAAAAAACAGATAGATACTATGCTCAGGTCTGCAAACGAAGATGAAATTATATGGAATGATATCAAAACCGAAAGGCTTGAAGAGTTTAATGAAATTATTACATCGGGCAACAGCCGCAGGCTTTTGCTCCTGGTAATGTGCATCTACAAAAAGAAGCAGGAAAAGGAAGCGGAAAACAAACATATTTCATCTACGGATGAAAGCATTATGCGTACGGCAGAGGAGCTTATAGAAGAAGAATTTGCCTTTGCGTTAAAGTGTTCCGGGGATAAAGTAGTGGATTATATCCGCAAAAAATTAAAATAGTTTTCAAAAGCTTGCAAGAATTGATTTTTGCAAGCTTTTTTTATTGATATACATCGGGGTTTATGATACAATGTTCGAAAGAGGTGAGTGCATATGACAAATTTTATATGTGCCGGTAACAAGTATTCCGATTATCCGGATACTGTTGCAGCACCAATACTCAGAAAAAGCTTTACTTTGGATTTTGTTCCCGAAAAATGTATTATGAGAGTTTGTGTTACGGGATTCTGCGAGGTGTACATAAATGGTAAGAATATTACCAAAGGCTTTCTTGCACCCTTTATTAATAACCCCGACCACATTTTGTATTATGATGAGTATGATGTGTCAAAGTATCTTATAAAAGGAAAAAATGCTGTGGCTGTAATCCTTGGTAACGGTTTTGCCAATCAGGATATACCCGAAAAGTCCTTTGACAAGGCTTCCTTTAGGGCGGCTCCCAAAATGAGCCTGTGCCTTACTGCAGAGGGTGAGGGACAAAGCTTTTGTTTAAACAGCGATGAAAGCTTCAAGGTAAATGCTTCGCCCATACTTTACGATATGTACAGACTTGGCGTTATCTACGATGCAAGGGAAGAGATTAAGGGATTTTCGGAGCCCGATTATGATGATTCCATGTGGCAAAACGCTGCTTTTAGCGCACCGCCTAAAGGAGTCATTAAAAAATCTGAAGCTTTGCCCGTAACGGTACAGTATGAGCTAAAGCCTGTATCTTATGAAAAGCAGGAAGATATATATTATTTTTACGATAGAAACGGAAAGCCCTTTGAAAGCACCTATGTAAAGGAAGGCTGGTGTTATGATTTTGGTTTCAGCCGTTCGGGAGTGTGCCGTCTTAAGATAAAGGGTAAAAAAGGTCAGAAGATTACTCTTCGCCACGCCGAAGCCTTAAGAAACGGCAAGTTCAATATGAACTCCATCCATACAGTAACAGATAAAAGTCCAAGCTATTTTGAAAGATTTCAAGCGGATACATATATATTGAAAGGCGGCGAAGAGGAAATCTTTGTTCCGACATTTACATATCACGGTTTTCGCTATGTGCTTGTGGAGGGTATAACCATTGAGCAGGCAACAGAGGATTTACTCACATTTTTGGTTTTTAATACCAATATGGAAAAAACCTCGGATTTTAAGTGCTCCGACGATACCTTAAACACCTTGTACAATATGGCAATCCATTCGGACTTATCAAACTTTCATCACTTCCCCACAGACTGTCCTCACAGAGAAAAATGCGGCTGGACCGGGGACACTTCCGTTTCTGCGCATCAGTTTGTGCTTAGCTTTAACTGTGTGGAAAATCTTAAAATGTGGCTTGAGGCGGCACGTTATGCCCAGACTCCCCAAGGTGAGCTTCCGGGAGTAGTACCCACTACCACCTGGGGTTATGAGTGGGGTAACGGTCCCGTGTGGGATTCTGCAATTGTAAATGTGCCGTACTTTGTATATAAATACTACGGCAGAAAAGATATAATAGAAGAAAATGCGGATATGATACTTAAGTATCTTAAATACATTGCTTCAAAGCGCGATGAAAAGGGACTTATTGCCATAGGCCTTGGCGACTGGTGTCAGCCCGGTAAAAAGGACACCCTGCCCGATTCGCCCCTTGTGTTTACGGATAGCTCGCAAATTTATCAGACAGCTATGAGAAGTGCATTTTTGTTTGATGTGCTTGATAAAAAGGAAGAAGTAAAGTATGCACTTAAGCTTGCCTTGGAAATGAAAGAGGCAATAAGAAATAATCTTATTGATTTTGACACTATGACAGTAGTGGGCAATTGCCAGACGTCGCAGGCAGTTGCAATTCGCATGGGTCTTTTTGAAAATGACGAAAAGGAAAGGGCTTACAAGAAATTTATTGAAATAATAGAAAAAGACAACTACACCATAAACTGCGGTATGATAGGCTTAAGAAATATATTTCATCTTCTCTCTGAAAATGGCGATATTGATATTGCCTTAAAAATGATAACCAAAGAAAATGCACCCTCATACAGAGATATGATAGACCGCGGAGGTACCGCACTTTTTGAAAGTATGGCTCCGAATGGTATTCAGGAATCTCAGAACCATCATTTCTACGGGGACATAATAAACCTCTTTATCACAAAGATTGTGGGTATTAATATCAACCCGGATATGAAAGACATACACAAAATAAAGATACAACCGCACATACCCGCAGATGTGGATTTTGCCAAAGGAAGCTACAGCGTTGGTGAAAATCAACTTGATATGGAATGGAAAAAGTATGGTGATAAGGTTCGGATACTTGTAAACGTTGCAGGGGATTTCTATGGAACAATAGTTTTTGGCGATACGGAATGTAATCTGCAGAAAGGTTTAAATAGCTATGAATACTAAAATACAAGTTGCCTTGGATTACATAGTAAATAATGTATATAATCCGACCACAAAACTTATATACGACCATAAACACGCAAGGGATTTAACTCATTTTCCTACACCGGAAGAGGTAAGATGTTCTTACCCCAATTCCTGTGGTTACGGCGTTGGAATGGAAGACGGAATGATAAATGGCGGCACAATGATAGATGCCTGCATTTGCCACTATGAAAAATATGGTGATGAAGCTGTGCTTAAGCTTGCACATGATTTGCTTTGCGGTATGCTTAACTGTGTGGAATGTGCAAAAACAGAGGGATTTGTGCCCCGGGGAGTAACACCTTATGACGGAAAAACATGCTATGTGGATTCATCTCGTGATCAGTATACTATGTTTGTTTTTGGGGTGCATAGAATGTTTAAAGGAGGTTACTGCATCGAAGAAGAAAAGGCAAGAATTAGAAAAGCTCTTATTGCCGTGGCAAAGAGAGCCGAGAAAAACGTTGTGCCGGAAACGGACTACGATATGCTTCGCGATGATGGCGGCAAGACTCTCGTAAACATAATGTGGGGCGATACACTTGGAAATCACGAGTATATGAGGCTGCCTATGATATATGCTGCGGCGTGGAAAGTTTCGGGAGATAACCATTGGCTGGAGATGTACAAAAAGTACAGAGAAGAAGCCTATGAAAAATCCCTTGAAATGGGCGAATACTGGCATCTTTATGCACTCCAGCAAATGCAGGCATCGATTCTTGTGTGTATGGAAGCAGAACCCGATGAGAAGTGGAAGGGAAAATATCTTGAGCTTATGAACATAGTTGCTGATTACATTGTGGGTATGGTGGAAAAGGTAGGGGAGAACCTGGCTTCCTACACAAACTACAATGAAAAGCACATTCCTTTCAGACAGCTTGAAATGACAGAAAGTTGTCACATAAAGGAAATTGGTCTTCCTTGCATGGTTCCTGCACGCAATGATACCGAAGAGTTTTTTGTTCTTCAGGATGCGGCAAATATCATAATAGTAAATGCTATGGTTCCGGGAAGAGAAACACCCAAAGAAGCCGAAAAGCTCTATTGGAAAGCCTTTGACAAAATTGATTTTTCAGTTCATGAAAGGGTAGTGCCTGTTCACTTTCTGGAAGGTTATTACAGAATGAAATAAAATAAATATGGAAGCTTTATAAAAGAATTAACCCCTGACAAATAATGTCGGGGGTTAAACTTATATGTCAAAATGTTTAAAGTGCTGATTGTGTATCGTTGGGGTCGCCGTTTATGGCAAGGTCATATTCCTCGCTCCAGTCCATACCCCGGTAGGAAGCGGCTCTGTCGTCGTTTTCTATAAACTCCATAAGAAGGTCAAGCATATCCTTTGTCCAGGTGTTTTTGTCTATCTGTGCGGTAGTGAATTTATTCTGGCTTATCATTTCAAAGCCGAACATATCCTTAACCTGAGTTTTTGCGGCACCGCCTACAACCTCTGCCACCAGGTGTGAGGGTATAAAGAGAACTCCGCCTCCTGCACCGAACACCACATCACCGGGCAGGCATATTGCGTTGCCGATTCGGGTGGGGGTATTGTAGCCGGTCATTATAAAGTCACGGATGGGGGTGGGGTCTATACCGCGAAAATAAACCTGTGTGTTTTCCACCTTTTCCATCTGCTCTGTGTCACGGACACCGCCCCATATTACGGCACCGCCGTTGGGGTTCTTTGTTTTATTTTTTAAAGCAGTGGTAAGGTTTCCGCCAAGGTAGGTGCCCTTGTAGATTTTGTCGTACATATCTATTACAGGTACATCGTATTCCATAAGGTTATCTATTACCCATTGATTGTAGGTTCCGGTTCTTCCTTCGCTTTTTCCCACATCCTTGGTAAACTCGTCAAGGTCGGGTCTGTATGGGCAGTATGTAGCGGTTACAGCTCTTCCTATAAGCTTTCTTCCGTCGTGATGAAGGGTTTTAAGTCTACCTTCAAACTGACTTTCATATCCTTTTACAAATATAGGCTTCCACACTTCCTCAAGGGTAAGGGTTTTAAGAGCCTTTAAGTATTTTTCATCAACCTTAGGTCTTCCGTCGGGAAGTCTTTCGCCTTTCCATTGGGGGGTTAAGGCTATTATTTCCTCTTTATCATTAAAATGCATAATTAATATCCTTTCGTATAATCTGTAATCCGTAATCTCTATAAACTCATTCCTCCGTCTGCCACTATCTCCGTTCCGGTAATATATCTTCCTTCTTCGGAACAGAGCATCAGTACGACAGGGCTTATATCCTTTGGTTCGCCTATAAAGCCTGCCGGTATACGGCTTTCCACAAGCTTTTTAAAATCTGCATTTGTGAGGTCAGCTTCGTTTCTGGGGGTAAAGATTGCTCCCGGTGCCACATTATTTATTGTTACTCCATAGGGTGCAAGGTATGGGGCTATATTTCGAACAAGTTTATACTGAGCACACTTCGTCATTCCGTAAATGGAAAGCTCGGAATGTTGATTGTACTGATTAATACTGCCTATGGTCACTATCCGCCCCCATTTGTTTTCCTGCATTTTGGGCGCGTATTTTTTTATGAGGAAGTAGGAGCTTTTTACATTGACATTGGTATGAGTGTCAAAGTCCTCTTTGGTGTATTCATTCCATTTCTTTTTGGTTTGTACAGAAGCATTCAGCACCAGAATATCTACATTTCCCGTTTGTGTATATAGATTTTCGTCACAGTCTTCATTTTTAAGATTGCACCATACAGGTACAGAACCCGGAATTTCGGCAGATGCCTTTCGGCATTTCTCCTCATCGGAGCCGTGTACAAAAACCTTTGCACCGTGTTGGGACAAGGTCTTTGCAATGTCAAAACCTATGCCTTGTGTAGACCCTGTTACAAGGGCTGTTTTTCCGTTTAAATCAAACATATTGTCACCTTCTTTGTTTATGTATCTTTTTGCGGTCTGTGCTTTTTTCATCCCAAGGGATAGGAAATTTATGGTATTAATCCTGTAAAAGAGAATTTTACTTTTTCACTATTCCTTATTACTTATTACCTAAAACCTTTGTGTTGGCAAAAGGTTTCATTAGCTCCATTCCCTATCGTTTGCCCACTCATTATCCCACTCGGTAGTTGGTTCCCATATTCCCGGATATTTTTCATGAATATGTTCTTTAATAAGCTCTTCATTTAGTTCATCAATACCAAGACCGGGTTTGTCGGGTACTTTTACAAAACCATCAACAAAGAGAGGATTGTCAATACCTATGGCAAGGTCGTTCCACCAAGGTACATCAACCGAGTGGAATTCTACTGCCATTACATTCTGAATTGCGGCTGCCGTATGGATTGCCGCCATACATGCAATGGGGCTTTCTGCCATATGTATAGCCATACCAACGCCGTATTCTTCACACATATCGCCAAGCTTTTTGGTTTCAAGTGCACCACCGATTGAAAGAAGGTCGGGATGTGCAATTGAAATACCACCACATTCCATAAGGGGTTTAAAGTTTTTGGCAAGATAGATATCCTCACCTGTTGCAAGGGGTACGCTGCAGCTTTGTGCAATTCTCTTGTAATGTCCGGTAAGGTGCCATGGCTGAATGTCTTCAAGCCAGGCAATATTGTATTTTTCAAGTCTTTTTGCAAATTTTATGCAGTCTTCTATGGCAACATGTCCGAAATGGTCTATTGCAAGGGGTACCTCATAGCCCGCAACCTCTCTTACCTGCTTTACATAATCTTCAAGGTAATCCATACCTTTTTCCGTAATACGTAGTCCTGTAGCATAATGGGGTATAGTGAATACTTCATAGTTTTTTCCCATCATAAGCTCTCTGTCTATGGAACTGCTTTGGTGTGCAATAGCTTTTGCAGAATATTTTTTGAAATCATCTATCATTCCCAGAGGTGCATTGATGCAACCGGGTTCATCGTACAAAAGCTCGATGCCCAAATCCATTTTTACTATGGTAAAGCCCATGTCTATTCTTTTTCTGATGGCGCGACCCATGTCGGCACCGGTATGCTTTCCGTCTACATCTGTGTCGCCGTACACTCTTACCTTGTCACGGAATTTGCCTCCAAGCATCTGCCATAGAGGCACTCCCCACGCCTTTCCAGCTAAATCCCACATGGCAATTTCAAGACCGGACACACCGCCACCCTGACGGGAGGGACCGCCGAACTGCTTTATTCTGCGGAATATCTTGTCTACGTTGCAGGGGTTTTCGCCTATCAGGCGGCTTTTTAGCATAAGTGCATAAGTGGCACTTGATGCATCACGCACTTCTCCGTAGCCAACAATACCCTGATTGGTATATACCTTTATTAGGGGACAGTGCTTTGGTGCTCCGTTTATGTTTGCCACACGGATATCGGTAATTTTTAAATCCGCAGGTGATGAGCACATATTTACATTTTGTGATATTTGTTCTTTAATACTCATTTTGTAATTCCTTTCATACTATAGTTACGCAAAGAGCGTTTTTTAGCTTAAATATGTGTATTCCTCCGTCATTGCAGCAGGAGGATATGTATACGTATTTGCTATTCATATGACATCTTCGATATTTTTTGTTGACAATTGGGTTATGCTATTCTATAATCAATTGTAATAAATATGCTAATTTTAGTCAATATACTATATTAACCATATTTAACACAATTATGACTTTTAGGGGGGATAGGTATGGCGGATACATATTACAAAGAACATTTTATAAATGAAATGGTTTGTCCTGTGGATTTTCATACTGATGTATTCAGGAAAAACACGGTGCATATATCATCTGTTACTGCCAATAAAGAAAGTGAAATTGTTTTTTACGGCAACCACATACCCAACTGGCACAAGAATCTGGAAATACTATACTGTCTTGAAGGTGAGGGAAATATGCTTTGTGCCGGCAAAAACTATCCTTTTCTTCCGGGAGATATATTTGTGGTAAATTCAGAAAGCACCCATATGGTATCCAATGACAATATGATCAAATACCATTGTCTTATAGTGGATTACAACTTCCTTATGGCATCTTGTGTTAATATATCTCAAATAGAATTCTGTGCACGAATTCGGGATGACAATCTTTGTAAGTTATTTATAAATGTGGCAGATGAGCTCTATGATGCAGATTATATGGATACGGAATTTAAAATAAATATACGAATTAAGGTATTGGAGCTTATGCGATACCTTGTGGCAAACCATGTGTACACCACCGACAGAAAAAAGCTTTTAAGCCCCGTAAGCTCTCACTGCAAAAATGCCATTAAATACATAAGTCAAAATTTTGCAAGGGATATTACCATAGACGAAATTGCAGCTCATTGTATGGTAAACAAGGCGTACCTTTCAAGAGTTTTCAAAAAAGAAACAGGAGAAACAATGGTAGATTTTATAAATGCAATGCGGTGTAATGAAGCAAGAAAACTGATATCACAGGGGAGTTCCATTAAGGAAGCATCAACAAGCTGCGGATTTAACAATTTATCATACTTTTCCAAAACATATAAAAAGCATATGGGTTATCTTCCATCTGACGACAAAAGGTGATGTAATTAATGTCTTTAAACCGTTGAGTACGCAAAACGTGCGAAACAGAAGGGAGTGTAAATTAATTCAGCGAATTAATTTACACTCCCTTAGGGAATAGGAAAAAACGATTCAGAATTGTCAAATCGAACTCAAAGCAAGGCTTTGACTTGCTTTGAGTGGTAACCCGAAGGCGTGCGAGGGCACGTC
>JAZQFN010000015.1:0-3424 GCA_045539515.1 Clostridia bacterium
ACAACAAAATTAAAGTTTTAAAAAGAAACGCTTACGGATATCGTAATTTCAATAGATTCAGAAAAAGAATATTACATATGTTTAACTACAAAAAATCTAATACTGGAAAGGCGGCTGCTTAAATTTCCGCAACCGCCATCATAAATTCCATTATTCATTTTTGACCCCAACTATTGACAAAGAGCCAAAAAATTATGCTCATTAGTAAGAAATATTACATCATTACTAATGAGCTTTTTTCATTTCTGTAGCTTTTGTCATTATTTTATGCTTACAGATTATTTTCAATTACTTCCCACACTTTGTTTATCTCAAGTCCTCTTCGCCAGCTTGCCACTCCGGCAAGGGAATATTTGTTTGCAAGGTTCACTCTTTTTAAAACCGTATCTGTGTTTTCCAGCCAGAAAATACAGGTTTTGTTTCCGCTTTTCCAGGATATCTTATATTGCCCGTCGGATTCCATATAGGTATATGTGGGATTGTTCTTTTGTATAAGTTCGTAGGCTGTTTGCATACTAATAGCCTTTGTGGAGGTTACCTTGTTTCCGGTAACCTCGAAATATCTCATATAGAAGGGTATACCAAGCACAAGTTTTTCAGCAGGTACTTCCTTAAGGGTTTTCTTTACGGAATCTTCCACCCAGTCAAGGCTTGCCACCGGTCCTGCCGATGTACTGGAGGCGTAGTATTCGTCATAAGCCATAAGCATTATATAGTCACAGCTTTCCGAAAGAACATTTCTGTCGTAGCACATAGACCAGTTGGCACTTGTAGGCTCTATCCTTGTAACATCTGCAGATACTATAAGACCCAGCTCGTGAAGCATCACACTGAGTTCTCTTGCGTGCTGACTTAAAAGATGTCTGTTTTTCTTGTACACATTTTCAAAATCAATGTTCAAACCGTCTATGCCGTATTTTGTTGCATATTTAATTATATATTCAATTGATTTCATCCTTGCATCAGCGTTATTCAAAAAGCTGTCCGAGGTTTTAAGGCTGAAATCAGTTTTATATATAGGCCATACTTCATATCCGTTTTGTCTTGCATAGTTCATATAGTTTCGGGTAAGTGAGTTGTAAAAGTTCACATTCCCAAAAAGCGGTAACTTTTCTACACCGAGATTTTCAGCAGATATCTGAAATGATGATGGAGATACTGCATTTACACCGGCCGGTGCGTAGTCCGGCGGGCTGGAATATACCTCCCAGGTAAGATTTAATCTTTCATTTTTGGAAAGATTAAGGCTTGCATCGTATACATATATGCCGTCATTACGGTTTATAATTCCTATTTTATAAGTTGCTTTGTAGCCGGCATTTCGCGATGTGTCTTTGGTGGTCATTACATAATCGGTATCAGCTGTATAGGTAACCTTGGCAATGGCGCCTTCAATTTTTACGTCGGAGATTTTTCCGTCCGAAACAAGCTTTTCTATTGTAGCACCGTTTGAAGATATAAGTTCTCTGGCACGGTCTTTAAGTTTTAATTCGCTTAAGGCCCTTCCTGTGCTGATATCCCTGTTACTGCGATTTGCCATATCGTTATTGATATAGTTTTCTGCCAGTTCTCTGACTTTTACTTCGGATGGCTCCTCAAGAGTTTTTAAAAGCCTTACAAGCATAGATGCACATTCGGCTCTTGAGGCGTTAGCCTTTGGTCTGAAGGTATTGTCATCAAAACCGGATATAATTCCGCTTCCTATGGCTTTTTTTAAAGACTCCAGATGTGTGTATCCTTTGGAGATATCCTTAAAGTTAACCTGCTTTTTAACGTTTTCCGGCAGTACTCTCGATAACATCAGCATTATTTCTTCTCTTGTTACGGTTCGGTTGCTTTGGAATGTGCCGTCGCCTACACCCATTACAATGCCTTTTTCTGACAATGCGTTAATTTCGCCGTAGAACATATGCTCTTTGCCTATGTCGCCAAAGGTGTCTTTGTAGGAAGGCTCCAGGTCAAGTGTTCTTGCTGTAAGGGCTGCAAATTCGCCTCTTGTAATGGTTCTGTCCGGGTAAGCATTGCCATCTGCCCCCTTTAATATATCCATATTCATAAGCTCCGTTATGCTTTCTTCTGCCCAATGGCTGTCTGTATCTTTTGGAAAGTAGTTTTGAATGTATGTTTTTCCGGGAACGGGAGATGCGGTTACAATAAGTGCGGAAAGTGTCAAAAGTCCTATCACTTTCTTAAACTTCATTTTACCGTTATTCCTTTCTTTGGTTTGGGTAGCGTTTCCGGGTAAATACGGCATTTGTGCCGATAGATTCATTATACTATATATCACGAACAAAATATAGAATAAATATTTTCATTTAACCCCATAAAATGACAAATTTCGCGTACTTTTTGTGTTACAATTAATACAGAAGGTGATGTTTGTGAAGAAAATAATATTGCTTATATTTATAATTGTATTAATAATTAACGGCTGTACTGCGGTAAATACACATTTATACGGACCGAATCAGTCTTTTGCGGAAAAAAGCTCTGATTGCAATGTTTATATTAATATTCCTGCCGGAATTTATGGTAAATGTATCCTTATAAGATTCCCCAACGATGAGGCAATAATTGCCGATTGCGGAACAAGTGAGGATTTTCCGGTTATATATCAATATTTAAGAAACCTTGGTATTGAGCGTATCAAATACATAATCCTTACATCGTCACAGGAGGAATCCGTAGGCGGTCTTTATAAGATGTTGTCAAATTTTAAGGTATCTGCAGTTTATTACGGAGAGAAAACCGGTGACACTTCCTTTTATACGGATATACAGGACAGGGCTTTGGAACTGGGAACAAATGCATATGCAATATCTGCCGGAACAAGGCTGTATGATATGGACAAATGTTCAATAGATGCTGTAATAAATGAAAGATACGCGGATGATAAAGATATAAATGCTTTGTGCCTTTACATAGTACACGGATACAAAACTCTCTTTATAGACGGTGGAGTTGATAAACAAACCGAAGCACGTCTTGCAAACGAACTTAAGGGACTTATCAAAAGCGATGTACTTATTTCTTCGGGGAAAAAATCAGACAGAAGTGAGTATTTTGCACGGGAAATAAGTCCACTTTACCATGTTATGTATTCTGTATACGGAGAAATACCCACAGGAAACGTGTACGATGTCTATAGCTCTTCGGAAATTATTTCTACATCCGCCAATGGAGAGATAGTCATTGAAAGTAACGGCACGGACGTGATTGTAAGCTACGAAAGATAGTTTAAATAAAATTATTTTCATATAAAAAAGCGATGCAAATTGCATCGCTTCAGCGTGTCGATAAAGTCGACACGCTGAGAAGACGAACGAAAATGGACGCAGGCGAGGAAGCGCGAAGCAGGCAGTACAAAGGTACGGCAATGAGCGATGACGAAGCAAGCAAAGTGTGTAAAATAGCGGCTTTTGGC
>JAZQFN010000016.1:0-15924 GCA_045539515.1 Clostridia bacterium
CATACAGGAATAACAAAAGAAAATTTTTCTGAGTTCTTCCGCGAACACGTACTGGCTGCTTTGAAAAACTGAAAGGAATAATGTAGTATGCCCAATTGTTTAACTTTAAAGAAATCGAACTGTAAAAACTGTTATAAATGTATTCGCCATTGTCCTGTTAAAGCTATCCGTTTTTCGGGCAATCAGGCACATATCATAGGAAACGAATGTATTCTTTGCGGTCAGTGCTTCGTTGTTTGTCCGCAGAATGCAAAGCAAATCGTAGATGAAAGCGAAAAAGTAAAGGTGCTCCTGCAAGGCGACGAGCCCGTTATCGTGAGCCTCGCCCCCTCTTTCGTTGCAAATTATGAAGGTGTTGGAATTGATGCAATGAGGGAAGCGCTGATAGCATTAGGCTTTGCAGACGTAGAAGAAACTGCAGTAGGTGCAACAATAGTAAAAAATGAATATGAACGTATTCTGTCAGAAGACAAGAAAGATATTGTTATCTCCTCCTGTTGTCATTCTATTAACCTTCTCATACAGAAATATTTCCCGCGTGAGCTTGAATATCTTGCTGATGTAGTTTCTCCAATGCAGGCGCATTGTCTGGATATAAAGAGACGTATACCAAAAGCCAAAACAGTATTCATAGGCCCGTGCGTTGCTAAAAAAGACGAGGCTGAACACTATGAAGGAATAGTTGATGCCGTATTAACCTTTGAAGATTTAACAGAATGGTTAAATACTGAGAAAATTGAACTGAAACAGGAAATTTTCACAAAAGAAGAAAGCCGCGCCCGTTTTTTCCCGACAACGGGCGGTGTGCTCAAAACCATGGCACAAAATGCTCCCGGCTATACATATCTTGCTTTAGACGGCATAGATAACTGCATTGCCGCACTACGTGATATCGAAAACGGCAAAATTCATAAATGCTTTATTGAAATGTCAGCTTGTGTAGGAAGCTGCATCGGCGGTCCTGTAATGGAAAATTATCATCGTACTTCTGCAGTAAAAGACTACATCACAGTTTCCAACTATGCAGGTGAAAAAGATTTCGATGTGCTACAACCTAACTCGGTTGAATTAAGCAAACAGTTTGAATTTATTGAGCACAGACTTCAGCAACCGTCAGAAACTGAAATTTTCAATGTGCTTCGTCAGATGGGTAAATTTAAACCTTCTGATGAACTCAACTGCGGCTCCTGCGGATACAACACTTGCCGTGAAAAGGCTATAGCAATCTGTCAGGGTAAGGCTGAAATATCCATGTGTCTGCCGTTCTTAAAGGATAAGGCTGAAA
Source organism: Clostridia bacterium (assembly GCA_045539515.1). Classification (GTDB taxonomy): domain Bacteria; phylum Bacillota; class Clostridia; order UMGS1810; family UMGS1810; genus RGIG8748. The sequence continues at coordinate 1,286 of JAZQFN010000016.1, forward strand.
GCTTCTCTGATACAATTGTAAAAAATACACCTAACGGTCTTATTGTTCTTAATGAGGAACTTGAGGTACAGCAGATAAATGACGCTGCAAGAAAAATAATGAATGTACGCTCAAGCACAGATATATTAGGTGATCAGGTTATTCGCATTATGGATCCTACAGACTTTATGGAAGTAAGAAATACAGGCAGAGATATTAGAAACAAGATGGTGTATCTTCCTGAATACAAAAGATATGTTGAACAGTCAGTTATTTATGATAAAGATTCACATCTCTTGATAGGCATTATGCGTGATGTAACCGATGAACAGACAGAAAGAGAAAAGAAAGAAAGCATCAGCAGGCAGACTGTTGAGGTAGCAGATAAAGTTGTAGATAAGCAGATGCGTATTGTTCAGGAAATTGCATCTCTTCTCGGCGAAACTGCAGCAGAAACCAAAATTGCTCTTGCAAAGCTAAAGGAGTCGATACAGGATGAATGATTTATGTGCAGATATCGGCTGGAAGAGCATTAACCATGCAGGAGAACAACTTTGCGGTGACCATGTTGAAATAGTTGAACAAAATGAAGACTCAACTGTTATCGTTCTTGCAGACGGTCTTGGAAGCGGAGTTAAGGCAAGTATCTTGTCTACTCTCACATCAAAGATAATATCCACGATGATGGCTGCCGGACTTCCGATAGAGGAATGTGTTTCAACAATTGCCGCAACACTTCCTGTATGTTCGGTAAGAGGGGTTGCATATTCAACTTTCACCATAATGCATCTCATAAACAATGAAGCTGCAGAAATTATACAATATGACAATCCGCAGGTGATTGTACTTCGTGATAATGTGAACTATGATTATCCAAAGACCGAAATGAATATTGACGGTAAAAAGATTTATAAATCCGTTATCCGTCTGCAGGAAAATGATATTTTTATTGCAATGAGCGATGGCTGTCCTCATGCCGGTATCGGTATGGCATACAACTTCGGTTGGAAGAGGGAAGACATCATAGATTTTATGGAAACGATGTCTGTAGCCGGATTAACTGCAAAAAATTTGTCAACATTGCTCGTTGACGAATGTGATAAGCTGTACGGATATAAGCCCGGCGATGATGCAACAGCGTGTATTGTAAAAATAAGAAAGCGCGAACCGATGAATATACTCTTTGGTCCTCCATCTAATCGTGATGATTGTGACAGAATGATGTCTCTGTTTTTCTCGAAGCAAGGCAAGCATATTATCTGTGGCGGAACAACATCATCAATCGCTGCAAAGTATTTGAGAAAACCTTTGCAGACAACTCTGAATTTTGAAAAAGCAGATGTGCCTCCGATCGCAAAGCTTGAAGGTGTTGATCTGGTAACAGAAGGCGTTATTACAATGAACAAGGTAATTGAATATGCAAAGGATTATCTTGGTAAAAACGAATTATATGAGCAATGGAATTACAAGCGTGATGGTGCTTCGCTGATATGTCAGCTCTTATTTGAAGAAGCAACCGATATAAATTTCTATGTAGGCAGAGCAATCAACCCGGCACATCAGAATCCTGATTTGCCGATAAATTTCAGTATTAAGATGAATCTGGTTGAAGAACTTTCAAAAAGTCTTAAGGAAATGGGTAAAAGAATTAAAGTAAGTTATTTTTAAGGAGAGTGAATTATGAGAAAGTTTGATACAAAGGTACAGCATTTAAAATATAAAGTGCTTCGTGAAGTGGCAAGACAGGCTTGGAATGACACTCTTCTTGACAATATACTTGAAATACCCAAGAAAATTGTACCCGGCAAGACATCAACAATGCGTTGCTGCGTTTACAAGGAGCGTGCAATCCTCGGAGAACGTGTTAAAATTGCCATGGGTGGAGATAAGGAAAATCCAAATGTAATTGAGGTAATCGAAATTGCATGTGATGAGTGTCCCGCAGCAGGCTTTGAAGTAACAGATTCCTGCAGAGGGTGCCTTGCACACAGATGTGAAGATGTGTGTAAAAGGGGAGCAATTTCCTTTGACCACAACCACGTAGCTCATATTGATAAATCAAAGTGCATTGAGTGCGGACAATGTGCAAAGGTTTGCCCGTATTCGGCAATCGTAAACCGTAAGCGTCCGTGTCAGAATGCTTGTAAGATTAAAGCAATTTCTATAAACGAGGAAAATGCTGCAGCAATAGATAACAGCAAGTGTACTGCATGTGGAGCTTGTGTATATCAGTGTCCCTTTGGTGCTATTATGGATAAGTCATATATTCTGAATGTTATTGACCTGATTAAGAAGAGCGAAGACAATCAGAAGTATAAAGTATACGCTATAGTTGCACCTTCAATCTCCAGTCAGTTTACGTATGCAAAACTCGGACAGGTAATCAAAGGGCTTAAAGAACTTGGTTTCTATACGGTAATTGAAGCAGCACTTGGTGCGGATATGGTTGCACAATCTGAATCAAAGGAACTTGCAGAAAAAGGACTTTTGACAAGCTCATGCTGTCCTGCTTTTGTTTCCTATGTAAAATCAGCGTTCCCTGATTTGGTTAAATATATTTCTCACAATCTTTCACCGATGGCAACGCTTGCAAAGTATATCAAGGAAACAGATGCAAACTCAAGGGTTGTGTTTATTGGACCGTGTACAGCTAAAAAGGCTGAAGCACAGCTTGAAGATGTAAAGCCTTATGTAGATGCTGTTATGACTTTTGAAGAGCTTCAGGCTCTCTATGACAGCAAAGATATTGATATAACAACGCTTGATGAAGATGTGCTTGATAATGCTTCGTACTTCGGCAGAATCTTTGCGCGTTCCGGGGGGCTTTCAGATGCGGTAGCACAGGGATTAAAGGAACAGGAAATCGATTTTGATTTGAAAGCGATTCCTTGTGACGGAATAGAAGCTTGTAAGATGGCACTTCTTAAACTAAGCAAAGGTGTGCTTGATGCGAACTTTATTGAAGGTATGGCATGTGTCGGCGGATGTATCGGCGGTGCAGGATGCCTGACTCATGGTGAGAAAAATAAATCTGAAGTTGATAAGTATGGCAGAGAAGCTTTGGAAAAAACTATAACCGATGCCGTATCTATCTTAAAATAATTGTATAAAATATATCGAAGGTGAATTTAATGGCTAAATATGCATGTGATGTATGCGGATGGGAATACGATGAAGAGCAGGGTGCACCTGATCTTGGAATCGAACCCGGAACAAAATTCGAAGATCTTCCTGATGATTTTGAATGCCCATTGTGCTTTGTAGGTAAGGACAGTTTCAGCGAAGCATAAGTATATTGACTGAAAGTTAATTATGTAGTGAAATTATTATAGGTGTAAAATTATAGGGAAATTTAATTATGAATCAGCTTTTTGGTGAAGATAATATATAGTAGCTTACAAAATGTTGTAAGATAAAAAACATCCCGAAGGTTTATATTTATCCTTCGGGATGTCTTTTTATGTTATGTTGCTTTATTTACTTTAAATTTGTCATTCCAAAGGAAGTGAAGAATCTTCTTTAAAATGAAGATTCTTCGACTTCGCCTGCGGCTTCGCTCAGAATGACATAATTTATAATTTATTCGTTTTTAGTTTTGCCTTTTTGAGGTCTGGACTTTTTTACGTCCCATCCCTCAAAGGGACAGGAAAAAAAGATTCAGAATAAACAAACTGAGCCCAAGCGAAGCGCAGGGGGTAGCCCGAAGGCATACAAAGGTACGTCGAGCGGTGAAGTTTGTTTATATCAAAAAACAATATAATTTTAGAAAAAATCATTTTTGATTTTTTCAACCTTAAAATAATCAATTGAATTATATAAGTTATTTGTTTTTTGAGGTCTGGACTTTTTTTACGTCCCGTCCATTAATAGCCTAAAGACTTAAGATAATCTATACTGTCCTTTGCATCTTCAAGGCTGTTCTTTTCTGTTACATGACCGTCCTGTTCAACGATTATGTACTTAATCTTTGTATCTTCAGCAGCCTTCATAATGCCGGGGATATCCTGTCTGCCGTAGCCTACAGCACGGAATTCAAAACCGTCGGATTCCTTATCTCTCTTTTCGGTTTCATTTTCGTTACCGCTGTCATCAATGAGAGCATATACAGGGCCTGCAGCAAGGTTCTTGCATACAAAGTCTTTTACGTGGAGAACTTCTTCCACATCGCCGTACTTCTTAACGTATTCGATGGGGTCATTGCCTGCATAGTGTACCCAGCAAAGGTCAAGTTCGGGGCAAAGGAGTTCGGAGGGAACATCTTTGTAGAGAGCGTTAAGTACGCAGTCGTCGCCTCTCTTTACATAGAATTCAAAGTCGTGGTTGTGGTAAAGGAGCTGAATTCCGTTGTCCTTTAAGAGCTTACCTACTTCTTTGATTTCGCCGATCATTTTGTCGTATTCCTTTTCCCATGTTTCGGGAGCAACCCAGGGAATAGCAGAGTACTTAACACCAAGTGTCTTTAAGTATTCCACGTTTTTTTGGGGTTCTTCCAAAAATACATTGTGTGTCTGATGAACAGAAATGGGTATGAGGTTGTACTTTTCGCAAAGAGCCTTAACTTCTTCTGCTGTTTTGCCGAAGTAGCCTGCAAATTCTACACATTCGTAACCCATTTCGGATACTGCTTTAAGAGTAGCTTCCATGTCCTGCTCCATAAAATCTCTTACGGAGTAGAGCTGAAGACCTAATTTAAATCTTGACATAATATGTACACTTCCTTTTATTTATAATTAAGTAATGCCATTAAATTAATCGTTATGTCATTCTGAACGTAGTGAAGAATCTCCTTTGAAATGAAGATTCTTCGACTTCGCCTATAGCTACGCTCAGAATGACATTTTTTATTACGTTAATTTAATGACATTTTAAAACAGTTGAATTAGATTTCGGGAATCTCAACTACGAGTTCCTTGCCTTCCTTGGAAGACTTAACAATGTGGTCGATAATAGCCTGGTTGTAAAGAATCTGAGAAGAGGGAATAGGAGCTGTGCCGTTTGTATGGATAGCATCCAGGAAGGAGCGTACCTTGTGGTAGAAGCAGTCAACTCTTTCGCCGCCGGTTCTGGGAATTGTGGTTTCAACAAGGCTTGTGCCAACTGTGTGGTAGAGAGTCATGTCGCCGCCGATTGTACCGTTCCAGCATTCTGTAGCAGGAATTCTTAAACCACCTTCGGAACCTAAGATAATTGTGTCGCAGGGGGAATCAATGTGCTCAGCCCATGCAATTCTAAAGTCGAGGATAATGCCGCCTTCGAGTCTTACGAAAGCTGCTGCAAAATCGTCAACTGCAAAGATGTCTGCATATTCGGGATGACCTGCTTTTACATAACCGGAGTAGTTGGGGTTCTTACCGGAGAAGTCGGATGTGTAACCTGTAACTGTAAGGGGCTTGGGATAGCCAACAGCGTTAAGAACCATATCGAGGGAGTAACATCCGATGTCACCCATAGCACCGATAACGCCTGTATCCTTCTGAATAAAGGTTGTGCCGTAGGGGAAGGGGATACCCTGTCTTCTTCCGCCGCCTGTCTGGATGTAGTAAATCTTACCGAGAACGCCGGACTGAACTACTTCCTTAACAAGCTTCATATCATTGTCAAATCTGGGCTGGAAACCGATAGAGAGGATTTTGCCGCTCTTCTTTTCTGCCTTCATGATTGCTACAGCTTCTTCTGTTGTTACACACATAGGCTTTTCCAAAAGTACGTTAACGCCGTTGTTTAATGCGTTAATGGCACATTCAGCATGTGTAGCATTATATGTACAAACGGAAACCGCATCAAGGTTTTCCTTTGCATACATTTCAAGGTCGTTTTCGTAGCAGTGTACACCTTCAACGCCCCATGTCTTAAAGAACTTTTCAGCCTTACCGGGGATAATGTCACAGCCTGCAACAATCTCAACATCTTCCATTTCCTTATACTTCTGGATGTGAGCTTCTGCAATCCAACCTGTACCTACAATACCAACTCTTAATTTCTTGCTTCTGTCTACGACAGCTTCGCCTTTAGCGACGTCTTTAAATGCGTCAAGAACATTTGCCATTTTTATTTTCCTCCTTGAAAATAGTTAGTGTAAACGTTTACACTGCATTTACAAATTGATTTTATCACAAATCACCGCTAAAGTCAATACATTTGGTTTAAAAATAGCAGGTAAATTCTCAATTTCCTGCGGGGATTCTGATTCCGATTTCATTTAAAAGCACAAAGATAAAACAGCCAAAATAGTGCACCGGGCATCTCTGCGCGTATCTGCACGATTATTGCTCGTTTGTGCCATTGAACAATTCGTTTCCGATGTGTTAACATTATGCAGAGGTGAAGAAAATGAAAAATAACTCTATCAAAAACGGACAACCATGGTACGATACCGACGGAAACCGCATACATGCACAGTTTCCCCATATATTCTATCAAAACGGCAAGTACTATCTTTATGGATTCAACAAGGAAGAGTCAAAGGGAAATAACGGCATATGGCATAAGGGAATAGTAATTTATGAATCGGAGGATATGTACAACTTCAAAAACCTCGGATACATAATACCTCCGGACATGGACAACGAGAATTCTCTGTTTAATCCAAAAAGTCGTATTGATAATCCAAATATTATATATAATGAAAGCACCGGTAAGTACGTATTGTGGATATATAACCTGACAGAAAGAACTGCTCACAGTTTTGTTTCGGATTCACTTTTCGGGCCATATAACTCCGCGGAAGATGGTTTTTTACCCTGCGGATTCGAGCTTGGTGATTTCGAACTGGCAAAAGATGCCCAGGGCAGGGGATATCTGTTTTTCAACAGACCGCATACAGAGATTATATGCGCACGTCTTACCGATGATTATACCAACGTAGACGGTACATATACAAGACTTCTGCATCATCCGGAAAGCGTGCCCTTCAACAGAGAGGCACCAACCTACATGTACCGTAACGGTAAGCACTATCTCATAACCTCAGGCACCACAACATTTTTCCCCAATCCTTCGGAAGTGTGTATGTCCGAAAATATAAATTCAGGCTTTGAAAATCTTGGTAATCCTCACATAGGTGACACCACCGATACATCTTTTCATTCTCAGATAAGAAGTATTTTCAAGGTTCCCGGCAAAAAAGATTTGTACATAGCCTTTGCTGACAGATGGCTTCCCGATTATATGGATATTCCCTATGAGGTGTACAAAAAGTGGCACATAGATTTCCACGGACCAAATTCCACCGCGGAAGACAAGGCAAGAGTTGAAAAGGAAAGCAAAGGGCTTATACATGCTGATGTGTTCGATGTTTCAGAGGCTCAGTATGTGGTTCTCCCCATTGTGTTTAAAGGTGATATGCCTACCATTGAATGGCGAGAAAGCTGGACCTTGGAGGAGTTTGAATAATTATCTGCTTGTCTTTCTGTATTCCGAGGGTGCTACACCGTTTATTGAGGTAAAATGTCTGTAAAACACAGATACATCATTGTAGCCTACTTTTTCGGAAATCTCTGCTACGGATAGCTCTGTCTGCAAAAGAAGCTCTGCACCTATCTTGCATCGCAGGAGCTTCATATATTGCATGGGCGATGTACCGTATGCGGCTTTAAATCTTCGTCTTAGCTGACTTTCCGAAAGAAAACATATGCTGCACAGGGTATTGGTGTTTACATCCTCAAAGTAATGGGATGATATATACTTCTCTACCTGCGCTATTGGCTTGTCTTTTGCTGCCATGTCATCCTGTTTATCTCTGGCACAAAAAATAGTGGATATTTTAAGCATCAGCTCCATCAGATGCACTCCGCACAATAGTTCCGGATTTATGGCTGATTGCGAAAATAAGTCTTCAAGAAGAGATTTCAATATCCGGTATATTTCTTTGTTTTCGTGGGGACGTATTACGGCAGGCAGATCATAATCGGCAATATCAATATTTATGTTGTTTTTAGTAAATATACTTTCTAAAAGACTTGTTTGGTCAATATAGGCAAAACGGCACATACACTCTTTATTTCCTATGCTTTGAGAATAGTGTGCTCTGCCGGGGGCAAATATCACTATGTCGCCGGTATGCAGACTCTCTGCAAAATTACTTCCGTAAAATATTCCAAGTCCTTGGGTACATATGCCAATTTCCAATTTATTGTGGTAGTGGAGATAGGGTGGATTATCTTTGGGAAGTGACACCGGCACTTCGTCATATCTCAAAGTGCTGATGCCACGTTCCATAGATTCAAATACAATGTTTAAGTTTTGTTTTGCTGATTGATTTTGCAATATTATCACCTGTTTTTTGTAACAATTAATAACAATTCGTGTATGAGGATTATATCATATAGTTTTGTAACTGTAAAGGAGTATTATAAATGAAAAACTTTTCAATAAACTGTTCAAAGGGTTGTATCGAAGCTCTTGGCACAGATGAGCACAATTTTATATCGGGTTTTGCACCGCTTTTTGCACTAAGAATGAGAAATGATGCCGGTGAGCTTTTTAAATACGGGGCACAGGACGCCAAAGAAGTAAGGGAGCTGGCAGATTCCTTTGAATATATTTTCGATTGTGGAATATCTGTTGAAGTTTGTGTAACTTGCAATAGTAATAATGGCTTTACAACTTGGGGCATAAATGTAAAAAACAATACCAATATGGCGGTAGAGTGTGTAGACTATCCGAACATTCCTTTTGCACGCCTTAAAAAAAACGGTGGCGACGGCACAATACTTTTTCCCTACAACGAAGGTGTGCTCATAGATGATGCATTGATGCGTGAAGGCACCGGTTTTGATAGAAGAGATGCACAGTATCCTTCAGAAGGACTTTTCACCCTGTTTCCCAATATGATATGCTCACAGTTTATGGCATATATTGCTAAGGGGTACGGTGTGTATATTGGCGCACACGATAAGTCCCGTGGGCTTAAGGGCTTTGAATATAATCCAACCAAAGACGGAGTTGTGTTGTCTGTTCGTACTTATACCGGATGTGATTTCGGTAACAACTACACCTTGGAGTATCCTCTTGTTACAAAGGTGTTTACCGGTGGTTGGGAAGATGGTGCTGAAATTTATCGCAATTGGTTTTATGATAATCTTCCGCCAAATCTTAAAAAGGCAGAGCATAACAAAAACTTGCCCGATTGGTACAAGGAGCATCCGCTTATTGTGGCATATCCCGTAAGGGGCAAGCACGACATGGACAAAATGGAACCAAATAGCTTGTTTCCTTATGTAAATGCGCTTCCGCTTATTGATGAAATATCGACCAAAACAGATTCAAAAGTTATGGCACTTCTTATGCACTGGGAAGGTACAGCACCATGGGCACCGCCTTATGTGTGGCCTCCTTATGGCGGTAGCGAGGCACTTTATGAATTTAGAGATAAACTTCACGAAAAAGGTCATCTCCTTGGAGTGTATTGCTCAGGCTTTGGATGGACTTATGAAAGCAATCTCACAGACTACAACCGCAGAGAAGAATGGCATAGCGGTTCTGTAGAATCTGCAATGTGTGCAGGCCCCGACGGTAAAGTTGCAATAAGCCGTATATGCACCGGACAGCGAAGTGGCTATGACCTTTGCCCTGCATCAGACAAAGCAAAAGAAATACTTATGGAAGCTTATACACCTCTTTTTGAAGCAGGTATAGATTACGCCCAGATATTAGACCAGAATCACGGAGGAGGGCAGTATCTCTGCTACAGCAGAGACCACGGTCATCCGCCAATGCCCGGAAGCTGGATGACGGAAAATATGCAAAAGCTTTTGTCGGATTGGAACAAGGCGGCGCCCGGTATGCTTTTTGGTTGTGAATCCGCAGCGGCAGAACCTTTTTTGGGCAATCTGCTTTTTAGCGACAACAGATTTGAGCTTAATTATCATCTTGGAACTCCGGTACCCCTTTATGCATATATCTATCACGAATATCTGCATAATTTCATGGGAAATCAGGTTTGTTGTCCTCTGGATGTTTTCTCCGACACATTATGTTATCGTCTTGCCTATTCTTTTGTAGCAGGCGATTGCCTTACTCTTGTGGTAAATCCCGAAGGTGAGCTCTTGCCCCATTGGGGTTCAAGAGATGGAGTAAACCCTGATAAAGAAAAGACACTTAAGTTTATAAAAAACATTTTAAAATTATACAAAACCAAAGCAAAGCCCTATCTTTTGTACGGCAAAATGGAAAAGACAATTCCGTTTATGTGCAATAATGTGTGCTATTGCTCTTGCTTTGGTGAAGATATAGTTTTGCCGGCGGTATATTCTGCCGCATGGAGCTACAAAAATAAAAAAGTTCAGATATTTGTAAACCCTACCGACTCTGCACAAATTGTCAGCATGGGGGATAAATCCTTTACCATCGATGCTCTCGATGCATTACTATTGGATATTTAATAAATCCGAGGAAGTTCATAGACTATGGACTTCCTCTTTGTGTATATGAAAAAGAAAACTTTATCAATAAATTACACTTAGTACTTGAATTTTTTAAAAAACTGTGATATAATGATGTAAACGATTACATTAAGGTTTAAAGAAAGGTGGCGGTTCTCTGTGGCAAGTATCAAAGATGTTGCAAAAGAAGCAGGGGTATCCGTTGCCACGGTTTCCAGAGTTATCAATAAAAAAGGTGTGTGCGCTCCCCAAACAGTTGAAGCGGTGATGAATGCTGTTGCAAAGCTTGGCTACAAGCCCAATCTTTTCGGCAAAGCATTACGCCGAAGCGAAACCAACATTATTATGGTTATGCTTTCGTCACTTGCCAATACATTTTGTAGCCGTGTAATTCATGCTATAGACAAAATAGCCGGCAAGAATGGATACCATGTTATGGTTTGTACCACTGAGGGCATAAAATCCAAAGAAGATTACTACACAGCCTTTGCTTGCAACGGACTTTTTGACGGTATCATTATATTAAACAGTAGCTTATCCCAAGAGGAAATGGCTTCTCTTTCTTCACAAATTCCCGTTGTTCAGTGCAATGAGTACATAGATACCAAAGATACGCCATACATTACCATAGACAACCGAAAGGCAGCCTACGATGCAGTAACCCGGCTTATAAAAACAGGCAATAAGCGCATTGTATACTATACTGTAGAAAATGAACTTATCTCTACAAAGGAACGTTTTGAAGGCTACCGTGACGCTCTGGAGGAAAACGGTATAGAATTTGACGAAGACCTTATTGTTTACGGTAACTACGGCTATCGAAATGCAGTTACAATGTTTGAAAATTTTTTGTATAAAGAAATTCCTTTTGATGCAGTATTTGCAATTTCCGACCGTATGGCAGCAGGGGCACTCTCGGTACTTAATGCCAAGGGTACAAAGGTACCGGCGGAAGTTGAAGTAATAGGTTTTGACAACACGGATATTTCCTACACCTCAAGCCCCATGCTCACTACTGTTGCCCAGCCTCATTATGAGCTTGGAAGCAAAGCTTTTGAACAGCTTAAGTCTTTAATAGATGGTGAAAAGCCGGAAAACATTGTTCTCTCTCACAAGATAATGGCAAGAGAATCCACAAAATAATTTTTGTCATTCTTAAGGGAAGGGAAGAATCTTCAATTTATTAGCGTTAATATTCCGCCAAGGCGGTGTATTATAAATTTTAGTAAATTATATTTCTTTTCAAGGAGGAAATTATTATGAAATTAGGCGTTTTCAGTCCTGTACTGGCTCAGTCCACATTCAAGGAAATGATTGAGTATCTTGCGTCCCAGGGTGTAGACCAGGTAGAAATGGGTGCCGGCGGTTATCCCGGTAAGGCACACTTTGACCCCGAGGTTCTTTTAGCCGACGATGCAAAGATTGAAGAAATCAAAAAAATCCTTGCAGACAACAATATGTCCATTGCTGCAATAAGCTGTCACGGTAATCCCGTACATCCCGACAAAGCTACAGCAGAAATGTATCACAATGATTTTAACAACGCAGTTCTTCTTGCAGAAAAACTTGGCGTTGACACAATAGTAGGCTTCTCCGGATGCCCCGGTGATTCCGAAGGAAGCAAATGGCCCAACTGGGTTACCTGCTCCTGGCCCGAGGATTATCTTTCCGTTCTTGACTATCAGTGGAACGAAGTTCTCATTCCTTACTGGAAGAAGGAAGCAGAATTCTGCAAAGCACACGGCATTAAGAAAATTGCTTTTGAAATGCACCCCGGTTTTTGTGTATACAACACATCCACAGTTCTTAAGTTAAGAGAAGCAGTAGGTGATATCATCGGTGCAAACGTAGACCCCAGCCATCTTCTCTGGCAGGGTATGGACCCCGTAGAAGTTATAAAGGTGTTAGGCAAGGCAAATGCTATCCACCACTTCCACGCAAAGGATACCAAAATAGACAAAACAAACACAGCAGTAAACGGTGTTCTCGATGTAGGTCACTACGGCAATGTTCTTGACCGTTCCTGGGTATTCAGAACAGTAGGCTACGGCAATGGCAAAGAAATGTGGAACGCAGTAATCAGTACCTTAAAGGCTACAGGCTATGACGGTGTTATCAGCATTGAGCATGAAGACTCCATGATGAGCCCCAAGGAAGGCCTTGAAAAGGCAATCAGCTTCTTAAAGGAAGTAATAATTTACGAACAACCCGGAGAAATGTGGTGGGCATAATGGCAGATAAAATTTACAATTTAGGTATAGTTGGTTACGGCGGTATGGCAGGTAACCACAAAAAACAGCTTGATCACAAGAATGTAAGAGTTCAGTTAAAAGGTGTATACGATATAGACCCGTCCCGTATGGAAGCAGCCAAAGAACAGGGCTTCATAGCCTACGAATCCCGTGAGGCACTTTTAAATGATCCCGAGATAGATATAGTTTTGGTTGCTACCACCAACGATTCCCACAAGGAAATTGCCATTGATGCTTTAAGGGCAGGTAAGCACGTTATTTGCGAAAAGCCCGTTACCACAAATGCAAAAGATCTTGAGGACATTATGGCAGTAGCCAAAGAAGAGGGCAAAATCTTTACCGTAGACCAGAACAGAAGAATGAACAGGGATTTTATCAATATGTGGCGTACCATAGATTCCGGTCTTATAGGCAAGCCCTATGTTATAGAGTCCAGAGTTGAAGGCTCCAGAGGTATGCCCAAGGGTTGGAGATGCACCAAGGCACTTGGCGGCGGTATGATGTACGACTGGGGTGTACACTTAATTGACCAGATTATGTATATGGTAAATGAAAAGGTTAAGACAGTATACTGCATTATGTACTCCATCAACTACCCAGAGGTAGACGACAACTTCCGTCTTACAATGACCTTTGAATCGGGACTTACCGCACATATTGAAATCTCCACAAACAACTTTATAAACCATCCCCGTTTCTATGTGCTCGGTACCGAAGGTACTATGATTATTACCGACTGGGACGGCACAGGAAAGGTGGTTACCAAGCTTTGTGATGATGAAGGCTGGGGAACTGAAATTAAGAAGGTTAAGGCAGGCCCCACAAAGACTATGGCGCCAAGAGACCCAAGTACAGTTAAGGTTACCGAGCTCACCGAGCCTGAAGGCATTAAAGATAACCTCGACCCTGTATACGAACAGCTTGTAGATGCTATTGAGGGCAAAGAGCTTAAGATTAAGCCCGAGCAGACCTTAAGAGTAGTCAAGGTTATGGAAGCAGCTTTCAAATCTCACGAAACAAAACAGGTTATTCACCTTGATGTATAATACTTAAAAACATTTTACCGGCAGGCTTCAGCTTGCCGGTATTTTTGTTTTAATCCGTATTGACACATTTATGTTACTTTGATACAATCTAATATATATTTACAATATCAATTTGAGCAGAATTATTTTAACTATAATCGTTATATGTTATAACAGGAGAAATGAATATGTATGTAATAAAGAAAACAGAAAGTAATCTCAATTGTATTAATGACATAGCCTGGGAAAGTGCCAATGTTGCAAATATTGACACAATAAACTGGAAAGAATACGGCTGTATTCCCAAAACCTGTGCAAAGCTTTTGTATAATGACTATGGTATTTATGTTAAGTTGGAAACAGACGAAAAGCCTTTGCTGGCAAGACATACAAAGCAAAACGATTCGGTATGCTGCGACAGCTGTATGGAGTTCTTTTTCCGTCCCAATGAAAATGACCCCAGGTATTTCAATTTTGAATTTAATCCTTTTGGTACAATGTATCTGGCAGTAAGAACTTCACGTTTTGACCCTGTGCACCCAGCAGAGGACAAAGAGTATTTTAATGTAAAGTCCTATGTTGATGATAAAAGCTGGACACTTCAGTTTTGTATTCCTTTTGAATTTATTGACGGAATATTCGGCACTCATACAAAGACTGTGTATGGTAATTTGTACAAATGCGGTGAAGATACCCTTACACCTCATTATGCTACATATTATCCGATTTTAAAAGAAGAACCGGATTTCCACAGACCCGAATTTTTCGGTAAATTTATTCTTGAATAAAGGTCAGACTGTCGAAAAAGAACGCACCGCAAAGTGAATATAAAAAATGAAAGCTCATTAGTAAGAAATATTACATCATTACTAATGAGCTTTTTTCATTTCTGTAGCTTTTGTCATAAATGCCAAAAGCCGCTATTTTGTAGCCTTAACAACCAACACTGAAGATGCCTCAAATGGTGAATTTACGGTATCTTTTGGCTTGTCGTCCTCTAA
>JAZQFN010000017.1:0-83354 GCA_045539515.1 Clostridia bacterium
TAGAAATTGTACTTCTATTAACAAGGGCTGATTTTATTAACAATAGTTAATAAAATCAGCCGCACAAATTTCAAAATTTGTCAAGTATTTTTCGAAATAATTTTTAATATTTACATAAAAAAAGGGGGGCAAGCTCATAGAATGAACTTGCTCCTCTTAACTTAATGATATTGGTAATAACACTGCCCTTCTTATATTCCTTGGACTGAACTGCCTTATATTTGTAAGGAGATCCGTTTACATCTACTTTAATGATGTCTGCTACTTCCTTGTAGTCAAAGCCAAGGTCGGTATAGGCATCTATTTTAGTCTGAGATACGATTATAACCTTTGCATCTCTTGCAATAGAGAATGTCCACCAGTCGCTGCCTTCATCGCTTGCCATCTTATAGTAATCTCTGTAGGGTGGAGAGTTCTTCCAACCGATACCAACACCGATGTAATTTAATCCAAGAAGGCTTTCGTCTGCAACATCTGTTACAAGGAAGGCTCTGTCAAAGAATGCCTTGGAGTCTACACCAAAGTTTTTATATACAGAAGGAATAATCATGTCTTCCTGAATAGCCTCGTATACATTGGGTGTATAGTCTATGCTGTTTACAAAGCCTTCTTGGCAGGTGTAGTTAACCGTGTAGGTGTTTTCGTCGCCGGAACCGTTGGTAACTTTAATTACAGTTGAACCGGGGAAGCGTGTGGGGTTGGTAATTGTAACCTTTGCACCAAGGTCTAAGGTTGTAACGGTAACTTCGGGCATAATGCTTCTGTCGCCTTCTACCGCAAAATCATAAGTCTTGGTTGCAGGGTCGAACTTTTCAACCGGAGCACCGTCTACATAAATACCTGTAACTGCAACAGATGCATCCGGGAATCCGGAAATGTTGCAAATGGGATTGGCATCTACGTAGTTATCCCAGAGAAATGCAGATACATAGCAATCTTCCACATCACCGGGTAAGGTTACTACTGCAATAAGATCGGTCTTTTCGGAGCCGATTTCTTCGGTAACTGTGTTTACGTCAAAGATTCTGTCACCGTTGTAAACGATAAGGGTAAATATTACACTCTGCTTATCGCCTGTTTTGGAAACAGAAATCTTAGCTGTGAGGTCTTTTCCTGCCTTAAGCCCGGTTGCGTCTTCCCAGGTTTCGCCGGTAACGTAACCAAAGCTTACATTACTGCATGTAAACTCACCCTCTGCGGCAAAGGAAACCATTGCCATAGAAGAAAGAAGCACACATACTGCAATTAAGACAGCAAGTAATCTTGTAGATTTCATACTCTTCCTCTTTTCTTTGTTTGTTATTTATAACAAGTACATTTTGATTGTACTATATTAAAAAATACATTTATATACAATAATATGTATATTTTATATAATTTTAGGTATTTGTTTTGGAGATTCTTCGTCTTCGCCTTTGGCTCCGCTAGCCGTCAACTGTAGTGCATCGCCTTCGCACCGAGGTTGGTACTCGCCTCTGCAACAGTTTTGCCAGAGGCAGCCTCAGACCATTCAGTACGCCTTTGGCTACTTCATGGGAGTCTGCTCTCAGAATGACACTAAGCTGAACTAATCGGCATTTACATAAATAGAAATGTCAAAACAAATTATTTAGGCTGTTTGCCGATGTATGCAAGGATACCGCCGTCTACGTAGAGGATATGTCCGTTTACGAAGTTGGAAGCATCGGATGCAAGGAACACTGCAGGACCTGCAAGGTCTTCGGGGTCGCCCCAACGGTTTGCGGGAGTCTTTGCAAGGATGAAGGAATCAAAGGGATGCTTGGAGCCATCGGGCTGAACTTCTCTTAAGGGTGCAGTCTGGGGTGTTGCAATGTAGCCGGGTCCTATGCCGTTGCACTGAATGTTGAACTCGCCGTATTCGGAAGCAATATTCTTTGTGAGCATCTTTAAGCCACCCTTTGCAGCAGCATATGCGGAAACTGTTTCTCTGCCGAGTTCACTCATCATGGAGCAGATGTTAATAATCTTGCCGTGACCCTTTTTAATCATGGAAGGAATAACTGCCTTTGCCATAATGAAGGGAGCGTTAAGGTCAACATCTATAACCTTTCTGAAATCAGCAGCACTCATTTCGGTCATGGGGATTCTCTTTATGATACCTGCGTTGTTTACGAGGATATCCACCACGCCTACTTCTGTTTCAATCTTTGCGATAAGAGCATTTACTGCATCTTCGTCTGTAACGTCACATACATAGCCTTTGGCATCGATGCCGTCTGCCTTGTAAGCTTCTAAACCCTTGTTTACGAGTTCTTCGTTAATGTCGTTAAATACAATCTTTGCACCTGCTTCGGAGAGACCCTTTGCTATAGCATATCCTATGCCGTAGGAAGCTCCTGTAACTAATGCAACCTTACCGTCTAATCTGAAATTTGTCATTTTCTTTTCTTCCTTTCGAATTTAATTTAATATTTATTAATGTACAAAATACGAATTCTATTACAAAATAATTTTATCATACTTTTTATGTACATAAAATAACAATTCTTAACAAAAATATTACAATTCTCACAAACATTATTTAGTGTGTCATTTTAGGATTAACCTGATTGGTTTGGAGATTCTTCGCCTTCGTCTCAGATAATCAACTTATCTTAAATCCTTTGTTTCGATGTGGTCCATATCGGTGAATTCCTGATTTTCACCGCACATAGCCCAGATAAAGGAATATGCCTTTGTACCTACACCGGAATGGATAGACCAGCTTGGGCTTATTACCGCTTCTTCATTGTGCATAATGATGTGGCGTGTTTCCTTTGGTTCGCCCATCATATGGAATACAGCATCATTTTCGCCCATATCAAGATAGAGATAAACTTCCATTCTTCTGTCGTGAGTATGGCTTGGCATGGTGTTCCATACAGAGCCTTCTTCAAGCTGTGTAAGACCCATTGCAAGCTGACAGGACTGCATTACTTCGGGGTGTATGTACTGATTGATTACTCTCTTGTTAGCATCCTCTGTTGTACCGCAGGGAACCTTCTTTGCCTTGGTGATGTCAATCTTAACTGTGGGGTATTCCTTATGTGCGGGACAGGAGCTCACATAGAACTTTGCAGGATTTTCAGGATCTTCACTTGTAAAGGTGATTTCCTTGTTGCCTCTGCCTATGTAGATACCATCTCTGGGGTTCATTACATACTCTGTTCCGTCTACTGTGATTGTGCCCTTTCCGCCTATATTGATACAGCCCATTTCTCTCCTCTGGAGGAAGTAGTCTGCAGCAAGCTCTTTGCCTGCTTCAAGTCTTAATACCTGATATACGGGCATAAAGCCTGCGGTAATGATACGGTCAATGTGGGAGTATACCATACGTACATTGTCCTTGGTAAAGAGGTTTGCAATGTGGAATTCCTCTCTTAAACGTTCAGTGGTGTAGTGTTTTACGTCTTTAGCATTTGATGCATTTCTGATTTCCATAGTTTCTATCTCCTTCTTATTATATTTACCTATTACTTCTACCTGTGTAAGCCCTGCAAAGCTAAGGAGCTCTACTGCCTGCTTGAAATCCACAAGCTCAATATATGTGGTTGCCTTGGGTTCAGGAAGAGTTACCTGCTGACCCTCGTGAGTTTCCTTGAAATCTGCGTAAACCTTGCTTCCATCGTCAAAGCGAATGGCAAGGGACTTCCAGTAAGTATCGTGGGGGAAGTCTGCTCTTAAGTAGATTACAAGGTCACTTACTTCTACCTCGCATCCAAAATCCACCCTATAGGTCATATCCTCTCTGGCACCTGCTGCCCAGGACTGATAGGGATAACCCCAATGCCCTTTATTCTCGCAAACACCGTCAATGGCATTTTTTGCTTCAAATGTAGGTTCATTTCTGGTGACAAAGTCTGACCAGGCGTGTGGGAATGACCTTTTGTTGTCCGTAAAGTCAACAGAGTTTAAGGCGATATTTCTTGTGCCGTAAGCTTCTTCGTCGCTCACCGGTCTTACCACAATGTGATGGCTGTCGCTCTCCCAGGATGCAGCGTCAAAGGCTATAAGAGCCTTTCCCAAGGGTATGGGGTAAGTAAACTCACCATCGGGTACATAAATGATTGATTCCTTCTGTGACTTATCAAAGCTGACGGATACAAATTCGCAATCGCACCTGACCGATATAACATCGCCTTCTTTATAATGCCGGTCATAAATGATGTCAATTAATTCTCCCTCATAAGAGGCCTTGATATCCTTGTTGATGTCACTTAATGAAAGTTTAATCAATAAAAACACCTCTCTTCATTATTTTCAACAAAATTTATTGATATTTTTGTGGATAATAACTGTAAAAGAACATTCCAAAAAGTAAAAAATGTTGATTTTCACCCACTATCCTATTATGTAGTATACACCATTTGAACTGCAATGTAAATACAATTCTTAAAAAAAACCTTGCATTTCTCACTTTTTATTGTTATAATTGGCTTATAGTAAGACACAATATTTTTTCACCGAAAGGAAGATGCACTTTGAATGTAGTTTTTTCTAAATGTTCCGACGCTATAGGTTGTGTCAATGCAAACAAAACCTTTTCCTGTTTTTACTCCACATCAGCGGTGGGTAATGACAACATCCACATTCACGATTGCTGTGAAATTTTCTTCTGCATTAAAGGGGAGGGAAATGTATTTATAGACGAAAAGGTATACAGAATATCCGGCGGCGACATGCTTGTAATGAATCAGTTCGAAGCCCACAAGATATCCCCCGACCCCGAGAAGGAGTTTGAAAGATACGCCCTTCAGCTCCACCCCTCTTTCCTGTATGCATGGTCCACTATGGAAACTAACCTTGCAAGATGCTTTAATGTCCGCGGTAACAACATAAGCCATAAGACAACTCTGAGCGATGAAGATGCACAAAAGATGAAAGCTCTTTTCGATAAATTCAAGCAGAATTCGGAGTTTGGCGACGATGTGCTGAAAACCCTTAATGCCATTGAGATAGTTACTTTCGGAAACGATAAGTTCAAAAAGCAAAACAAACAATTTCAGTATCATTCATCAGTGGAAAATAAGACACTTGATATTGCCATAGAGTATATTAATAAAAATTTCAATACTCAGCTAAACCTGGAAAGTGTGGCAAGAAACTCCTTTGTATCGGTTAATGAGCTTTGCAGACTTTTTAAAGCAAATATGGGTACGACGGTAAGCAGATACATAACAAGCAAAAGAATAAGCGAAGCCAAAAAGCTTCTCAAATCCGGTGCAAGTGTAATGCAGACTGCAGAAAAGTGCGGATTTGCCGACTACACAAGCTTTATAAGGGCATTCAGCCGTGCGGTTGGAGTAGCCCCCGGAAAATATAAGAAAACAGAATAAATTTTACAACTTAAAGAAACTCCTTCTATTCAAAGGAGTTTCTTTTGCGTTTATATTTCATCGTACACTCTTACAAAATCTACCACAAATTTATCGGGATAGGTGGTAAAAAGATCCTCAGATGGTTTGCACACATCAACGGCATTTCCTGCGCCGCCTATTTCAGCAAAATATCTGTTGTATCCGTGGCACTCTGTGGAAACAAGAATAAACTGTTCTATTTTGGAAACAGGACACCTTGGAGGTAATTGTTTGCCAACCTCTTTGCCATCAGCATAGAATGTATATCCGTGTTCTGACCAGTGAACTCCGTAATAGTGCCAACCATCGGCGGTTTCCTCGTAGGGATAGGAAAAATGTCCGCCCCATTTTGATTCTGCACCGTAACCACCCCAACCGTTTCCGCACACTATACGCCCTTTTGTATGCTGGGCGTAATTCTCCATTATGTCGCACTCAACTCCGGCAAATTCCGGGTTTGGATGGGAGCCAATACCGGGAGCCTGAAGCCAGAACGCCGCATGCCACCCCGGTCCCTTCGGCAGACGGCAACGGATTTCATAATAACCGTAGCCATGCATAAACTTTGCCTCCTGCTTTGGTCCGAAAGGCCAAAACCCGGGATGACCCTCGGTTGCAGCCGGATCGGCAGGTATGTCGAAGGTAAGAGACCCTGTCTGAAGATGTGCGGAGTAAAAGTTGTCCCCTTTGCGGACAAGATTGATATTTAAAAGGCTATCCTTTACACAAACACCTTCTTTGGTAAATGTAGGCGAAGGAACGCCCCAGTAATGCAGACGGTAATTCCATTTTGTTTCATCAAGACGGTCGCCGTCAAACTCATCATTCCACACAAGCTTCCAGTTCTTATTGCCCGGCAATATACTTTCAGCATGAATGTTATCAATTTTGTGTGATATCATATTTACATTTTTAAGTGTTGTTTCTACTCTTGCCATTTTTTAACCTCCTGTTGACTTTGCTTTGTAATGTTAGTATAATATGATTTATATTGACAAACAAGGCAAAATACCATTAAATAATATCAAAATACGAGGAATTAACCATGCAAATACCTGATATTAATATAATTCGTGCAAGCAAATGGGAAAGTGAGAACAATGTACGTTTCAGCAAACCGCGTTTTGTACTTCAATATGAGCTGGAATGTTATATGTATGACCAGGGTGAAACATATATAGACGGGGTATGTTATAAGCTTAGAAAAAACAGTGTGATTTTCTGCAAACCGGGACAAATACGTTATTCAAAATTCCCATTTAAAACAAGATATCTTTATTTTGAAACCGCAGACCCCAAAAGTGAATTCTGCGCGTTTTTGGACACTCTGCCCGACTATACCGAGGTCTCTGACAAGGTGGCAGACATTATGAATGAAATGGCAGACAATTTCCACAAAAAAGATTATGCTTCCGTATTTCTTTTAAATACAAATCTTATGAAATGCATTGCTGAACTTTCGAGTGTTAAAAGAGAAATATCAAAGCCTGTTAAACATCCTCATCAGCAGGATGTGTTCCGTGCAATTAATTATATGAAAGATAACCTTAAAGAAAACAAAAGCGTGGCGGATTTTGCACGAGAGACCGGGTACTCTGCACCCCACTTCAACGCGTTTTTTAAAGAAGTACTTAACCAAACTCCCTATGAGTATTACGCAAAGCTGAAAATTAAAGAAGCCCAAAGGCTGCTCATAAGCGGCAGAAATACTACAGAAATATCAAACATTCTTAAATTCAACAGCCCAAGTCATTTTTGCTCCGTCTTTAAAAAGCTATGCGGTATGACACCAAAAGAATACATCAAAATAAACACTGATGGATATGAAATATAAAAATACAAGCCAAAAGATATTACCACTTTGTCATTGGGAACGAAGGTGAGGAATCTCCATTACAATTAAGATTCTCATTTGTTGTGGAGATTCTTCGCTTCGCTAGCCGTCAACTGTATCGCATCGTCTTCGCACCGAGGTTGGTGCTCGCCTCTGCGACAGTTTTGCCAGAGGCAGCCTCAGACCATTCAGTACGCCTTTGGCTACTTCATGGGAGTCTGCTCTCAGAATGACATGTTTGTTAGTATCTGCCTCATTCAAACAGAGTGACAAACAAATATTTTAAAAATAAAGCCTTTCCTGAAATACAATCAGGAAAGGCTTTTAAATTAAAGTTTTGCAAACATATAGGATTTTTTCTTAAATAGCTTTCCGTCGGTGGAAGCTTTTTCGTCATTGGTGGCAAGGATTTCCTTTACCTTAATGCCGAAGTCGCACCTTTCGGTAAGTTCCTTTAACAGAATTACATAGTTATTGTCCTTGCCGTAAATCCTAAAACCCGTAAGGGAGAAACCGTCGGGAGTGTCCCCTATTGGCTCAACATACAAAAAGTCATTTCTGAACTTACGATACACAGAAATAATACTTTGCAGTTTATTTAAGTTATCCTCACTTAAGGAAGACATCTCCATCCATATAAGAGGATTTGCAACCATAACACTTGCAAAGATATAGTCTATATCGTAGGCAGATGGTGCAAGGTCGTCGGTATATTTATCCTTATTACGTTCAGGATTTAATACCTCAAACTGCATTTTGGTACTTGGAATATACTTTGAAAGCTGCCACAGGTTGCGCAAGGTATTGTGGGGGTAGTAGTTGCCCCAGTCGGTGTAGCGGTTTTCTACAAAAAGCTCACCGAACTTACGGTTAAAGAGATAGCCGAGACGTTCTCCTGCGGTAATATCCAGATTAAAGGTCACCTTGCCTTTGGCGTGGCTGTCCACATAGGTAAGAAAAGAAACCAAATTTTCCTCGGACTCCTTGTCTGCTACAGTAACGCCATCTATTTTGAAGTGTTCTATATTGTAGTTATCATAAAGGTCACAAAGGGTTTTTGCATCCTCTTGCCATGCCTCGTAAGAATTTTTTGCATCGGGGGAAAACCACAAGCCAAGCTTAATGCCTTTTGATTTGGCATACTCTGTAATCCCCGAAAAGCCATTGGGGAATTTATCCTTGTGTATGTTCCAGAAATCCTTGTTATCTCTGTAACCGGAGCCCCAAACATTACTTTTTGCAAGAACAGAATTTGCTGTTGCTCCCTGCTGCCATCCGTCGTCTATCTGGACTATATCAACCCCCAGAAAACAGGCTTTATCTATTTCCTTTTTTATAAATTCCTCGCAGACGCATTTGTCCTGACTTCTGTCGCCCCAGGTGTTGGATATAATATACGAGGTCTTTTTCTTGTATTCGCCAAGGTAGTACTCTTTGATTTCCCTTTGGGGGTCAGTTTCTATAACACCAACGGCTACACAGTAAGAATATGTGTAAAAATCCTTGGAAAGTCTTTTATAATCAATCCCAAGCCCCAGAGTGTGCATCATCTGCATAGGTTCCGCTTTGATGTTATACTCTTCCCTTTTACCCGTAAGAGAGTTCTTAATTACGGCAAGCTTTTCGCCGGAGAATTTTTCTGTAAGGATAAATATATTTCCCCTGTGCTTTGTGTTGCCGTGGCTATTGAATAAGGGTGCATGGGTTTCGCCTAAAAGATAATTGGTGTTGTCTGTCTTTGACATAAGCTCTATAGCATCAATATCCACAATATTTGACATTACACCAAATCCGTCGGTGTACTCCTCGTCTGACTTAGTTCCGGCAATATTTGCACCATCGGAGGACAAAGCCTCTTTTTTTTCAATCTTCATAGGGTCGGACTTTATGCCTATACGGCTTTCACAAAAGCCTTTTACAAGCTTGAATTCCCATATAACTTCATAGGCTTCACTTTTAAATAGAACGGCATTTTCCAAAAAAGTGACTTCACTTTTTGAAAGATCAATCCCGGGAATGTTTATAAGGCACTCTCCTTCTTCACTTTCCCATACAAAGCCTGTTGATTTATTTAGTATTTCCGACTTAACAGGAAAAGAGCCTTTAAAATATATTGTTCTTTTGATTTTTTCGTTTTGAATTGTAAAGCAAGACATAATTGACCTCTGTTTTCAATATTTTTTCAAAAAGGCTGTAAATTAATTCTGGCAAATTAATTTACAGCCCACTGTTCTTTATTCGGTTCTTACCACATATTGACAATAAACATAAACATTTTGAATCTTTTTGGCTTCAACACCATCATCTGCCTGAATTACAGGCTGTGTTTCCGAGGGCGTTACATACAGCTTAAATACTATAGCCCCCTGACCGACTCTCATATTACGAACATTCTTGTAAGTGAGGTCGCGCTTGGTAACTCCGATATAATCGAAAATAATTTTTTCGATATCCTGATTACTGAAGCAACGTAAAATATCATCATCGTCATGTACTTCGACAAGATGCTTCGCTTCTTCAAATGTAATGTTGGAACACTTGAACACGCCCTCATTAAGAGCTGTCATAGTACTGCTGTTATCCAATAACAGTAAAGGTAATTTGTTGACGTTTGTCATAAAGCACGCCTCCTTATAAAATAATATTATACTTATAAAGTATTTATGCTTTAAGTTTATCATTACCTTTTGGTATTTGTCAATAATTTTTTTGTTAAAGAATTTGATTTTTTTATGTATTTTCATCATTACAGTGCTAAAAACAGAAAATTCACAAAAAAAGCAACGCTTTAGTTATATGAATATTTTAGAAATGTGTATTTTCAGGGCAAAACTCTGTATGTACGAATTCTGCCTGAGGCAAGAAGCCCGGTAAAGGCTTCCGCATACTTCACTCCGCTTTGATTTCCCCTGAAAGCAGCTTCGGTGCGAAGGTTTGCCACAACATCTATGCCGTCGTGTTCTTTAAGCCATTTAAGCTGACTTTCGTGACAAGCAAGCATTTTTTCTTTAAGATCTATATAGTCTGTAATATCCACATACTCTGTGGGTATGCTGCCTATGCCATCCTCGTTGTCGGTGTAATATATGGGAGTAAGGCTACAGGCTTCTCCAAGTTCGGGATAAAAATGGGGACAGGTGGCATCAAAGGATGCCTTAAACACCAGCTTTGAAAGCTCGTTGTGGTCGGAGCAGTAGTCATTGGAACTGTGGGTTATGATAACATCGGGCTTTGCATAACGAATAACCTTGATAATCTTTTTAACCTGTTCAGTGTCCGCACTATTTAAGCATAGGTCGCCTATATCTGCACTTATTAATTCAAATCCTGCAATTTCTGCAGCATTTTTAGCTTCCTTTGCTCGTATTTCGCGAAGTTCATCGGGCATTATTTCATAGTGACCCATATTACCATTGGCAGCGTGGCATACAACTACACGGTGTCCTTCGGCTTTGTATTTTAAAAGGGTTCCCGAACAATCAAGCTCCATATCGTCGGGATGGCACATAATAGCTAATACGGTCATTTTGGTATCTCCTTTATCAATATACATCATTGGTATATGTTATGGGATTTAACGGGAAGGGATTGTAGTCGGTAAAGCTTACTTCCCCGTAAAGAGCCTTAACAAAGGCTTCCATGGTTTCCTTGTTTACGCTGTAGCAATTGGCATAGGTGTTTGCCGCTGTAAAGTAGTTAAAAAATATATCCGGACTTCCAAAGGACACGCCTATGGATTTTTCTGTACATTCTGTCATAATAAGCCGCATCATAAAGCACTTATCACCAAAGAAGAAGGGGCCTCCAGCAGGAGCGTGAAAGCCTATGTAGGTGGCATAGACTATAAGGTCGTAGTCCTTTAAGGTAAGATTATCTTCTTCACTAAAACCCACCTGAACACCACAGTTTGCACCGTGGCGGAAAAATTCCTCCTTAAGATATTTGAGATTTTCCTCACATCTGTCCGAATAACCTATATACACTACCTTTACATTTTTAATATCTTCCTTTTTAACAGGAATCAGAGAAAGGTTGTTTCTGACTAAGGTCATGCCTTTTTTTGCAACATCTTTAGCGACGTTTGACATATTATCAAGGATTCTCTGTCTTTCTTCCTCTGTGGGATGAGGTATTTCTTCTCTGTCAAATATGCCGTATTTTTCTTTTAGCTTAAGTACCCTATTGCAGGCATCATCTATACGGCTTTCGGAAAGGTCGCCATTTAACACGGCTTCTTCCACAATGTCTATATAATCAAGGCTTACAGGACCTAGTATCATATCCACCCCGGCTCTTAAAAGCTCCACGCAGAGCTTTTTGTAAGGGTAAATTGCGGTAAGCCCTTTCATATCGGTGTCATCGGTAAATACTACACCTTCAAAACCCATTTTTCCTTTTATAAGCTCCGTAATAACCTTGTGAGATAATGTGCAGGGAAGCACATTGCCGTTTACCACGGTATCATCCACCGCTTTAAAGGTGGAGTGGCCTACCATAATGCTGTCTACACCGGCATCTATACACGCCTGAAATTCCTGCATCTGGGTTCTCTCCCATTCCTCATAACTTGGAGAATAGCAGGAAGTACAAAAATGAGGGTCACGGTACTCAAAGGGATCTGCCCCGGGAAAATGCTTGGCACAAGTTGCAACGCCTGCAGACTGCACACCCTTAATAAAGGCGGCAAGCATTTCCTTATTTCTATTAACATCTGCTGAAAGAGTACGGCTGTCTATGAATTTGCCACCATTATCCACAACGGGACTCCAAAGCCATGAAAAGCCTATGGAATGTATATCCTCACCTATTGCCTTGCCGTAGCGATAGGCAAGGTCAGGGTCGTTTGCGGCACCTAGTGAAGAAAAGCTTGGAAGCTCTCCGTGACCATCTATATTACCCTTGGCAAGTCCCCCTGCGGCATCTACTGCGGCTATTGTGGGAACGGTCATATATTTATTTAAAATATTGATATGATTTATGTACATATCATCTTTTCTGCCCTTTAAATCCGGATTGCCAAGAGATTTTTCAAAGGCACGATACACCTCTTTGGGATGATTCATGGGCCAGGTGGCACCGTAGGGGTTGTTTGAGAAATACTCCTCCACCTCATTGATATCATCAAACTCATCAAGGAGCATATGACGGAAAACTGCGGTCTGCCCTATTTTTTCTCTTAATGTCATTTCTTGTAGTTTTCTTTTTTTCATAAAAGTACCTTACCTTTCATTTCTGTGATTTGCTGTCTTAAAGAGTTCTCTCCACACATCAGTGTGAGCTTCGCAGTCAAGATAATGGGCAAAAATGTTGTTGCCTATTTCGCCATTTTCATCGGGTTCATTATCTTTAACACCATTAATATATCTTTGGGCATTTTCCACACAGAACTGATGCCAGCCATCACGCCATGAACCATCGTGAAGAGATTCACTTCTCTTTTTGAAGTCATTCATAATCTTTTCTTTAACTTCGCCCTTTAAAAGCTCAATACCGTATTCGGTATTTACCGTGGGTGTAAATTCTATTTCATTGGTTTTGGTGTCGTATTTTGTCATAAGAGAATAATTCCAGATGTCGGGAACATCAGTCTGTATAAAATGAAAGTTACCCTGTCCATAAAGAATGTGAGTACCATTATAATTTTCGTACGCACCTATGCAATGGGTATGCTGACAAAGGATAACATCGGCACCGTTATTTGCCATTTCACGGCAGGCTTTAATAAGTCTGGGAGACGGATACTGACAGTGTTCCTTACCGCCATGGTAGAGAACAATTACTCTGTCTGCCTCTGCCTTTGCCTTGCGTATATCTGCCATAGTTTCAAACTCGTCAAAGGGGCGACTGCCCATACGGTCCTCAAGTGCATAGGAATATTCATGCTCACACACTGCAACAAAAGCTATTTTTTCTCCATCCTTCTCCACTATGTAGTTTTTGCGGGAATCCTCATAGTTATCTCCAAAGCCTGTATAAGGAATACCAACTTCATTTAAAGCATTAATGGTATCTAAAGCACCTTCCTTGCCAAAGTCGAAAATGTGGTTATTGCTAAGCCCGCAAAGAGTCACACCAAGCTTTTTCATAATATCGGCAGTTTCTCTTACCACCTTAAGATTGGGACCGTATTTCAAAATGGCATTTTCGGATTCTGTAATGGCACATTCAAGATTTACAAAGCAAATATCATTACTTTGAAACATAGAAAGAGTATCATTAAACAAAACCTCCATATCCTGATTTTTAAAATACTCCGCGTTTTTTGAGGTATGGTACAAATCTCCTAAAAGTAATGTTTTCATAATTTAGCCTCCTTAAGAATGAAATATATTCACAACATCTTCAGAAATATTTCATATACCCGAATATTATATGGTTCTCTTAATAATCTCACCACGAATCCAATTGCGCTTTTCGCCGTGGTCAAGGTAATTTCTGTATGCCTTGGCAACAAAGCACTCCTTGTCCTCTTTGGTTTCGTAGTCAGCTTTGACAAACTCCTTAAGTTCCTCGGGAGTTCTGCGTTCTTTTCCGTCTTTGTAAGCCACACAAAGCTCAACAAAGTTAAGACCTTTAAGTTCATTAAACTCTATGTCAAAGCGCTCCTTATTCCAGGGTTCGTATTCAAAGGGGGTGTCGAAATCCATTTCGTCGATTTTGCCAAGTTCTTTAAGGAAAATCTGCGCCATTATATGATAGCC
The DNA here is from genome assembly GCA_045539515.1 of Clostridia bacterium. GTDB lineage: Bacteria > Bacillota > Clostridia > UMGS1810 > UMGS1810 > RGIG8748. Next base: position 13,893 of record JAZQFN010000017.1, read on the forward strand.
TTCCTCATTGGGATGAACACGGTCCTCGCTGATAATGTGCCTTTCTTCTATTATGGGTTTTAAGATATCCTTGAAGTTAATCACCTTGCAACCATACTTCTTGGCAATTTCAAGCTGATATTCAGCTCCCATTTCCAGAAGTGCCTGATAAGGTACCGACTCGGTTGCCACATTGGCCTTTTCGTCATAGGGTGTAGGAAGACCTATTATAACCTCACAGCCGAAATCCTTAATTGCCTTGATAACGGCTTCGTAGTTCTCCTTGTGAAGTTGTATTCTCTCCGCTCTCTGCTCCTCAAGATTTTCTATATCTTTGCTTGCTTTATCGTAAAGCCACAAACCAAAGTCATTCATACCGTACATTACAAAGACATGGGTGGGATTATATATAAGGCACTCTCCGTAGAGATAGTCTGCACCCTGGGTTGCCGTAGCACCGGAAACTGCGCAGTTAAAGCATTTTAACTTATACTTTTTTCTTAATATCTGATACACCTCCGACATCCATATGCCGTTGGCTGTAATGCTATCGCCTAAAAAACAAATTCTGTCGCCGTCTTTAAACATAAAAAAACCCCCTTTTTCCCTTTGCTTTATACTATCACACAATGCCACCGAAAGCAAGTTTTTTATCGCTCAATAATCATTACGTTTCTATTTGAATTTTTTCTTTTAAAAAGCGTTGAAATGTATTGACTTTATCCTGAAATAATGCTAAAATGTGCGCAACAATTAACTTTTAACAAATATTTATATTAAAGGAGATGTTTTTGTTATGGCAGACAAGAAATTAAGAATTGGTATTGTAGGCTGCGGCGGCATTGCCAACTCCCATATGGCACAGTACATACAGATGGACGATGTGGAAGTTGTTGCCGGCTGTGACATAGTGGAAGGAAGAGCTGAAAAATTCTTTTCCAAATACGATGTAAAAGGGGTCAACTTTTATACCTCCGACCTTGAAATGTACGAAAAAGAAAACCTTGATGCGGTAAGCATTTGTACATATAATGCTACACACAAGGAATGTACCATAAATGCTCTTAAAGCAGGTTGCCATGTACTCCTTGAAAAGCCCATGTGTGTAACCACAGAGGAAGCGGTGGAAATGATGAAGGTTGAAAAGGAAACCGGAAAGATTCTCTCCATTGGTTTCCAGCCAAGATTTGACGACGATATGAAGATTGTTAAAAAAGTTGTTCAGTCCGGCGTTCTCGGCAAGATATACTACATACAGACCGGCGGCGGAAGAAGAGAAGGTATACCATTCAGCCCCGAAAAGACAAGCTTTATAGAAGCTTCCACCGGCGTAATCGGTGCTATGGGTGATATAGGCTGTTACTCCCTTGATATGGTATTAAATGCCATAGGCTACCCCAAGCCTCTTACGGTAACAGGCTACACCTCCGATTTCTTTGGTAAGAACCCCAAATACTCCGGCTACGGAAAGAAAGGTACTCCCGAATTTTCCAAGATATTCGGCGTAGACGATTTTGCAGCAGCATTTGTGCGCCTTGAGGGTAACATTATATTAGACTTCAGAATTTCCTGGGCTATGCATATGGACACACCGGGAGATACACTTATACTGGGTACAGAAGGCGGCTTAAGAATACCCTCCACCAACTGCTGGAACGGTGCTATCGGAAAAAACCTTACCTTATATCACGCTGTAGGTGACGAGCTTGTGGAAACGGAAATTCCCGTAAAGAGCACCGGCGAAGGCAAGGAAAACTCCTTCTCCAATTGCTTCTACGGCAAGGTTCGCTCCTTCCTTGATGCCATAAAAACGGGCGGAAAGGCTCCCATACCTACATCGGAAATTCTTTACAATCAGGCAATTATAGACCACATTGTGAAGTCTGCAAAGATTAAAAAAGAAATAGAAGTAGTAATTCCTGAAGTGTAAATTGAAATTTATTTATGACAAATTTCAATAAAGTAATAAGGAATATGGAATAGTGAAGAAGTATGGTGCAAATCCGCTTTGACGGATTTGTAAAGTTGAATTGACACTTAACGAGCTGTTAAAGCTCGTTAAATGTCATCCTGAGTGAAGCGTAGCGAAGTCGAAGGATCTCAACTTTGCAGTTGCTTTCAATTATTGTACAGACAAAGATATTTTGTGGGTGAGGAACTCATTATCGATATGTCATTCCGAACGTATGTGAGGAATCTTCTATACAATCGAGTATCTCACATGTTTTGGAGATTCTTCGACTTCGCCTTACGGCTACGCTAGCCGTCAACTGTAACGCATCGACTTCGCACCGAGGTTGGTGCTCGCCTCTGCGACAGTTTTGCCAGAGGCAGTCTCAGACCATTCAGTACGTCTTTGGCTACTTCATGGGAGTCTGCTCTCAGAATGACATGATTGTTAGTGCCTACTCCATTCAAACACAGCAACAAATCAAAATTTACTGAAAGGAACAAATTATAATGGCAAATTTTAAAATAGGGCTTCAGCTTTACTCCGTAAAAGACTATATGGAAAAAGACGTGGAAGCCACACTTAAAGCAGTAGCGGAAATGGGCTACGAATGTATAGAATTTGCAGGGTACTTCGGCAAAACTGCAAAAGAAATGAAAGCACTTTGCCAAAAATACAACCTTATACCCATATCTGCACATCATGTACACCGCCCCATACTTGAAGATTTGGAAGGTATGACAGACTACCTTAAGGAAGTGGGGGTAAAATACTGCGCAGTACCGGCTCTTCATTCCGAAGATATGACCACAGAATACGACAAGCTCATAGCAGACTTTAAGAGGATTTCAGAGGTTATGGCACAAAAAGGCATTAAGCTTATGTTCCACAACCACACAATTGAGTTCTTTAATAAGCAAGGTGACGAAGTATTCATTCACAAATTCTTTGAGGATTTAAAAGGATACTGCGGTCCGGAATTTGACCTTTGCTGGGTGCATTATGCCGGTGCAGACCCCATAGAATACATTGAAAAATATAAAGATGATGAGGAAATAGTTCACCTTATGGACTTTGACTGTACAAAGCTGCCCCAAGGCAACATATACGAACTTGAGGACGGCAAGGGCTTAAAGTACGGCGTAGAAAGAAACAAAGCCGAGGACGGCTTTGAATCCAGACCGGTAGGCTTTGGCAGACAGAATATTCCAAAGCTTTTGGAAGCTATTGAAAAAACAAACATCAAATATGTAATCATCGAAAACGAAGTGTGGCACGAAGACCCCACTGACACAGAAACCACCTTAAGCGATGCAAAGAAAATAAGGGAATATTTAAAATCCATCGGTTATTAAATCATAAAAAATGTCATTTTGAAAACAGCAATCTGCTACATTCAAAATGACATTTTTATTTCACTAAATTTTATATATTTTTCTTTCCGTTACAACATAATCCATATCGACATCGTGTTTATCTGCAGGGATGCTTTCATATAGCTGAAACTCATAGCAAAATCCGACTTTTATTGCATTTGTTTTTTGCAAAAATCTGTCGTAATACCCTTTGCCGAAGCCTACCCTTCCTCCATCTTTGCCAAAGGCAATACCGGGAACAATTACTGTGTCTATATGGGTTTCATCGGCTTTAATGAGCCTGTCCGGTTCATTTATGGAATATGCACCCTTTTTAAAGACTGTGTCTTCTGATACAATACAGGGAATAATATCGGTGTTTGATGTATCGGTTACAGGAATTACTACTATTTTGCCGTTGGCAAGTGCTTTTTTCAGTATAAGAGAAGTGTCTGTTTCATTGCCCAGAGGCATGTAGAGCATAATGCATTCTGAGTTGTGGTACAGTTCGGAAGAAAGGAACAATTCTTCTGCGAGAACGCTTTTTTCTATCACTTCGTCAACTGACATAGCATTTCGTTTTTCTTTGCACAAAGCACGTATTTTTGCTTTCATACATATTTTTCCTCGCTAGGCATAATCTTAAATCAAATATGCTCTTCGTATCTTTCGGCAGTGATAACGCCATCTTTTACATAGAGCTTGCAAATACGCATATCTCTTCTGTTTTCGCTTTCAACATCGGAGCATTCAACATAATCTCTTCCGTGATATACAGCATAGTATTCACCATTATATTTAATAACGCTATGATGTCCTGTTCCCTCTTCAAATTCATTTTTAATTATTACAGGAGCAAATTTTTCATTGTCAGTGTTTTTGATATATTCAACCTTGGTAAGGTCTGCTTCGTCACTTTTAGCGTAGCTATAGCCAATGTGGTAGGTATCATCCTTGTAGCAGCCTGCAGAATACATTACATACTGCCAGTCCCCCTCTTTAAACCAGAAAGGCCCCTCTATGGTATGCCACTTGTTGTCCTCGGTATACTGAGGAGTAAAGATTTCTTCATCAAAGGTGGGAACAATCTTTTCTACAGGATTTCCTGCAGGAGTAATTGGGTCTGTAAGATTATCCACAAAAACTCTGGTGCCTATTCTGTCGCCCTCATAGCTGTTTTTGGCATACCACAGGAAAAGTCCTGCTTCGGTTTCCACCACGTGGGAATCAATAGAAAACTCGTCGTAAATCCTTACGGGATTTTCAAAGGGTCCTACAGGCGACATGGAAGTAAGCACATACATATACTCCTGAAATTCTTCTCCCTCATCGTAGGAAACATACATATAGTACTTATCCCCATACTTAATAACCGAAGGCGCCCAATAGTTGAAGGTGTTTTCCTTTTGTGCCACAATACCTTCGTAGTGCCATGTGCCCAAAAAACTGTCCGAAGTATAAAGATGTACTCCGAGATATCCGGTAACATATATATATAATTTGCCTTCGTCTTCAAAAATAAAGGGGTCCGCCTGAACCTTATCTTTAACATCTGTTGTCAATTTCATAGTTATACCTCACAAACACACAATATTACTTATATTCTAACACAAAAAATTCCAATAATCAACAGTTATACACAACAAAAACGCCTGCAAAAAATATAACAGGCGCCTTTGGGATTATTTGATTTTTTCAAACCATTCTTTATATTTTTTTAATTCAAATCCTGGGAATCCGTAGAGGTAGTGATTTACATAGCGTTTGCCATCAACAATCCACTCAATTATAAGCATACCTTTGTCGGAATACAAAAGCGGAATCTCGCAAAGTTCTTCATTGGTACCGGGTTTTACGGTAAATGAACCTTCTTTAATGAGCTTGCCGTCTTCTGCGTTCTTTACAGTGTAGGTACCCGTCTTTACTTCACGGGTATCATTAGATGCTATAACCTTGGTTACCCAATCGAAGACCTCTGTGCACATAAGGGCAAAGGGCTGCTGGGAACGCTTGATGTAGTCGTAGGCAATTTTTTTGTCGAAATAATAGTCTACAACCGCATCGGACATCTGGGGCCATCCATCTAAAAGATTCCACCATATTACCCCTTTTTTGGTATCTCGGTGAGTACGGATATTTTCTATAAAGAATTTCTTTGCCTCTGCCTGAGAAATCTGCGACGCAAATATAAAGTCTTCAATATCCTCGGGCATTTTGCCAAACAGCTGCCGAACCTGCTGTTCCATAAGCATTACACGGTGATCTCTTCCTGCGGTATCGGTGGAATGAAGATTCCACTGTGGATTGTTGTAAAGTGGCCATATGTATTCTTTGTCTATAAACTTTTCTATGGACTTTAAGGAAGGACAGCCGTGGTAGCCTGTTTCACTTACAAAGTGGCACTTGGGGTCAGCATAGAAAGGACTCTTGTAGTAATCTCTTGAACCCCAAAGATGGTCTTCGGGCATAGACTTTAAGTTATGGGTCTCATATACGGCTTCGGATATAAAAGGCGAGCTTGCAAGGTAGGGTCTTCCAATGTCGTTTTCTGCAACGGCACGGCGTAAAACCTCTCTTGTAATTATATTGTCATTGGGGTTATTACCCTCGAAGTATATGGAACCGTCGCACTCGTTATCCCCTGACCAGAGAATAATTGAGGGGTGCTGACGGCGCTCTTTTATAACCGAAACTGCTTCTTCCTTCATAAGCTTTTGGAACCATTCGTCCTGTGGGTACGCATGGCATGCCATGGAAAAATCCTGCCATATCATAACACCCATTTTGTCGCAGTAATTGTAGAATTCTTCGCTTTCATATACATTACCGCCCCAGCAACGGAGAATATTGCATCCAATATCCCCTACAAGCTCCATAGCTTTGTCAAGGCGTTTGGAATCTTGACTGTGAAAGGCATCAAGAGGGACCCAGTTGGAGCCTTTGCACATAATTGGTGTATCATTTATAAAAAATTCAAAATTGCCGTTTATGCCGTCGGTGGTGTCGGTTCTTTCAAGGCGGACACTTCTTATGCCGAGCTTTACGGTTTTTTCGCAAAGCTTCTTACCTTCTCTTGAGAAGGTAACTGTTACATCGTAAAGATTAGCCTCTCCGTAGCCATAGGGCCACCACAACAGAGGGTTTTCTATTTCAAAGGAATTTTTAAATGCCTTAAAGCTGTTAAAACGCTTTGGAGCATGGAAAGTAAATTCCGATTCACCGCACACACCCTTTACATCCATATCAATGCCGTCGTAATTGTCGGTGTCAAGCTCATAGGCAACGTTTATTCTTGCGGATTTTTCGGAAATGTAAGTTGCATATACATAGAGCTGTTTTATGTCGTATTCCTCGTGAACTACCACATCTACGTCCTTCCACAGACCGCTTGTAACCACACGGGGCATAATATCCCAACCGTAGGCATGAGGCGGTTTGCGTGTGAGGATACCGTCATAATTGTTGTTATCCCATATGTTTAAAAGTGAATATGATGGGTACTCCATTCTTGCGGCTTCATAGTGAGCGGAACGGATATGCACATAGAGTTTATTTGTGCCTTTGGTATTAAGGTGGTCTGTAACATCAATATCCACGGGAATGAGCATATTTTCGGATGAGGCTATCTTTTTGCCGTTAAGCCAATAATCGGCATAGCAGTCCACACCCCCAAAGTTTAAAGAAACTCTATTACCATCTGCTTCGGGTGTTTCAAAGTCTGTTTCGTACCACCAGTCGTACTTTTCGTATTTTTGAAGCAGACGGACATTTTCGCCTTTGAATATTTCCTCGGGCAAAAGTCGGGCATTTATAAGGTCAAGCTCCACGTTTCCGGGAACGTTGGCATCTATGCAGTGAGCCGAAGTTAAGTCTTCGGGGGACATTGCATTTAATTCCTTTTGGTTGTAATAGTATAATTTCCATTTTCCGTTTAATGAGTATTTTTTCATTTTATTACTCCTTTTAAAGCGTCTTTTTTTACTACCTCTCTTTCAAACAGAGGGATAAAATAAAATATAAGTTTTGTCATTGGGAACATATGTGAGGAATCTTCCTTACAATCGAGTATCTCACTTACTATGAAGATCCTTCAGCTTTGCTTCAGGATGACACAGAGAATTGAACTTTTCATTTATTTTGGGGATTCTTCGACTCCGCCTAACGGCTACGCTAGCCGTCAACTGTAACGCATCGACTTCGCACCGAGGTTGGTGCTCGCCTCTGCGACAGTTTTGCCAGAGGCAGTCTCAGACCATTCAGTACGCCTTTGGCTACTTCATGGAAGTCTGCTCTCAGAATGACATATTTGTTAGTGTATAGCTCAATTATCAAACAAAGCGACAAAAATTTATCCAAACATTCTCTTTTCCACTTCTGCACAAAGGTAGTGATATATAGGCAGATGATATTCCTGTACCTTAAAGGTTTCCGTTTCAGGTGCTTTAAGGGTTACATCGCACATATCCAGTTTACATTCTCTGCTACCTGTAAGTGCCATGGTATAAAGTCCTTTTGCTTTGGCAATCTTTACGGCATTTACCACGTTTTTGGAATTGCCCGAGGTGGATATGCCTATAAGTAAATCTCCCTTGTTACCATAGCCGTAGGCAAGCTGAGCATAGACCATATCTGCATCCACATCATTTGCAAAAGCGGAAATAAGTGACGGATGAGAATTTAAGGAAATGGCAGGAATTGCCTGTTGAAGATTATCCTTTAAAAATTCATATTCATCGGGGTAAAGCTCTTTTAATTTGTCTGCAAAATCACCATTTATGGGACGCATAGACAAAAAGCCTTTCATAAGCTCCCCTACTATGTGGTCGCCGTCTGCACAGCTTCCGCCGTTGCCGCAAACAAGGATTTTACCGCCGTTTTTTGCTACCTCATACATAAGGTCGGATGCTTTCTTTAAATCTTCCTTTATATCCCCAAGTGCCGGGTATCTTTCTATAAGTTCATTAAGCATTTTTTCTCTCCTTAATTAAATTTGCCGCAACCGCAAGGGCGGCAAAGTCGCCTATACTTTCCCCAAGCTCTGCACCAACCACAGAGCAAACATTGTAGGAATACGAAAGAGTTTCCTCTTTCATAACCTTGTTAATACTTTCTTCCAGTAATTCCTTTGCTCTTGGATATATGCTTCCCAAAACTATTTTTTCGGGATTTAATATATCTGCTATAATGGAAAGTCCGTAGCCCATTTTTCTGCCACAGATACGATATATTTCCTTTGAAAGCTCGTCGCCCTCTTTGGCACAGTCGGCTATTTTCTTTGCGGTGATAGAGTCAAGGTCATCCATGGTTTTGCAAAATGCAGTATTCTTACCTTGTCCGAAAGCTTCCAAAGCCTTCATTCTGCCAAGCTGTGCTATGCCGCCGCCACTGCAAAAGCCCTCAAATGAGCCTGCCTTGCCGTAGCCAACAGGTCCGAAATCCGAAAGGCGTATATGCCCTGCTTCACCTGCCATACCGTTTGTGCCACGATAGAGCCTGCCGTCTAATATGAGCCCTGCACCAAGACCTGTGCCAAAGGTAAAGAACACCATATTCCTGCATCCTCTTCCGGCACCGTAGGTAAACTCTGCCAGAGCGCAGGCATTGGCATCGTTTTCTATTGCCGCAGGTATACCGAACTTTTCCTCAAGCATTTTAACTATGTAAATCTCGTCCCAACCGGGAAGGTTTGGTGGCGAAAGAATTACTCCTCTTTGGCTGTCAAGAGGTCCGCCACAGCTTACGCCTATGGCATCTGCCTTGCCGCACCTTGCCACGGCAGAAAATATATTATCTAAGGTTTCATTTACATTGGTTGTGTCAAAGCGTTCTTTAGACACTATGTTACCTTTTTCATCGCCATACACGACGGCACATTTTGTACCGCCTATATCTATGCCTATATACATATTGATTCTCCTTTCGGATTTTGTAATTTTATTATATACCGAAAACCGATACAATGCTTACAGGATTTTAATGTATTATTATAATATTTTCAGATTTTGCTTGAAAAAATGAAGTAATTGCAATATAATTAAATAAAAGATTATAAAAAGAGGATTGTTATGGAAATATTTAAGGCAGAACAATACATCGGTGCATATACCGACATTTCAGTATCAAAAAGATGTGTAACAGAAACCTTCCCCCTTCATTGGCATGATTTTTTTGAAATAGAGATTATTCTCGGCGGCAAAGGAAAGCATACGCTAAACGGAAACACCTACAGTCTTGAAAAGGGAGATATGTACCTTTTGACACCTACAGACTATCACGAAGTTATACCTCGTGGTGGTGTGGAGATATTTAACATTATGTTCCACGAAAACTTGCTTTCTGATGATTTTTTGGACATTGTATCGGGATATAACGGAGATATAATGCTAAGGCTCGACGAGGGAGACTTTGAGGATGTGGTAAAGCTTTGTACTTTGCTTAATAAGGAATACGGTAAGAAAAGCCCATACAGAGATGTATTTATAAAAAATCTTATGCAATGCCTCATTATACAGATACTGAGAAATACCGATATTGGGAGCAAAGGTACAAAAAAGGAAGCCGGACATCTGCAAAAGGCAATTCAGTATATACATCTGCATTTTAAGGACAATCCATCCCTTAAAGACGTGGCAAAAATTGCAGGTACCAACCCCAACTACTTCAGCACAAAGTTTAAAGAAGAAACAGGCATGGGCTACAGCGAATATTTAAACAAAAGAAAGCTTAAATACGCCAAACAACTCCTTAAAACAAGCTCCCTCTCCGTTACGGAAATATGCTTTGCAAGCGGATTTACATCCCTATCTAACTTTATGAGGGTGTTCAAAGAAAAAACGGGGCAAACTCCCTCTCAATACAAAAAAGACTTATAGGAAACATCCTGTAAGTCTTTTCTTTTAAAAAAGTGTGAGTAAATCTATAAGCCGAGTTCTGTATTGGACAGTTATCTATCTACGATGCATATTTCTATGCACCTCCAGCCACCCCGTAAGACGCCGAGCAAGCTTAACCTTGGTCGGGGTGTTGCATCAGGTGGGGTTTACACGGCTGCAAGGTCTCCCTTGCACCGGTGAGCTCTTACCTCGCCTTTTCATCCTTACCGCACGTAGTGCGGCGGTATATCTTTCTGTTGCACTTTCCTTAGAGTCGCCTCCACCGGGAGTTACCCGGCACCCTGCTCTGTGATGCTCGGACTTTCCTCGTGCGGAGCATTACTGCTTCCGCCCGCAACTGTCTGGTCTACTCACGGAGTTTATAATATCAAATTATTTTTGATTTGTCAAATGAAAGGTCTTTTTTCAAGTATCTGTCTTAAGGTTCTTGTGGAAACTATTTCTCCCGGAAGTGCTCTTTGAAGCTCACTAAGACCGCATATTGCACCAAAGCACAGATGAAGGTCATTCCACTGGGGCTCTTCAACAGGTGAAGATTTTAGATATGAAATATAATCCTTTGCAAACTTCCTTAAAGCATCTCTTGCTTCAGTAAGGCGGTGACCGCTTTGAATGGCTGCTCTGTTTAAGGTAAACGCCCAGTCAATATCTAAAAATCTCTGACCCTTGCCGAAGGTAGTATCCATCTTATCATCATAGTACATACTGAGGCAACCGTCGACTAATTTGTCGGCATAAGGAAAGGCTCTGTTTGCCGCAAAAAAACAGAAAAGGAAGTGGAACCAATCACCCATGTGGAGCCATACGGGAGCCTCGTTTTTTTGCATCATTCCCTTAAGATTCATACCCACCTCGGGGTCTGCATTTTCCGAAAGCCAGCTAAAGAAAGCATCCATCCATTCTTTTGTTAAGGTTTTTTCAAGATACAATGCAGAAAACACACCCGCACCTATGTGACCTGAGCCACGGCAGGTAGACCAGTTTAAGCTTTCAAGCCATGTAGGAATTAAAGAAACATTGCGAAACTCATCCATACCTTTTATGGGATACAGAGGCATTTCGTCAAAAAGCTCCAGAGCACCCATTACATGAGCCGTGCCGTGATAAGGATGGTGGCTTCCTTCATCAAAAAGTCCTGTGTCCTTATCCTGAAAAGCTTTGAGCACATCGGAAAATGCTTTTCTTTCTTCGTATGTTTTGGGCATATCGTCTATGGTATAGAGGATATTTGCCGCATCTGCACAGCCATAGGCATTGAGTTCGGTGCATTTTTCATTTGTTTCGGGGTTATGATGAATCTTGTGTACTTGCCCGGGGCAATTTTATGTGCATCAACAATCTGTTTTGCTTTTGCTATGATGGAGTCTATATTTATCATAATGTTATCCTTTCAAATTTTGGTTTGTCGCTGAGTTTAAAACTTTAAAAAGTTTAATCAAATATTGTTCTTTTAGGTAAAAGAACCAAAACCGCAGGGGAAAACTGCAGGTTTTTCCCCTGCACCCCTCCCCGCCGCTTTTTTAAACTTCGGGCAGAAATGAAACTCAATTTATGAAAAATGCCGCCGCTTGCGGAGGCGGCGAATCACGCCGCTGTCCTCGCTAAATCAAGCGGAAATAATGAAACGGATTTTTCTTCCGCTTGATTTACGGCATTTTACATAAATTTTCGTTCTGTCTGCCAACGAAGTTCAAAAGATGCGGTTTTTACTGCACCATAGCTTTAAATCTCATTGTTAATAAAAGTGGGGCACGTTGCTGTGGTGAGGTTTTCTCCGCATTGGATTAATGACGTAGCAAACAAAACGAAGTTTTGAAAAAAACAATGCAAATCCGGCATGGAGTATATCAGTTCCTTTATTCATGTCGGATTTAGTGCGAACAGTGGCATAAATATGCCACCTTCGCAAACGGCATTGCTTTTTTAAAAACAAGTCTTATGTTTGCAAGGAATTAATACACGCGGCGGCTCGGGGTTAAGGGGTGCCAGCTGCAGGGCACCCCTTAGGATTTGGTTCTTTGACCCCAAAGAACAAAGTTTCCTACCTTTTTAAAGGTTACTTGTGCCTTAGCGGCACCGGAGCGATAAACACCAATTTACCAAATACTCTTCCCTCCAAAAAGTATCACACCAAGAGCTTCCATAAGGAAGTAATCTCCAAAGGTGGTATAGGTCATATTGCCGTTCTGATGATGAAGAATACCGGGAACGGAAGTGTCTTCATTTACATACTTTTCGCAAAGCTCCTCAATACTTTCCACCGCAAATTTTTGCAAATCCTCTCTGCCCATTCTTAAAAAGGCACAAGCCATAACCGCAGTTGCAGAGGTATCCAGAGCATAAGGTGCGTTTTTAGGGTCAGTTTCATCCCATTCTGCAGGTACTCTACCGCACTTTTTTGCAGGTAAATCACAAGGCAGTCTGAAATCCCAGGGCGGAACCTTGCTTTCCTTTCCAAGAGCTTTAATATATGCATCTGCAAGTCTTTGACTTACGTCTGTGTAGGCTTTTTTATTCATATATTCGCCAATTACCCAAAAGCCGTAGGTTGCCCATGCTGTACCTCTTGCCCACCATGAGCCGTTTGAGTATCCGCAGGTGTTACTTTCGCCCATAAGCTCTCCGGTAATGCGGTCAAAGACAAAGGAATGTGCCACGGAATCGTCGTCACGTACAAAAAGCTTAAGGGTGGTTTCAGCGTGGTTATCTGCAATGTCCCGGTAGAACAAATGTCCTGTTTCCTTCCACGCCCAAAGGAGAAGCGGAAGGTTCATCATACAGTCCACTATTGCCCTGCCCTCTTCGGATTCATCGTTCATCATATTCCATGAATCTATGTATTTTCCTTTAATACTGAACCTTTTTGCAAGCTCGTCTGCGGCTTTTAAGGCATCGGTTTTGTGGTCATTGTTTCCTGTGATATTGTACATTGCAATACTGTATAGCACATACAAAAATCCCATATCGTGAATGCTGTTTAAGGGGGTGTCAAAGACCTTGCTTCTGTAGAACTCTTCAAACTGCTCTGCCCACATAAGATAATCCTTATTCCCTGTGGTTTTGTAGTACAATGGTGCAAGCCCTGTTACAAAAGAAGTTGTCCAGTTGTAACGTGTATTTAAGTCACAGCCTTTTTCGGCATTATAGAACATACCGTCTTCGCAGGCGGTAAGCTCATAGGGCATACCATTCATATGGGACATATGAATCTTGAATTTTTGGAGTGCTGTTTTATATACTTTTTCAAATAATTCTCTTTGTTTTAAAGTCAAATTCATTTCAAACACCTCATATTAAGTATAGCACAAACATATCACAAATCAACAACTATGGACAATATTACAAATTTAATTTAACATCGTACAAATAAAAAGTGCAAAAGCTCGGTTTTATTTCCGGCTTTTGCACCTTAAAATTATTGAGTATTTTTAATTTTCTCTTTCCGTTTAAGAAGCACATAAGCTACCACAACTGCTGCTACACCTGACACAACCTTACCCACGATTACAGGAACCACATATTTTGCATCGAAGGACATAGTAAATGCAAAATGATCTATAAGTGCAAAAGATGCCGACACCGCAAAAGCGGAATTCAGAGTGATGCCTCTGGAATCCATATCCTTTGCCATTTCAAAGGTAGTAAGTGATGTGCCGAGAGTAGTGATAAACCCAAGGGCCGATATTTCGTTTATACCAAGCTTTTTGCCCATGAATTTAAGGGGTTTGGCAAAAACTCTTTTTATAATATACAAAACCGGAAGTGCACATATCATAATACCTACAATATACACAATGGTGCTCATACAGTTTTCCATTGTATCAATACCGGGAATAACTTTTGAACCCACCATAAAGTTTATAAATCCAAGCATAATGCCAACGATAATTACTGCCTGAACAAACCAGCCAAAGGCTTTCATGATTCTAACGGTAATCTTTTCCCACTTGACAAGTCCAATTGTAATTATTATTGCAAAAAGAATTAGCGGAAGCTGATTTATTATAAGTGTAATAAAATTAATGCCGCAGATAAGTCCTGCAACTATGCAGCCCACAGGTATTGTAAGGATACCGCAAAGGATGCCAAGAAGAACATGCTCGTGGTTTTGCTTATTTGTCATATTAAGCGAGTAAGGAACAACAAATGCTACGGTACAGCCCATCATTGAAGACACTACAAGACCGTTAAAAGCACCTATTTCCTTATTTGTAGAAAGCTCACGTGAAAGCATTGCCGCACCTTGGTCATTGGCAAGAAGCGACGACGGAATAATTGAAAAATCAATGAAATCCGGAACAATCCATGTAAGGTGTGTAAGCCCTCTTGATATTGCCGGCACAAGTATCATAATACCAAGCATGGCAAGAACAAGGGGACCAAACATATTTATGCCCTTTTCAAACTCATCGCCAAGCTTGAATTTACTGCCGAATATTTTGTCGATTGCCGCCAAAACAGCAAAGATAAGTAGAATTTTAATAACCATTTTGTCCTCCGATATCCTAAAGTGAATTTCGTCAGCTTTGAGTATATCATAAGAAAACAATTTGTCAAGAATATCAAATAAATTGAGCAAAAAAACAAACAAAGCGCAAAAATTTTATGTTTTGCACTTTGTTCATTTATTATTTATATTATCTTTTTGTCATACTTAAGGCTCTTGACTCGGGAATTACATTGTCGGGGATTGTGCCGTCTTTAAGATAGTTATACACATCAAGAGTTATGCTTTTGCCTATGTATGGATATCTGTCGGGAGTGGGACCGCCTCTGTGGTCTACCATAAGCACATTGTCCATATTCCACAAGGGGTTATCGTCTAAGGGCGGCTCGTTGGGATAGAACACATCAAGTGCCGCCTGAATACGGCCTGTTTTAAGCTCCTCTGTAAGGGCTTCTTCGTCTATAACAGCACCCCGGGCTGTGTTTACGATAAGAGCATTGTCCTTCATCATGGAAATAAGCTCTTTGTTAATCATTCCTTCTGTCTGAGCATTCCAGGCTGTATGTATGCTTATGACATCACAGGTGGAGAAAATTTCCTCCAAGGATGCCCTTGTCATATGATACTTTTCCAGCTTTTCATCTGCAATGCTTCTTGAATACACCTTGATATTGCAGTGAAATGGCTGAAGAAGCTTTACAAAATATTCCGCAATGGCACCAAAACTCACTATACCTACAGTACGGTCATAAAGACCACGGGATTCAAAAATCTTGTGCCATGCTGCACCCTTTTCCTTGGGGAGAAGTCTTGCAGTTTCGTCAAGGCGGCGAAGCTTTGTAAGGGTGTATGCAAGAGCACCTTCTGCAACAGACTCGGAAAACTCCCTGTCATTGGCACCGATTACAAGGATGCCTCTTTCATAAACTTCGGGGGTTACTATGGATGCAACGCTTCCTGCCATATGGGCAATTATCTTAAGCTTGGGAGCGTGGTCCAATATTTCCTTATCCACGGTTACACTTCCCCAACAAGTAAGGAGTGCATCGCAATCGCCTATACGCTCTATAACCTCTTCCTTGGTAAAGGCTCTGCCTGTGGTGTTCCAGATTACCTCATCAAAAAGGCTCTCAATTCTTTCGATATTCTCGGGAGGAAAGAACTGAAATTCGGGCTTATTACCCTTTACTCTGCCGTTTAATATTGTCGACAAATCCGAACATACAAGTGCTTTCATAATTTTTATATCTCCTTTATAAGTATAAAGCTGTGTACGGGAAGATTGAAGTTAGGCTCCGATGTGGTTGCCACAAGCTCACCATCGTGGTCTTTGTCCACGCGGTAAATTTCGTACTTACCTTCTTTTCCGAAATCTACGGAAATATCCATTGCAGGTGTTTCGTCATCCTCACTGTAGTGGGTAACCACCGCCATTGCCTTGCCGTCTTTGTCCACACCGCAGAGAGTGTAAACATTTTCGGGTCTTTGGGTACAGGGAACGGAGGTTTCCATATCGTAGAACTTGCCGTACCAATACAGAGGATAGTAACCCTTTAATTTTTCGTAGGTGTAAAGGTCAAAGGCTCCGCAAAAAGCACCGGGTCTTGTGTCATAGTACATAAGCATATCAATGTTATCTGTATACTGCGCTTCCGATATACAGGACATGGTAAATGATGCACCCTTAAGTCCGGTAATAGCCTTGATTGAATATACAAAGTCCTTCTGCCAACCACGGACATAGTTCCATTCGTTTAAGATGCTTTCGGCATTACCGTAGCCGTGCTTTACCATAATATCATTTACTTCCTGAGCTCTTCTAAGCATATGCTCAGGTTCCTTGCAGTAAATATGCCATGAGAAGAAGTCAATGGGAACATTTCTCCTTGCCATTTCACCAAGGAACACATCGGCCCACTCTACCCTGCCGCAGATTGCTGGTCCGCCGATTTTAAGGTTGGGGAATCGCTCTTTAAGATGCTTTGCGGTGATTTCGTACATATCGTAAAACTGTGCGTATGTACCTGTCCAGGTACGTCTGTAGTCGGCATCTTCCATGTCAAGGTCAGGCTCGTTCCAGATTTCCCAATACTGAATGTTAAGGTGGTAGCCATCTGCCCAGCCCTCGTTGTAGTGCATAATGATGTGCTCGCAGATTTCTGCCCACTTTTTAAAGTCTTTCGGAACACAGATATTGTGCTTTGTAATTCTGTGGTCTATGGATTCACCAAGACGGAAGAAGGTTTCTGTTCCGGCTTCCAACGTCATAAGAATGTTTTCGTCTGTGCAGGCAAAATCGTAGGATTTGGGGTCATTTACATCGGCATCAAAATTGGGGAATATAGCCGTGATATCATGGCTGAAAGGTCCGCCGTAAACAGAGCAATACCACGAATCATGATTTCTGGAATATGGGATTCTTGCAGCCTTGTAATCATCAAAATTGCTTCTGTACTGGTCGCTTGCATGTCTTTTGTGCCAGGGACCGCCGTTAGTGGCATTTAGTACCTTGAACTTACCTGTTTTTTGGGTTAAATCAAATTTAATATCTGACATTTTTATCTCTCCTTTTTATAGGAAAATGTGTCATTACATAAATTATATCATACTAAAGGCAGAAATCAATTTAATTATTTGCGCAAATGTATTCAAAACATAAAAAAATTATTCTATTTCTGTAAGCTGATATAAAGTAACTCATTTTCCTTTATGTTTATTTTAATAGAATTACCTTCAAGTGGTGTTTGGGGTACGAGCTGTACAACTTCTTTACCTCTTTCGCCATCGGTGGTATATTTTAGTTCATATGTTGTGTAATTGCCTTTTATATCAATTGAAAGCTCTCCCGAGAACTCTCTTGATACAATCATAATACCGCCTTCCGAATCATTTTTAGCGGCAAGGATATTCAGCTTTCCTTCAATATCGCCCTCTGTTTTGACCTCATTGCCCAATCTGTAGAGTGTTCCAAAGTCTTTATATGACTGGAATCCTGCAAAGCGTATAACTTCTTTATTGTCAAAACCAAGAGCAAAAAGATTGTTATATGTTCCTCTGGGAAATGCAGCATAATGCATAAGCATATCAATACAGCTTTTCTGTGAAAGAATAAGCGAAGCACCAAGGTCGGCAAAGCATCCCTTGTGATATGGCGTGTATTCTTTGAAGCAGTAAAACATATTAAATTCATTGAGTATACTTTCGCAGTTTTTTAAATCATACTCGTCAATTATATCTTTTGCATATTGTGCATGAAGATATAATTCTTCGGGAGTGTCTGCATAGCAGTGCCACGAAAAAAAGTCGATTGGTGATTTTGTTTCTTCTGCGGTAATGTATTTTAAAAAATCGTGCATATATGGTACAAGAGTTTTAAACCACTCTGAAGGATTTTCACGGTTCATTACGTAAAAACCGCTGAAAGCGCATCCTCCCACTTTTATGCTGTCGCCAAAACATTCTTTTAAATGATTTGAGGTTACTCTGTAGAGATTGAAAAACTCTTCTTTTGTGCCTGTCCACATCTTTCCGTTATCGGGTTCATTCCATATTTCCCAATACTTGATTCCAAAGTGAAACCCGTCTGCCCAGCCCTCGTTATAATGTCTTATAATATGCTCGCAGATTTTTGCCCATTTTAAATGATCCTTGGGATTATGTACATATAGCTGTTTTTTGTAATGGTCGATAGATTCACCCAGCCTGTAAAAGGTCTCACAACCGACATCGTGGATGGCTTTTAAATATCGGTCAGTAGGTTCGAAATTATATGAGTCTTCTAAATTCTCGTCAGCATCAAAATCAGGAAAAATACAGTGTATATTGACATATTGGTTATTGCCGTATGTTCCCTCAACATCATGAAGTCTTGCATATGGTATTCCAATTTCCGTAAATTCTTTTGTGAAATCGGCAGATAAAAAAGTCCCATTCTGTCTGGGCCCCATATTTGTTGCGTGCATGGGCTTGATTTTGTTGGTTATCTGTTCAAAATCTGCTGAAACTATGTGTTCCATAATTTACTCCTCCCCTAATCTGAAATGTACTGTTGTCGAAATTGTATCACAAAACCAAAAAATGTCAATGGAATTTCTTTCGAAAATTTTTCGAAATTAATGGATTGACACCAAAAGAACTGCCGGGCTTTGTTAAATGTCATTCCGAACGTATATGAGGAATCTTCCTTGCAATGGAGCATCTCACTGGTTTGGAAGATCCTTCGACTCCACTTCGTTACGCTCAGGATGACATACATAAGTGAGTTCCTTGCTTATTATGGAGATCCTTCAGCTACGCTTCAGGATGACACACAGAGGATAAGTGCCTCACTTGCCAAACTCATCGATTAAACTACAATTTAAACCATAACAAAAAACACCCCGTGGGGTGTTTTTTGCTGTTTATCAATATACTTTAACCACATTCTTATTAGCTTCCGATTTGATAACCTTAATGTCGGGGAAGTTTTCCTTAAACCAATTGTAAAACCACACCTTACTTATCTTCTCGCTGTCAAAGTGCATTATATCTATTATACGCATACCTCTGTCGAAAGCATCACGGTAACCGTTGTATTTTACGTCACCGGTTATAAAGGTATCGCATCCGGCATTTATACACTCCTCCATAATTCCTGCACCTCCACCGGTATTTACAGCAAGCTTTTCCACTTTACTTTCGGGATTGCCTGTGTATTTAAGACCGGAGGTTTCAAAAACCGTCATTACCTTATCCATTAAATCCATCATGGTGATTGGCTCTTTAAGGGTACACATTCTTCCGTATCCGTGAACGCCCCTTTCGTCTTTGGCAACCACATCAATAACTTCAGTATCCTCCATACCAAGCATCTGTGCCATAAGGTCATTAAGTCCCCCTGCACCGGTATCAAGATTGGTATGAGCCGCATAATGAGATATGCCGTTTTCTATCATAAGACGGATTGTTCTCTGCTCGGGATTCATTTCTGTAAGACGGTTTATGGAGTGAAACATAATGGGATGATGGCTCACAATAAGGTTAGCCCCTACTTCAATAGCTTCCTCCACAACGGCAAGGTCCACATCGCAGGTGGCGAGAACCTTGGTAATATGAGCATTTCTGTCTCCTACCAAAAAGCCTACATTATCGCCATCAAAGGCAAGGGATGTGGGATACATAGCTTCAAACTTTTTTATAAATTCTTTTATTTTCATATTTTATTTCTCACTTTCTATAAGTGCAAGCGCTTTTCGTGATTGGGTTATTACATTTTCATCGGGATTCGAGGATTTACTCTGTCCGTCAATTATTTTATGTAGTATCCGAGTAAGCTTTTGCACATATTCACAGTAACATTCAGGAGAATTCTTCTTAACATTCTTTCCGAGAATTATATCCCACTCTGCGGGGCTTAATTCAAGCCCTGCGCGAGCTACTATGATATTATACACCTTATCTCCCTCTACCGCAAGATATTCGTTCTCAATACCGTTTCCGGAAGAATAGAGGTATTCCCTTAATTCCTTTTGTGCAAGCATTGGTTGCAGTATAAGAATTGTACCGGATTTAAGTACCTCGGGGTGAGCTTTTAGGATTGATTCTATAAGAAGTCCACCCATCCCGGCAATTACTATAACATCTGCCTCACCGGGTTTAAGCTTTTCTATGCCGTCGGAAAGACGAAGCTCTATTTTGTGAGCTATGCCGTTTGATTTTACGGTGTGCTCCGCACTTTTTAACGGACCCTCATTTACATCCATAGCAAAAGCCTTGGGACATATTCCGTTTAAGATGCAGTATGCTGGAAGATAGGCGTGGTCTGTGCCTATGTCAGCAATTATGCTTCCTTGGGGTATTAAATCTGCAATTTTTTTAAGTCTTGGAGTAAGTTCCAAATTAACACAACCTTTAATCTTTAATTTTCAAAACCGCAACACCGTAGGGGCTTAAGGTACAATCTGCAAATTCGCCGGTAAGCACTTCGTAATAAAAAGGCAAACTAACCTTTTCGCTGTGGTTGTTGAAATTCATAATAAATGCATATCGGCAATCATCGGAGCAGCGAAATGTAATACTTACATTTTCGGGAGAGGAAACCACCTTTTCGGGTGATACCACACCCTTAAGAATTTCATCATACAGTCTGATATATCCCTCCTGCATAAGGTCGGCGGCTATGTAGTATGCTTTACCCTTGCCGTAGTTATTAACAGTTACAGCAGGCATACCCTTGTAGAAATCTTCTTCGTACTTGCCAAGAACAGTTGCTCCTTCAAGGTAAGCAAGCTCGCAGTATTTTTCGCATCTGTAAGACGAACCAAACATATTGATGTTGTTGTACTGCCCGTCATAAAGGGAATCAGTTTCCTCTGTTTTTACCCCAAGGATTTTTCTTAAGGGATAACACTCTTTGTCAAAAAAGCTCAAGCCGTATTCATCCACCACGCCTGTGGCAAAGGTGGTAATAAATGTGCCGCCGTTTTCAACGAAGCTTTCAATCTTTTCTTTCATACCGGATTTAAGCATAAAGAGCATTGGCGCAATGATAACCTTGTATTTGGAAAAATCGTCTTTTTCAAATATAAAATCAGTTCCTATATTAAGCTGCCAAAGAGCACCGTAGTTCTTTAAAAGTATGTTGAAATATCCCTTGGCTTCATCTATGTTTCTGTATGCCTGGGCAAGTCTTAAGCTCCAGAAACTGTCGTAGTCATATAAAATTGCCACTTCGTTTTGAGTAAGAGAGCCGGCAACTTCGCTTATATTTTTAAGGGCATCGCCCACAGAGGTTACATCGCGGAAGACACGGGTATCCTCGCTGTTGTCGTGACCTACCACCGCACCGTGAAACTGCTCGGACTGTCCCCTGCTCTTTCTCCACTGAAAATACTGCACGGTGTCGCTTCCGTGAGCTACCGCCTGCATTGAAGCAAGAAGATGCATACCCGGTCTTCGGAGTCTTGACACCTGCTGCCAGTTGGTGGCAGAGGGTGAGCTTTCCATCATCATAAAGGGTTTGTCCTTTTTAAAGGAATTGAAAAGCGAATGATAGAGAGCTGTTTCGGCAGAGATATTAAATTCATTGTCGGATGAATGCCAGAAGGGATAGTTATCCCAGGATACAACATCTATGCCGGGCGAAAGCATGGCATAGTCTATCTCCCAGAAGCGCATATAATTTGTGGTAACGGGCAAAGAGGGATTTACGGCTTTAAGCACACTTACTTCGTGGTTTAAAAAGTCCTTCAACATATAATTTTTGAATCTGTGCCACTCAAGCTTAAGAGGATTGGAGGAAAACTCTCCGTGGTCGCCCGGCGGGTCTATCTGTGAAAAATCATTGTAGATATGGGACCAGAACCCACTCCACCACTTTGCATTTAAATTGTCTATAGTTTGATACTTTTCTTTAAGCCATTTTCTGAAATTATCTTTACAAAGGGGACAATGGCAGTCCTCCACATTGAACTCGTTGGAAATGTGCCACATAAGCACGCCGGGATGATTTGAGTATCTCTCGGCAAGCTTGGTATTCATTATCCTTACCTTTTCTCTGTAAACGGGGGAAGAATAGCAATTGTTGTGCCTGTTACCAAAACGGTAGCGTATACCGTCCTCTGCCATACGTCTTATTTCGGGGTACTTTTCCGCCATCCAGGCAGGCATAGCACCGGAGGGTGTTGCAAGAATGGTATATATGCCGTTTTGGTACAGATTGTCTATTATGTTGTCCAGCCAGCCAAAATTAAAAACCCCTTCTTCCGGCTCAAGCTTTGCCCAGGCAAATATACCCACGGACATAACATTACAGCCGGACTTTTTCATAAGTTCTATATCTTTTTCAAGTACTTCGGGATAATCCAGCCACTGGTCGGGATTGTAGTCACCGCCGTGCCACATACCTTTTAATTTTTGATTTAAAAGCATCTCTTTTCCTCCGTTAGCAGAAAACTTATTTTTCAATCTTAATTGCGGCACCTGTATTTGCGGGAAGTTCTACCTCAACAACACCGTCGGTGTAATTCTTAATAACTGCGTTCTCATCAACACTTTTTATCCACTTTGGACTGTAGGCTTTGTCGCTTAATGTAACCTTAACAGTCTGCGGAAAAGGTTCGTAGTTTATGAGAAGAATGTATCTGGAATTTTCATCAATAATGTGTTCTGTAATACCAACCGTATTTACATTTCTTTCTGCGATTTTAAGAGGATTTCTTAAGTTCATGGCTTTATATATACGCCAGTAATCTTCCGCATTTTCGCCATCGGTAAAGCCGGGTGTGGCGGCAGCATAACTTTCAAGCTTACAAGATACAAAGTATACCTTGCCCTTGCCGTAGTCATTTACGCCAAATACAGGATTACCCTCTTCGTTGGCGGCAAGAACCTTTGCGGTTTTGGCATTAAGCGCCATATCATACTGTGTATCAAGACCCATCTTTACGCCGTCAAACTCTGCAGTATGCTTGTGTGTGGTACGTGACTTGGTGTAAAGTTCAAAGCCTGTGGTGGCACAAAATTCACTCATCATACCGCCGTCCATGGATATGTATAGATTTGCACCGTCATCGTGTACTTTCTTGAGAATATCATCCCAAAGTCTTTTGGTGGGTTCAACGCCCATCATAAGTCCGGGAACTATGTAACTATGAGCATCGGGCAGCTTATTGTCGCAGTACATATATTCCACATCTACCCCTGCCTGCTTGGCAAGAATAAATGCGCCGTAGGCCTCTTTCCAGGTTTCCTGACCGTAGAGCATTACACATACTGCATCGGTAATTCTTTCGGGGAGATTGCCGAAGCTTTCGGTAAACTTGGAAAAGGCGGTCATTCTATCCATCATTGGGGCGTGGGTACCATCTGCATTAAGAAGTCCAAGCTCTCTTTCAAGACCTGTCCAGTCGTAGGGAGTATCTTTAAGTGCGCTTTGATTGCAGGCGCACCACCACATAAAGCCCATACAATTGTGAGCCCACAGGCCGAAAAGTGCCATATCCACATTGGCGCAGGCAGCTTGGCTGTTGCCAAACATAGGGCCTAAAATATTTATTTCCTCGGCAAAGCAAGGTTTATTGCCGCAACCTCTGTAGAACAAGGATTCTGCAACAGCGTGATTGGCAGACTTCATTTTGTTTACCGGGTCTGTATCGCAATAAGGAGTAAACTGGGGATACGGATGTGTGCAGAGTATATCTGTAAGCTCTCCCTGGTCCATTGCATTCCATATATTTTCCGGAGCAATGCCGTGCATACCGGAAATCACGGGACGGGAATTATCGGCACTTCTTATGGTATTTGCAATAAGTGCAGACCATGTGTATGCAGTATCCCTATCGGGGCAATTGTCAAAGCAGTTACATTCATTGCCCAAATCCCATGCCACAATGGCAGGATGTGACTTAAAACGCTTAACAATATATTTAACATATTTTGTTTCCCATTTAAGAGCTGTGGGATCGGTGTAAAGATTAAGTCCGTCAAGAGCCTTTGGCACATATACCCTGCCGCTCATCCAACCGGTGAGAATACCAAGAATTATTTTGATGCCTCTTTTGTGGGCATGGCTTAGGGCAGTTTCCAGTCTTTCTGCCATTACAGGGTCAATTCCTGCTACATCCTCGGGAGTTTCTATGGCTTTTACGGCATCACGGCTTATAGTCCTTACATTTCCTCCGCCGTTGCGATATGCCTCTATAGGCTGAAAATCACTCCAAAGGGGAAACATACGAAGTACCTTTACATTTCCCGCTGCAAGAAGATCTAAATCACGTTTTACACACTCTTCATCCCATCTGTTCCACATCTGTATACCTGCATTTGATGCCCAGTAATTGGCACCTATGAAAAATTCTCCGTTTTTAAAAATATTTTCCATTTCTATCCCCCATTACTTCTATAACAAAGTTATATTATTATACCATCTGCCATTTCAAAACTATGGTTTACAATTGAAAACTTATTTAAAACAAAGTATACCATAAAGTATTTAAATAGTCAATTTATCGCAAAAAAATCCTCCGATGCAAAAGCACCGGAGGATAGTTTAAAATTATAATCTCTTTTCAAGTTCTTCCTTTTCTGCTTCGTAGCCGGGTTTACCGAGGAGAGCAAACATATTCTTTTTGTATGCTTCAACGCCGGGCTGATTGAAGGGGTTAACACCCAAGATATAACCGCTTACACCGCAAGCCTTTTCAAAGAAGTATACCATAGCACCGAAGTTATAAGCATCAAGCTTTGGAATATTTATAACAAGGTTTGGAACATTTCCGTCTGTGTGAGCAAGAAGTGTACCCTGAAAAGCCTTGGTGTTTACAAAGTCAACGGTTTTTCCTGCAAGGAAGTTGAGCTTATCTACATTTGTTTCGTCATAGGGAATTTCCACATCGGCTGTGGGGGCATCTACCTTGAGAACGGTTTCAAACATAAGTCTTGTGCCGTCCTGAATGTACTGACCCATGGAGTGAAGATCTGTGGAGAAGCTGCATGCCGCAGGAAAAATACCTCTCTGATCCTTACCTTCGCTTTCGCCGTAGAGCTGCTTCCACCATTCTGCAAAGAATGTGAGCTGTGGCTCATAGTTAATCATAATTTCTACAGTTTTGCCCTTGCGGTTTAAAATGTTTCTAACCGCAGCATATTTGTAGCAATCGTTTTCTTCATAAGGCTTTTTGTATTCTTCCATTGCATCGTATGCACCCTGCATCATGGCATCTATATCAATGCCTGCAGCTGCAATGGGAAGAAGACCTACCGCCGTAAGTATGGAAAATCTTCCGCCAACGTCATCGGGAATTACGAAGGTTTCGTAGCCTTCCTTGTCGGAAAACTCCTTAAGAGCGCCTCTTGCCTTGTCTGTGGTAGCGTAGATTCTTGCCTTTGCTTCCTCTTCGCCGTACTTTTCAATAAGAAGTGAACGGAGCATTCTGAAAGCTATGGCAGGCTCTGTGGTAGTACCGGACTTGGAAATAATGTTTACGGAAAATTCCTTGTCCTTAAGGTATGAGAGAAGTCCCGAAAGATATGCTGAACTGATAGAGTTACCTGCATAGAGAATCTGGGGAGTTTTTCTGTCTGCTCTTAAGTTGTAGAAAGAATCGGTAAGCATTTCTATGGCAGCTTTTGCGCCAAGGTATGAACCGCCAATGCCTACAACAACAAGAACCTCGGAATCGGACTGTATCTTCTTTGCACATTCCTTTATTCTGTTAAATTCTTCTTTGTCGTAGTTTGCGGGAAGGTCTATCCAACCCAAAAAATCATTACCTGCACCTGTACCCTCTGTGAGAGTCTTTGCGGCATTTTCGGTAATTGCTTTCATATTTTCAATTTCTTCCGCAGATACAAAAGCGGAAATCTTGGAATAGTCAAATTTAATCATAGTGTATTCCCTCCTGTAATGCAAAATATCTATACCATTTTACACCATTATATGACATTTTTCAATAATTATTTTTAATTTTTACAGTATTGTAAAATACTATTTTTTAAAGCTTAGTTTAGACTCTGTTCCCTTGAAAAGTCTTACTATGTTTGTGCGGTGCTTAAATATTGCAAGAAGACCAATAAGTGAAGCAATCGCTATAAACAAAACATCTTCTGTGTGAAAAGCAGCTACAAGGATAGGGAAAGCAAGAGCTCCCAGACATGAGCCTAAGGAAACATACCTTGTAATTAACATTATGGCAATGCAGCACACCAGAAGGCCAAGGCCTATACGCCAATCCAGCATAAGTATTACTGCAATGGTGGTCATTACACCCTTTCCGCCTTTAAAGCCAAAATATACAGGGTACACATGACCGAGCATTACAAAAAGCGCCGCAAAATACTCACCGGCATTTGAAGATATATCGTCAAGAGATGCAACACTACATATAAGCCTTGCCGCAAGGATTGCTACAACACCTTTAAGTCCGTCAAAAATAACAACAAAAACAGCCGCTTTTTTGCCCATAACTCTTAAAGTATTGGTGGCACCGGCGTTGCCGCTGCCTTCTTTTCTAATATCCTTCCCCTTAAAGCCGGAAAGTATGATGGAAGTATTGATACTGCCCAGAAAATACGCCACAAGTGCGCACAAACCAATAATAAAATAATTCATATCAGTCTTCCTTTCCCTTTTCTCTTATAATAAATCTTACGGGCGTTCCTTCAAGTCCGAAAGAAGTTCTTATCTGATTTTCCAGATATCTTATATAAGAAAAGTGTGCAAGCTCCCTGTCATTTACAAAAAGAATAAATGTAGGTGGCTTTGTGGTTGCCTGAGTAATGTAGTATATTTTAAGACGTTTACCCTTATCCGAAGGTGGCTGAACCTTTGTGATAGCCTCGTTTAATACATCATTTAATACGCCTGTGGATATACGCATTGCGTGCTGAATATTTACATACTTTATAAGGTCAAATATCTTATTTAAACGAAGTCCGGTTTTTGCAGAAAAGAATGCCACGGGAGCATAAGTCATATACGCAAGGTCACGCTGTACATCGTTGCGATAGAGCTCCATGGTCTTGGTGGATTTTTCTATTAAATCCCACTTATTTACACATATTATGCTTGCCTTGCCCTTTTCATGTGCATATCCGGCAATTTTTGTATCTTGCTCCGTTACACCCTCCTGGGCATCTATAAGTATGAGAACAACATCGCATCTGTCTACCGCAGCAAGAGAACGGATAACACTGTAACGTTCCACATTTTCGTCAATTTTGCCGCGTTTACGCATACCGGCAGTATCTATAAACACATATTTCTGCCCTTCGTGCTCATAGGGACTGTCTATGGCATCTCGGGTAGTTCCGGCAATGTCACTTACTATTACTCTGTTTTCACCTAAAATTTTGTTTATAAGAGAGGATTTACCTACATTTGGCTTACCGATTACCGCAACCTTTATGGCTTCCTCGTCTTCCTCTACTTCCTCATCAAAATCAATGTAGCTGTAGAGCTTATCCAGAAGGTCACCGGTACCCAGACCATGTATGGACGATATGGCAATAGGGTCTTCCATACCAAGGTTGTAGAACTCATAAAATTCCATGGGTACATCGCCCACGTTATCTACCTTGTTGCACACAAGAACTATGGGCTTGCCGCTTTTTTGAAGCATAGCGGCAACATCTTTGTCTGCAGATGTAAGCCCTGTCCTTACGTCTACCATAAATATGATAACATCTGCCATATCTATAGCCATTTCTGCCTGAAGACGCATCTGCTCGGGAATAACGTCATTGGTTTTCATTTCGATACCGCCGGTATCTATGAGTATAAATTTTTTGCCTACCCATTCGCCCTCAGCATAGATTCTGTCACGGGTTACACCGGGAGTATCCTCTACTATGGATATTCTCTCTCCTATTAACTTGTTAAAAAGTGTTGACTTACCTACATTCGGTCTGCCAACGATAGCAAAGGTTGGTTTCTTCACAGTAATCAATTCCTTTCTAACCTGTAATCATATCAACAAAGTCAAATCCGTTGTTGGGACATATAATTACTTTAACGCCAAGTTCTCTTTCAATATCTTCTTTGGTAACATCATCAAGAAGAATATCGCAGTCGGATTTGAACATACTTTCGGAAAGTAACAGACATTCGCCAAGGTCTTTTCCCTTTAGCTGCTTTATAATATCGCATCCGCACAAAAGTCCGGTAACGGTAATATATCCTCCGAAAAAGTTATTCTTTATCTTATATACATCAATCTCAAGACCGGGACATTTTTCTTTGATTCTGTCCACAAAGGATAGGATGTATTCGTATGCAATTTCTGATGTTGCTATGGTTTTTGGCTTTGATTGGCCTTTATTTACATAATCCGCCAAAGCATCTTCAATTTCGCACTTTAGTGTGGTCATAAGACCTACGCCGTTTTCTATCTGTGCAAAATCCTCATAGCTGTCGTAAGATGGAAGTTCTCTTTCTGCCTTGATATAAAACTCATCGGCAAGATACACAAGATGTGTACCGTATTTATTGATGAAATCCCTTTGGTAGAATTCCACATGATCTATTACGACCTCACAATCCTCTTTTTCAAAGGGTTCAAGGTCAAAAAGTCCTTTCCTGTGACCGGTAAGACCTACAGGTACAACGGAAATGCTTTTAATACACGGTGAGAGATTGGCAAGGTCATAGAGGGATTTTCTTAAATATTCACCGTCATTTATCCCCTTGCAAAGCACAATCTGGGCGTTCATAAATATGCCGGCATCCTTAAAGCGGTTCATTATTTCCATAACTCTGCCGGCAAAACGATTATTTAGCATTTTGCATCTTAAATCTGGGTCTGTAACATGGACAGACACATTTATGGGGCTTACTTTAAGTTGGCAAAGTCTTTCTATGTCTTCCTCCTTAAGATTGGTAAGAGTGACATAGTTTCCTTCAAGAAAGGAAAGACGAACATCGTCATCCTTAAAGTACATAGTTTGCCTCATATTATCGGGAAGTTGATCCATAAAGCAGAAGATACATTTGTTATGGCATGTTTTGGCATCATCCATAAGGGAATTTTCAAACTCACATCCAAACTGCTCGTAAAGGTCATTATATACCTCAATTTCCTCTACGGTGCCATCGGTTTTCTGTACCTCCACCACGTAGTATTCGTCACTTGTAAGATAGCGAAAATCAAGCACGTCGGCAAATTCTTTACTATTAACTTTTGTAATTATATCCCCTTTTTCTATGCCGCAATCTTCAGCAATGGAGAAAGGGTCTACAGATTTTACAACTGCTTTACTCATATCTTACCTCATTTAATTAAGACAACAGCTTACCTATATCCTCTACGGTTGGTGCTATAGCTACATTAGGATATGAACTAAGTTCCTCAATATCGCCAAAGCCATACAGTACACCCATAGCATCCATACCAAAGTGACTTGCACCTATAAGGTCGAACTTTCTGTCGCCTATCATAAGACATTGGGATACATCTTTGATGTCAAGGGTATTTAAAATATACTCAAGTACATCTTCTTTTTCTGAAATTTTACCGCCGATTTCAGCACCGGCAATAAAATGAAAGTATTTTGCAAGGTCGAAATGTTCCAAAATCCTGCGGGCAAAGGGTTCGGGCTTGCTTGTGGCTAGAATTATTTTGTAACCGCGTGCGTTCAAATCCTTTAAAAGTTCGGGGATACCGGGATAAATATAGCCTTCAAAAATGCCGGTAACACTATAGCGTTCGCGATATTTTGCCACTGCCTCATCAGCCTTTTCCTCGCTGAAGGAATAAAGCTCCATAAACGAATTCTTAAGGGGTGGGCCTATAACCGGCTTTAAATCATCTAAACTACTAACAGTAATACCGTACTGATTTAAAGCATACTCAAAAGATTTGTACACACCCTCGGAATTATCTGCAATTGTTCCGTCAAGATCGAACAACAAATACTTATACTCTTTCATTCAAATCTCCCTTTTTCCAAAAAAACCTGCCCTTCTTAAGGACAGGTTTTTTGTGAAAAGCATTATTCTTCAGTCTTTACAACTTCTTTGCCGTCATAGTAGCCGCAAGCTTTACATACTCTGTGCGGTAACTTATATTCCTGACACTTGGGGCATTTTACCATACCCGGTAAAACGAGCTTCCAGTTTGCTCTTCTTTTATCTCTTCTTGCTTTTGAAGTTTTTCTCTTGGGTACTGCCATGATTCCACCTCCTGATATTTGTAAGAAACTAATCTTTTAAAAATTGTTTTAATGCAGCCAGTCTCGGATCTGTATTGTCATCAGCGCACAAACAGCTCTCGTGATTGAGGTCGATACCGCAATGAGGACAAAGTCCCTTGCAATCTTCGCTACAGAGGAAATTGATGGGAAGTGACCCTACAAAAGCTCTGTCTACAATCTCGGATAAATCGATATTGCCCGATTCAAGAACAGTTACATCATCCTCAACATCACTAAGCTCGGTTTTGGAAAAAATCTCACTTACTTTAAAGGGGTGATGTACACTGACGCTATCTAAGCATCTGGCGCATTGTGTCTTAAAGGATACATTTGCCTCGAGTTCCAGATAAAGAACACCTGCAATGTTTTTTACCGCTCCCTTAAGATAAAAAGGTGTTTCAAAAACAATATCCTGACCGTTAAAGGAAGTGTTGTCCAAGCCTAAGCTAAGATCCAATTCCTTAACTGCGCCGTCGTTTTGTATTAGCTGTGATACATCTAAAATCATAATACACCTCGACATAACAAAACTATTATATATATTTATTCGTAATTTGTCAAGTTATTTTTTATAATATTGTAATTATTTTACTAATGCTGCAGTATCAAGAGCAATCATAAGCTCTTCATTGGTAGGAATAACCAAAGTCTTAACCTTAGCACCCTCTGCAGAAATGTCTTTCTGTACGCCTCTGCAGTTGTTTGCTTCCTGATCGATTACGATGCCCATATATTCAAGGCCTTCGGTAACATCTGCTCTGGTAATCTTGGTGTTTTCGCCTACACCTGCTGTAAATACTAATGCATCTACACCGCCCATAGCAGCTGCATATGCACCGATGAGCTTTTTAACATGGTATGCAAACATATCAAGAGCAAGCTTAGCTCTTTCGTTAGTTTCCATATTTGCTTCGAGATCTCTGAAGTCAGAGCTTATGCCGGAAATACCGAACACGCCGGATTCCTTGTTCATAAGAGCGTCGATGCCCTTGGCATCAAGACCCTTCTTTTCCATAAGGTAAGTTACGATAGCAGGGTCGATGTCACCGCAACGTGTACCCATTGCCACACCTGCAAGAGGAGTAAAGCCCATGGAAGTGTCTACGGAGTGACCATTCATAACTGCAGATACAGAAGAACCATTGCCTAAGTGAGCTGTAATAATCTTAAGTTCTTCAAGGGGCTTTCCGAGCATTTTTGCAGCCTGCTGAGCTACATACTTATGGCTTGTGCCGTGGAAGCCGTATCTTCTTACCTTATATTCTGTGTAGCACTCATAAGGAAGAGCATACATATATGCTTTTGCGGGCATCTGCTGGTGGAAAGCAGTATCGAATACAGCAACCTGAGGTGTGCCGGGCATTGCCTTCTGGCAAGCTTCAATACCAATGATATTTGCAGGATTATGTAAGGGTGCAAGAGGAATACAATCTCTTATGGCATCCATAACCTTTTCATCAATTATAACGGATTCGGAGAATACTTCGCCGCCATGAACAACTCTGTGACCTACAGCATCAATCTGGCTCATATCGGAGATAACATTGTGCTCTTTGCCTGTAAGAGCTTCGATAACCATCTTGATAGCATCGGAGTGGTCGTTCATATGTTCTTCTCTTACGAGGTTGTCCTTACCTTCTACCTTCTGGGTAAGCATGGAGCCTTCAATACCGATTCTTTCGCAAAGACCCTTTGCAAGAACAGCCTGGGTTTCGATGTCGATGAACTGATATTTAAGTGAAGAACTACCTGCATTGATAACTAAAATTTTCATTATATTTTCAATCCTTTCGAATTAATTATGTACCATTACTTATTTGCCTGAGCCTGTACAGCAGTAATTGCAACAACACCTACGATATCGTCTGCAGAGCATCCTCTGGAAAGGTCATTGATAGGCATTGCAATACCCTGGGTTACAGGACCGTAAGCTTCAGCTTTTGCAAGTCTTTGAACAAGCTTGTAGCCGATGTTACCTGCATCAAGGTCAGGGAATACAAGAACATTTGCCTTACCTGCAACAGGGCTGTCGGGAGCCTTGGAACTGCCTACGGAAGGAACTATGGCAGCATCAAGCTGGAGTTCACCATCTACCTTAAGACCGGGGTTCTGTTCTTTACAAAGACGTGTAGCTTCTACAACCTTGTCTACATCAGCGTGCTTTGCACTGCCCATTGTAGAGTGAGAGAGCATTGCAACGATAGCTTCCTTTTCAACTAAAAGTTCAAAGGATTCTGCAGAACAAGCTGCGATAGAAGCAAGCTTTTCGGGATCGGGATTCTGTTCAAGACCGCTGTCTGCAAATATAAATGTGCCGTTTTCGCCGTATTCGCAATCGGGAACAACCATAAGGAAGAATGCAGATACAAGCTTAACGCCGGGCTTGGTTTTGATAATCTGAAGTGAGGGTCTTAATGTATTTGCTGTAGAGTGACATGCACCGGATACAACACCGTCTGCATCGCCTGCTTTAACCATAAGACAAGCATAGTACATATAGTCGCCAAGAGCTGTCTTCTTAGCTTCTTCATATGTAAGACCCTTGGACTTTCTGAGTTCTACGAAAAGATTAAGGTATTCTTCTGTCTTTTCGTATGTAAAGGGATTGATAATTGTAGCCTTGGAGATGTCAAGTCCTTCGCTGTTTGCTGCGATTTCTTCGGGGGTACCGATGATTATAACATCAGCGATATCTTCTGCAATGACTTTAGCTGCAGCTTCCAGGGTTCTTCTGTCCATGGACTCGGGCAATACAATTTTCTTTTTGTCTTCTCTTGCTCTTTCTTTAATTCTGTCAATAAAACTCATAATTATCCTCCTATATAAAGTTTAATTTTTATCATAAGTTATATTTTACTACATTTTTTGCATTTTGACAATAGTAATTTGCTCAATTTTTCAGCTATTGGCAAGTTTTAGTATAAGTTCATTAATCCTTTCAGAATTAAGGGTGTTTTCCACTTCCACCCTTCCCGAAGCATCTCTTAAAGTAAGAAGATTCTTTTCTGCAAGAAGCCTCTTGACCTGTCTGGCTGTGCCTTCCGAGCCGTCATATATCCTGGTGTCCGGAAATATGCGCTGTATAGCAGCTGCTGCAAATGGATAATGAGTACAGCCAAGAACTACAGAATCGGGATTCTCTATGCCTTCTCTTTGGAAAAGCTCCCTGAGAAATTCCTCGGTTACCGAATCTGAAATATGTCCTTCTTCTATAAGCTCCATAAGACCGGGGCACGGTAATGGTATAATACGCGCCCGGTCTTTATAATTCTCGCAAAGGGTTGCAAATTTATTTTCTTTTAACGTGAGAGGCGTTGCCATAACCACAACCGTAGCACCGTCGTTGGATTCTACGGCAGGCTTAAGAGCCGGCTCAATACCTATAATCGGCATATATGAGCCATACTTATTTCTAAGCTCTCCTATGCACACACTTGTGGCAGTATTGCATGCAACCACAAGAGCCTTAATACCTTTATCTATAAGGTATGAAGCACAGTTTTCCGAGAGTTTAAGTATCTCTTCGTGAGTTTTGGTACCGTAGGGAGCATTGCCGGAATCTCCAAGATAAAGGAAGTCTTCGCAAGGCAGTAATTTTATAAGCTCCTTAAGCACACTAGCGCCCCCTACTCCGGAATCAAACACTCCTATGGGGAGATCACGCTTTTGCATAATATTACCTCTTTTAATATCAGTCTGCTACAAATGTCATATCTGCTTCAAAGGGTGAAGCAAGGTCAAAATAGCCGAAAAGCTCAACCGTTTCACCGTCTATAAGGAACTGAACCTCATCTACTTCTTCCATTTCACAGAGAGTATTAACTATGGAATACATAGCCATTTCCTGAGATGCAGTACCGCGGATTTCTATAAATTCCACACTTAAATCCACCGTGCAAAGACCGTCCTGGACGGTGCAGGAATTAATAACCACGGTATCAGGTATTACATTTGTGTAGCTGCTGTTTTGTGTACCCTCAAAAAGCTCGGTTAAAACAGCTTTCGGGTTGTGACCGTCTTCATAGGACACTGTACGCACTTCCTTGTGAAGTCCGGTGCCCTGATTGTCGGAGTAATACAGAGTTATATCCACATCTTCCTTGGGAATATCCTCGCCCAAAACTTCCTTAACATCGTCGGTGGGAGCAACAACGTCGTCGGTAGATGTGTCAACACTGCACGCCGAACATAAAAGCATACATAAAATAAGTGCCGGGATAATAAATTTTTTCATAATACACCATTCCTTTTACAACCAATCGACAAGGGGAAGAACAATAGTAAATGTACTGCCTTCTCCAAGACGACTTTCAACCTCAATAGACCCGTTGTGAAATTCTATTGCAGAATGTGCAATGGAAAGTCCAAGACCGGTACCGCCGGTTTCGCGGCTTCGGGCCTTGTCCACGCGATAAAATCTGTCGAATATTCTGCCCAGGTCTTCTTCCGATATACCTACACCATCATCCTTTACTGTGATGATTGCCCGTTTGCTTTCCTTAATAAGTGATATTTCTACTCTGCCCTGCTCCTTGGTATACTTTAAGGCATTGTCAACTATATTATATACAGCCTGCCACAAAATATCCTTGTTTGCCATAATAAGTATATCGTCTTCGGCAGAAAGACAGAGTTCCTTATTTTCCATTTCCGCAATAGGGATAAGATTCTTATTGATGCCTATAACCACATCTTTGAGATTAATAAGTTCCAAAGTACCGGACATATTTTCCGTGAGGGTATCCAGTTTGGTTATGTAAAGAAGCTTATTTACTATACGATTGAGCCTTTCTACTTCTTCGTTCATATCCGTAAGGAATTCCCTTACATAGTCCATTTCTATTTCCGGTGTCTGGATAATAGAGTCTGCCATAAGCTTTATTGAGCTTAAGGGTGTCTTAAGTTCATGGGAAGCATTTGACACAAACTCCGTACGCTGTTTTTCTATAATGGCATACTTTTCGCTTACTTCGTTGAATGCAACACCAAGCTTTGAAATTTCGTCATCGCCGGTTATCTCCAGCTTATCGCCTATTTTGCCGTCAGACATAGTCTGAATAGCCGTAGTATAACTATTGATGCGTCGGCGGAATCCGCCCACACACACAATGGCAACCACGTCAATAAGCACTGCCCCTCCAAGAGCAAAAAGCAGGCAATCAACAACCAAAGCTACGATAATACGCCAGTTTAAAACTCTGCCCTCCGTGGTGGAAACTGCAATAACAGTAACCAATCCCAGAGCAACCAAAAGCACCGCAAAGGCAACCAAAAAGGTTAATACTGCTGTCTTTACGGTAATTCGTCTGGATAATCTTTCCTTTAAATTAAGTGATGTCTTTGAAATAGTAACCAGCTCCCCACTTTGTAAGCAGATATACAGGCTCTGCACTGTTGGGCTCAATCTTTTCGCGCAGACGTCTTACGTGAACATCCACCGTTCTTGCATCGCCGGGATAATCATAGCCCCATATGAGATCGAGAAGGTTTTCTCGTGAATAAACCTTACCGGGATTGCACACAAGAAGGTCCATAAGGTCAAACTCTTTACTGGTAAGGTCTACTGTACGACCCTCAATGGTAACTGTACGCTGATTGTAATCAAGTTCAACAGTACCCATTCTTATCTTGGAGCGGTCGCCGTCCTTGGCAACGGGTGTAATACGACGCATAATGGCCTTAACTCTTGCTTTGAGTTCAAGAATATTAAAGGGTTTTGTTATGTAATCATCTGCACCGTATTCCAGACCCATAATCTTATCCATATCTTCGGTTTTTGCAGTAACCATAATAATAGGAATACTTGAAAACTCCCTTATCTTCTGACATACGGAAAGACCGTCAATTTTGGGGAGCATAAGGTCTAAGATAATGATGTCAAGATTTTTATCGTGAGCAAGCTTTAATGCTTCCTCGCCGTCATAAGCTGTTTCCACGGTATATCCGTCCTGTTCAAAATTGAACTTCATACCTTTAACAAGAAGTTTTTCGTCGTCTACTATCAAAATTTTCATTTTTCAGTTTCCTCCGTTATAATATAATTCTTAATCTTTTCATAGGTTTTAATACCAATACCCTTAACATTCATAATGTCTTCAGGAGTTTGAAACTCACCGTTTTCTTTACGGTAGTCTATAATATTGCCTGCTGTTTTTTCTCCGATTCCCGGTAAAATAATCAGTTCATCCGCATCGGCAGTATTAATATTTATCTTAGGGATACCATCTTCAGAAGAAGAGTATATACGAGGCACGTGAAGGCGTGTATTGTCATTAAGTACAGAATAAATATCAATTTTCGACACGTCTGCATACTCTGTAATACCGCCTGCTTCATATATGGCATCGCAGGCTCTGCTCCCTTTTGTGACATATACCTTACCGGGTTTGTTGACCTCACCGTAAACATCCACACTAATAATTTTATTGAGTTCCCTGCCGGATAATTCCTGTTCAGGATTGTAGTTTTGTCTGCGTATATGTCCACCCACTAATGCCATCAACACAACTGTAAGCAAAAGCAAAATGGTTTTATCTATCTTTTCAAACTTCATTTTATTCCAGAAAATCCTTAAGCTTCTTACTTCTGCTGGGGTGTCTTAACTTACGCAGTGCCTTGGCTTCAATCTGTCTTATACGTTCTCTTGTTACGTTAAATTCCTTACCTACTTCTTCGAGGGTACGGCTTCTGCCGTCATCAAGACCGAAACGAAGCTTGAGCACCTTTGCTTCTCTTGGAGTAAGGGTATCGAGCACGTCTATGAGCTGTTCTTTAAGAAGTGTGAAGGCTGCCATTTCAGAGGGAGCCGGAGCGTCGCTGTCGGGAATAAAGTCACCGAGGATGCTGTCTTCTTCCTCGCCGATGGGAGTTTCCAGAGATACGGGCTCCTGAGCAATCTTCATAATTTCTCTTACTCTGTCTTTGCTCATATTCATTTCCTTGGCTATTTCATCAACCCTGGGTTCTCTTCCGAGCTTCTGAAGAAGCTGACG
Organism: Clostridia bacterium; assembly: GCA_045539515.1. Lineage (GTDB taxonomy): Bacteria > Bacillota > Clostridia > UMGS1810 > UMGS1810 > RGIG8748. The sequence goes on from JAZQFN010000017.1 coordinate 51,176, forward strand.
GGATACACGTATGAGTTTATTGATGGTTTCCACCATATGAACAGGAATTCTTATGGTACGCGCCTGATCGGCAATAGCTCTGGTAATAGCCTGTCTTATCCACCAGGTTGCATAAGTACTGAACTTATATCCCTTGGTGTAGTCAAACTTTTCTACAGCTTTAATAAGGCCAAGGTTACCTTCCTGAATAAGGTCAAGGAAAAGCATACCTCTGCCCACATAACGCTTTGCTATACTTACAACAAGTCTTAAGTTGGCTTCCGAAAGTCTTTTTTTGGCTCTTTCGTCACCCTCATGCATAAGCTCTGCAAGGCGAATTTCTTCATCAGCTGAAAGAAGGGGCACCTTACCTATTTCCTTAAGGTACATTCTTACAGGATCGTCAAGACCAATTCCCTCGGGAATTGTAAGATCTATTTCTTCTTCGTTTGCCTGAATTTCCTCCAGTTCTTTATCCATATCCTTTACAAGCTCTATACCCATGGCTTCGATGTTTTCGTATACCTTTTCGATATCTTTGACATCAAGTTCGAACTCAGAAAGCGCATCCTCTATTTCCTTATAGGAAAGGACACCCTTCTTCTTGCCGAGCTCTACAAGCTCAAGGATTACGGTTTTCTTATCTGCTATAGTCTTTTCTTCTTTAATTTCCACTGCGAAATCCTCCCTCTTAATTTACATTGAACTTAAGATTGGTTTTTTATAATTTTGTTTATTTCTTTTATTTTATCTTCGCTCACGCTGTTTAACTCACTTAATATTCTCTTGCGGTTCATCCTCTCACCTATTACCTTAAGGTAATCGTCAAAAGCCTTGTCCGCATCATCGGTACGGTTGTCCAGAGAAAGTATAAGGGAAACTTCTTTGATTTCCTCATCTTCCGTAAAAAACTCCAGAACCTGTGACGGCTCTATTGCCTTGTCTATATCATAAAAAGCAAGAATGTAATTAAGAAGCTTTTTGTGAGTTTCACTTTCAAAAATATTTGGATTGATATATTGTTTTTTCCTTTTATACAAACCCTTATTTGATATAAGCAACGCCAAGAGATGCTCTCTTGTCCGTTCAAGGGCGCTGTCTGAGGAAAGCTTGGTTTTACGCTGAGCAATCATGGTTACATCCGGAGTTTCGTCGGTAACAGCAGGAGTCTTGCTGACCTGTTTTACCACTCCGAGCTGTGAATATATTGCATTGGAGGAAACCTTTGTACGGGAAGAAAGCTCGTCCACGTACACATCAAGCTCCACGGTATTACGTATAAGCTTGAAGTATTCCAATACCCGTGTTACATATGCAACTCGCTGACTTCTGTCGTTTAAGTCGTGTTCATCCTCAAGCACATCCATAACATAAGTCATATCTGACCTACGCTTGGATACACAGTTATTGAACCGTGTAACTCCGTAGGCGTTGATGTACTCATCAGGGTCCTTTTTGTCCTTAAGGTCGAGGACGGAAATAGAAATTTCCTGCTCCCTTAGTATGGTGATGGCTCTCATGGTAGCCTTTCTGCCGGCACCGTCGCTATCATAACATATGACAACTTCCTTGAACTCCGAGGCTATAAGCTTTGCCTGAGAGCTTGTAAGTGCGGTTCCCAGAGTTGCCACCGTGTTGGTATAGCCGCTTTTGGCAAGTGCTATAACATCCATATAGCCTTCCACCAAAACTACAAAATCCTTACCGGAACGCCGTGCTGTATTTAAGAAATACAGATTCCTGCTTTTGCTGAACACCGGAGAATCCGGTGAGTTAAGGTACTTGGGCTTGCTGTCATCAAGAACTCTGCCGCCAAAGCCTATAACACGGTTTCTGGTGTCGAATATGGGAAACATAACCCTGTTGCGGAAGGCATCATAGTATTTCCCCGTTTCTCCGGCTTTTATAAGGCCGGCTTTAAGAATATCGCCGTCAGCGTAGCCCTTTTCTCTTAAATGCTTTAAAAGTGCATCCCAGCTATCCTTGGCATAACCAAGAAAAAAAGCCTTTGCCTGGGCACCCGTAAGAGCGCGCTTCTTGAAGTATTCAACAGCCGACTTACCTTCCTTGAGATTGTCGTAAAAAAAGTTGGCCGCTTCCATATTCATATCGTAGATAAGTTCCCGTTCTTTGGCAAGTGCCGCAGCACCTGCACGGGACTTTTCGTCGGGCTTGGGTAAGGATACCCCTGCTCTTTCCGCCAGCTTTTCCACAGCTTCTACAAATGGCATATTTTCAATTTTCATAAGAAAATGGATGACATTGCCGCCTTCTCCGCAACCAAAACAATGAAATATTCCCTTTTGGGGTGATACAGAAAAGGAAGGCGTCTTCTCATTGTGAAAAGGACAAAGTCCTACATATGAGCTGCCCGCCTTCTTTAGGTTAACATATTGTGAAATTACATCGCGGATATCGTTTTTGTCAGCCACTTCGCGTATTAAGTATTCAGGATATAAAGGCATAATCATCCTCCTATATTATCCTTTTCGACAAAAAAACGAAAATCCCTTTTTTTATTATACTTTAGTCTTTATCGGCATAAACAATTCGTTAAATAAATTCACGCAGAAATTATCCGTCATACCCGATATATAGTCGCACACTACTGTGTCGGCACTCCAGTCTTCCAGAAGTCTTTCGTACTCACGGGGAAGTTTATCCAAATTGGAACGGAAGTACCCATAGAGTTTTTCTATAACCATAAAGGTCTGGTCATCCTTAACTGCATTGTCGCGATATACTGCATCAAACATAAATTCCCTGAGTTCAAGCATTGCTTTTTCCTTTTCGGGGGACATACATATTCTGCCCTTTTCGGTGCTGTTTAACACTATATCCTCTATCATTGAAGATATTCTGTCCGAATGAGTGGCACCCAAAAGATTTACAGAGTTTAAAGGAAGGTCTATTCGAGATATAACCCCTACCCTTACCGCATCGTCAATATCGTGGTTTATATAAGCAAAACGGTCTGCAAACTTAATTACCGAACCTTCGTTGGTTTCGGCAAGACCCGAACCGGAATGATTCAAGATGCCGTCCCTTACCTCGTGAGTAAGGTTCATACCGTCGCCGTCCCTCTCCAGTATATCGCACACTCTGAGGCTCTGCTCGTTGTGTTTAAATCCGCAGGGATTTAAGGTATCCAAAGCACGCTCACCGGAATGACCAAAGGGCGTATGCCCCAGGTCATGACCCATGGCAATAGCTTCGGTAAGGTCTTCGTTTAATCCCAGAGCACGGCTTATGGTACGGGCAATCTGACTCACCTCAAGAGTATGGGTAAGACGTGTACGGAAGTGGTCGCTGTGCACCGATATAAACACCTGTGTTTTGTGTTTTAATCTGCGGAAGGATTTGGAATGAATTATGCGGTCGCGGTCTCTGCAAAATTCCGTACGCATAGAGCACATTTCCTCATTAAGCTTCCTGCCACGGGTATCGGTTACCCTAAAGCCCATGGGCGAAAGAAGCATTTTTTCCTTTTCTTCGTATCTTTCCCTTATAGAAGACATTCTATCACTTCCTTTTAATGTATAAACAGTTTGCCAAATTCTTGCAACAAGGTGTTGTATTCTTCATCATCATATATAAAGTGTGCAGAAGCCGGAAGTACCGTAAGATGTATGTTATCCTTCTTGGGGATATGCTTTAATGACCTTTTGCAGGATACAAGCTCGTCTTTTGCGGACATATAAATATATGCTTCTGTTTCAAGATTTTTGATGGTTTTATTGGATTTACCCGACTCACGTATAAGTTCGATATATCGCGGAATCCATCCGATGTATTGCCAAAGGCGTTTGTTGAGCTTTACACTATGGGCTTTTTTGTACATTTCTGCTTTTTTATCGGTTTTTCCGCCAAAGTTAAAAAAGGACTTTGCCGTGTTCAAAAAAGCCTCACCTCTGACACCTATTTTAAGCGGAATAGCAAGAAGAAAAATTTTGCTTATCCTTTTAGGGTTTCTGATTGCCTCTTCCATAGCAAAAAATGTACCCATGGAATGACCGCATATAATAAGCTTTTCGTACCTTTCAAGAAGGTTATCCACAGTTTTGCGGACATTTGCCTTCCACTTATTCATAGATGCCTTTGCGAAGTCCTTTACAGTACCTCCGTGACCATCGAGAAGAATATTGTAAACGGCACAATCAGAGGGAACTACGTCTATAAATTTTTCAAAGTGTTCGGGACTGCCGAGAAATCCATGTATAAACAGCACAGCCCTTTTTCCTTGGGTATGCCTTATAAAAGTCTTGTGCGCCACCATATCACCTCTTATTATTCAAGGGTGTACTCAAACATTTCACACTTAATATTACTACCTATATCTGCACCCTCAGGAAGAAGATACAGTGCAATAAAAACCTCATCGCCGGTGGAGGTATTTTCAAGGTATGCGTATTCGCCGTCAATTCTTGTAAGTATGTAGTGTTTTGTTTCCATATTACTCTCCAAACATCCATTCCAGTACATACTGTATGTATTCATCCCAGAATTCCCAACAATGAGTACCTGCTGATTCCCTATATGTAAAGTCGAAATCAAGAGTTTCAAAATGCTCTTTAAGACGTATATTTGCATCGTACATAAAGTCCTCGGTACCCTCACCCATATACACACGGGGTTTTATGGGGAGCTTATTCGCATTGGAAGCAAGGCAAAACAAATCTTCGTCTTCGGGAACTTTGCCCTCAAGACCGAATATACATTCTCTTAACTGCGGTCTGTGAACTGTCATAAATTCTTCAACATCGGCAACAGAAGAAAGACCTGCACAGGCTGCAAACTTATCGGGCTTTTTAAGACCTATCTTAAGAGCACCATAGCCGCCCATGGAAAGACCTGCCACAAAGTTATCCTCACGCTTGTCGGATATGGGCAAAAACTCTCTTACCACACGGAGCACCTCGTCGCTTATAAAGTCAAAGTAACGGTCGCCGTACTTCATATTGGTGTAGAAGCTTCTGTCACCGGAAGGCATTACTACTGCTATGCCCTTTTCGGCGGCATAGCGCTCTATGGAGGTTCTGCGCGCCCATATGGTGCCGTCATCACTTAAACCGTGGAGCAAAAGCAGACATTTGTACTTTTCGCCCTCTGCCTTATTCTCTATGCCTATTTGTCCCTGAGTGCTTTTCTGGGGAATTATAACATCTATGTTTGTACATCTGCCAAGTACCTCGGAAGCAAATTTAATGTTAATTAAAGCCATGTTTGTTTTTCTCCTTTACTTCATTGATATTAAGTATATTGTATAAAATTTTGGCAAATAAGTCAACAGATATGTTATAAACAAGCATAATACAAAAGCAGCCACCCGTTACAGGTGACTGCCCTCATTTAAAGTTATATTAAATTAATATAAATACCGCCGATTACGGTTCTGTTTCTGAAGCATCTTAAGCTTGCTGTGGAGCTGTAGTACCAATCTGTAAAGGGAGCTCTGTCTTCAGTTTCGTTTAGCATATCCCAGATTCTTTCGGTGACGAGTTTAAGGTAGCTATCGTCACTTCCAAGCACAGTAGTCCAGATTTCCCAGTCGGCTTTGGTGTAGTCGGAACGGCTGTCAAGAGGAACGCCGTATTTATTCATTTTATTGATATAGGTTTTAACCTCTGCCTCATAGACAGATTCATCCCAAAGACCGAGATTAAGGAGCTTATCCCATACCATATTATATTTAAGACTCCATGTTCCGTCCTTATCGAAGGAAAGGCGTGTACCTTCCGAGCCTGCTGCATCTTTTACCCAATCGGAAGCCATCTTCTTTGCAATATCGGTATACTTGCTGTCGCCAAAGAGTCTGCCGTAGCAAGCAAGAGCAACTATAGCCTTGACACTTAAGTTGCAATTCTCTGCAAGGTGACCTGCAAAGTCATCGGTGCAAAGCTGATTGCCGGGGTTGTATCCGAACTCTACAAGATAGTCTGCCCACTTCTTAAGTATATCTGCATTATCCTTTGCAAAGGTATTATCACCTAAATAGTGAGCTGCAGCTGCCACGCAGATAAGCATATTGCCACATTCTTCCACAGGCATCTGCTTATCAAGTGCAGGGGTGGGTGCAGGGAGCTTACCAAACTCCTCAGCGCCATACTGCTGACCGTTTGCTATGGGGTATTGTCCTATATCGTGGGGAGCAAAATCGTATGTCCATCTGCTGTCCTCGGTAGCATATTTAATAATACCGCGAAGCATACCAAGCACAAGCTCAGGATTATATTTAAGGAACAAAGGTATTGAGGGATATGTAACATCCAATGTACCTATGCAACCGTTGGAATAACATTCCTTGGAAAGGAAAAGTATATTGCCTTCGGTATCCTCCACAAGCTTATGAGCGGCAATTGCCTGACGATAACCCAAGGAAATCATTTCCACATACTTTTCACCGTATTTTTTACCTTCAGCCATAAGGCTTTGGTCAAACTTTTCGCAAAGTGCTTTTATTTCGCTATATTCATTTTTAGCAGTAATAAGCATTTCATCGAAGGAAGCAAAAAACTTTTTGTAGTATTCATCAAGTTGTGTGCCGAAATACTCTATGGGCTTTATTTCGTCGTAACCAAGAGTAATAACGCCGGAAAGCTCCTTCTTTTCAAGCCAGATATAAGCATTATCCTTCATGGGAACGTAGCTTCCGTTAATATCTCTTTCACGTGGGCGGTAATTCCATTCAACAGCTCCGTAGCTTATGTCATAAATCTTTGCATCCGGGTCTGCCACGTGGAGATAACCCCAGTCAATGCACATACGGTCGCCGGAACGGTTTAAAACTTTTTGTTCTTTGTTGCCGCAGTATACGGAGTTCTGTGTTTTGCCGAAAACAACCTCCTGAACACAGTTATCAACAACACATTCCGAAGATATGCCAAAAGTAAACATAACCTCGTGTTCTTTGCCGTCAGTTATTTCCACATTGTATTCAATATAAGAAGCGGTGCGGCTCATAATATCCAGTCTGTCAAGAAGAAGCGGTGTCATAAAGGAAAGCTCTGCCTTTACGATATCATTGGAAAATCTATACTTTGTAAAAAGCGGAGTTATATCCACACTGTCCTGATTTAAAACGTTTTCGCAATTTTTGATTTTATAAAGGGCATCGGCATTGTTGGTACCCATAAGTGCATAATAGCTGCCGTCTATTACAACTCCAGCCATCATTGGGAAGGTTCTGCCTGTCCAATGTCTTGTGCAGTCATCATTAAGCTTGTTCTCCATAGACCAGATGGAAAAGAAAGGGTCAACGGTAACAAGGGGTACTGCAGGTGCACGTAAGTTCATAATATCATTCCTTTCAATTATATTGATTATATTATATTATTGTTTTTTAAAGTTGTAAATAGATAATATCAGCATAATAGTTAAGAATATCAGCATAAAATATCCCTTTGACATTTGTAATGCAATATGATAAAATATACTTATAACTACAGAAAGGCTGTAATTGCTATGAAAATACAGGAATCAGCAGAAAACTATCTTGAAACCATTCTTATACTAAATAAACAAAACGGCTTTGTAAGAAGCATAGATATAGCGCACGAGCTGAATTTTTCCAAAGCCAGCGTTTCGGTGGCTATGAAATCCTTAAGAGAATCGGGATACGTAGCTGTGGACGCCGACGGAGGCATAACTCTTACGGACAGCGGCCTTGAAATAGCCAATATGATGTATGAAAGGCATGAGCTTATAGCAGAAGTTCTTATTTCTCTGGGTGTAAGCAAGGAAACTGCTTACGATGACAGCTGTAAGATAGAACACGTAATAAGTACCGAAACTTTTGAAAAAATCAAGGAATATATCGAAGGTCTCAGAGCAGACAGTTATGAAAAACAATAAATACGTTTGGTATAACCCCCGACAGTATAACACTGTCGGGTTTTGCATACATTTAAGTCATTGGTGGAATCCTAGGTTTTATCTACGGAAAGGAATTTAAAATAAATGAAAAAAACAATGTATAAAGATATATTAATTCTTGGTGCTGCTTTATTTGCAATGTTTTTTGGAGCGGGAAATATGATATTTCCGCCATATATGGGTCTGGAAGGCGGCAACGAATGGTTTGGCGGTTTTATGGGATATTTTATAGCAGACATAGGTCTTGCCGTAATTGCAATAATAGCTCAAATACGCAAAGAAAGCTTTGACGACATGCTAAAGCCTCTGGGTAAGGTGATGTCTTTGGCTATGATGTGGAGCATTGTGCTGTGCCTTGGTCCCGTGATAACAGTACCTCGAACGGCTGCCACAACCTATGAACTTATGCCATATACCCAAGGAATAAACAAATATCTCTTTTATGGTATTTTCTTTTTGATAGTCGCCATTTTATGCATAAACAAATCAAAGGTAGTGGATATTGTAGGTAAAATCCTCACTCCCCTGCTTTTCGGCGGACTTATACTTATAATAATACTCGGAATTATAAATCCCCTGGGTGAAATTGCTCCCAACCCCAAGACAGACACACTAATAGCATCGGGTATTGAAGCCGGATACCAATCCATGGACGTACTGGCGGCAACTTTACTGGGTGTCCTTATAATAAATGGTGCACGTCAGAGGGGATACAAATCCCACAGGGATATTACGAAAGTAACCGTAGGAGCAGGCATTATTGCTGCCGTGGGTTTGTTTATAATATATATGGGTCTTACTTATCTTGGAGCCACAGTATCTCAGATATACGATATGCATACTTCAAAGAGCGTGCTTCTTACCAATATAGTAAAAGGTCTTATCCCCGGAAACTATGGTCATATATTCTTTGGAGTTATAGCCGCTCTGGCTTGTCTTTCCACAGCCATCGCACTGGTGAGTTCTTCCTGCGAATATATACAGCGGCTTATTAAAAGAAAACTTGGATATAAGTCACTTGTAATTCTGGTATGTGTTATCAGTACATTTACTGCAAGTCTGGGGGTAGAAAAACTTATTACATTTGCATCACCCGTACTAAATATCGTGTACCCGCCAGTGCTTACTACGGTCATACTTTCCCTCTTTGGCGAAAGAATCGGCAGGTGCACCCTACGACTGGGTGTTATGATGTCATTCTTCTTCAGCATACTTCAGGTTGTATATGGGTATTCCCTTGAAATCCTGAGAATTATGCCATTCTTTGAGCTTGGATTCGGTTGGCTTATGCCTGCCGCTGTCTTTTCTGCTCTGGGATTTATACTGGATAAAGTGAGTTCCAAACAAGCTTAATAACATATGGGATATTATACCATAAAACGACAAAAAGCCCGGACTTTTCCGGGCTTTTTCGTTCGTCTTATCAGTGTATTATAAAGGGACGTAATTTAATTTACGTCCCCTTGTTTTTATACATAATTCAATTATAATTCTACTGCATCAAGCCCCATTTTGAGATCGGCTAATATATCGTCAACATTTTCAAGGCCAACGGAGAATCTTACCATTCCAGCTTCGATACCTGCTGCTACCAGCTGTTCATCCGTAAGCTGACGGTGGGTTTCGCTGGCAGGATGAAGTACACAGGTACGGATGTCTGCTACGTGAACTTCATTGGAAGCAAGCTGCAAGGTATCCATAAACTTCATAGCCGCTTTTCTGCCGCCCTTGATAACAAAGGAAATAACACCGCTGGCACCCTTTAAGTACTTTTTGCCAAGCTCATAATCCACGTCGCTTTCCAAACCGGGATACTTAATGCTCTGAACCTTTTCGTGGTTTTCCAAGAACTTGGCAACTTTAAGTGCATTTTCACAATATTGCTTCATTCTTACAGAAAGAGTTTCGAGTCCAAGGTTAAGAAGAAATGCGGAGTGAGCTGCAGGATATACGCCAAAATCTCTCATAAGCTGCATTCTTGCTTTAATGATGTATGCAGCTTTGCCGTAGGTTTCTACATAAGATATACCGTGATAGGATTCATCGGGCTCTACAAGCTCGGGGAACTTGCCGCAGGTCCAGTCGAAATTACCACTGTCTACTATAACACCGCCAACCTGTACTGCGTGACCGTCCATATACTTGGAGGTGGAATGGATAACAATGTCCGCACCGAATTCTATGGGTCTGCAAAGAGCAGGTGTTGCAAAGGTGTTGTCCACGATAAGAGGAACATTGTTTGCATGAGCAATTCTTGCAAATCTCTCTATATCGAAAACTGTAAGAGCAGGGTTTGCAATGGTTTCGCCAAACACAGCTTTGGTGTTGGGCTTAAATGCCTTCATTATCTCTTCGTCGGATGCGTTTTTGTCTATGAAAATAGTTTCAATTCCCAGTTTTTTAAATGTATAAGCAAAGAGATTAACAGTACCGCCGTAGATTTCACCTGTACTGATGATGCTGTCTCCTGCACGGGCAATATTGAGTATGGAAAGAAGTGTGGCAGCCTGACCGGATGTGGTACACATAGCACCTACACCGCCCTCAAGAGCAGCTATCTTTTCCTCTACAGCCATAACTGTGGGATTGGCAAATCTTGAATATATAAGTGACTTGGTAGGTTCATCAAATACGGAAGCTACCTCCTCTGTAGAGTCGTAAACATATGTTGTGCTCTGTACTATAGGCACAACTCTGGGCTCTGTGTTTTTTGGTGTGTAACCCGAATGCAAACATTTGGTTTCAAATTCCATTATACTTACCTCCTAAAAATCTTATAAAAATGGTATGGGTCGATGATTGCATCGACCCACAGATAAATTACGCTTTCTTAAAAAACATTTCAAATTTTTCTCTCACGCCGCTTTTCCTGTCATCGGAATAGATATCTTCTTTTTTTCCTTCGATGTCGGTTTCAATACCGGAAAGCTCTACTTCAATCTTTCTGAATGCAGCTTCAACTGCACTTTTAACCTCGGCAATATAGACCTTTGTCGTATCAAGACGTTTAACCTCAACTTTAACCTTGTCTTCAGCTTCGCCTATCATTTCCTTAGCGCGGGTATCAGCTTCGTTTATCATGGATGTGGCACACTTTTCAGCATTTATAATAGCTGTGCTTATAACATCGCTGCGATCTCTGAGCTGCTGTGTTTCCTTCTCCAGTTCAAAGTATCTTTCGCTTAAGGTATTCTTTTCCGCTTCTGTTCTGGCAAGCTGTTCTTTAATTGCTTTGATTTCTTCCTCAAGAGCACTTACCTTATGGGAAAGATCATCCTTATCATTCTTAAGCGACTTATTGGCATCTTCGAGTTCCTTAATCTGAGCTTCATATTTAACGGTTGCCTTTGCAGCCATTGCCTTTTCTGCGGCAAGCTCGGTTCCCTGAATAACATTGAGCTCACTTATGTACTTACGAACAGACTTTTTGCTATAACCGAAAAGACTGCCCTTTATCTCTGTTAATTCCATAGTTATCATTCTCCAATATAATTTAATCAAGACAATTATACATTCTTCTTTTCAACTTGTCAAGAAAAAACAATATACATCATTTATTTTGCAATGCAGATGAATTTTTCCACCATACGGCAAGGTCTGTAGGATAATTTTGCCTTTCTTAGTCCCTCAAGGCCCATATCCTCTTCCCTGTTGATAAATTCGGTGTGACTGAGCTCATTTGAGGCAAATTCATTGTTGATTGCCACATATATACCATCGTAAGCCGTGTCTGCCTTCTCCACGTGAATGATAGCTCCACCGGGGATATGCTCTTCGCATACCGTGAAAGCTGCAAGGTTACCCTCTATTTCTATTAGACCGCCCTTTAAGCCAAGCTGATGGAATTTTTCAAATATAAGTTCAATACTTCGAATCTCACCGCTGTCGGATATTTCACCGCTGTAATCAAGATTACCCGAAATAAATTTTGCAAACCCGATACATCGGCTAAAGTCGTCCTCGGTAATGGGGCGGTATACATAGCCCTTGTATGTGTTTTTAAAGCGGTTGAGGTGATTCCTCTTTGCATGAAGCTTTTTTCCGGAAAGACTAATGAGAGAGTCTGTAGAATAAACATAATCTTCAAAATCTCTGTTCTCGGTAACCGTTGCGCAAGGGAAAAACCTTTTAAAATCATCTGCTTCTTTGCGGGTGGCGTTGGTGATAACCAATGCCTCTCCGGTTTGGGCAAAATATTCTTTGAGTTTTGTAAGGCAGGACAACACGTCCCCTCTTCCGCATGGATAACTGCAAACTCTTTTTCCGTCGGGAACGGTATGGATAAATACCATCATACCGTCGCATATGCAATAACGGCTTTGGTAGTAGTCCTTCCATATATAAAGATTTACAAAACTCATTTCCGAGTTTTCTTTTTTGTTTATTATATAACTATCTATAAGTTCCTTGTCTTCAATTGTAATTTCTTTAAATTCGAACAATGCTTTCGCCTCATCTGCTTCTGGGTTTAGCCATAAACCCTCTTTGATCCATACTTACGTAATATCTTTCACCACATACAATATGGTCTATAACTTCAACATCTATACCTTCCAGTACATCTAAAATTCTTCCGGTAATGGCTATATCGCTGTCGGAAGGATGTGGAGAATCTCCCGGATGGTTGTGGGCGATAATAACATTTGTTGCCTTATTCTTCAGCACCAGGCGCAGGATTTTGCGTATATCCACGGTAGTGGCACTATGGTCGCCTTCACTTATAACATCCACACTCAGAATCTTTCTTTCCGTATTCGTACATATAAGTATAAATTTTTCTATGTTAAGACCTCTGAAATATTCCATACAATATTCGCCGGCCTTTTCATCTGTATCCAGATATTCTCCCGGGGATATGGGTTTTGAGTGAACTCTGTTAACAAGCTGCCCTATAAGGGACAAAAGCATAGCTCCTCTTTCGCCTATACCGTCAATTGCCATAAGCTCGTCCTCGGTAGCTGCAAAAACCTTTTCAAGACTTCCGAATTCTTTAAGCAATAAATGAGCTATCCCGTTGGTATCCTTACGGGAATAAACATAGAAAAGTAAAAACTCCAGTATGTGGTGATCTTCCATAGCAGAAATACCACCATCGTGAAACCGCTTCCGCATTCTTTCTCTGTGGTGTGTATGAAGATTAGAATTTTCATTAGTATTCTTTTTTAAATTAACATTATCTTTGGTATTCATATATACATCCAACTCTACATCTGATGTGATTTTTCAACAACTCCGGCAATTAATTCCTCATTAATTACGGTAGTGTTTTTGCCGTCTTTGGCAAGATACATAAGGTATTCTATGTTGCCCTCGGGACCTTTAATGGGAGAAAAATCCAACCCTTTTACCGAAAATCCCGTTTCGTGAGCAAAGGCCGTTATGGTGTCTATTACCCTTTGATGAATCTCAGGGTCGCGCACCACGCCTTTTTTGCCTACTTCCTCTCTGCCTGCTTCAAACTGAGGCTTTATAAGAGCTACAAGCTCTCCGTCCTCCGAGAGCAGTTCATATGCTACGGGTAGCACAAGCTTCAAAGAGATAAAGGACACATCTATTGAAACAAACCCCACTTCATCTTCAATCCGGTCAAAGTCAAGATATCTGACATTGGTTCGCTCCATATTGATTACGCGGTCATCGCTTCTGAGCTTCCAGGCAAGCTGACCGTAGCCTACGTCTATTGCATAAACCTTTGATGCGCCGTTCTGGAGCATACAATCGGTAAATCCACCGGTGGATGCACCTATATCCGTACAAACCTTACCCGAAAGTTCTATGGGAAATACCTCCACGGATTTTTCAAGTTTAAGTCCGCCACGGCTTACATATCTAAGCTTTGCACCGCGTATTTCTATATTCATTCCGTCTTTAATGCGGTCCCCTGCCTTGAAAGCTTTCTGACCGTCAACATATACCGAGCCTGCCATTATAAGAGCTCTGCCCTTTTCGCGGCTTTCCACAAGTCCGCGGTTTACAAGCTCAACATCTAATCGTTCTGCCATTTATGCCATTCCTTTGTATTTTTTTATAACATCCTTGCATATTGATGCTGCATCCAGCCCCTCCAGAGGGAAAAGTTCACTCTGCTTGCCGTGTTTTACAAAACATGTATCAAAACCGAAATTAATTACCGGTAAAGAGGTTTCCAGTTCGCGCACCATATAGGCGCCTGCTCCTGAGGCTACCACGCCATCCTCTATAGTGACAACAAGCTTTTTGCCGTAAAGATGCTTTTGAACGGTATTGATATCAAAAGGTTTTAATGAACGTATGTTTATAACAGTAGCAGATACCGAATCTTTCTTAAGAAGATTTTCAACCTCAAGGGAAGTGGGCAGCATTCTGCCAACAGACAGAATAAGCACATCTGTACCCTTTAAAACAACCTCTGCCTCTGTGGGATTTAAAGTCACCGCTGCTTCGCGGAAAGAAACTTCGGATTTTGGATAGCGCACTGCCACAGGACCTTGACACCTGTTAACCGCATAATCCATCATAGCCTTGAATTCATCGTAGGAAGAAGGTGCAAGCACCGTCATATTGGGTATGGGTAAAAGCATAGCCATATCCAAAAGGCCCTGATGAGTTTCGCCGTCTTCACCGGTAAGGCCTGCGTGACCTACTGCAAAAACCACATGGAGATTCTGCAGACATACATCATGAACTATCTGATCGTAGGACCTTTGCAAAAATGTGGAATATACACATACCACAGGCACATATTCTCCGTTGGAAAGACCGGCTGCCATAGTTACTGCATGCTCCTCTGCAATGCCCACATCAAAGAATCTGTCCGGGTATTTCTCGCTGAAATCCACCAGACCGCATCCCGATGCCATTGCTGCGGTTATGGCAACAACCTTGTCGTTGTCCTGTGCAATGGATGATATAATGCCGGAGAATGCTGCATCGTAGCTTATGCCACCCTTAAAAAGCCTGCCGGTTTCGCTGCTTACACCGTGAAATTTACTGGGGTCTGTCTCCGCATCGTGGAATCCGAGCCCCTTCTTGGTATAAGTGTGAATTATAACAGGACCATCTGTCTTTTTTGCACGCTCCAGAGCTGCAGAAACATCCTTGATGCTGTTGCCGTCCACAATACCCATATAGTTAATGCCCAAATCCTCAAAGAGAGGTGCGGCTATTGTTGCATATTTAATTCGGTCCTTTAAGTTTCTGAGACCGTTCGACATTTTTTTACCAAGTTTTCCGAATTTTTCCAATATATCCTGAACACGGTCTTTGGTGTTCTGATATCTTTTGCCGAACCGGAGTTTTGTAAGGTGAAGGGATAATCCCCCCACATTTTTATGGATGGACATAGCGTTGTCATTAAGAATAATAATAACCTTTGTTTTTCTCTGTCCAACGTCATTTAAGGCTTCAAAGGTCATACCGTTTGCCAGAGCACCATCTCCTACAACGGCTATAATATGCTCGTTGTCTCCGCGAAGATCTCTTGCCCGCGCCATACCTACAGCAGCAGAAACAGAAGTACCTGCGTGACCCACATCAAAGAAGTCATACTTACTCTCCCCTTTGCGCGGAAATCCCGATATGCCGTCTAAGTGCCTTAAAGTTGTAAAGGCATCCTTTCTGCCGGTGAGAATTTTGTATACGTAGCACTGATGGCCTACGTCAAAAATTACCTTATCCCTTGGAAAGTCAAAGGTCTTTGCAAGAGCAAGGGTAAGTTCCACGACTCCAAGGTTGGATGCAAGGTGACCCCCTGTATGCATTACGTTTTTCACAAGAAATTCTCTTATTTCACCGCAAAGAGCTTCAAGTTCTGTATTATTAAGCTTTTTTACATCTTCGGGGGAAGTAATCCCTTGTAACAATGACATAATAAAAACTCTCTTTTCTTTAGCAATTAAAAAGGAACTCCATAAGACCCATAATAAAGTCGTTATCAGGATAGCGTGCTATGATGCTCTTCGCTTCCTCTGCGTATCTGTTCATTTCAGAAAGCGCTTTTTCTCTGCCTAAAGTGTTTATAAAGTTGGGACTGTTCTGCGCATCAGCTTCGTCTTCCTCTTCGTCTTCAAAGTCATCCCTTATCTGAAATGCTATGCCCATATTGTAGGCAAACTTAACCAGTTCTTCTCTGGTAGCATCGTCTGCTCCGGCTACATAAGCACCGCATTCTACGCTTGTCATCATAAGAGCCATTGTTTTCTGCTCTATAAGGTGAATGAGCTTTTCCTCGGTGGCTTCCCTGGATGCCATAAGCTCTATATCTCTTATCTGTCCGTTAATCATACCGTGAACACCACAGGCTCTGCCTACAGATTCCATAGCTTCAAGAGAACCTTTGCCTCCGTTTTTGCAATGAGATATCATAAGTTCAAAAGCAGTATTCAAAAGTGCATCTCCCGCAAGGAGAGCTACTGCCTCACCGTACTTTTTGTGGCAACTGGGCATACCGCGTCTTAAATCCGCATTATCCATACAGGGCAAATCATCGTGGATAAGAGAAAAAGCGTGTATAAATTCTATTGCCGAAGCAAAGGGTAATGCTTTTTCGTATGTGCCGCAAAGCATCTTGGCTGTTTCCATACAAAGTATGGAGCGTATCCTCTTGCCACCGTTAAAAACCGCGTAGCTCATAGAGTCGGAAAGCACCTTTTCGCAGTCGGAATAAGGTTTTAAAGCTTCCTTCATATACTCATCAATCGTGTTGATTCTTATCTGGTATTCTGTAGCAAAATTATTCATCATCTTCTTTTACGGAAGCAAAATCCGTTTCTCCTTTTTCTGTAAGAAGTGTTATTTTCTGACGTGCATCATTTATCATTTTTATACACTCGCCCGAAAGCTTAACTCCGTTTTCAAAAAGTTCCACACATTTATCCAAGGGAGCTTCTCCGCTTTCCAGGTCTTTTATTATTTTTTCAAGTTCTTCCATATTACCTTCAAAGGTTTTTTTCTGTGCCATAACAAATACCTCACCTTACTGTACATTCTATATCGCCATCGGATACCGTAAGGGTAAATTCTTCTCCCGGAGCGATATCGGACTTCTTTTTTATAAGTCCGTTTTTACCTTTAGCCACGCTGTAGCCTCTGAGCAAAACATTTATCGGATTAAGAGCTTCCAGCTTATAGGAATACTCACCAAGTTTTATTGACAAATCATCGAGTTTGTCCGAGTAGGCGTCGTTCATCCTTGCGGTAAAGTCATCCACAAGAATCATCCTGTCTTCCGTAAGCGACAAAGGACTTGTCATAACTTTTGATGACATTGCAAGCTTAAGTCTTTGCTCCTTGGAATCCAAAAGAGTTGTAAGAGCTCTGGTAAGCCTTTGACCCGACGTTTCCAAAAAGCTCCTGAGTTCACCTACATGGGGTGTGGCAAGCTCCGCTGCCGCCGAGGGTGTGGGAGCTCTTAAATCGGCTACAAAATCCGCTATGGTAAAATCCGTTTCATGACCAACCGCGGAAATAACGGGTATTCGGGAGTTAAAAATTGCCATAGCAACTTCCCTTTCGTTAAACGCCCACAAATCCTCTATGGATCCCCCGCCTCTGCCGACTATAAGCACATCGGCACCGTCGGTATCGTTAAAAAATTCTATGCCGCGGCAAATTGATTCCTTGGCACCTATGCCCTGAACCTGGGCAGGATATATGCGTATGTCGCATAAGGGGTACCTGCGGGATATAATATTTATGATATCCCTTACAGCGGCTCCGGTAGAAGCCGTAACCACGCCTACACGCCCGGGAAATCCCGGAATGGGCTTTTTATGCCCGGGAGCAAAATATCCCTTTTCTTCAAGCTCCGCTTTTAACTGTTCGTAGGCAGCATAAAGAGCACCCACACCGTCAGGAATCATAGTATCTATATACAACTGATAGACACCGTCCCTTTCGTAAACAGATACTCTGCCTACCGCAAGAATACTCATACCGTCTTTTGGTACAAATTTAAGTCCCGAGGCAGCACTTTTAAACATAACCGCCTTTATGGAACCGGTAGCATCCTTCAGGGACATATACATATGACCCGAGTAGTGGTGCTTGAAATTGGATATCTCCCCTCGTATGCAGATACCTGTAAGATTGGAGTCGGAGTCAAATTTCCGTTTTATATAATTGTTGAGTTCCCCTACCGTAACAACACGCATACAATCACCGCAAATTATTTGATAACATCTGCCAGAACACCGTTCACAAAGGAAGGTGCCTCATCATCGCTGAACTTTTTGGCAAGCTCTACCGCTTCGTTAATAGACACCTGAAAAGGAACGTCGCCATAGGTCATTTCGGTTAAGGAAAGTCTTAAAATAGCAAGATTCACCTTAGATAAACGTTCTATACTCCAGTTCTTTAAGGAAGCGCTTATTTTAGAGTCTATTTCCTCCACGTTTTCAAAGCAGGAATTTACACATAAATCAATATAGCCAAGGTCTCTTTCATCCAGCTTGGCGTAATCGTCCTCACATACGGAATAGTTTTCCACCACTTCACTTATGGGAAGAGAGCCGTGGAATGGTATCTGATAGATAAGCTTAAATGCACTTTCGCGGGCAAGTTTTCTGCTCATGGTTTATCTTCCTCTCTGTTAAAAAAACCCGTCTTCAAAAGACGGGTTTTTTTTAAGATTAATCTTCGTCTTTTGTACTGTCTTTGTTCACTTTGGAAGAAGCCTCTTCATCGGGGATATCTATACCCACAACTCTTACATTAACTTTTTCCACTGCGAGGCCTGTCATAAGTTCTACCTCTTTTTTTACGGCGTCCTGAACATTCCAGGCAACCTCCGGAATTCTTACTCCGTATTTTACTACTATATTTATATCTACGGAAGTTGTTTCCTCGTCTACTGTAGCCTTGATACCTGTAGTGAGAGGCTTCTTGACAAGTTTACGGGCAATGCCGTCTACAAAGCCGCCGCCTGTACCGCTTACACCCTCGATTTCGGAAACTGCAACAGAAGCAATTGTCACGATTACTTCATCGGATATCCTGATATTGCCGTTTACTATCTCTTTACTTTCGCTCATAGTAGTTACCTCCTGTTTAAAACGAGATTTACACAAAAATATCTCTGTATATTATTAACCGAGTATAGTATATCACAAAATTTACTCAACTTCAACTATTTTTATATTATTATTTTGCGTAAGTTCAAAAATTACATCGACAATTTTTGCTGTATCGCTGCGGCTTAGTGCATCCTGCTTTACGGTAACATTTACAAAATCCGGAGTTATATAAACCATGGTCTGATTAAAGCCCTTGGCAGCAAGAAGATTTTCGGCGGTTAACTCCTTCTCACTATTTAAGGCAAGGTCTGCAAGCCTGCGGCGTGTTTCTTCCTTTACTTCTTCGGATATGTCTCCGGATTCAAGAAGCGATTCCAGCTCGGCTTTTGTCTTTTGTCTTGCGGAATCTCTTTCTATTTTATCGGTTGCAAAGTAATCCTGCTCCACATTGTCGGAGGTTACCATGACGGTTTCACCTATATCCGGTTCGGATATATTACTTGTTTCAACCTCACTGACCTTCTTGGGATTATCTTTATCATATCTGTAGTTAAGATAACCTGCAACTCCAAGCATGATAACAAGTGTTGTAATAATCATATGCTTTTTTTTAAGTACCATAAACATAGTATATATTTCCTTTCTGCCCTGTGTATATTAGCTTACCCGGGCGCTGTAAGCCGGAATCAGTCCTTGGACAAAACCTTTACCCTGTATATGGGTACATCCATTGCAGAAGACACCGCATCGGCGATAATAAGCTTGATTCTGTCGTCGGAAGCACCTTTGGCACTGATTATGATTCCTCTTATCTCAGGAAGGATTTCTTCCTCCACAAAGGGTTGTTCTGACCCATCGTCTTTATACATAACCACACTGTCCTTACGGGTGCTCTCTTTCTTTATTTCATCCTCATTGTGGCTTGACTCGGTGAATACGGCAGTATTCTTCTTGCCGTTGTTCTCATAAGTTACAAATACCGTAACATCACTTATACCCTTTACGGTAGATAGTATTTCCTCCAGTTTCCTCTCAGTATATTCAGCATCCGCCGCAGGAGCTTTTTCTTCCACCTTGGATATATGATTTTTTTCTTTCTGTGAAAATGTTCCGGAGAGCACCACCAATATAATGCCGGCAGCCAATGCCGCAATGAGATATGTAAATTTCTTTCCTTTTAATAATTTAAGTTCCATAGGTCAACCAAATACAGCCTCAATTCCGTATTGCTCCGTAATAAAATTTCTGACATTTTCCCTCTCGGCGTCAGGCACCCCATACACATACAGGGAATTATCAATAAGCTCTGCCTTTATCGCAACCCCCGTAAATGCCGACAAATCCTTGGATACAGCATCCGAAAGCATTGCACTGCCGTTTTGAGAAACTGTTTCATTAAAACTTCGGGCGTATCTTGCTGATATATCCGAAAACTCTCCGGCGGTAAGACCTGCCGGGGATATATCCGCAGCAAAATCCGCTCCGGACATTCTGTGCAACGGTGAAAGGATATTATATACTACAAATATGCCGCATATTATCTTCATAACACCTCGGTATTTACCGCCGGGAGTAAGGATACCTGCTCCAAGACATACTATAACCGCAAACACCACCGTAATAACGTATTCCTTCATAATGTTCCTCCGCAAATAAGAAGTACCGCAAAAGCAAATACAAACATTACCGACATAAGTATTACCGCAACCATGATATGTATTACCGTCTGCCCTACCTGATATATGCTATCACACATACGGGCATCGCAAAAAGGCTCCGCAAGACCCGAAGCAACTTTAAGGAGAGTCCCCGTGACAAAAAGCTTTAAAACCGGCACAAGGCAAATACAGAATATAACGATGATTCCTCCGGTGCCGAAAGCGTTTTTGAAAACAAGTGCCGATGCCGTAATCAGTTCTGCAGAATCCGCAAGGAACCCTCCAACCAGTGGCACAGACTTGCCTACCGTATATTTAAGCGCGCGGATACCGGTACCGGCTGAACCTGAAGCATTCAGCCCCGAAAGTGCCGTAAGAGAAGCAAAAACCGTAAGGAGGAATCCCAGTATCCAGAACATTGTCTGTTTTAATATACCTATCAGCTTGCCAAGGTGGATTTCCTCGGACATATTGCTTACAACGGAAAGAATCCCCATATAAAAGAATGCATTTATCATAAAATCTCCGGCAAAGGAAGATATAACATTTATCATAGCAAGAAAAATACTCTGTGAACCGGAAAAGTTGAAGCCGCAGCTCGTTACAATTCCTATATACGCAGGAAGTGACATTTTTATGAAATCTCCCAGAGTTGAAGAAGCACCTATTGCAGTTTTAACGGTGCTCTGAAGTATTCCAAGTAAAAATCCAGCCACCATAAAATAGCAAACAAGATATGCAATTTCTCCACTGCCCGAAGCAAGCTTCAGCTGGCTGCCCTTGATACACGAAGAAAGCACCGCAAAGCCCATTACCGACACTATATATGTAAGGCAAAGCTTTATATCTCCTGCTACAAATGCCAGAATCCTGGAAATAACATCTGTATTCACGGGCATTTCACCCTTTATAATATTCTCCACAAGTCCGGCAAAATCGTCGTATCCGGTAATTTCTTCAATATTTTCATTTCTGAAATCCGGAACGGTAAATCCTCCGGCTTCGTCTGCATATGCATTCAGAGTCAAAACACATATTACAGAAAATAAAAGCAGAAGTAAGCGTTTCAATTTAATCATCCCATTATATTAATTACCGATTTAAATATTCCTCCAAGCATTGGAAACGCCATGGAAAGCATTATAATTTTCCCTGAAGTTTCCAGAGCGTTGGCAATGGCATGTTCTCCGGCATCATTACATATATCGGTGCCAAAGCTTGTAAGATAAGCCACCGCGAGAGTCTTTGCAACAACGGTAAGGCTTTCGCTGTGAATACCGCGGGAAATACCTATATCCTCCAAAGCATCCCCTATATGACCAAGAAGCGACGAAGACATTATAAACATAGCTACACAACCGGCGATACTTAATACTACCGCGCCGGAAGGAAAAACACTCCTTAAAACTATTACCCCTATAACCACACCCAAGGCAAACAAAAGCAATTTGAATATCATATATCAAAAAGCTCCCGTACCGTATCAAAAAGAAGACTTACTTCCTTTACAGCGAAAAGCATTACTGCCACAAGCCCCACAAGGGACAGCATAAACGCCTGCTCGTCCCTGCCGGACTGAACAAGAAGTCTGCACAATACGGACACTATAATGCCTATTGCCGCTATCTGAAATATCAACTCCGTACCCATATCGTATCTCCTAAAACATTATAATACACAAAAGCGCACCGCCGTAGACACCAAGCATACGTACAAGGCGAAGGTTTTTGTGGCGTGACTCCTCCGCTTCCTTAATGAGAACTTCCACTTCCCTTTTCAACCGTGAAAAATGCTCTTGTTGTTCCTCCAGACTGTAAGACACAAAAAGATGTGAAAGCGATTTGAGCGTATCGCAGTCGGTCTTTTTCAAGGACATCGAGGGGGCTTTTTTCTCCAGAGCATATTTCCATGCATCGGGCACCGTGTAATCCTGCTCAAGCTTACGGCAAAGGAGAGATAGCATTTCCCCGGTAACTCCCTGCACTCTGGGAGAAACACTAAGAAACAGTTCTTTTACAGACAAAACACTATACTGAAGTTCGCCCTCCATAAGTTCAAAAAAGCCGTAAAGATTCTTAAGTTCCTTTACCCTCGACACGTAACATTCACCAAGACAAAAACCAATGGCACAGCAAGATAAAAAAACAAGGCACATTCCCAACGCTTTAATAATCATCTGAGTTCCTCCTGCATATACGGCTTATCTTGCCGCGGCCTTTTAAAAAAACTATTTTGTCAAAGCTCCTTAGGGTAGCTCCGAATCTTCGTTTTAAATCCGAAATACTACCGGAATGTGCTGTGGCAATAATATTTACTCCGCATCTTACAGAGCATTGAATGCCGATAAAATCCTCCTCAGTGCCTATTTCGTCGGTGGCTATAACATCGGGACACATAGACCGCAACATGGACATCATTGCCTCGGATTTCGGATAGCCGTCACATACAAAGGATGCTACACCCACATCAAAGGTTGGTTCTCCGCACACGGAGGCTGCAATTTCGCCTCTTTCGTCAGCTATACCTACCCGCTTAATGCCAAGGGGAAGTTCGCCGTTGGAAATAAGACGGCAAAGATCTCTTAAAAACGTTGTTTTACCGCACCCCGGCGGCGAAGATATAAGAATGTTGCAAAGGGAATCCCCCTGTACGAGTTCATCCATAAGTCCAAGGGCACATCCCTTGACCTCCCTTGCCACTCTGAAACACAGGGCAGATACGTGCTTAATGTGGGATATGGTATCATTTTTTGTAACGGCTGTTCCGCATATGCCTACCCTGTGGCCGCCTCGCAGAGTTACAAAACCTTCTTTAAGATACTCATTTACGCTGTATAAACTTCCGCCGGTGAGCTTATCCACGGTGTAGTCCATCATAGGTCCGGTAAATATAATTCTGTTACCGTGTCTGTCGTAGAGAAGTCTTATCGTATTTCCCGCAGAAATAAGAACAGGCTTTTCCCTGCAGAATCTGAGTTCTGTAATGTCCTTGTCGTCAAGACTTTTTACAAGAGATGTTATTTCCGCAGGTAAGTAAGGATACATATCTCCAAGAGTACTCAAATTTAATCACCTCAAAAAAAGTATATGGACAAAGTAATCCAAGTAGAACTGCTTGTCTTGACAAAAGAAAAAAATTCATATAAAATTAATGAAATGGCGGTGATATGTAATGAAGCAAAGTGAACTTAAATCTATGGACGAAAACAGTATTCTGACTCTGGCAAAAGAAGGTGACTCTCTTGCTACGGAATACATAATAGAAAAGTACAAAAATTTTGTTAAGGCAAAATCCAGAACATACTTCCTTATAGGTGCAGACCACGAAGATATAATTCAGGAAGGTATGATAGGTCTGTACAAAGCCATACGGGACTACTCCACGGAAGGTGGTTCATCATTTAAATCCTTTGCCGATCTTTGCATTACAAGACAGATAATAACAGCCATAAAAACCGCCACAAGACAAAAGCACCAACCCCTTAACTCCTATATTTCCTTAAACAAACCCGTATACGACGAAGAAAGCGAAAACACCCTTATGGAATCCTTCTTTGAAAAGCAACGCCTTGACCCCGAGGAAATAATGATAAACAAGGAAAGATTTGACTTTATGGAAGAGAAGCTCTCCAGAAATTTAAGTAAATACGAAACCGAAGTTCTTAAGGGTTACCTTGCAGGCAAGAGCTATCAGGAAATTGCACTAAGGCTCTCTAAACCCGAAAAATCCATAGACAACGCCCTGCAAAGAATTAAAAAGAAAATAGAAAAGCTTATGGAAAGCAATGATTAGTGCATATTGTACAAAACATCAGGTGTAAAATTGACATTTTTGTCAAAGAATAGTATTGAAAAGTTTTGGAGTAAATGGTATTATATACCCATACCACAAAACTTTTTTCATTTTCCCTCCTTTTTATAAGGAAAAAAACGGCTGCCGGATGGGCGGCTATTTTTTTGCCCAAAATTAAATTGGGTTTATTTTTTGTTTAATTTTGAATTATTTCTTCGTTTTTCTTATGTTTTTATCTGTTTTCTAATGATATTTCGTACGCAAAAACGAAATTGAGTTTTGAGATTGAGAGAGATTAAGAGAGATTGAGCGAGAATAAGAGAGATTTAAATTTGTAAATTAAATTTTTCAAAAAAAGTGTTGACATCGGCTTTGAAATAGTGTAGAATACCAAATGTTGAATAAAAAAACACGGAGGTAAATCTAAATGAGTACATTTATGGCTAAACCCGCTGAAGTAGAAAGAAAATGGTACATTATAGATGCAGAAGGCAAGCCCCTCGGTAGAGTTGCTGTAGCTGCTGCTTCTATTTTAAGAGGAAAAATTAAGCCCTCTTTCACACCTAACGTTGACTGCGGTGATTTCGTAATCATCCTTAATGCAGACAAGGCTGTTCTTACAGGCAACAAGCTTGAACAGAAATACTACAGATACCACACAGGCTATGTAGGCGGTCTTAAGGAAATCAAGTACAAAACATTAATGGCAGAAAAGCCCGAAAAGGCTATGATGCTTGCTGTTAAGGGTATGCTCCCCCACAACACACTCGGTGCAAAGGCTCTTACAAGACTCAGAGTATACAATGGCGCTGAGCATGAACATGCAGCACAGAATCCTGAAGTTTACACAGGAATTATTAAATAAGAAGGAGGATACTTAAAATGGCTAATGAATTATACGGCACAGGTAGAAGAAAAAGCTCTGTTGCAAGAGTAAGAATCGTTCCCGGAACCGGTAAAATTACTATTAATGATAGAGATATCGACGAATATTTCGGTTTAGAAACACTTAAGGTTGTTGTAAGACAGCCCCTCGTTGCTACCGATACTCTTGGTAAGTTCGACGTAATCGCTAAGGTTACAGGTGGTGGCTTCACAGGTCAGGCTGGTGCTATAAGACACGGTCTTTCAAGAGCACTCCTTACTGTAGATGAAGAATACAGACCCGCACTTAAGGCTGCTGGTTTCTTAACAAGAGACCCCAGAATGAAGGAAAGAAAGAAGTACGGCTTAAAGGCAGCTCGTCGTGCTCCCCAGTTTTCAAAGAGATAATTACATTTTATCTACCGAAACACCTGCAATTTTGTGGGTGTTTCTTTTTTGTTATTGTTATGATCTTATTATTATCTCTTGAAAACCGGGGTTGACTTAAGTGTAACTTAAGTCAATCGAAACTAAAAATATGCCACCGGCATATTTTCTTTACGCCCCGACAGTTTTCAAAGAGATAATTATAATTTATCTACCGAAACACCTGCAATTTTGTGGGTGTTTCTTTTTTGTTATTGTTATGATTTTATTATTATCTCTTGAAAACCGGGGTTGACTTAAGTGTAACTTAAGTCAATCGAAACTAAAAATATGCCACCGGCATATTTTCTTTACGTTTCGACAGTTCACAAGAGATAATCACTTATCACTTACAAAAAGCACTCACTTATGGTGGGTGCTTTCTTTGTTAATGTATACAAATTCCATTATCTCTGCTGAACCGGGGTTGACTTGAATTTCAATCTGCAATTTTAAAAGCCGTCCGGAAATCCGAACGGCTTTGTGTTTATATCTTGAAAAAATTAAATATTTAAAAGTTGCTTTTTCTTAGCCAAAAATTCTTCCTCGCTGATAAGACCGTCTTCGTAAAGCTTTTTAAAACGCTGAAGCTCTGCTACCAGCTGGTCCTGAGGCTGTGCCGCAGGCGGAACCTGCTCTGAATATACATTATTTTCAACAGCTGAATTATTTACCATATACGCCGGAGTGGAAGGTGATTCAGTATACATGGGAGATGCAGGCTGACGGGGTGTATATGTCTGATAGCCTTCTGCTGAATTCTGATACTGATTTGGGTTAGGATTCTGACTGTTCCCTTTCTTTCGGCTAAAAAATATTATAAGAAAAATACCTGCTCCTGTCATAAGTGCAAAAACAAAGAAAATAAACAAACCTCCGATTGGTAACATAATATAAATTCCTCCTAATTCTTATTTAATTAATATAATACCATCATTTTGACCTTTTGTCAAAAACTATTGAATATGATTTTTAAATATGTTATAATCATAAAAAATAACTTTAAGGTCGTGATTTTAATGAAAGTATTATCCATTGGCAACAGTTATTCCGCAAATGCAACTACATATTTACATCAGCTTGCAGAAAGCTGCGGAATTGAACTTATGACCGCCAACCTCTACATAGGTGGTTGTCCTCTTTCCACACACTACAGAAATATGATGTCGGGCAAAAAAGCTTATTGGTTACAGCTTAACGGAGCTATGACGAACTTTAAGATGAGTATGGAAGAAGCCATTCTTTCAGATGACTGGGATGTAATAACCCTTCAACAGCAAAGCTTCCGTTCCACAGATTACGAAACATTCCAGCCGTATTTAAACGAGCTATACGACTATGTTACAACACTTTGCCCCAAGGCGAAGATTGCCATACATCAGACATGGGGCTACAAAGACGGCTATGAAGGACTTAAGCACTTTGAAAGCGGAAGTGCAATGTTTGCTGAAGTAGAAAAATCCTACGAAAAGGCTGCAGAGGAAATCGGTGCAGACATTATGCTTAAATCCGGAAAAGCTTTTGAGCTCCTTAAGGAAAACGGCATTACCGAATACTTCAGCGACCCAATCCATGCAAATAACGGCGTGGGCTGCTACACATTGGGTCTTGTATGGCTTAAAGCTTTAACCGATGCTGACCCCTACTCCGTAGGCGAAATTTATACCCAAATTCCCGTAACAGACGAAGAAAAAGAAGTTGCAAAAAAAGTAGCTTCAATGCTTTAATGACAAAGGCGATGTAAAGAAAAACTTTACATCGCCTTTTTTTATTAAAAATATTGAAATTGGCCAATTTTCGTGATAACATCAAAATATATGTTGTCTATGGAGGAAAATGCTATGACAAAACTAAATTCTGTAAGGATAACCCCTCCCAACTGGAGGGATGAAAAAAGATTCGATACACTTTTGTCACTTCTTGAAAAACACCCCTGCGGTGTGGGAGAACTGGCATTTTTTACTTCATTTACACACGCTCCTTTAACTCTTGAAGAAACGAAATCAAGACTTGAGATTATAGAAAAGCACATGGATAAAGCAAGAAAAGCAGGCTATAAAGCCGGAATAAATATTCTTGCCACCATAGGTCACCACAATGAAGATTTGGCCAGAAGCCTTGACGGCTACACACGTATGACAGGCATTGACGGCAATGTGTGCCACGGAAGCTTCTGTATGAATGACCAAAAATTTCTTATGGAATACGTAGTGCCGGTATACCAAATGCTTGCAAAAGCAAATCCCGACTTTATATGGATAGACGACGATGTGCGCTACTACCATATGCCGGTGGCAAACTGTTGTTTCTGTGACAACTGCATAAGGATATTTAACGAAACAAACGATACCGCCTATACAAGGGAAAGTCTCCGTAAAGAACTTGATGGAGGCAATGTTGAACTTCGCAAAAAATTCTTAAAGAAAAACAGCGATGCCATAGTAAATCTCTTTAAGCTGATAGGTAAAACAGTAAGGGATATTTCACCGGATATTAAACTGGGATATATGACCGGCGACAGATTTTTTGAAGGCTATGAATTTGAACGTTATGCAGAAGCTCTTTCAGAAAACGGAAAGTACGAAATAATGTGGCGTCCCGGCGGCGGAGCGTATCAGGACAGGTGCTTTGACGAAATAATTGAAAAGGTATGCTCTGTAGGCAGACAATGTGCATATCTTCCAAAGTATGTAACAACAATTCAATCTGAACTTGAAAACTTCCCCTATGATATTATACAAAAATCTCCCCACTCCACAGCACAGGAAATACTTTTGCACATAGTTGCCGGATGTACCGGCACTGCACTTAATATGATGCCCGGTGTCAGCGAAAAACCCATATGTGACGAACCCGTTGAAAGAATAGAAAGACACCTTAAAAAGATAAACGAAAACTACGAATTTCAAAAACTGATTTCCGGAAAACTACGTGGACTGAACCCTGACGGAATTCATACCGGATGGAGCATAAATTCTCAGGCAGCTGCAACCGGGGATAATTGGGCAGAAAGTCAGCCCGACAAAGAATTTGGCACGTTCGCCGCGGAGCTTCTCGACATGGGATTCCCTCAAAGCTACCGCACAGACAAAGCAAGTGTGATGCTCCTTTGCAAAAATGCGGCATCGGTAATGACCGATGAAGAAATCCTGAAAATACTTTCCGGCGGAGTGTATATGGATGCCCAAGCGCTGGAACACCTAAACAGCAGAGGCTTTGGTGCATATACAGGCTTTGCGGTGGATAAAGAATATCCCGTAGATGCCATAGAACGCTATACAGACGACCCCATAAATCAAGGCATAACAAACGGCGCAAGAAATTGCCGTCAGGCGTTCTATCCCGGAGAATCCTTCGGACTTACACCTACAAACGAAAATGTAAGAACACTCGCAGAACTTATGGACTACCAAAATGAGCCTGTGGCAAAATGTTCAATGGGTCTTTTTGAAAACTCTCTGGGTGGAAGAGTATGCGTTGCAGGATACTATCCTTTTAAGAGAATATCTTTCTATCAGAAATCTGTACAGCTTAAGCGTGTATTTGATTATCTGTCCAAAGGAAGCTTTTTAGGGTATGTAAAATCCCACGAAAAGGTAAGGCTGTGGACATACAAGAACGAAGGAAAGGACTATATGGTTTTGTTTAACCTTACAAACGACACCCATGAAAACCTTGAAATCCATATAAACACCGACAAAAAATCTGCCGGAATATTCGACAGACACAACACATCGGATTGCAGAAAAACAGCTATCACAGAAAACACACTCACATTGAAAGCTCTTGGCCCCTGCGAAGTAACACTTATAGAAATATAAAGGATGTTCTGCTATGAATTTTAATGATATAAAAACCACAGATATACTGACACGTCACGATGTGGTGTTTAAAGCTCCCGTATGCGACCAAACCTACGGTCTGCCCCTTGGTGACGGAAGTCGGGGCTATCTTTTGTGGTTTGAAGAGAACAAGCTCAACATAAACATAAACAGCACCGACCTTATAGACGACATCGGTGCAGGTGATTTTTACACAAAAAGAGAAGATGAAACCCATGCCGTGTGCCGTAACGGTGCAAAGTTCAGCGTGGATTTCAGTTGTCCGATATTTGACTCAATATATCAAAGTAACTTTGAGGCAAGGCTGTCGCTAAAAAATGCCACAGCAACAATAGAGAACCAAACACCTTTTTTAAGCAACAAAATAACCGCTTTCGCTTCCGAAAAATCAAAGGTAGCAATAGTTTCCGTAAATACAGAAGGAACCGACGAAATGAGCTTACGCTCTGCACTTGAAAGATGGGGAAGCAGAACCTTTATGTATTGGTATATACGCTTTAGTCCGGACAACTCCGCAGGGCTTTCGGGTACAAAAAGCGGAATTTTCGGCAAGACTTTTTACGTTTCTCAAGAATTAAACGGAATGTGCTTTACCGTAGCGGTGATGCCTTTATCAGACTGCGCTGTCAACACAAAAAAGCGAAACAAGCACTCTGCAGAATGTGAAACAGAATGCAGAAAAGAAATAAATATTGATTACTACATAACCCTTGCTACCGGTAAAACAACCGAAGAAACGGAAAAAGAGGCTTATAATAACCTTAAAAATGCCGTAAAGCAAGGAAAAGAAGAAATATATAAAGAGCATTTGGCTATGTGGGAAGAATTCTGGAATAAATCCTTTATATCACTTCCCGAAGATATGGATTTTGCGGAAAATCTGTGGTACCTTAATCTGTACTACGGCAACTGCCAGATGAGAGGAAAATACCCACCCCACTTTTGCAATGGTGTGTGGGGATTCTACCACGATTTTGTACCATGGAATATGTACTTTCACTACAACACACAGCACAGCATAAATTCCTATGGAGGTGCAAATCATCCTGAACTTTGCAAAACATATTTTGACTTTAGAAACAATCAGCTTCCAAAGGCGAAAAGATATGCCGAAGAAATAAAAAACACGCAAGGTGCTTTCTTTACGGACATATGCGACCTTAAAGGCAGAATGATTGCAAATAACGCGGAACTTTCCAAAAACTGCACCTGCGGTGCGCAGATAGCCATGCTTATGTACAAAAACTATTTGTACACAGGCGACATTAACTTCTATGAAAACACTGCCATGCCTTTCATGAAGGAAATCGGCAAATTCTATCTTGATATGCTCTATATTGGAAGCGACGGCAAGTATCACATTACAGACACCACCGCCTATGAGGGAAGTCCCCTGTTTACCGACAGCATTACAGACCTTTCTGCCATAAGGGCGCTTTTTGGCGTGCTGGGGAATATACTGCCAACCGCCGAAGCAGAAGTGTATCGGAACAGGCTTAATAATCTTGTGGACTTTACCTATGTGAATATGGAAGAAGACGAAGTAACCGTTGGAAATTTTGTTTTTGGTATAGGCACAGGCGAAGCCGTAAAAGACACAAAGGTGCTTTCTGTGGGAATACCCACGGAAGAAGGACAACTCGAAGTAGGAAAACCTGCACGAAAAACCTTTGGCACAGCCGAAAGACAACAAAACTCCTACTACGGATTCCCCGATGCGGAAATGTCTGTTATATACCCGTCGGGCATTGTAGGTATTAAAGATAAACGAACAAAGCTTTATAATGCGGTATACAACTCTATTTGTATGCACCACCCTGCTCTGTGGGAAGAAAATGACAGCAAAGATGGAATGTGCATGGGATGGTGTATGATGCCAATATACCTTGCCAGAATGGGTATGGCTAAAGAACTTTACGAGCAAATAAAAAGAAGCATATCCACATGGATTGCATATCCTCAAGGGTTTGGTCTGTACGGTGGCTACGATAGTCCGGGTGGCAAAGGTGCCAACACAAAGCGAGGCACAAAAGACCGCTTTATAAAGATGGATATACTGAAAATTGACGGTGAACACAAAGAAAAAGTAATAGAATTTAATAACGACTTTTTTGATGATAAGCCGGAATATCACTCCACTGTGAATCTGTGGAATTTCAGGCATTTTGACCTGGAGGCACTGCCTATAATATCCAATGCATTAACAGAAATGCTCGTACAAAGCTACGACGAATGTGTACGACTTTTCTGCTCAATTACAAAAGACAGCGAAGTTTCCTTTAAGCTTGCTGCAGAGGGTGGATTTACGGTAAGTGCTTCCTACAAAAGCGGAGAATGCAATGCCTTATTTGAAAACAATCTCGGAAACGAGCTTAAAACAGCATTTGAAAACATAAACAGTGGGGTTTCTTTTTACAATTACATCACCGGCGAAATACTTGAATTCGAAGAACAAAACAAAGTATATACTTTAAAAACACCGAAAGGAACAAAAATTCTCGCTGTAACCGACAATGGTAAAGATATATGTATAAATCCCAACATGAATATAAATCAGAATGCAAAGCATATGGGTGACGCTATGCTGGGATGCGACAGAGAATTTTAAAAACAAAGGCTCTATAATAAATGTTGGGGTGTCCAACAAATAGAGCTCAAGGAAAATTAAAATAATTAATAAAAAAAGAGAGCATATTTGTTCAAAATCCGTTATAATGGAATTGACGAGAAACCAAAGAAACGGAGGAACAGGATA
>JAZQFN010000018.1:0-5087 GCA_045539515.1 Clostridia bacterium
AAAAAACTCAATTTACTATAAAGGCAAAATAGGATATAGAAAGGAGCCTTTGCTATGAAATTCAAAAAGATAATTACTTCACTGCTGGCAGCATCAATGATACTTTCTTCGGCACTTCCATCTGTTTTCGCAGAAGAACCAGCAGCGGCAACTCGTGGTGAAGTTGTTCAAATGCTTCTGAATGCAGTTGATGATTACAACCCAACAGTCCAAAAGACGGATATTATTAAAGGATATGAGGACGGTCAGCTTCATGAAGAAAGAGCTGTTACCCGTGCAGAAGCACTTGTGATGCTCAAAAGAGCTTTTGGGGAGTTGCCTGTTCCAACAGGTCACAATGCAAGAGTTGCATTAAAAGCAGGAGATTTTACAGATATTCCTGCTTGGGCTGAAGGTGAACTTGAAAGTGTTTTCAATACCGGTATTGTTGCCGGAACAGCAGAAGGAGTTTTCTCTCCGGATGAGCTTGTAACACGCGAACAGATGGATTTGTTTATTAAGCGTGTATTTGCTCTGTACGGAACAAATCTCAAGGATGACTTCTATGCTGCCGTAAATAAAGAAGCACTCAATTCCCTCGAAATAAAGCCGGGAAGAATGATGGCGGGAACCTTGTATGATTTATCAGATCAGTCAACAGAACAGGTCTCAGAAATAATCAGCGAAATTACAACATCAAGCTGGGAAAAAGGAACAAAAGAATACAAGATTGCTGCATTGTATAATTCTATTCTTGATACGGAGAACAGAAATAAGACTGGTATAGAACCGATAAAGAAGTATCTTGATTTGGTTGATACAACAGAAAATATCAACGATTTAATTGAACTACATAATACCTTGTATAAGGATATTTGTCTTTCTTCTTTCTTTAATTTCAGCATTACTGTTGACATGAAGGACAGTACGAAATATATGCTTCATTTCGGTACACCTTCACCGACGCTCCAAAAGGAACTCTATCTGGAAGATAATCCTAAGAAAGATGTATATATTACATATCTTTCAACATTATTTGAGCTTGGCGGAGAGTCAAAAGAAGAAGCAAAAATTATGGCTCAGAATTGCTTTGAAATGGAAAGAGTAATTGCCGAAAAGACACTTGATGTAGCGGATCAGAATAATGTTGATATTATATACAATGTATTCTCCATGCAACAAATCAGAGATATGTTCCCGGATGTAAACATTGACTCAATCTTTGAAACAACCGGTCTTAAACAAACCGATAAAATATTGATAACTGATGTAGAAAGAACAAAGGCTTTTGCAGGATATTTTAATAATGAAAATATAGATGCCTTGAAAGCCTATGTAAAGCTTAGTATTCTTGCCGGTTGGGGCGCAGCCTTCAATCAGGAATTTGTTGACGCATCAGATAAATTTAATCAAGAGTTTCTTGGAACTGTCGGCTCATATACTGACGAAGAAAGAGCAGCTATACAGATTCAAAGTGTAATGGCTGATTATATCGGCGAAATCTATGTAGAGAAGCATTTCTCTGAGCAGGCTAAAAAAGACGTGGAGAAAATGGTACACGATATTATTGCAGTATATAGAAAGCGTCTTCAAAATAACGACTGGATGAGCGAAGCTACAAAAGAAAAAGCCATTCACAAGCTTGATTCAATGGGAATCAAAATTGGATACCCCGATGAGTGGGATGATTTCATGGATGCAGTAGAAATATTGGCTCCTGAAGACGGCGGAACCTACTTTACAAATATGCTTGCAATTTCAAAAGCAAATGTTAAGGAAATACTAAGCCTTCAGGATGATGAGGTTGATAAAACCGATTGGATTATGTATCCATACACTGTAAATGCTTGTTACAGTGCAACATCTAATGATATTACATTCCCTGCAGCAATTCTTCAAGCACCGATGTATGATGTAAATGCGTCATACGAACAGAATCTCGGTGGAATAGGATATATCATCGCACACGAAATAACACACGCTTTTGATAACAATGGTGCAAAGTTTGATGCCGATGGCAATGCAACAGATTGGTGGACTGAAGAAGATTATGCTGCATTTAACGAAAGATGCGAAGCACTTGCAAGATTCTATGATGGACAAGAAGCTATTCCTGGCGTACCCATGAACGGAACACTTACATTAAGTGAGAATGTTGCGGATAATGGTGCTGTTTCCTGCATAACGGAAATAGTATCCGGACTTGATAACCCTGATTATAAAGCACTGTATGAAAGTATTGCAAGATGCTGGGCATCCACTACATCGAGAGATAGCAGCAGCTATATGGCACAGGTGGATGTTCACAGTGCGGATAAGCTCCGTGTAAACAGAGTTATTGTAAACTGTCCCGAATTCTATGAAGCATTTGGTATTACAGAAAAGGACGGAATGTATGTAGCTCCTGAAGACAGGGTTAAGGTTTGGTAATGTCCCTGATTCGTAAAATTTACATTGAATTAATTGGCTCTGTTAGCCGTGTGTGTTGATAATGGAAGTGGACATAAATAAATCCACATTCGACTAAAATCAGGACAGTTATATCTAATCTCTGTAAGAGGTGATAGATATGACTGTAAATATAAATGAAATTAGAAAACAACTGAATAGGCTGTCAAGGGAAGATTTAGAGCAAATCAATGCAGAAATTACAGAAAAGTTAGAAGGCTATGTTGGTCTGTCCGACTTCTTGAATAGGTGTGCAGAACAGAGATTTGCCGATGGTTTGGTCTGCCCTCATTGTGATAAGAAGAATATAGTCAAGTTTGGCAAAGTGAGAGGAAAGCAAAGATTTCGTTGTAAAGACTGTGGCAAGACTTTTACTCCCTACACCAAAACAGTCTTTGCTGACAGCAAACTTCCCCTTTCAGTTTGGTT
Source organism: Clostridia bacterium (assembly GCA_045539515.1). Lineage (GTDB taxonomy): Bacteria > Bacillota > Clostridia > UMGS1810 > UMGS1810 > RGIG8748. The sequence continues at coordinate 2,857 of JAZQFN010000018.1, forward strand.
GGAATATGCTGACTGTATGAGCCAGCAAATGACCTTGAGGGAAACTGCCAAGAAGTTAGGGATATGCTTGAAAACCTCATTCTTTATGAGACATAAGATTTTGTCTGCTCTAAAAATCCATATAGGCATTGACCATTTGGGTGGTGTCATTGAAATGGACGAAACTTTCTTTGCCGAGAGTTTCAAAGGCAACCACAAGAAAGGCAATCCTAATTGGAGAGCACCGAGAGATAGCGGGTTATCAAGACAGAGGGGTAAGCAAGTAGATTACAGAGGTATCAGCCACGAGCAAGTCTGTATCTCCGTTGCCATAGACAGAAATGGTAGGCTGGTAACTGTTCCTGCGGGTAAGAGCAGACTGACCACAAAACAACTGCATTCCATTTATGAGGGGAAGATTGAGAAATCTTCAACCATTTGCACCGATAGTCATAATGCCTACAAGTCTTTTGCAAAGAGTGTTTCGGCTGACCTTGTGCAGATAGAAAGAGGAAAGCACAAGAAAGGTGTTTACCATATCAATCATATCAATGCACTTCATAGCAAATTGAAACTATGGATAAAGAAGAAATATGGTATCTCCACCAAATACATTGGCAACTATATGTATTGGTTTAATTGGTCGGAGAGGAATAGCCATATCAGTAGGCACAGACAAAGCAAATCCTTGATTTATGACAGCATTTCAAGTATGCTTATATTGACAAGAGAAGACATTAGAGAAACTAAACCATTTTGAAAAGGAGAGATTTCTTATGAAGAATAACATTGTATACTTAGTTTTGGGAATTATTTTTGCTATTGCAGGTGTTTTGGCAGGTGTTGCAACACTTTCCAATGGTGGAAAGATAATAGTAACTTATTTTCTTGCTGTGGCTTGTTTGTGTTTTTTAATTAGCAGTGTATGTTTCTTTTACACTTATAAGAAGAACAAGAAAAGTTCCCAAATGGATATCAACACACAGGGCTAACAGAGCCAATTAATTTGTACTGATTGTTGAAAATTTAATACTTTTGTAGTAAAATAGAAAAGAGGTGACTAACAATGGATATTGCAAAGGAATGCATAACTGCAATTGAAGATTTGATAGAAAAAGCCCATTTGAAAAAGGGTGATATAGTTGTTGTAGGATGTTCTACCAGTGAGGTACTTGGTAGTAAAATCGGGACAAACTCAAGTCCTGATACTGCAAAAATTCTTTTTGAAAGCATATACAATGTGCTAAATGAAAAGGGAATATATCTTGCGGCGCAGTGCTGCGAGCACCTGAATCGTGCGATAATCATTGAGAAGGAAGCAGTACCATTTGCTGAGTATGTAAATGTTGTTCCGGTTCCAAAGGCAGGCGGCTCATTCGCAACACAGGCATATGCACATTTTAATTCTCCTGTAGCAGTAGAAGAGATTAAAGCCGATGCCGGAATAGATATTGGTTCGACGTTAATCGGTATGCATCTTAAAAAGGTTGCAGTACCGGTTAGACTTGAAGTTAAAACCATAGGTGAAGCTCCTGTTACGGCTGCAAGAACAAGACCGAAATTTATCGGTGGTTCAAGAGCAAACTATGATGACAACTTAATTAATTAGTTATAGTTAAATAATTTACAAAAGAGGGATGGTTCGTGAAATTAATTAAACGTGTATTAATAATTTTTGTAATCATACTTCTTGTAGTTACTGGTTTTCAAGTAAAGGGCGGGTATGACAGATACAAATCCGCCCTTGAAGAGAAACCGCTCGAGACGGTAATTGATGAGCTAAAGAGCGAAGAGGACTATACGAAGTATGAAGATATACCCAAAATATACTTTGACGCTCTTGTTGCCGTCGAGGATCGAAGATTTTATAAGCATAACGGGTTTGACTTTATAGGCTCATGCAGAGCTGTGTATAATGATATTAAAGCATGGGAACTCCTTGAAGGTGGAAGCACCATTGCACAACAGCTTGCAAAGAATCTCTATTTTCCAAATGACCATACACTTGAAAGAAAAATCGCTGAAATATTTATGGCGCTTAAAATCGAAAGGGAGTATGAGAAGGAGGATGTGCTTGAATTCTATGTGAACGGAATATACTATGGCAGCGGATATTATAATATATATGATGCATCGATGGGATATTTCGGAAAAGCACCGTCAGAAATGAATGACTATGAATGTACACTCCTTGTAGGCATACCAAATGCGCCGTCGATATATTCGTTAAAGGTCAATCCCGACCTTGCTCA
>JAZQFN010000019.1:0-15493 GCA_045539515.1 Clostridia bacterium
GTGTAAAATAGCGGCTTTTGGCATTTATGACAAAAGCTACAGAAATGAAAAAAGCTCATTAGTAATGATGTAATATTTCTTACTAATGAGCATAATTTTTTTATATTCACTTTGCGGTGCGTTCTTTTTCGACAGTCTGACGGGACTGCATTATTTTGCAGTCCCGTTACCTATATCATAAAAAAAGGTCATCTATGTTCACATTTAAAATTTTGGAAATACAATATAATTCTTTGTCTGTAGCAACTCTTATTTGCCCCTCAAGCTTTGAATAACTTGTGGGGTTTATGTCTAAACCCATTGTTTGTAACCTGGAAATAAAATCTTTTTGTTTTATATTCTTTGCTTTTCTCATTAATTCAATATTTTTTCCAACCATGTTCACAGTACCGTAATCTTTTTTTCTGATTTTCAATTTATTCACCGCCTGTTTAATATAACTTTAAATAATTATACTAAAAGAAAGTGTTGACAAAATTCCGTAAAAGAATTATAATAATTATAATTCCAAATTGGAATTATATAGTCTGCATTAAGACTAATAAAACAAATTGATTTGAAGGAGTATGACAAATGAAAAAGAATTTAAAAATTGCAGCATTAATTATGGTTTTAGCCCTTTGCTTTTCTTGTTTTACAGCTTGTAATGAAGAAAAAAGCAACAAATCCGTTGAAACGTCCGAAAGCAAAAATGATGAAACTGAAGATGTAAGGGAAGTTGCCGAAGCATACTTTGAGGCTAATCTCGAAGAAATTGATGAATTGGATGACTGTTGGGAAAATGTAGAAGAATTTGTTGCGAAAGACAGCGAGGTATATAAAGATTATACAGACGACAGCGAAGAGCAAGATGAAATTATAGAGGGACTTGTAGAATCTTTCTATTGTAGCGATTCATTTGCTGAAGAAGTTATGGTAGCTCAATACAATGAATTGTGTAAAGAAACCGAATACAAAATTGATAAAATAGAGATAGACAATAATAAGGCTACTGTAACATACACAGTTGAAACTCTTGATTTAGAAAATACCGATGAAGCCGATAATGATGTAAATTTGGAGTATATGAAAGCTTTAGAAAATTATGTGCTTGAATATTGGGAAGAAGGCACCTGGGAACTTGTACAAACGAATTCTGATGTAAGAGAACAAGTGCTTAGTGAGTACTGTGTTGACTGTCATGATGAGTTATTGGATTTGTTCTCGAGTTATTACTTAAAGAAATTAGAAACAATAAAAAGAGATGGTACTCTTACATTAGAGAAAAATGACAACAAGTGGCTTGTTACAGAAAATGAACAAAATGAATAGCCTCAATTTTTAAATTAACAATGCAAAATCCGGAAGTTTACATACAAACTTCCGGATTTTTTATGAAGTAAATAATTGTACACTTACATCACAAAGAACAAAGGCAGTATCTTATTCCTTTCTTATTGAAATACACTTTACAAAAAATGTTAAAATAACTTTCTGACTTCTTTTACAACCTCTTAGTCACTAAGCCAATCCTTCATTTTTTCAAAAAAGCTTTTTTGTTGCTTATAGTTATTCTGATTGGAAACCTTGGCAAAGTTTTCAAGAGCTTCTTTTTGCTCTCTGTTAAGGTTCTTAGGAACTTCAACATTTGCCGTAAGTATCATATCACCACGTTTGCCGCTTCTTACGTGAGGTATGCCCTTGCCCTTAATGCGGAATTCCGTTCCGGGCTGTGTGCCCTCCGGTATGGAGTATGACATTTTGCCCAGAGTATACTTCTTATCCTCGTCCAGAATGGGAATAACAACATCTGCGCCGAGTGTTGCCTGAACAAATGTAACAGGGACATTAAGGTACACGTCATTGCCTCTGCGGGTAAATAATTCGTGACGTTTAATACGCACGGTAACAAGCAAATCACCGGTAGGACCGCCGTTTTTACCGGCACTTCCCAGTCCGCGGTAGCGTACTGTTTCGCCGTTATCTATACCTGCAGGAATATCTACATCCACATTGCGTGCACGGCGCACCATACCTTTACCCTTACATATATCGCAGGGATTATTGATGATTTTACCCACACCGCGGCAGTGATTACAGGTGGTAACGTTAACCATCTGTCCGAATATGGAATTAGTAACATTTTTAATTTCGCCGGTACCCTTACAGGTAGGACAGGTTGTTTTGTCGGAGGGATTTTTACATCCTGCGCCGCCGCACTCATCACAGGACTCAACCTTATAAACCTTGACCGTCTTCTTAACGCCAAAGGCAGCTTCTTCAAAGCTTAAAAGGATAGTTTCCTCAACGTCGGCACCCTTTTGAGGAGCATTTTGTCTGCGTCTTTGACCGCCGCCAAAACCACCGCCAAAGAATGAACCGAAAATATCTCCCAGGTCGGAAAAATCTCCAAAGCCGCCAAAGCCTCCAAATCCCCCACCGCCGCCGGCACCGAAGTTGGGGTCTACACCGGCATGACCAAACTGGTCATAACGCTGTTTCTTTTCGGGATTGGAAAGCACCTCATAGGCTTCGCCCGCTTCCTTGAATTTTGCCTCGGCTTCTTTGTCGCCGGGATGAAGGTCTGGGTGATACTGCTTGGCGACCTTACGGTATGCTTTTTTTATTTCATCATCACTTGCGCCTTTTGCGACACCAAGGACTTCGTAGTAATCTCTTTTATCTGCCATATTACACCGCCTAAATTACGCAAAACTGCTTGCGGCGAAAGGATTTCGTTCACCGCAAGCTGTTGTTTTTAGTAAACAATGTTAGTTGTAAGGGAAATTCTTCTACTCCGCCTCCGGCTTTGCTCAGAATGACATCCCTTACCGATAGTTATATTGTTTAATGTAAAAGTATGTTTTTATTTTTTGTCGTCGTCAACTACTGTGTAGTCACCGTCATATGTGCCGCCCTGGTCGTTTGCACCCATATTGGGGTCACCCTGGAAACCGCCCATATTGGGGTCGCCCTGAGGATTTGCAGCCTGATACATCTTTGTGGATACATCGTAGAACTTCTGCTGAAGTGCTTCGGAAGCTGCTTTAATAGCTTCGGAATCTGTGCCTTCAAGGGCCTTTTTGGTATCTGCTATCTTAGCTTCAATTTCGCTCTTATCTGCAGCGTCTAACTTATCGCCAAGGTCTGTAAGAGCCTTTTCGCACTGATATACAAGAGAATCAGCATTGTTTCTTATTTCGATTTCTTCTTTACGCTTCTTATCTTCTTCTGCAAATTTTTCTGCTTCCTTAACAGCTCTGTCGATATCTTCTTCGGAAAGATTGGAGCTTGCTGTAATGGTAATATCCTGAGCGTTGCCTGTAGCCATATCTTTTGCAGATACGTGAACAATACCATTGGCATCTATATCGAAGCTTACTTCAATCTGGGGAACACCACGGGGAGCAGGAGCAATTCCTGTAAGGGAGAACTTACCAAGGCTCTTGTTGTATGCAGCCATTTCTCTTTCACCCTGAAGAACATTAATTTCAACACTTGTCTGATTATCTGCAGCTGTAGAGAATATCTGGCTCTTCTTTGTGGGGATGGTAGTATTTCTTTCAATAAGCTTTGTGCAAACACCGCCCATGGTTTCAATACCAAGGGAGAGAGGAGTTACATCAAGAAGGAGAAGATCCTTAACATCACCTGCAAGTACACCGCCCTGAATAGCTGCACCCATAGCAACACATTCGTCGGGGTTGATGCCCTTGTGGGGTTCGGAACCGATAAGCTTCTTAACTGCTTCCTGTACAGCGGGGATTCTTGTGGAACCGCCAACGAGGAGTACCTTGTGTATATCGGAAGGTGTAAGACCTGCATCGGAAAGAGCATTTCTTACAGGTGTCATTGTAGCTTCTACAAGGTCTGCAGTAAGTTCATCAAACTTACTTCTGGAGAGTGTTACATCAAGATGTTTGGGGCCTGTAGCATCGGCTGTGATAAAGGGAAGATTGATGTTGGATGTGGGAACACCGGAGAGCTCAATCTTTGCCTTTTCTGCGGCTTCCTTAAGACGCTGCATAGCCATTTTGTCACCGCTTAAATCTATACCGCTTTCCTTTTTGAATTCTTCAACTAAGAACTTAATGATTCTGTCATCAAAGTCATCACCGCCAAGACGGTTGTTACCGCTTGTAGCAAGAACTTCAAATACGCCGTCACCGATTTCAAGGATGGATACGTCGAAGGTACCGCCGCCTAAGTCGTATACCATAATCTTCTGTTCGTTGTCCTTATCCATACCGTACGCAAGAGCAGCAGCTGTAGGCTCGTTGATGATTCTTAATACTTCAAGACCTGCAACCTTACCTGCATCCTTTGTAGCCTGACGCTGAGAATCGCTGAAGTATGCGGGAACTGTAATAACCGCCTGTGTTACTGTTTCGCCAAGGTAGCTTTCAGCATCAGCTTTGAGCTTCTGAAGAATCATAGCGGATATCTCCTGAGGAGTATACTGCTTACCGTCAATGGTAACCTTCTTGTCGGAGCCCATATCTCTCTTAATGGAGCTTACTGTGCCGTCGGGGTTTGTGATTGCCTGTCTTTTTGCAACCTGACCTACGAGTCTTTCGCCGGTCTTTGTAAATGCAACAACGGAAGGAGTGGTTCTTGCACCTTCAGCATTTGCTATAACAACAGGCTCGCCGCCTTCCATAACTGCTACACATGAGTTTGTAGTACCTAAGTCAATACCTATAATCTTTGCCATAATAATTTACCTCCATATATTTTAAGTAATTTTTAAACTGTTTTAGTTGGCAACCTTTACCATTGAGTAACGAATTACCTTATCTTTGTAGATATATCCTTTCTGGAATTCCTCTACTATGGTATTTTCCGTAACGGTGTCGTCCTCCACATGCATAACCGCGTTGTGAAGCTCGGGATTAAATTCCTCACCCACCGCCTTAATTTCGGAAACACCAATTTTTGTAAAAATGTCCTCGGTCTGCTTTAAGACCATTGCCACACCCTTACACTCGCTGCTTTCCTTATCTTCAAAGGCATCTATAGCCCTTAAAAGGTTGTCTATTACAGGAAGGAGCTCGGAAACCGTGTCCTTAACACTGTCAACGTAAATTGCTTCCTTTTCCTTCTGGGTGCGCTTTTTGAAGTTATCGTACTCAGCCATAAGCCTCTGATATCTGTCTGTGACATCTGTAAGCTTATCGTCTTTTTCTTTAAGAAGTTTTTCGTATTCTGCAGCGGAAAGTGTGCTTTCCTCTTCAGGTGCGGTTGTTTCTGTGCCCTGTTCTGCAGTTTCTTCAAATACTTCATTAGCGGTTTCGTTTTTCTTTTTCTTAGCCATATATTGTCATCTCCTTACTTGTCGCCATTTTCATCGGGATTTGCCAGACCTTTTAAATATCCGGACATATAATTTAATGTGGATATAACCTTAGCATAGTCCATTCTTGTAGGTCCTATTATCGCCATTTTACCTTTATAATCACTTCCCAAGGAATAATCGGACACTACCATACTTAAGCCGTGTTCCTTGAGATATGGGCTTTCATCGCCTATAATAACCGATACTTCCTTTTCATCATTGGCTTTGGAAAGTATCTCTTTAATTTCCTTACCCTTGCCTGAACGTACAAAGTTTAAGAAATCCTTTGTCTTGCCAACATCGTTGAACTCCGGATGGTTGAAAATATTGGTTTCTCCGGAGAACACCACATCGCAGTCCTCAAGCTCTTTAACAAGCTCGGAAATAAAATTAAATATCGAATCAAGAATTGCGCTTTCCACAGGCACAAGATTCTTTTCTTCTTCCAGTATATCGTCACTTAAGGCTACCAGATTGATGCCGGCAAACTTGGTGTTAAGATAATTGGAGAGCTTGTCAAGTACTTCGGGTTCGTATGCTTTTTTAAGTCTTATGGTGCGGTTTTTAACAACGCCTTCATTAAGCACAACTATCATTACAAAGCTCTTTTCATCTATGGGGATGAGTTTAATCTGATATATATTGTACTTAGATGCCGTGGGAGTGGTGAAAACTGCCGTGTAATTGGTAAGGAAGCTCATCATCTCCGAAACGCTGGAAAGAACCTTGTCAAACTCAACATACTGCTTGGTAAGCGCGGTTTTAATCTGCTTGATTTCATTAAGTGTAAGGCTGTATTCCTTCATAAGTCCGTTAACATAGGTTCTGTAACCGAGAACTGACGGTACTCTGCCCGAAGAAGTGTGTGTTTTTTCAAGATAGCCTGCTTCTTCAAGAGCTGCCATTTCGTTGCGGACTGTGGCAGAACTTACGGCAAGGTCGTGGCTCTCCAATATATGGGAAGAACCAACCGGCTCTGCTGTGGTAATGTAGTCATCAACTATGGCACGAAGGATTTTTTCTTTTCTTTCGCTTAATTCCATTTTTATCATCCTTTTTTAGCACTCTTAACTTTCGAGTGCTAACACTGTGTATGATAACACCATATTTACACTTTGTCAATAGTTTTTTTAAAAGTTACATTTTATTCATAATTATCTCATAAACCGACACATTATGCTATTGGACACCAAAGCCTTGTCTTTCCTGATTTTATAGGCATTTGGAGTGTTTATGCACATAGCCTCGGTTTCCTTTATTGCACGGGCATATACCCTATCGAAATCCGCTTTAAAGGTAATGTTGAATTTCTCTTTGTCAACACCGGAATTTATCACTCTCAATGCGAGAATGACAAATTCGTCCATAGCCTCGTCCTTGTCCATTGTATAATCTTCAGAAAGCTTATATGAAGAAATATATTCATCAAAATCATCGCTATGAGTAAACCTGCGGTTTCCAATCTTCGATGATGCACAAAGCCCGAACCCGAGATAGTCCTCGTTTTGCCAGTATTTAAGGTTGTGACGGCTCTCTCTGCCCTCCTTGGCAAAGTTTGATATTTCATAGTGAAGGTAGCCGTTTTCGGAAAGTGTATTTCTTATATAATCATACATATCGGCAAAGGTATCTTCGTCGGCTTCTTTTAAATTGCCATTTTTCAGCATATTGCCAAAGGGTGTCCCCTCTTCTATTTTAAGTCCGTAGCAGGAAATATGCTCGGGATTTAAGTTTAGCAATCTTTTAAGGGAAGTGCCAAGGCTCTCCATAGTCTGACCGGGGAGTGCATACATAAGGTCAAGGCTTATGTTATTAAACCCTGCTTCACGGAAAAGCTCATAGGTTGCCACAATGTCCTCGGCGGTATGGATTCTTCCAAGGGTAATAAGCTCATCGTTGCAAAAGCTCTGGGAGCCTATGCTGATGCGGTTTACACCCATATCTTTATACAGCTTCGCCTTAGGCAGGTCCACGGTCTTGGGATTTACCTCCACGGTAAATTCCGTATGGGCGGAAAGGTCAAAAGTATGGTTTACAGCTTCGAGAAGTCTTTTGGTATTTTCCATAGAAAGCACAGAAGGAGTACCTCCGCCGATATATACCGTATCGGCTTTGGTACCCTTGTGCATTTTAAACTCATTAATAAGAGCTGTAATATATTCGTCCTGATTGGATAGTCTTTGCGGATATGATGCAAAATCGCAGTAGTTACATTTCTTTACGCAAAAAGGTATGTGAATGTAAATACCCTTCATAGTTTAGTCCTCATTATTAAATATAAGTCTGTTGGCGTTTTTGTAGAGTATCTTTTCGTTTTCTTCGTCGGTAAGACCTATCTTGTAGTGATTTTCGATGCAGTACTCAAAGGTTTCTATGGGATAGTCCGTGCCAAACATAATCTTATCTATATCGTGCTTGCGAACAAGATCCTTAAGCACCTCATGGCTTAATGCTCTGTGGCAGCTTGAAGTGTCTATGTATACATTCTTGCCGTAAAGCATCTCTACCGCCTCATCCCACTGGTCACGTCCGCCAAAATGTGCGGCAATGGCTGTAAGACCGGGGAAGTCACGAAGAACGTTTGCAAGTCTGAAAGGCGAAGAACAGGGGCTTTTTAAATCGCCTGTGTGGAAAAGTATGGGGAGCTTTTCTGCACGGATAATATCGTACACAGGGTACATCTTTTTATCATCAATATTAAAATGCTGAAAATCCGGGTGAAGCTTAATTCCCCTTAATCCAAGCTCTTTAATACGCTTTATTTCCTTTTCAAAATCACCCTCATAGTCCTGGTGGAGTGTGCCGAAGCCTGCCACATTTTTTGATGTGTGGGCGGCGGTATTGGAGTTTATAACTTCCACCTGACTTGCTTTAAGGGCTGTGGAGTGAACAACAAGCTTGGTAATGCCTGCCTTTTCTGCCCTCTTTATAAGGTCATCGAATTTGCCGTTGCAGTGCATCTCAAGACCGTAGTAATTGCCCAGATTGTCAACGGCTCTCTGTGCAAGTTCATCCGGAAAAAAGTGTGCGTGCATATCGATTATTTTTTGTTTCATGCCAATCAACCTGATTTCTTTATATAAATATGAAGTAATTTTAGCACAAATGTATTCCCTCTTCAAGTGTTACAAGGTCAAATCGGTAATTTGACGAAAACGGAAAAAAATGTGTTTTTTAATTTGTGAAATTTTTTGCTGCGGTACATTCGGGATAACCATTTGACATTACTTTCCTTTTTCAATATAATGTATTATATCGAAAGCAGGTGAATCCATGCGAAGAATAACCATAACCGTAACAGATGAAGACATCGGAAGCAAAATAAAAAGTATTTTAAAACAAAAGCTCGGCATTTCGGCAGCTGTCCTTACAAAGCTCAAACAAACTCCCGAAGGCATACTTTTAAACGGAAAAAGCGTGTTTGCCACACAGACCGTAAACAAAGGCGATGTTATTACCATTACCTTAAGTGACGAAAGCTCACCAAACATTGTCCCCTCCCACATACCTCTTGACATAATTTACGAGGACGAGGATATCCTTGCCGTAAACAAGCCACGGAATATGCCCTGCCACCCCTCGCAGAATCATCACGATGATACCCTTGCAAACGGCGTAATGCACTACTATAAAGAAAAAGACTTTACCTTCCGTGTAATAACCCGTCTTGATAAGGACACATCGGGGATAGTGCTGATTGCAAAAAATAAAATATCAGCCTCAATATTAAGTGACCATATGTTAAACGGCAAAATTTATAAGGAATATGTTGCCTTATGCCACGACGCTCCAAAGGACACAAAAGGCACAATTGATGCTCCCATTGCCCGAAAAGAAGGCTCCACAATAATGAGAGTGGTTGACCCATCGGGAAAAAGGGCTGTTACGGAATATGAAGTAATTAAATCCATAGAAAATTGTTCTCTCATCAGGATAAACCCCATGACGGGAAGAACCCATCAGATAAGAGTACACCTCTCCCACATTGGCTGTCCCATATACGGTGACGACATGTACGGTTCACCCATTAAAAATGAATTGACAAGGCTTCATTGCAGACAAATAAGGTTTAATCATCCCATGACCCGTAAAGAGCTGACTATTGAAGCACCAATACCCGAAGATATGAAAAAATAAGAGCGAAAAGGCTGTTATTATGTGCCTTTTCACTCTTATTTTTATTTTAACTGCTTGTATTTATATGGGCTGATTCCTGTTTTTTCTTTGAACTTTCTGCAAAAATACGAAGCATTGCACATACCCAGAAGCTCTGCAATTTCGTCAAGGGATTTATCCTTTTCTTCCAAAAGGAGTTCCTTTGACTTACGAATTTTGTAATTAAGCATATACTCTTGGGGAGGCATACCGTAAGCATTTACAAAAAGTCTTCTGAAATGAGATACGGAATATCCGGAAATTTCTGCAAGATTTTCCACAGATATATTTTTATAATAATTCATCCTGATATACTGAAGAGCTTTGTTAAGTTTAAAATTAATGCTGAAGCTTTCAGCTGTATTGAGTTTATGAGTAATAAGCTCATACAAAAAAATTGAAAAATCACCGAAAACCTTTATCTTATAGGCAGCTCCCTCGGAAAGATGAGTTTTGTATATCTCTTTACAAAGCTTAATAAGCTTACCGTCACTATCCGTTATAACACGGTCTACCCCAAGTTGCTCCATGGTAAACTCAGGCTTAAGGTCAAAAAGAATGTAATACAGCGATGCTTTTTTTGCCGTTGAAGGATTGTATATTACGGCGTTTTCATCCTTTGATAGGTGAATTATACTATTTTCTTTACATTCGAAAACAACACCGTCAACTTCTACATTCAATTCGCCGGAAATTATATAATAAATGGTTTCCGAATATCCGTTCCGTTTACTTAATGACATTGGAGTTATTGTGTTATATCCTGCTTTAATGAAGCGTTCTACCGGAAATTCCATTGAAGAAAGCTCTGCTGTATGATTATATTTCATTTCATCACCTGCCCTATATGAATTTTATCACAAATCATTTAAAAAGTCAAAGGCAAATAATTGATTTGTATCATTTTATAGTCGAATGGGATAATGACTTTAACTCCAATCAGTATTATAATGAAGTTATAATTTATAAAAGGAGGCTTTTAAGTGAGAAAAATTATTCTTTCAAATTCTCTTGCCGGATATGAAGACGGTATTGAGATTATAGCAAGAAAGCTTTGCCACGAATATGTGATTTCTGAAACGCCGGATTTAAGCGGCATCAATATTATGACCTTTGAAGAAGCAAAGACAAACAGCGAATTTGGTGTCTTTGCCGAAGATAAGGGTAATGATGAAAGATGGCATATAATATTTAAAACAGCCGAGGGCGGATATATTATCTGCGGCGACAGAAAGGTTGATTGTATCCACGCTCTTCTTAAGTGCCTTGACAGATACGACGAAAACCTTAAGGAATACAATGTATCTCGCTTTAACAGACTTTACGAAAACTTTGACGATTTCTACGGCGGATTTGCAAGAGCTGCAGACGACTTTGACCTGGAAATCCATATGATAGATACCGTGAGAGCCGGTGTGGAAAACTTTGAGATTAACACACTCTATGACGATATACCCATACAGATAAGGGAAAGAGAACAGAAAAACGATGTGTATCCATGGTGGTGTACCTACTCCCCCGGACTTGATATGTTCTATGAAAGCAAGCTTTTCCGCGGAACACACAAGGAAAAGATGCTTAACGAAAACAGGAACAATCTTTTAAAGAATGTACGTCTTGCAAGAGCCTTTGGATTAGCTCCTGTGTTTACTACTTTTGAGCCACGACTTATTCCTGAAAGATTTTTCAGAAAATATCCCGAGCTTCGCGGTGCAAGAGTTGACTATGATGCATACTCTGCCGTGCCCGAATACGGTCTTGACCCCACACATCCTTTAGTACTTGAGCACTTTTGCGAAATGCTGTGTCAGCTTATGGAAGATGTACCCGAGCTTGCAATATTTGAAATATGGTCTCAGGACTCCTGCGCAAGCTTCCCCTGGGCAGACTGCAGCTATATGAAGCGCAATGGCCCTTTAAGACTTCTTACCAAAGACTTCCACGAAATTGTAAACCCCTTGCTTGAAGCCTTAAGAGATACTGCTGCAAAATACAACCCCAAAACCAAAATAAACTTAAATCTTGACTGGGTTTATTCTGCAAGAGAAAAGGAAGAGCTTTCCGTAAATCTTCCCGAAGGGGTTGGTCTTACCTTCAGCTTTGCAAATCTTTTCAGTGACAATCTCCCCTACGAAGCAAAATTAAGAGAGCTTGGGGACGAATATGTACAGTACATTACAAACGGTATAGGTCACGACTGGAAGCTTTTTGCTCCCCTTGTGGGCTTTCCGTTCCCAAGAGAAACATTCAATCACTTAAATAGCGTTATAGACAAAGACGTGCACAACTTTACTTTAAGAGGCGGTCTTTGCACAGAAGCCTTTGTACCCAAATACATAAACAACGAAGTAATCCGTGAGGTTAAGTACAATCCCAATGTGAAAATAGAAGAATTTCTCCGTGAAATGTCGATAAGATTCACTCCCGACAAAGAACAGGCGGATGTTCTCTATGATGTATGGGAAATGTGCGACCTCTTTAAAGATGAATACAAGGCATCCCGACGTAATCCCGAAACCAACGAGAGTGCCTTCTGGACTACAACACTTTTTGTATCGCCAAGAACACTTTTCAGAAAGCTTGTATGGCCAATAGTTCCCGACAGAACAATTCTTGATTTTGGAGAAACACGCTACTACAAGCCCAATATGTTCTTTACCTACGACACAGACCCCTCATGGGATGATATGTCCTACTTTAACCTTGTTCCCAGATGCTCCGATGATATGCTCAATTATATGTCAAAAAGATGTGCCGAGGTTCTCATACCTCTTCTTGAAAAAATAGTAGCAAGAATTGCTTGTTTAGGTGACGGTATGTGCGAATACTTAAGGGATTTAAAGGACAGAATTGAATGTTTCCTCTGCATTATAAGCACAGAAAAATCCCTCTGTTATACACAGATGCTTACACATATGTATTTAGATACCGATGAATCTGAAAAGAAAGCGGAATACAAAAAAGCAATCCGTGACGAAATGCTCCTTGAAATGAAAAACTTAGAGAGATTTATAAATCTTCTCGACACTTCAAAGTCCGTACTCATTCCCACTACATCCGGCGAAGAAACAGTATATATGTACAAGACACCTATGTCTAACCCCTTAAAGAGGAAGCTTGTATTAATGAAAAAGCATCTTGACGATGAACCGGGAGGTTATACCTATGATAAAAACGGCAGATATGCTTTCGGAAGAAACTTTTAATGAAGCTTCAAAGCCGGAATTTACAAAATCCGAAGGCAAATATACAATTAAATCCAAAGAAGGCGTACCATACTCTGCCGGAATGTATACGGCCTGCTATGCCATAGAGAAAAGCTTTGACAAATTGCTTAAGATTACCATACCCTATGAATTTTGCGGAGAGCGTATAAGCCCCAGAGCCTTGGTATCCTTTATGGGTAAAGACAACCTGCTGATACAGTCCGATTACTTTACAAGGGATAAATATGTTTTTACACTAAAAAAAGAAATACCCGAAGGTACGGAAAAGATAAAGCTTGAATTATTTCTTTACTGTTTTGGCAAAGGGGAAGTTACCTTTGGTGAGCCCCAAATTGGAATAACCGACAAAGAGCCTCACAGGATTATAAGAGTTGCATCGGCTTTTATAGAGAAAAAAGGCACTTTTAAGGATAATTTGCAAAACACCCTGAATGTGATTGAAGAAGCATCTTTATCTTCCGAAAAACCCGATATTTTGTGTTTTACGGAATGTGTACTTGACATTTCCTGCAAAGAAAAGCTTTTTATCCGCGAAAATGGCGAAGAAATGCAAAAAGTGTGCGAAGCCGTAAAGAAAGCCGGAATGTATGTGATATTTACTTCCCACGAAATTGACGATGCAGGATATAAATACAACACTTCCTTTCTGATATCCGACAAAGGCGAGGTTGTGGGTAAATACCGCAAGGTTTTCTTAACCGGTATGGGTGAAATAAAAAACAGCGGTCTTACGCCGGGCTGTGAATTCCCGGTGTTTGACACACCCTATGGTAAAATAGGTATGATAACCTGCTGGGACAACTGGTTCCCCGAGGCTACATATGAGCTTGCAAAGAATGGCGCCGAGATGGTGTTCTGGTCTACAAGGGGTTTTCACGAGGAAAGACCCATAACAAGAGCCATGGATAACGGCGTGTACTTTATAGTAAGTCACTTAAACCCCAAAAACTGCGGAATAATTGAACCCGCATGGGGTAAGTATCTGGCAAGAGCTGACGGCTCCAAGGAACAGGGCTTTGTATCTGCATTAATAGACCTTGACGAAAGACTAAACTCCCAGTACAAGTCCTTTGGAAAGAACGGCTCCAATGACAGAGAGGTTTTTATAACAGAAAGAGAGTTATACTAAACAAAAAGGGAAACGGAGCATTATAATCCGTTTCCCTTTTCTGTTTGTTAATATGTATAAAAACTTTTATATATCGGTAAGCTCCGAAAAGTCATATATGTAATAATCTGCAATTTTCTTTATATCTTCGCTATATTCTGCGGAGGATTCATCAAAAACACCGCATACCTTCATTCCTGCGGATTTTGCAGTTTTATCGGCATTAAAGTTATCGTCGAGAAACAGCACTTCATCAACGGGTCTGCCAAGACGCTCTGCAGCCTTTACATATATATCCGGGTCCGCCTTGGTGGTGGCAAAGTCATCGCAGGACCACACATTGTCAAAAAGGTCGTAGATTCCGACACGTTTAAGGCAAGGGTCGAGCACCGTGTGTGGACTGGCAGTGAGCACATTAAGGCTTGCACCTGTGCTTTTAAGCTTTTTTAAAACCTCAACAACATTGGCTTTTGCCGGTATGTTGTACAGATACTCATTGTATGCATATTTATTCATGAGCTCAATTAATTCCTGTTCGGTTTTGGAAATTCCCAGCTCTTTGTAATATTTTGCAGTGCCTGCATAGCCGAGAGGTGTAATTGTTTTTACTATGTCGGATTCATAGTGTATGTTGTTTTCATCAAGAATCCTAAGCATAAGCGAAATGAACGAAGGCATTGAGTCCACCAAGGTTCCGTCAAAATCAAATAAATATGTAGTATAGCTCATAACTATATTATCTCCTCAAAAATTTCCATCTCACCGTTTTTGAGCTTATTTATAAAATCCGCTTCATCAACAATCGGACTATGGGAGCACATGCCTGCCAGGTGCTTCATATCTCCTGCCGTGTGATTGTCGGAGCCGGCTGTTTTAATAAAGCCGTAGCTTTCAGCATAGGTATTTGCCATGGAATTCTCAAAGTCGCTGCGGCAACCGTTAATAACCTCCACCCCATGAACGCAATCGGGAAAAAGATGTATGTGATCTACAAAAGGCGGATTGCGGAAAGGGTGAGCGTGTACAATAAAAGCACCGTTTTCCATAAGGAATTTAAGTTCTTCGCTTCTTTTCATTTCCATAATTTCCGAATGGTTAAGGTACCAGTCCTTACCAAGACCGTAAATAAGAAAATCTGCCCCGTCGTAGGTCATTTCCACACCAAGGAAAACCTTGATGCCTATTTCCTTTTCAATTCTTTTGGCCTCTTCGTAGTCGCTGAAATAAAAATTAATTTTTTCTTCGTAGGAAACGCCCGGGTCTATGTTTATGTAACCGTCAAGAAAGTGGTTTGTTATAAAAACTCCGTCGTAGCCTTTTTGTTTATAAAATTGCAAAGTTTCTTTCACGGTTGCTTTGGCGCATTTGGATACAGGATATGTATGAAGATGGGTTTCGTATTTGTACATTTCTCTTCCCTCTCAAAAAAAGTCACAACTCTCGTTGCTTTAAATAATCTGCAAGAATTCATAATCACGATTTCAAGCTTTGTTTGAAATCATTATAGCATATAAAACACAAGACGGCAAGTCTTACGTTCTGCCGTCTCAGACTGTCGAAAAAGAACGCACCGCAAAGTGAATATAAAAAATTATGCTCATTAGTAAGAAATATTACATCATTACTAATGAGCTTTTTCATTTCTGTAGCTTTTGTCATAAATGCCAAAAGCCGCTATTTTGTAGCCTT
>JAZQFN010000020.1:0-18579 GCA_045539515.1 Clostridia bacterium
AATCTCACCTCTCGACGTGCCCTCGCACGCCTTCGGGTTACCACTCAAAGCAAGTCAAAGCCTTGCTTTGAGTTCGATTTGACAATTCTGAATCGTTTTTTCCTATTCCCTAAGGGAGTGTAAATTAATTCGCTGAATTAATTTACACTCCCATTTTGTTTTGCATAGCCAACCTTGACACTTTTGCCGTTTGGTGGTACAATATTTAAATATAAAACAAACAATTTTAAGGAGGTCAAAACCAATGAGTGAAGAATGTACACATGATTGCAGCACCTGCTCTGCAGACTGTGCTTCCAGAGATAAACAGGATTTTACTGCGGCACTTAACCCTGCCAGCAGTGTTAAAAAAGTTATAGGCGTAGTAAGCGGTAAAGGCGGCGTGGGTAAGTCCATGGTTACTTCCATGCTTTCCGTTCTTATGCAGAGAAAGGGCTTTAATACTGCCATACTTGATGCGGATATTACAGGTCCGTCCATACCCAAGGCATTTGGCATTAAAACCAAAGCATATGCCGATGAAAGAGGCATTGTGCCCGTACCCACAAAGACAGGTATTGATGTAATGAGCATTAACCTTCTTTTGGAAAACGACACAGACCCGGTAGTGTGGAGGGGTCCCGTTATAGGCGGTACCGTAAAGCAGTTCTGGACAGATGTTATATGGGAAGATATTGAATATATGTTTGTGGATATGCCTCCGGGAACCGGCGACGTACCCCTTACAGTGTTCCAGTCACTTCCTGTTGACGGCATAGTTATAGTTACATCTCCCCAGGAGCTTGTATCTATGATAGTAGGCAAAGCTGTTAAAATGGCAAAGCTTATGAACATACCTATTCTTGGTATTGTAGAGAATATGTCCTACTTTGAGTGCGATAACTGCAACAAACGCCACTACATCTATGGCGAAAGCCACATAGACGAGGTTGCCGCAGAGCACGAAATAGACACCATAAGCCAGATTCCCGTTAACCCCAAGCTTGCAGGTGCAACGGATGCAGGTCTTATTGAGCTTTTTGAAGGTCCCTGGCTTGATGAACTTGCCAACAAAATAGAAAATTTATAAGAAACAAAAAACATTCAATGTCATTCTGAGCGGAGCCTTCAGGCGAAGGCGAAGAATCTTCCTTTCAACAAGGAGATTCACCGCTTGGAATGACAATCCTTTTATCAGGAGGTATTTTATGGGTAAATTTGACGGAATCCTCATAGCCACAGACCTTGACGGCACTCTGGTGTCCGACGGAAAGATATCTGAAGAAAACGCCGAAGCAATCCGCTATTTTCAAAGCGAAGGCGGAATCTTTACCTTTGCCACGGGAAGATTTTCTTCCCACATAAAGGAGAATTTTTCCGACACAATTGAGGCAAACACCTGCGTACTTGTGGTAAACGGCAATGTGCTCTACGATATGAAGACCGACACAAAGCTTCATATCTGCACTATGGATAAAGATAACACTCAAAACTTACTCTCCTACTCTGTGGATAATTTCGGCCACATTATACGTTTTATAAACATATGTGACGAAGATGAAAGCTACATCTATGAGAATACAGTGGAAAGAAATCCCTGCAAGTGTGTTTATGTAATGAATGACGAAGAATCCGCCATTAAATTAAGAGATGACTTAACGGCAAAATTCTCTCACCTGTACAATGTGGAAAGAAGCTGGCCCCAAGGCGTTGAAGTCTGTGCAATAGACGGCGGAAAAGGCAACGCCATTGAATATATACGAAATAAAATTCATCCTGAAATAAAAACAATAATCTGCGTTGGTGACTACGAAAATGACATATCCATGCTAAAAAAAGCCGACATAGGCTATGCAGTGCAAAATGCCACAGAGGAAACAAAGCTTGCGGCAGACCGAATAACCGACGTGGATAACAACCACCATGCCATAGCGTGGATTATAAATCAGCTGGAGGGCGTGTAATATGACAAAAACAAATGCAATGAGAATGCTTGACAAGGCAAAGATAAAATACGAAGCCCTTGAGTATTCCTATGACGACAACGACTTAAGCGGTGTAACCATAGCAAACTCCGTGGGACTCCCCTGCGAAATGGTATTTAAAACTCTGGTTGCCAAAGGTGACAAGACAGGCCCCATAGTAATGTGTATACCTGTAGATAAGGAAATTGACCTAAAAAAAGCCGCTTCCGTCACCGGAAACAAAAAGGTGGAAATGATACACGTTAAAGACCTTTTGGGGCTTACAGGCTACATAAGGGGCGGTTGCTCACCCATAGGAATGAAGAAAAAGTTTCCCACATTTATACATGAATCTGCAAAGAATTTCGAAAAGATAACCGTGAGTGCAGGCATCAAGGGATGTCAGTTACTTGTGGATGTAAAGGAGCTTGTAAGCTTTACTGAAGCAAAGCTTGTTGACCTTACAGTTTGAATATATTTGTGATGCAACCGTGATATGCGGTTGCTTTTTTCTTTTTGTGAAAGAAACAAAACCTTTTTGAAGAGGCGGGCTCTCCGCCGCCCCCTCTTCACTCCCCGCTCCCGCGAGGATTTTGGGCTAAAAACAAAGCGTAATTTTCAAAAAATTTAATCGAACGTTGCGGAGGCGACGATTTTCGTCGCTTGTCCTCTCTAAACGGCACTTGCAATAATGGAACTGATTGTATGCAAGTGCCGTTTTCGATAATTTTTTTAAAATTACTAATGTTTTCTTAACGCCAAAAATCCTATGCGAAAATTAATTCACCACAGTAGTGTGCCTCACTATTAATATTGTCGGAGGTTTTAAAGATGTACTTGTTAATAATTATGTCATTCTGAGCGGAGCCGCAGGCGAAGTCGAAGAATCTCCCTACTAAAGAGAAACATAATAAAGGCGGACACATTTGCTGTGTCCGCCTTTCAAACTTTATTCAGCTTTTGTAAAAGCTATCCAGTCAAAGTTCCAGAAGCCTACGCCGTTAGCACCGATAAAGAATTCATATTCACCTGCATCAAGGTAAATATCTTCTTTAAGTGTAACCACGTCGAAGTCTGTGTCGGCTGCACCGTATCCTCCGGAATCGGGAAGATTGAAGTAATATCTTACATTCTTAATTTCGATAAATCTTGTGGGGAAAGGTTCAACCCATGCAGCATAACGTACAGAGAATTTGTAGTTGCCGCTTTGTTCAATCTTAACCTTGTAGTATGCTCTGTCACCCAGACCGTTAAGCTGAGATACACCAACGGTAGCAATACCGGAGGTCTGTCTTGTGTTACCTTCATACTTGGTAGAGGATTCCGCCTGAATAAGGTATGTAGCTGAATCTTCCACAGCCTTATAATCTGTTGTGTAATCAACCTCACTTTGTACATTGGGTATAGTCTGAAGAACTACCCTCTGGTTGTCGGCATTAAGTAATACTTCGCCATTTGACTTCATAAGTATCTTTTCACCTTCAACCGGCTTTGCACCGCTTAAGGCTATTTTGTCTGTAGTTTCCACTACCTCGTACTCTGTATCGGGAATAAGGTCTGCATTTACAACTACCGCCTTAGCTTCGGATTCATAGTCTGCATTGTTGTATACATTGTCTACAGTCTGTATGGTTTCCTTGCCGTCTACCACAAGAGTATAGGACCATATTTCACCTGTCTTTCCGCCGGGGAGACCCTTGCCGTTCATAAGCATGGAGTAGTGACCCTTGTCTGCCTTAACGGTAACAACCTTTGTTTCGGGGTCAATTGTAGCCTGCATACCAAGACCCATTTCGGTTTCTCTGCCGTCGCGGAAGAGGACTGTTTCTGGGTTGGGCATATAGAGTTCGTTGGGGTATACTGTTATGTTGTAGTCATCCACATAGCAGGATACGCCAAATTCATCACTGCCCATAGTTACAGCTACAGGTCTGTCGGCTTCAACAACCTTCTGACCTCTTATGTAGAGCTCTGTACCGCCTATAAACATAAGGTAGTCGTCATTGTGAACAACTGCTGTACCATTGAACTTGTATTCGCCGGTATCTATCATAGTTGTTTCATCGGTAGCAAGGGATACATAGGCAACGGTGCCGTCGTCAAATTCGAGTTCAAGGTAATTGTCATACTGCACAGCCTTTACCTTTTCTGCTTCTTCGTTAATGCCACGGGAATCCATGGTTACTACCATCTTGGTTTCGTTAACCTTGTCGGTCTGGAACCATACTCTTGAGTGATAAGGTACACCCTGCTTTCTGTCGTCTGTGGGCCAGTCAACAAGGTCTGTACCTGAGAACAGATTGGAATAGTATGGAGTAACCTTTTCGGGATACTGAACTCTTGCATCAAGAGCTACTGTGTTGTTTTCAAGGTGAGCACCCTTGTGGTCATCGTGAACATCAATGGTGCCCATGCAGTTGAGCCACCATTCAAAGGTGGAACCTCCCTGCTGCTTCTTAAGCTCGCTTGCGGCGAGGTTGTCTATTACAATGTAGGAGTCGGGTCTTAAGTAAATAAGGGTTCTGTCGTACTTACCGAGCTTGCCCATGTAAGCATCTGCACCTTCACCTACTGCAGCAGACATGTCGGTATTTGTGAGGAACATTGTAATTCTTCCGTCAGCATCAAAGTTATTGATAGGCTGACCTGTACCGTTATCTACAGTAATTGTATTGTGAGAATGTGTTGCTTTGGAAAAGTTTAAGTGATGTGTGGAACCATAGGTGTCATAGTATCCGCTCTTCCAGGCGAGCTCTTCACCGCCAACCTCTATCATAAAGGAGTTGATATCCGCCTGAGTATGGTTAAAGGAACCATACATACCGGAACGGAAATAAAGTGATGTTCTGGGTGTGTTTACAAGGTCGGAGTGCATCGAAGTAAGACCGTTGTCAATAAAGCAATGATCTCTGGGATAGTCGATGGGAGCTCGGTCCTCCATGTCATCAGTATCCATATAGAATATGGAATCAAAACCGAACTGGCTTACGTTGTTGTAGAAGCTTCCTGCAGTCTGATTTCTCCACCAGAGAAGTTCCGGCTGTTTGGTAAACTTGGCACTGCGGCTTGCACCTGTAGCAATGTACTGCGCAAGGCTGCCCTGACCAACGTTACCGCCATCACCCCAGGAGTTTACATTGGAATCCTTGGGGAAGTTGTAAATACCGTAAAGGTACTGATTTTTATAGAAAGGAATGTCGTAGAAATTGAACACTCCTGCATATGTCATGGCATCATGGAAAAGGGAATCTCTGCCGTAGGCGGAGAGCCAGTAGTTGATACCCTTACCATAAGCACCGTCTTCTATGGAGAGGGGGTTAAAGTTGGAGTTGTACACACCGAACCATTCATCGTACATATCCAGTGTGCCTTCCTGGTCATAGAGAAGTGCTATGATACCCATACCATAGTATGAGCAGTATGACCAGGTGTGAGATTCATAAGGATTTCTCTTAAGAGAATCCATAAGCTTGCGGAAACGATAGTCAAGTCTTTCTCTGATATCGGTAGCAATCTTGTCTCTCTGCTCCTGAGTCATATAGTTGTACATCCAGTCATAAGCAATGGCACTGTATGTGGTAGCTTCGTACCAACCAAGGTCATTAACTTCGTAGGAAATTGCGGCCTGTGGATTCTGCCAGTTCCAGTCGGAAAGCTCCATAAGACACTGTACCGCATAATCTGCAGCGGCAGTATCGCCTGTAAGGTTGTAAAGAAGTGCCGCATCCATAGCCGCATTACCAATGTTCTGGCAAGCACTTCTACCACCGTTACCGTAGCTGGAGCTTGCCGAGGGGCCTTCTTTTTTGAGCTGTTCATAGTCCTTTAACTCAGGCTCGGGCTGTACTCCACGGGCAATATTATTGGCAACAGTTCTTTTAAGTACTTCTTCAAGATATCTCTTTGCTGTGGGAGATGCCATAATATCTTCTTTAACCTTGGGAAGGGTTTCCTGTGTAAAGAAGAATCTGGGATGGCTCTGGGGAATAGCCTCAAGAACTCTTTCCTTTGTAGGGAATATAAGCTCTACTGAGTCGGAAGCAAGCTTAAATCTTCTTGCAACAGACCACTCAGAGGACTTGCCGTCCTTATTGTAGCGAAGTGCCCACCAGTAATAAACATTTTCTTCAAAGGCGGTGTCAAAAAGGATGAAGTTATTTTTAACGCCTTTCTTTTCGTATCTCACATCTGTAAGAGCCTCATCGGCACAGATAATAACATCATAGCTTTCGGCACCGTCTATTGCAGGCCATGTAAATGTGGGAGGATTCTGTCTGTAAAGATACTGATGTACAGGTCTGAAAGGAGTCTTTGTGCTGATATCAGGGAAATACTCCTTGTATATATCGGGAAGGGTAAGCTCACCTGCGGCAAAAGCAACGTTTGGCATTACGGAAACGAGCATACATACTGCAAGTATTAAAGTAATAATTCTTTTTGTCATTACTGAGCCACCTCCTTGTCTGTAATTACATAAACATTGTTTGCGCTGTCATAATAGCAGCTTGCTCCTATAACCTCTGCAAGGTCAGTAAGGGATACCATGGGGATTCTCTCGGTTGTGGGAGCCTTGCCTATGGTGTAGTTGTTGCCGTTGTACTTAACGGTGGTACTGCCGGGTGTTATCTCGATTGTGCTTTCGCCCTTAGTGCCAACATATGTTCCGTCCTTGTAAGAATACTTAAATCCCAGTGCTTTAATGGCATTTCTTAAGGTTACCATAAGATCATCGCCTTCAAATTCGGGAGCCTTGGTAAAGAACATATATTCGCCGTTGTAGCTTACATTTGTAATACCGGGAACAAGTCTTTGCTGAGGCACGGGAACAAGGGGCAGGGAAATGGGTTCCGGTTTGGGCTTCTTTGAATTGAAATCTGTCCAGGGACTGCCCTTTTCTACCTTTATGTAGTCAAAGTAGAGAAAACCATCATACTGTCTGGTTTCAATATGGAAGTTATCCACAGCCATACCTGCTTTAAAAGTGTTGTGAAGAGGAAGTTCTTCCTTGTTGACATAGTATTTACCGTCGGGACGGTGAATTGTAAGCTCTGTCTGGAGAATAGCAAGGTCTAAATCGACTTCAACTCTCAATGTATACCATACTCCGGGCTGGAATTTGGTTTTACCTTCGTAGTTGAAGGCTGTTCCTGCCTCGTCGCTTATAAGGAGATATCCGTCGCCCGCACCTCTTACCATAAATCGGCAAGCCTGAGCAGTACCGGAACGCAGACACATTGCAAGAGCAAGGAATTCGTCTGTTCTCTTTTCAAACTTAAACTGTGTTTCAAAGGCAATTACGCCTTCCTTTACGGGAGTAAAGTACTTTTGCACGTTAACACCGGAGTATGCAGTTCCTGCTACAGTATCCTCTATGCAGAAAGCACTCTGTTCGTTGCCGTTGGGACCTGTTGTAGTGGTAACCTTGGCAGTGTTTCTTGCTGTAAATCCGGTATCCGCACCCGGTAACATCTTGGAGTAGTCCATACAGAATAAATCGTATTTGGATGTTATATTTCTTGCCTTGGCATCTTTTCTTACAATTACTCTGTCACGGAATGCCAAAGCACCTGTAGGCAGGACAAGAAGTAACGCCAAAACTAAACAAACTAATTTTTTCATATTATTCTATCCTCCCTATCAGTTATTTCCGCCCTGTGTATCAGGGGCATAATCGTGACCGTTAACAACAAGTGTAATGTATATTGAGCAACGGTTTGAATTTAAGTATACAAAACTGCAATCATCATGCACTGCCTGATAACCCATAATGTCATCGGTGGTGGCGGTCTTTATTCTCTTGCCTTCTGTTTCGCTGAAGTCATAGAGCACAACCGCACCTCTCTTGTTTGCAAGAGTAAGCTTATCGGAGGTTGCGTTTTTAATTTCTTCCATAGACTTGGAGCCTTCAAGGAAGGTAAAGCCGTCGGATAATGACTGATGTACATAGCCGTAAGAAAGTGCATTTGCTTCGTTTGCATATTCACCATTTTTGTTAAGATCCGTAAATACCTCGCCTGTAGATGCTCTGAAGCAGAACTGCATACCATCTGTAACAAATCCCTTGGTATCTGTTGCGTAACGAATTACGTCACCTTCCTTAAGGTCGGCAGGTGTTGCGTCTTCCTTATCGCCCATTGTAAACTCATAGTCTTCTTCAAAGTATGCCTTAGTTTCACCGGAGGTTGTTTCCAAAACTACGGAATAACCTTCTTCTTCATTAATCATAGCTCTGCGCACATCTTTTACAACCGCAAAATATACATTTTCATTAAGGTCACCTGCGCCGGCTTGGGTTGTTATGAGATATTCCGCACCAAAGGAGTCTTCCTTTGTACTGAATGCATCTGCGTAGAAGCGGATGTTTGAGTTATCGGGGAAGGACTTGGCGGGAGTTGTAAAGGAATATTCTTCTTCGTCCAGTACAAGCTTTGCAGTATCTGCATTTTCGGGAGAAGGAATTGAAATTGTAGGTGTATTTGTAGCAGCTATAAACTTACCTGCATATATGGTACCTCTTCTGGGACCGGGTGTAGATGCCTGACTACCCTTTACAGCGCCTACATGATAGAGCATATCAAGCCCCTTTATATCTGCTCTTTGAGCCTTTTCGCCTTCGGAGTTAAGTACTGTATCAATACATGTAAGCTTGCCTTCGGAAGCCCTTATCTGTACGGGCTGTGCAATGCAATCCGTGTCTATGGGATTGGGGAAAATTACCTTTGAAGATTCCTTAAGGATATCAAGTATAAATTCTCCGTTTCTGTAACCGTTCTTGTATACGTTGGTATCTACGGTTACATTTTCTGCAAGCTTAAGTACAGAGAAGGTTCCGTCCATCTTAAGCACCTTAACCAGGATACTGCTGTCAAGTCCATCGGTTTCGTCAAGAGCCATAAGGTATACAAACTCAAGTCCGGAAGATACGGAAACCATATCGCAGGCATCCCCTTCCATATTGAGAATAAGCTTTACGGAAGAACCGGCTTTGAGGTATTGCTTACGGTTATCAAAGCATCTCTTGGTAAGACGGTAGGTAGCCCCGTCTATCATAACCTCTGCCACGTCGTCTACATAGGATACCTCTTCTACAACACCTTCAACGGAAGAGGTGTGAGCAATAGCTTTTATAAACTTCTGATCCGCATCGTCCATGGAATCGTATACAGAAATTACATTACCAAGCTGAAGATCTGCAAAGCTCATTTCCTTGCCTTCGGAATTGTAAATAATTGTATAGGGCTCATCTACTGTAACATCAAGCTTAATCTTCTTTGTATCATCAAATTTATCGTAAAGAGTCATCTGGCTTGAATAGAGCGCACTGATTACATAATCCTTGTACTTTTCTACGATAACAACATCTGCAACCTTGTCGCCGTCATTACTTACCAGTGTAACAACACCGCCATCTGCATCTGCTATCATTTCTTTATTGAATGCTTCGTAGGTTGCAACGGTATTGTATACCACAGCACCGGCAATTTTGTAGGAAGCTTCGTCCTTTTTGCCATTTTCATCATAATATGTAACCTTAGCACCGGAAATATCTATGATATCTGCAATGGGAACCGAAATTACCTTATTGTAGTCTGTCTTTTCTATATGTACAAGCTTGTTTATTCCATTTTTGCCGGTAATATACCATGCATCCACCTCATAGCCAAGGTAATCCCAAAGGACTTTCTTTTCTGCGAGGATTTCTACACCGTCAATGAGAATCTGCTCAGAATCGAGAAGGTTTTCACCCATAATTGCGGAAATATCCACAGCTTCTACAACGCCTGTAAGGTGAACCATTCCAAATACATATTCCCCAAGGGTATATCCTCTGTAGGTTCCGTAGGAAACCTCTCCGTTTATAAGACCTTCAGCAACCATTGCATCTGCTTCCAAGGCGTTATATGCAAGCTGAATAGCTTCTGCCTTTGTGATAGCTGCATTGGAAACTGTAATATTATCCAAAAGGCCAAGTCTTTGAGCTACTGCAGTATAGCCATAAGGGTATCCTCCCTGACCTTCTGCTCTTGCAGCATAACCCATAGCACGTACAACTGTGGTTACAGCTTCGTTCATACTTACATTGGAATCGGGGCTGTAGCCTGTTCCTCTGTAGCCGGAAACCACACCTGCCTTAGCAAGACCGTTGATGTAGCCTGCGTAATCGTGACTTGCAGGAACATCGGAAAACATATTTGCATTCTTATTGCCTTCTCCGTAGCCTGCAAGGAGGCTTACAAATTTGGCAAATTCGCCACGGGTCATTGTGTCACCGAACTCTTTGTCTGTATATTCGCAAATACCAAGCTCTGTAACAATATCATATGCACCGGGAAGAAGCTCATACTCTACAACTACTGTTTCTTCGGTTTCCGCCGCAAATGCAGAAGAAACCGTAAGGAGAAGTGAGCATGCAAGTAAAACACTTAATATTCTTTTTAACATATTGACCTCTCCTTTCTTATTTGTTTATATAACCGAGTAAACGGTATATCATAACTGCCGCCTGAGCTCTTGTGCAGTTTGCCTTGGGAGCAAAACTGCCATCGCCGATACCGTTAATTACGCCAATAGTGCTGAGCTGTTTTACTGCTTCCTTAGCGTAAGCTGATATCTCATCGGAATCGGTAAAGTCAAGCTTTCCGTTTTCTACAATCATCTTTACTGCATTACTTAATATAACTGCTGCATCCTGTCTTGTAATGTTGTCGCCTACTCCAAACTCGCCGTTGCCTATACCGCTTACAATGCCGTTCTGAGCCGCAACATTTACATACTGCTCATACCATGCACCTTCTTTGACGTCTGCAAAATCTATCTTTGCATCTGTTGCTTTTACATCGAATGCATCAACAATCATCTTTACAAACTGTTCTCTTGTTACGGACGCTGCAGGAGCAAACTCTCCGCCGCCGATACCTGCTACAACACCATCTTTGGAAAGTGCATCAATAGCTTCCTTTGCCCAATCAAAGCCTTCAAGATCTGTAAATTTAACAGGCTCAGCTTCGGGAGTCATATCAATAGGATAGTTATTTATATCCACACCTGTAATACCGGAAGTACCCTTATCGGAGGAAAAACCTCCGCCGCCTCCGCCGCCGGAAGACTTACCTTTCTTGATATCTTTAATGGCACTATTAACATCGTCAACAAAGTCATCAATGCTGTCGTAGCTGTTTGCCATATAACCGGAAATTTTGTCCTTCTTAGTGGTATTGAAGTCTTCATAATCGTCTGTATCTATACCCAGGTCTTCACCGTGAGCTTTAATGAGGTTCTTGTAGTCCTTCCAGGAATCGGCATTTTCCAAGACATTCATAACCACCGCTGTTTCAAAGGCATCAGCAATTTCCGATGTATACTTATATCCGCCATCCTTGAAGTTAGCGGCAAAGGTATCCTTGCCGGTTACGCTGTCGGTATATGTTTCCATATACTTTTCGTCAAGTCCGAAAAATTCTGCCTTTTCTGCAGGATTAAGTTCACCTGCATTCACCTTTTGTATATATGCACAATTTTCAAGGAATGTCACAAAGTCTTCGGGTGTGGTTTCCTCAAAGTTTTCTGTATCCTTGATGTTTGCAAGAACAATTGTGGAAAGTGCATCAGCATCTACTGTAAAAATTACATTGTCTTCAAGAATTTCAAACACCTTGGCATTAACTGCATCGGCATCTGTAAGTCCAAGCTTTGCCTTAAGCTCTGCTGCTGTGCAGCCATTTTCCACAAGGTCTGCAACCTCGCCTACAAACTTTATCTTGGAATCCCTGGAGGCAACAAATATTGCCTTGGTGTAGGCTGTGCCATCCTTTGCAGTAAGCACAACTGTATAGTCACCGGGGTTAAGGTTCTTGGTGCTGAATATAACCTCATAGTTACCCTCGGCATCTGTCATATATGTACCGAAGTGTGTCATTGTAAGCATAATTTCTTCCGGAGTGTATTCACTCATGTTTTCATAGGACTTGCCTGCATTAAATACCGCAAGTGTAAAGGCATCGGCATATCCGTAGCCTTCTATCTGTCCGCTTATTGCAAGGGAGCCTGTAGTATCGTCAAGCTCGGGCTGAGTAAGTGGTTCAGCCGATGCAACGGTGCAAAATACAAGCATAAATGCTGCAACAAGCATAAGGATTTTTGATTTCATATGTTACCTCCTTAATCTCGCAAACTCAGAGTATTATTCTTCCACGGCAATAGGTTCAATTACCACAATCCAACCTCTTCCCTGAGAAGCTGTGGGGTAAGGAATCTCAACCAGTGCAGGCTCTTCTACGCTTGCGGATGAATATGTCTTGGTGTATTTATACTTATAGTTAAAAGTACTACCAACACCACTTTGCTTGAGAGCTGCAAGTTTATCGGCAAGTCCATCACTTAAGCTGTTAAAATATTCCGCATCTTCTTCCTTTAATGTTCCTGAAGCGTTGATTTTATTAGCTTCGCTCCAAGTCATAACCTCGCCGGTGGCTTTTTTGTATTCATCTCCCGGCTTGGTGTTAATATATCTTCTTATGATATACGCAGAGCTGTCTGTTTCGCCGACAAATCCATACTTGGTGTCAAGCTCTTTGTATTCGGTAAATGTAAACACATGTACATTTGCCGGTTCGGAAAGCATAAATTCTATGAAATTCTTGCCGGGCGTTGCACCGTTTCCGGAGGTGGCTCCGTCTGCAGATACATAGGGTGTTCTGTTATTGTATGTAACAATATAGTCAAGACCCTCATATTCGGGCGCTACGTAGGATATTTCGTGATACATACTGGTTACACCAAGATTTGCGGTAGCTATGGAGCCCATACCTCTTGATTCGTCGTCTGTACCACGAAGATTGGTGTAGAGATTTCTATACTTGGCATCTTTGGATGTATCGTTCATGGTTACAACGGTATTTGCGGCAACCATATTTACCTGAGTGTCAGCAGCCTCTACAAAATCCTTTACGGTTTTTCCTGCAACAGGATCATAAACTGCATGAATACGTTCCTCGTAGTTTACTCTGTATTCAACCGAGCTACCATCAGGAAGCGATGCTGTGATAATACCGTAAACCGGTTCTTCCGTATCGTATAATACCCAGTCAACCTTGGTAGCTGCATCTGCAACCTGTACAGCTAAATTTTCAGAATAGCTTGTTGCCTTTGGCGGATAAATAAACGTTGCTTCGTTATATTCATCAAACTCAAGTTCTTTGCCGTCTATTTTTGCACTTTTAATCGGAAGGAAATCATCCTTGGAAGGTATGTAAGATGCAGAACTTAAAGGAACAAGACCTGTATCTGTCTGTTTTAAAAGTGCTACGGTAATCTCTGCCTTGGATATATCTTCGGGAAGTGTAAGTGTAGCTGAAAACTCGGTTTCTTCCGTTCCAACTTCCTTGGAGTCGGTATCAACCGCCGTCATAACACCATCAGTCATAAGAGATGCCACAAGAATAATCTTATCTGTGGTATCGGTGGCTTCGGTGCGTTTTGCTGTGAGCTTTACTGTGACGTCCGTCTTCGGTGCCAAAGCTTCGTCTTCATAGGTAAGAGATGACATCTCAATACCGTCTGCTGTGGTTACTACAGAAACTTCCTCTGCAGAAACGGACATGAAGCTAAACACAAGAAGCATACACATACAAAGTGCACAAATTCTTTTTTTCATTGTATAACCCTCGTTTCTTTCCGGGCGGTTAAGTGCCCTGTATTTTAGTGTATATATTAAATCCTTATGGACATTAATACCTCATTACTGAAAAGTTCAAAATTCTTGTTTTGTACAAAACAAAAGTCACCTATTTTGCTATATCATCATTATACTATAAGACGTCATAATTAATCAATGACAAATTATACCAAAAATATTGCATTTTTCACTAAGAAATGCACAAAAAACAATCGGTGATTTTAACTGTTTATTTGCCCCAAAGCCCAGATAATATCGGAAAGGATATGTTTCTTGTTTTAGTCAAGTTTTTTTGAGAATTTTCTAAAAAGTATTATACTAATAATAGCATTACTACATCTGTATATCAAGGGACAAAACGATGATTTTTATAACAAAACGATGATTTTACTAAAAAAAAAAAAAAACAAAAGCGGCTTAAATAGCCGCTTTTGTTTTTATGTTGTTATTTTTGATTTACAGGTATATATATGTCACCGATATCCGCAAAAAAGCTTGTAAGGTTGGGAGTAACCTTACCTCTGATTCTCTTTGATACAAAAAGTGCATCGTTTACATGCAGTAAGGGTATCTGGAATGCATTATCCCTATAAAGGATTCTGAGATTGTTGTAAGCAACCTTCGATGTTTCTGCATCGTAGGCTGTGTTGATATTACCTATGACATCATCCAGAGGTTCCGAAGAAAAGTCGCATATGCGAATACCGCTGTAATCCGTTTCCGAAGGTACATCAGCACTGTCTTGGGGAGTATCGCCCTCTTCATCGGAATCCGGAACTTCAACCGGAGCAGGTTTAAACATAAATCTCAGATTACTGTCCTTGCCCAAATCCACTTCACCGATATATATCTGATAATCACCCGAAGAAATCTTATCCAGATAGGTTTCAAAGCTCACCTTGGTAAGCTCCACCTTAATGCCTGCATCTTCAAGCACTGTTTTTAAATACTTGGCAATGTTTTCCTTTATAACACTCTCTTCATTGTAAAGTATATAGGTAGAAAGCTTCTTATCGGTAATCTTGCCGATTACCTTTTCTTCTTCGGTGTCGTCGTTGCGATAAAAATATGCCTTAGAGCTTATGGGTGTATCTGCAACCACCCCGTGAGAAAACATCACCGAGTCAACAATATGTTTTTTGTCTATAATTCCTGCAAGGCTCTTTCTCAGTTCCACATCAGAAAAGGCTGAATTTTTAGTGTTCAAGCCCACAAAAACATATCTTGTAGTGGTTATCTCATAGGGATTGTTTTTAATACTGTACGAAAATTCTCCCCATCTTCCGTAGTCTGTGGTAACCATATCGGTTTCACCGGAATTAAAGGCGTAGGCCACTGCATCTTTGCTGTTTACAAATCTTATTTTAACCTGAGGGATGTACACCTTTGACGCATTATGCCAGTCGGGGTTTTTTACCAGAATCATACTTTCGTAGGCTTCTGTTTTGCCGTATTTATATCTGCCGGTACCATTCATCTTGTAGGTGGTGTTTGGCACAACAAAATCCTCCATATCAAGACCTGACGACAATATGGGGAAATCCAGATTTGTAAGGAAGTTTGCACGTGGTTCCTTAAGGGTAATCTCTACCGTGTAGCTGTCTTTTGCTTCATAGGTTTCCACATCCCTGAGTGCCGAGGAATAATTTGTTTCATAAAGTTTAAGATATTCAAATGTAGAAATTACATCATCGGCAGTAAACATGGTTCCATCGTGGAATTTAACATTTTTCTTAAGCGACAAAGTATACACTTTGTTTTTTTCTTTGGTTGTATAGTTCTCTGCAAGGACTCCCTTAACGCTGAGATCCTCATTTACAATAAACAAGCTCTCGTATACAAGGTACATATAATCTGCCACACCTGCATAACCGGTACATAAGGGGTTAAAGGTATCCGGCTCATACCCTGCAAGGTTAAGCACTCCGCCCTCTACAGGAAGATTCTGCCCTTCGGGGTTCATATTGGCACTTTCATCATCGGTACAACCGCAGGTAATTGTAAGTGCAAGTCCGCAAAGCAACAGTATTAAATTTTTGACATACTTTGCAAGTGATTTCATATCTTTACTCTCTTTCACAAATACGTTTTATTGCCGTCGCCCTGTTTGTGGCTTCATCTACCGTAAGGAGTGCACCGCAAAGAATTGCCTTGCCATCTGCGTGCTCAAATTTCTGAGGAAGACCTGTAATAAATCTGTCTATAATGATGTCTGTTTTCACTCCCAGTACACTGTCCTTTGCCCCGGTCATTCCAAGGTCGGTTATATATGCACTCCCCTTGGGAAGTATACATTCGTCAGCAGTCTGCACATGGGTATGTGTTCCGAAAATGCAAGTTACCTTGCCGTCAAGGAAATACCCCATAGCTCTTTTTTCGCTGGTTGCATCTGCGTGAAAATCCACTATTATAATGTCCGTTTTATCCTTTAATAACTCAATTTCCTTTTCCAATGCTTTAAAGGGACAGTCAATATTAAGCACATTAACCCTGCCCATGGCATTTATTACTGCAATTCTTTTTCCAAGTCTATTTATAATCACACTACCCTTGCCCGGAGTGCCCTCGGGGTAATTGATGGGACGTATGACCGAACTTTCATTTTCAAAAATTTTAAATATATCCTTCCTTCCGAAGGTATGGTTGCCCATGGTTACAACATCAACCCCTATGTCCATAAGGGTGTCATAATCGCTGTAGGAAAGGCCGTTACCGCCGGAGGCATTTTCGCCGTTGGCAATAATAAGGTCTGCATTTTCCCTTTGTACAATGTATTTGAGTTCGCTTTTGATATATTCCATACCGCACTCGCCGAATATATCGCCTACAAGAAGAATGTTCATACTGCCGGGCTCCCTTTCAAAGAATTAAATAAGCGGTGCAGCAAATCGGCTCCACCGCTTATTGTTGTAATAATCTGTTAAACTTATTTTGCGTAGTCAACCGAGCGTGTTTCCCTGATTACATTAACTTTAATCTGACCGGGATACTCAAGTTCACTTTCTATCTTTTTAACAATATCACGTGCAAGCAATACTGTTTCTTCATCTTTTACTGCTTCGGGCTTAACCATAATTCTGATTTCTCTGCCCGCCTGAATTGCAAAGGACTTTTCAACTCCATTGAAGGAATCTGCAATTTCCTCAAGCTTTTCAAGTCGTTTAATGTATGTTTCAAGGTTTTCTCTTCTTGCACCGGGTCTTGCGGCACTTATGGCATCACAAGCCTGTACGATGCATGCAATAACTGTGGTGGCCTCCACATCGCCGTGGTGAGCCTGAATCGCATGGATAACCTCCTGAGATTCGTTGTACTTCTTAGCGATATCTACACCTATGTCTACGTGTGAACCTTCGATTTCGTGGTCAACAGACTTACCGATATCGTGGAGAAGACCTGCTCTCTTGGCAGTCTTAACATCTACACCGAGCTCTCCGGCCATAATGCCGGCAAGGTTTGCAACCTCTGTGGAGTGCTTGAGTACATTCTGACCGTAGCTTGTACGATACTTCATTCTGCCGAGGAGCTTAATAAGCTCGGGATGCAGACCGTGTACCCCGGTATCAAATGTAGCCTGCTCACCCTCCTGTTTGATGATAGCGTCGATTTCCTTGCGGGATTTCTCAACTGTTTCTTCAATTCTTGCAGGGTGAATTCTGCCGTCAACAATAAGTTTTTCCAACGCCATTCTTGCAACTTCTCTTCTTACAGGGTCAAAGCCCGAAAGAACTACTGCCTCCGGAGTATCGTCGATTATAAGATCGATACCGGTAGCATTTTCAAGTGCGCGAATGTTACGTCCTTCTCTACCTATAATTCTTCCCTTCATTTCATCGTTGGGAAGTGCAACCACGGAAACCGTGGATTCTGCCACGTGATCTGCAGCACATTTCTGAATTGCTGTGCTGATAATGGAACGTGCCTTTTTGTCGGCTTCTTCCTTAGCCTGCGATTCGATATCTTTAATCATTATCGCAGCTTCGTGTCTGACTTCAGACTCTATGTTCTTAAGAAGGTAAGACTTCGCTTCTTCTACAGAAAGACCGGATATTCTTTCCAGTATTTCCAGCTGTGCGTTCTTAACCTTTAATGTTTCTTCCTTAAGTACATCTACTTCTTTGAGCTTTTTGTTAAGTTGCTCATCTTTCTTTTCAAGAGAATCTGCCTTTTTGTCAAGGGATTCTTCTTTCTGCTGAACTCGTCTTTCCTGACGATTCATTTCAGCTCTTCTGTCTTTAATTTCTTTTTCGAATTCTGTTCTGCTCTTGTGGATTTCATCCTTAGCTTCGAGCAAAGCTTCTTTCTTTTTGGTTTCTGCTGTTTTCTTGCCTTCTTCAATAATCTGCTTGGCTTTTTCTTCAGCTCCGCCTATTTTACCTTCCGCAATTATTCTTCTGCATATAAATCCTATAGCAATGCCTACGATTAATGCCAGAACTGCGGCTATAACTAAATGAACTATTGAAAATGTCATAAAGAATCATTTAACCTCCTTTTCTGCGTATTTTTTATTGCATAATTTCAAAACCTTAAACATAACGGATATGGGTGGAACTAAGAATATGTTCAATGAAAAAGTCGTAAAATTGAAACAATCCTACCCCAACATAATCCAATATATATTGTATATTATTTTTGTAAATATGTCAACCGATAATTTTATAAAAACGCAATATTTTGTGCTTTGGTAAGCTAATTGACATTTATCGTCTAATTCCCCAAGGAAAAAATGGCATCCAAAGCGGATGCCATCAGCGTGTCGATAAAGTCGACACGCTGATAAGACGAACGAAAATGGACGCAGACGAGGAAGCGCGAAGCAGGCAGTACAAAGGTACGGCAATGAGCGGTGACGAAGTAAGCAAAGTGTATAAAATTACGGCTTTTGGCATTAATGACAAAAGCTACAGAAATGAAAAAAGCTCATTAGTGATGATGTAATATTTCTTACTAATGAGCTTT
>JAZQFN010000021.1:0-10887 GCA_045539515.1 Clostridia bacterium
ATGCCAAAAGCCGCTATTTTACACACTTTGCTTGCTTCGTCATCGCTCATTGCCGTACCTTTGTACTGCCTGCTTCGCGCTTCCTCGCCTGCGTCCATTTTCGTTCGTCTTCTCAGCGTGTCGACTTTATCGACACGCTGAAACATCTGTTTTACAGATGTTTTTCTTCATATATATGCCTTTTTGCTATTGCCAAATCTCACCTCTCGACGTGCCCTCGCACGCCTTCGGGTTACCACTCAAAGCAAGTCAAAGCCTTGCTTTGAGTTCGATTTGACAATTTTGAATCGTTTTTTCCTATTCCCTAAGGAAATGTAAAAACCTCAGCTTTTTACACTCCCTTTGTTTTATGTGCAGCCTTTTTTACTTAAAAAATTTAAAAAAATTAAAATTAGGTATGGACAAACTAATTTTTTTATGATATAATTTCATTTGTTGTGATGCTGTTGTAGCTCAGCAGGTAGAGCACTTCCTTGGTAAGGAAGAGGTCGGCAGTTCAAGTCTGCTCAACAGCTCCAAAAAGGCGGTTTTTTCAAACCGTCTTTTTTATTTATAAAATTTCTTGTAGCCCACTTTTCACCTATGTTTTGACACATTTTCATTCTGTTGGTGTTTTTACTCACAAAAAAGCAAAATTCATTTCATTGGCAACACTTTGGCAACAATGGCAGCATCTATTAATACCTCTGTTCATCTACATTTGTTCACTTATAATAAATCTTAATGGCAACAATTACATCATAAATTCTTAAACGCTTGGCAATTTAAAGAGAAAAAACAAAGACATCCGATATAGATGTCCTTGTAAATAAGTATTCGTAGTGCTCCGCCTTTTTATATATTTCCGTCTATGTGCTCCAACACATAATCCAACTTTGTCATGCCGGCACCATCTACTGAGTCGCAATTCTTTATTATTTCCTTTAAATCACGAAGACACTGAACAATCTGCCGCATTTTGGTGACATCAACCATACCATTTTGTTCTAACTGTTCCATGGCTGCTTCGATCTTTTTCAGTAGCTTGTCCCACATTTCAATAATAGCATCTATGCGGTCAAATTCTGCTTTTTGGATTTTTTTTGATGTTTTTGCGGTGATTTTGCGGTATACTTTTTCCTTTTCTTTTGCCCAGGATTCCCTAACGGCTCTGCTCTTAAGTGTGTTATATGATACGCCATATTTTTCCGCTATACTTCGTTGGCTTATATTGGATGATATGTATTCGCTCTTTATTGTTGACCAATCAATCATGCTTGTGGTTCAACCGGCAAACCCATGGCCCTACGTGCTATGATAGTGCTTGCTTCACTGTCAATATCAGAACCAAGAGATTTTGCATCATCATCAAATTTAATTCCCCTAACTTCCCCGAACCTTATAACAGAGGAAAGAAGGTTTTTAAGGCTTATTATAGCCGTATTTTCCTCCTGCTCAATGTTTTCAGCGACAGATATGAGCTTAGGTACCGCTTCTCTTGCGCTTACAGCATATTCACCGAAATTGTAATACTGCACATCTATGCCATTTGATTTAAATATAGCCTTGAGTGTGTTAAGTATTTGATAATGCCCTGCAAAGTTTAATATAATACCGTTTATCACATCTGCAGAAAGAGTATTTCTTGATGCTGTTATTGTTGCAACAGTATTGGTATATTCAGGAATATCAAATTCAACTACAGCTTCATTTTCAAGCTCATATGACATAATCTCATTGAGCATACCTTTGAGCTTATTCTTGACTTCCTTGTGGTGTGTCAAGTAATCTACATGGAGCTTTTCAAGTCTTTCGTTTTTGTATGCTTCAGAATATGTTTCATCCGCAAGAACATTAGACTTGTTCTGCTTATATGTTTTTGTGTAATTTGCCTGTTCTCTGATTACCCCTGCAATTTCAAGTATTTTACTTTTGGTGTTTTCGTGATTCACTTTCATGTTTTTCTCCTTTTTAATCAAAAATTTTCTTTTTACTGATGATGTTTTTATAATTTTACATTTTACCACCGCCCGTCTTATAATTTATATCACAGAATTAAATTTTCAACTGTTCTTAATGTTTTATGAAATAGATGTATAAATTTACAACCTAAGACACAAATGATTTTAAGGGCTCATTTTAAGCTTGAAAAATTATTTCTGTAGATTTAATTTTTTATTCATCATCTATCGACTACTTATTTCCACATAATCTTTTTAAGTGCAATATTGTGAAGCCTCAAAACATGTCTGACATTATAATCGGCATCAATTGCAACCTGTGCCCACGTCTTACAATTTATGTAGTATCCTATGAGTATTCCTCTGAGCCTTGATTCATCCACCGTATATATAGCATCTATCATTTGGATTCTGTAGGCTTCAAGCTCACATACCTTTTTCTCAAGTAACAATCCGTAGTCAGAATAGCTAATGTTTTTCCTTTCGGATGTATTAAAAGACGTTGTTTTCACCACATCAGTCTTATATTTAGACACACTGAGCATAGCATTATAAAATGCCCTTTCTCTTGCTTCCTTAAGCTCTTCAATTTCAATTCCAAGTTGACGGCCATATAACAACCGTTCTGCTGCTTCATCCTTTGTATATGAAATTTGCTTTAATTCTTCCATGTTCAAAACCTCATAGAATAACTTTTTCTATGGGTGCAATTTAGATATTATATCTAACATAGAAACAGCTTAATTAATTATTTATTTGCTCATCCAACTTCCTTTTCACTTCTTTTTCTTCCTCTGTTTCCTCACGGTGCATCCTTTGCCGTATCAATTCCAATTCAAATTCTGATATTTCATTCGGAT
Source organism: Clostridia bacterium (assembly GCA_045539515.1). Taxonomy (GTDB): domain Bacteria; phylum Bacillota; class Clostridia; order UMGS1810; family UMGS1810; genus RGIG8748. Next base: position 2,801 of record JAZQFN010000021.1, read on the forward strand.
CATAATCCTGGAAGAAGTTTCTCTTGGGTTCAGCCCGTCCGACACCGGGCTTCGGTATAGCAGCCGACTTAGTGCGATGCTCAGCTGTAGCAAGCCTTGCACCTTCAACACTTGAAACTCCTTTTTCCTTCCAGGTCCTTAAAATACCCTCTATGTATCTGATATTACGTACATTGGATTTCACAGCTTCCTCAATGGCAAAGAGAATAAGCTCGATGTCAAACTCCTTTGTAAAGCCTTTTAATATATCTGCAACTGTAGGTGTTACAACTCCGATGTTGTTTTCATAAGCCTTTATGACTTCGCTGAAGGATTCGCTATAATAAATATAACTATATATATCTATATTTCTACTATTCTTTAATTCTTTAGTTGTTGTCGTTTGTTTGACGTTCGTTTGACGTTCGTTTGTCGCTTGATTGTCAATGTGCTTGTCGCCAAAATCTTCCGTACTTTGATATTTACTGTAATTAAGCACCTTTATAAGGGTATATTTGTTTGTCGTTTGTTTGTCTATAGCGTGACACGCTTGCAACTTGTCGAGTGCCGTTCTCGTTTGTCGCACCGAAATGTTAAGTTCTTTCGACAAAGTTGCAATACTTGTTATGAGTTCACCGGTATCGATCGTTAAACCTTGCCACTTTTTAGGCTTCCAGTTTGCACTGATTAACAGGTGAATAAAAACAGCCGTGACAATCACATCTCCGTACCACTCCCATTCTTTGAATTTTCTATACAGCTTTATCCACGGTTCCATTTTTCGCCCCCTTCCGCTTCAATAGACTTCTTAAGATTTTTACTGCAAGACCACCTTCTATAAGTAAGAGGCGATTTTTCAAGCTCATATTCCACATAAGCATCTATATTGCCGGTTAAGTTCCTGGCATCTATACGACCCGAAGAAAAGAAATCATCCTCTAATGCTGACGATAAATCACCGGACATTATAATACGCAAATATATACCGTGTTTTTGATGATTCTTTATAATCCATATATACTTAAGCTCTTTATACCAATTTGAATACAGCCTTTTTAACCTTCTAAAAAGATTTTGCAAATCTTTCTTTATATCATCAATATCTGCCGTTTTTTTTCGTTTGGAATAAGCGAAAGTTATTATATAATCCCTATTGGTAAAATTGCATTTTATAAGCTCTGCAAGCTTCTTTTTGGCATTTCTGCAATTAATTTCATATTGTGCAGGCATTACGGACCGGCGGCGCATTGTACACACTCCTTTAAGGTTGATTTGTTAAGAAATTTGACATTTGCACCAAACTCATGTATAATAAAAGCGTGGTTTTGAGTTGGTGCAAATTCAAATCCCGGAGAAGCTGAACCTTTCCTCAGTTCGTTACCGCTTCTCCACAGTTAAAGACGGGAATGATAATAACATCTCCCGGCATAAGCTCTGCGGTGCCCATGCCGTTGAGCTTTTTTATTTCCCATATGTATTTTCTTATATCCATGCTGTCATCGGTGTAAAGCTCTGCAATTTGCCAAAGGGTATCTCCTTCGCATACTGTAAATTCACATACATTGTAGCTGTTCTCTGAGTGTGCGAAGCTGATGCAGAACACTGACAACATTATTGTTATTGTTATTACTGCCATTACGCACATAAACCTCTTGTGGTTTATTATCTTGTGGTTTATTATCTTGTACTTTTTCATCAACATCTATCTCCTTTGTATATTTTTCATTCTCACAGATGCATCTTTCACCGAAATCAAGATTTGCACCACATAAGGAACATACTTTGTACATCAATGTATATCACCTCCTAACCTCTTTTTTCCATAGCCCAGGCTTCAAGAGCATCCTTTGACACTCTTAATATCTTTCCGGCACGTACACTCGGAAAATCTTTCCGCTGCATAATCTCCCTTGCCGTGGGTATGGAGCACATAAGCATTTTTGCAACTGCCTTTACATCGTAAAAAACAGTTTCGGGTTTCTTTTCCGATTCCTTCATTCCTTCCGGTGTATCACATACACCATTGTTTTTAATTGCTGCAACAAGCATTTTGATACCGTCAACAAAAGATAAATCACTTCCGATAACCGCTTTAAGCTCTTCGATAGTTTCGGATGATATACCGTTTTCTCTTATATCATCATCCTCAAGTATCTGAACAATATTTCTTTCCTCGCCCTTTAAGGCTTCAAGTTCGTAAACTTTATTTGACATTGTACACACTCCTCTGTTTTTAAAATTAAAATTCTTTTGCTGCTCTTACTGCACTATTCCATTGTTCAGCAGCTTCAAAAATTGTTTTTGCAAGGCTCAATGGTGTTATAGGTGTTCCGGCTCTTGTACCAATTGTTACATAATTGTGCTTAATTCGGACACTGCTTTCATAACCACAATGCGGACATTCAAATCCAACCGTTTCTGCGCCAAACAATTTAAATTCTGCCGTTAAAGTCGGACAATAATGGCACTCGGGACAACCGCATATTTTCAAACTATTTTTTATAAGGTTGTCATATTCTTTTTGTGAAATTTCAAAAATATCCATTTCCCTTCCTCCTTTCTGATAGATGTTTTTTGGCCTCTCGTTTTGATTTTTAAGCTCTCCCAAACGAAAATAACAATAGATGTGAAATTACCCTTTGAAAAGTTTTAAACGATTCTATCATAGAATTTTTAGTTTTGCTTTTTTGTTTCAAAAAGATATTCGAAACTTTTTTCAAAATGAGAACATAGCTTTTTGATTTCTGACAAAACAAATTTGCCATCCTTTTTCTTTTTCTCAAATGACCTTCGAGATACACCGATTATTACAGCCATTTCTTGATTACTGAGACTTTGGCGAGCTTGTTCTGCATTTAGATTTGGAAACATTTTACCACCCCCTCGAATTCTCAAAACGAGAATTTATAAGATAATTATATTCTCTTTTTGAGAATTTGTCAATCTTTTTAGGCAAAAAAGTTTGCAAATTGAGAATTTTGTTGTTGACAATCTCTTATAAAAGATGTACAATACCAAACATAAGGTAATTATAAAGTGAGGTTTTGATAATGTCATTTTCTAAAAGATTAAGAGAGGCGAGAGAAGGCAAAGGTTTGACATCAAAGCAAATGGCTACTTTTTTAGGGGTTGCCCCATCTTCATATTGTCAATATGAAACGGGAAAAAGAGAGCCCGATGTTTTGAAAATAACGGCTATTTCAAAAATATTAGGAATCTCTGCTGATTACTTGATTTTTGGCGAAGAAACAGCTTCTATCGTTAAAAACGAAATAAATGAACTTATAGAATATTATAATAAATTGAACTTTGCTGGTAAATTAAAAGCAATAGAATATATTTCAGACTTGACAACCATAAAAAAATATATAATAGCTGAAGATGTTGAATGTTAATTAATTAAAAGAAAAAAGGTGTTTGTATAGATATGAAAAATCAATTAAGAGTTTCAATGTGCTTAAACACGACAAATATAAATTTAATTAAACAATATTTATTTTACAAAAATATTATGCAAAGGAAGAAATTATATGAAATTTGGAGTAAGAACACCATCTATAAAACGATCAATAAAAGCACGAACTACCGGTCGAATCAAGCGTAGTATAAAAAGTAGTATAAACCCTTTATATGGAAAAAAAGGAATGGGATATATAAATAATCCCCAAAAAGCAATATATAATAAGATTTATCGCAAAACTACTGTTAGTTCACTTGACTTACTCAAGCCATCATCGAGGAAGGTAACCGATAATGTTTCATGGGATGAAGTCAATATTCAGAAGAATTATGTTCTTTTAGATTCTGGAATTTGTGGACCTCTCATTGCTGTTAGTATGCTACCAACATTTTTGTTTTGGCTTATAGGTGGGTTTGTGCAACTTTTTTCACCGGGAATGGGTGGAATGATGAAAGCTATAGCATATCTTTTAATATTTGGTGATGTGATTTGTCTTATACGAATGATATATGTCGAGTACATGAACAAAAAAACAATTGGCGAACTTAATCATAAAATTAATAGACAGCTTACCAAAGAAGAAGCATTAAATCTTGAACAGGAAATGAAAAGCTATTTTGAATATATCAACGAACATTTTGACAAAATGGTAAGTTGTAAAGATTATGCCGATTTTGTATACGAATATACTTATATTAAAACAATACTGAAAGAAGCCATCAATATAGAAAAATTATTTATTATTGAAAGTGGAACACCGAGCGAGATCCTTAAAAACTTAGAGTTAAAAAAGCCTTTGCTTATAAATGACATAATAGATACACAGTATGTACTGACAAAAGATAAAATGTTATCATTAAAAACAGAAAAAGCAAAGCTCAATAATGCTAATAAGTTTTTAGAAACATTTGAAACTTATTTCGATGAATTTCCAAATGAATGTACGGAATATGTACATCAACTATATGATGAGCTTAAAAAAATGTGTGAAAAGCAATAGTATTAAAATTATAAGATGAGATTTTTCAGCTTGGATATGCAGATTTGTGCAGGCTGAGAACCTTGCCCCGGCAAAGAAAAAAGCCAGCGAACATGTTTAGGATCTTACCACAACGGAAAAGTATATAGATGCTGAACATAGTTTTACAAGTAAATTAGTCTAACCGGGAATATATGCAGAATCCCCCGGAGCGGTAAAAGAAATAAGCACTACAACATCTATCATCAAGATTAAAAATATAGTAAATTCATAAAATAAAAATAAGGAGTTGATTTTATGATTACATTACAGCAAATAACCTCTGCAGCTCATGAAGTTGCAAAGCATTACCCCATAACAAAAATAATTCTTTTTGGTTCTTATGCCGAAGGAAAGAATACTCCCACAAGTGATGTTGATTTACTTATAGAGTTTTCGACATCTGCAGTTTCTCTTCTGATGCTTGTAGATATAAAATATCACATCGAGGAGCTTCTTGGTGTTGATGTAGATGTTATTCATTCTCCTTTGCCGGAAGATTCTCTCATAGAAATAAATAAGGCGGTGGAAATATATGCAGCATAGAGATAAAACTATTTTAACCAAAATTTTGAGTGAAACAACTTTTGCACTCGATACCTTAAAAGATATGTCCTTTGATATTTTCAATGAAAATGAGATTCTTAAAAGAGCAATCTGCATGACCGTAATAAATATAGGCGAACTTGTAAAAACCTTGTCCGATGATTTTCGCAGTGAAAATAAGCAAATACCTTGGAGAAGTATTGCAGGCTTCCGGGATATAGCCGCACACAAATACCAAACACTTAATATGTACGATGTTTATCACACGGTAACAAATGACTTTCCGGAGCTCCGGGAAAATATCAAAACAATATTTGATAAAGCAAATCAGCAATAATAAATCCATTATCAGACTGCTACCAACAGAATAGATTTGAAGATTACTACCAACACCTTAATTCGGATATGCTAAAACACACCACGGAACGCAAATAACATCTATGGTCCAACATAGATGTTGATATCAAAATTACCACTTATATTTTATTAACAAATCGACCTTATAAAACCAAAGACAAAAAAATGAGCCGATAAGGTACTGGCATACCTCATCAGCTCGGAGTGTGTACACTATAATAGCACATCACAATGTACACCTTGATTATACAATACACACTCCCTTTTGTCAAACTTTAAATTTTGAAAAGGAAGTGTATTTTTTATGGCTAAAAGAAGATCCAGAGGAGACGGCTCTGTTTTCTATGATGAAAAGAGAGGAAAGTATGTCGGACAAATCGGTCTTGGTGTCGATGAAAACGGCAAGCGAAAGAGAAAAACGGTGTACGGTGCTACCAAGGCAGAGGTAATGGAAAAGCTTAAAAATGTGGAATTTCAAATATACACAGGCTCTTTTGTTGACATAAGTCACATAACCATCTATCACCTCGCAAAACAAATACTTGACGATAAATTAAACCAAGGAGAGTTTCAAGCCCCTACCTATTACAGAAATATAGCAACACTAAAACTATTGAAAGACATATATAATACTCCCCTGCAGAGTGCAAATGAAACGCAGATAAAGAATTGTCTTTTAAAGCTTAATACCTACTCTCAATCGTCAATTAACAAAGCATATAATTTAATATCAGCAACATTTGCAGAAGCATTAAAACGTAAAATTATAAGTTCAAACCCCATGGAATATATAAAAAAGCCTCGTACAAAGAAACGTGAGCAGAAAGTAAGAGCATTAACCACTGCAGAACAAAAGAAACTGATAGATGTTTTGCTTACTGAAGATATAAACTATAGCCGGCAGATGCTTCTGTCTATGCTCACCGGTATGCGTATGGGAGAAATAAATGCGCTTGATGTACGCAGTGTTAATTTTAAATTCAATGTAATCACCATAAAAAGAACGATGTCCCGGGGGCAAAAAGGTGAAGCTGTTCTCAACGATACCACCAAAACTGCTGCAGGCGTAAGAAGTATACCTATGACTGCAGAAGTGGCTTCCATACTCCGTGACTGCATAAAAAACCGAAAACAAGGGTTAGTATTTCTTCATAACGATAAACTTATAAACACAAACCAAGTTAATTGTCAATTCAGCAGAATTGTAAAAAAATATGATATTCTCGACAATTCGATTGACGGAAAAGTGGATTTGCATTCTTTAAGACATACCTACGGCACACGGTGCATTGAGGGTGGTATGAGTTTTAAGGCTCTGCAAGAGCTTATGGGACATACTGACATACGCATCACTATGAATACCTACTGTGATGCAACAAGCGACTTTATAAACACAAACATTGAAAGAGTAAATGAGTATATGAAAAATGTCGGGTTAAATTTAGAGCTTCCCGGTATCGAAAAAAACGTTTCAGAAAATACAGATATGTTTCATAGGCAACATATTGGCAACAATAAAAGCATAAAAGGTGCATAAAAGGTGCTTAAACACTGGCATATAAATTAAATAAGTCTGCTCAACAGCTCCAGAAAAGACGGTAGATTTTGATATAAAATCTACCGTCTTTTCAACTAAATCCGTCTTGCCACGGAATAAATCTGCTTTGCAGATGAAATTACTTCGTGATGAAATCCGACTCCTTCGGGATGAAAAAGACGGATTTAATATCATTGAAGCCGCAAGACCTTGAATTTCATCCAAACTTATTTGGCTTTCATCGTGCTTTGCACCATTTCATTATATAATTCTTCACACCGTCACTCAAGTGGCGGTTTTATTATCTATTCATTCGCTCTCTCATAATCTCAATTTCAAATTCTGACGGAGTATTATCGTAATCGGAAAAATAGTTTTTCCTTTCAGGATAGCCGTAAGATATATCCTTTTTATATTTCTCTTCTTTCTTTATTTCTTTAATTGTTGCCCTTTGATTGCCCTCTGTTTGTCCCCGGTTTGCCGTCAGCTTGTCCTTTGTTTGCCCATCGGAGATTTGCATACTCTGATAAACCTCGTAGTTTACTATCTTTATACGGGTATATTTGTTTGTCCCTTTTCGCTCTATGAAATTGGTTTTTTGAAGCTTGTCCAAAATATTTCTTACCTGCTTTACAGAAAGATTAAGCTCCGAAGAAAGTCTTTCAAGGCTTGTAATAAGTTCTCCCCGTTCTATCACGGTATCCTGCCACTCTTTTGGCTTATAATTTGCCCTCATCATAAGATGCAGGTACATATGTACACAGGCGGAATTTTGATACCACGGCCATTGGTCAAATGTTCTTGGCATTTTAAACCATCCCTTTTCCATAACTTCAGCAGTATTCATGTGTTCTCCTTTCAAAAAAGTGCTTTTACTGCTTTCATTATAATCCGTTTGTACTACCCATTTCGCCTACTGTCTGAAATTTTTATAAAAAAGGGAATAGGAAAAAACGATTCAGAATTGTCAAATCATAACCACCCGTCAAACGGGTGGTTTGCACTAAGGCTATAAGCCTTTGCTACCGGCCAGCGACTCAAGTCGCTGTCTTTCACATTTGTTCAAGCCCATTGCCTTTGCCGCTTTCGCCGCCCTTTAAAGGGCGTTCGTATTACCTGCCACCCTTAAAAGGGTCTTCATATTCTTTCACACTTAACTTATCTATTGCAATATCTCTTTTTTCTTGGTC
>JAZQFN010000022.1:0-138239 GCA_045539515.1 Clostridia bacterium
CTTTATGTTCAATTTTCATCTCACACTCCGGCATATTTTCACTTCGCTCGATATTCCACCATACCATTGCATCCTCATTGATTTCCAGATACACTTTAGGTTCTCCGCCATCTATCACTATCTTACCCTGGGAGACAGTAATCTTGGCTTTCTCGGCAACATCGACTTCAACCGGAACACTGTAAACAGACGATGCCCTCACATCTACCGCCGGTGATACATCATAAAATACCACTCTCTCTTCCAGTTTGTTCCCATTTACGACAAGACTTAGCGAATCGTTCTTTCCCAAAACATTCAGAGAAATTATCAGAACAACACATGCCGCCGCTACAGTAAGCGCTCTGTACACAGCTGATATTCTTTTTGTTTTTGCTTGTAATATGCTTCTCTCAACTTTCTGTCTCAATTCATCTGGTGCACTGATTTTCATATATGCATCCATCTCATTCTTATTGAACATCACTTTCCTCCTGTCTTATTTTTGCCAAAATTTCTCGTCCTCGTACAATTCTCATCTTTACTGCCGACAACGACACCCCAAGAATTCTTGCAGTTTCCTGCTGCGAAAACCCTTCCAAGCAATGCAAAATCAAAGTATCTCTATATTTATCTGGTATTTGTGCTAAAATATACATTAATTCACAAATTCCGTCATCCCTTGCAGGCATATCCCCAACTTCATCAAGTGGCAAATGTTCCCTAATCTTAAAATATCTTGTTGTATCATGACACCTGTTGATAGTCACTCGAAGAAGCCATGCTTTCTCGTGCTCTTCGCTGATAAAAACAGGTGCTACTGTCATGTACTTGACAAATACATCCTGCACTATATCTTGAGCTTCCTCATCCTTCGAAAGGTTTGCGAGAGCAACACGATACAATAGATCTGCATATTTCTGATATGTAGTTTCAATATCAACTTTTGGGCGATTGAAAATACTCACTTATTTATCCTCCTATTATGTAAACGAATGAAATCTCCTAAAAGTCACATATTATTACTACATTTTTTATTTTTTCTAAATCTGTATGTCTTTTAGCTATTTACCTTGCTTTTCTAGCGACGTAAACAAGGCTACACCCAATATAATAATTCCACCTACTATTTCCCTGATATCTGGAACTTCACCCAAAAGCAAAAATGCATAACCGATACCATACACTGTTTCCATACCCGAAATAATACCGGCTGTTTGTGCTCTCACGCCCTTCTGCGCTGATACATAAAGAGAATAAGCAAATGCCGTACAACAGCACCCTATTATTATAACCCCAACAATATCCATCGGTTTCCACACAGCCCGAATCAAAAAAGCCGCCGGTAATAGCACAATGGCCGCTGTAGCCTGTTCATATAAACACACTACTCTTCCTATATACTTTCCGGAAAAATAACGATTAGCCAGTGTAATAACTGCATAAGTCAAACTACTTATCATTCCCCAAATTATCCCTATTGTCACTTGGTTTTGTAATGAGAACTCAGGAATTGTAATTACCACACCTATCATCAAAATTATAGCACTTACAATATTCTTCATTTGAAGTTTTTCCTGAAATACAATTGGCTCTATAAATGTTATAAATAATGGAAACGTAGAGAATGTTATTGTTCCGATTGCCACCGATGAGGTCTTAATGGATTGAAAGAAGGTTGTCCAATGAATTGCAAGAACAATACCTGCTGCCACTATCAAAAAATAATCTTTTCTGCACTCCAATTTTAATGTATCTTTTTTCATTTTTGCTATTGAAAATAATATTACCGAAGAGCATATGACACGCCCCATCGCAACTAACACAGAAGGAATTGCCACAAATTGAGCCACAACTCCTGAAATACCAAATAGCATCACTGCTATATGTAGATAAAAAATGTTTTTTCTATTGTTCTTTTCCATAAATTTTTCCCACTTTTCATATATTATATTAATATTATACTGTCAAAAATATTTCTTTCAAGTATAACTTTCTATGTGTAATTTATAGGGAACTTTACTTATAGATTCATACGCAAAGTTCCCTAATCTATCAATCTTTAATCTGCCTTCCTGTCACGTCGAGATGATAATTCTCCTTATATATTAATTCCGATATTGGCACAATCTCATATCCTTTTTCCTTCAGCACATCTATCACTTTCGGCAATGCTTCCGCAGTGTATTTCGCTCCGTTGTGCATGAGTATAATCGACCCATTCTGTAAATTCTTATGTTCCGTCACTGTCTTAATAATACTGTCTACTCCATAGTCTTTCCAATCAAGAGAATCAACATCCCATTGAATTGTATAATAATTCATTGAATTCAGTCTTTTAATTACTGCAGAATTGTAATCACCGTAGGGTGCTCTGAAAAGAGTAACTTTTTTATTTGTTATTTTCTCAATCTTTTTACTGCAGTTATCTATTTCATTTATAAATGTTATATTATCAATCTTGGTCATATATGGGTGTGTGTCTGAATGGTTCATAATATCATGGCCTGCTTCACTTAATTTTTTTACTTCGTCAGGATATTTATCAACCCATTCTCCTACAACAAAAAATGTAGCTTTAACGTTATGTTCAGCTAAAATTTCAATTAATAAGTCTGTATCTTCAGCACCCCATGCCGCATCAAAAGAAACAGCACAAATTTTTTCTTCTGTATTTACACTGTATATTGGAAGCTTATCCACGGATTCTTCCATAAACACTGTTCTGGAATTAGCTTGATTCAGAATAATCAAAACACTTAATGCTAATGCACCCAAGCTGTATTTAATTATTGTTTTAATATTCAAAACATATAGTTTCATAATACCTCCATACAAATCGGGTAAATATATTTACAAATCATGTAATTTATATTACAATATATTCTGTGAGGTGAAATATTATGAAAGCATTTATTACCGGTGCCAGCTCAGGAATAGGAGAGGAAATGGCAAAATATCTATCTGAATTGGGCTATGATATTATTGTTGCTGCCAGAAGAAAAGATAAACTTGAAGAATTAAAGAAAGCATTGAAAACAAATGTTGAAATTTATGCTCTCGATTTAAGTAAAGAAGAAGAGTGTTTCAGGCTTTACGAAGAATTAAAAGGAGAAAATATTGATATAGTTGTAAATAATGCCGGCTTTGGAGTCTTTGGCGAATTTGATAAAACTGATCTGAGCAGGGAACTTGATATGATTAATATCAACATTAAAACCGTTCATATATTTACCAAATTATTTTTACGTGATTTTATTAAGCGTAATTCCGGAATTATTATTAATGTTTCATCCTCAGCAGGATTTATGATGGGACCTTTGTTTTCGTCTTACTACGCCTCAAAATCATATGTATTAAGGCTTTCTCAAGCAATTAGCAGGGAATTAAAAGAGAAAAAATCAAAAGTTAAACTATGTGTTTTATGTCCCGGTCCTGTAAAAACGGAATTTGATAAAAATTCAAACATAAAAAAATCTCTTAACGGTTTATCAGCTGAATTTGTTGCAAAATATGCAATAAATAAAGCATTAAAGGGGAAAAATATTATTGTTCCCGGAATTGGTATGAAATTGTCTGTTGCATTTACTAAGCTTCTACCACAAAATTTATTATCTAAAATAACATATTTTTGTCAAAGCAAAAAAATATGAAAAAAATCAGGAAACCAATATTGTGGTTTCCTGATTTTAATTATTGTTCAGATTCACCAGACTCATTTAAAGAGCCTGTATTAAATACTTCTTCGAATTCTTCGCCGGAAATTTTTTCCTTTTCATAAAGAACCATTGCAACATTATGAAGCTTTGTCATATTATCCTTAAGAAGAGTAAGACAGTTTTCGTAACAAGTATTAATAATCTTTCTTACTTCATCGTCTATCTCAGAAGAAATTTTTTCGCTAAACGACTTAGAATGAACAAAATCACGTCCGATAAATACTTCGTCATTGTCGCTTCCGTAATTAATTGGACCAATAGAATCGCTCATACCAAATTTAGTAACCATTTGTCGGGCGATTTTTGAAGCTCTTTCTATATCATTTGATGCACCTGTGCTAATGTCATCGAGCACAAGCTTCTCTGCAGCACGACCGCCAAGAAGGACTATTATGTTGTCATACATTTCCATCTTTGTAGTATAATACTTATCTTCAGAAGGTCTGTGCATTGTGTATCCGCCGGCACGACCTCTGGGAATTATAGAAACCTGATGTACAGGATCCTGACCTGGAAGTAATTTTGTAACTACTGCGTGGCCGGCTTCATGGTACGCGGTGAGTTTCTTTTCTTTTTCGCTCATTGTACGGGATTTCTTTTCTGTTCCCACAACAACTTTAATCATTGCATCCTCAACATCTTCTGCAGTTATAACAGTTTTGTTTCGTCTTGCAGCAAGAAGAGCAGCTTCGTTCAAGAGGTTAGCAAGGTCGGCACCGGTAAATCCGGCAGTGGTTTTTGCAATAACCTTAAGGTCAACATCATTGCCGAGAGGTTTGTTTCTTGCGTGAACTTTCAGAATATCTTCTCTACCTCTCATATCAGGTGCATCAACAACGACCTGTCTGTCGAAACGACCGGGTCTTAATAATGCATTATCAAGAATATCGGGTCTGTTTGTTGCTGCAATAACAATGACACCCTGATTTGCAGAAAATCCATCCATTTCAACAAGAAGTTGATTTAATGTTTGTTCTCTTTCATCATGGCCGCCGCCAAGACCGGCTCCGCGCTGTCTGCCCACAGCATCAATTTCATCGATAAATACAATGCTGGGACTGTTTTTCTTGGCCTGTTCAAATAAATCTCTTACTCTGGAAGCACCTACACCAACAAACATTTCAACAAAATCAGAACCGCTTATAGAAAAGAAGGGAACATTCGCCTCGCCGGCAACAGCTTTTGCCAGTAACGTTTTACCGGTTCCGGGAGGTCCTACAAGAAGTACACCACGAGGTATTTTAGCACCTAACGAACTGAATTTTTGAGGTGATTTTAAAAATTCAACAATTTCTTCAAGCTCACCTTTTTCAATATCAGCACCTGCGACATCATCAAAAGTAACCTTATCTTTGTCGTTTATGTTTACACGTGCACGACTTTTGCCAAAATTCATTGTGCCGTGTCCGCCTCCCTTTGTCTGCTTGAAAAGCATAAACCAGAAAGCTATTATAATTATCATAAAGATTATTGAGGGAAGGGCACTAAGCCACCACGGAGCCTCAGCAGGTTTTTTTACCTTAATTGCAATGGTGTTATTTTTTACCTGTTCTTTTAAGGTATCACCGGCAAACTCATAAAGAATAATACTGCTTTGAATTTCACATTTAACGTTCTTTACATTTGCATCTTTAATTTTTACATCACTGTAAAATTCAACCTCCGCAATATCATTTGTTATAGTAATACTCTTTACATTTTCTTTCTCTATTTCTTTTATAAGTTTTGAAAACTCAATTGTGGCAGGTTCTGCATCATAATTGATAAAAGAATATATGCCAAAAATAGCCAGAAAAACAACAATATAAATCAATATTGTTTTAAAATGTCTTTTCAATATTAACGCCTCCTAAAAAGTGTATAAATCAGTTTTTGCAGTAAATTTCTTTTTTAAGCTTAAACAAAAACGGAATGTTTCTGTATAATTGACCGTAATCAAGACCATACCCTGCAACAAAGGAATCATCCTCAATTTCATATCCCACATAATCAGGATAGAAATCATACTTTCGGTTAACTTTCTTGTCAAGGAAAGTCGCCATTTTAAGTGAATTGGGTTCTTTTTTTGAAAGGTATTCCACAAGACATGTGGAGGTGAATCCACTATCTACTATATCTTCTATTATAATTACATCTTTTCCTTTTATGTCAATACTTAAATCTTTTTTTACAGTAAAAACATTATTGGAAACGTGACTATCTCCATAGGTTGAAATTTGCATAAAATCAATAGCTGCATAAGATGTGATTTTTTTTAATAAATCAGAAGCAAACATAATTGCTCCTTTTAAAGTAATAATAAAAACAATCTCTTTATCCTTATAATCTCTGTTAATTTTGTCGCTGACATCAGTGACTATTTTTTCAATTTCTTCCTCAGATAATATAATTTCTTCGCAGTAATCCTGTGTTTTCATATGTACGTCTACCGAAAATAAATGGTATACTCCTTTCTTTTCTTATGTTTATTATTATAAAGATTAATGTCATTATAATTCATTTTACCGAAATCTTAATTACACGCTTTGTATTATTTGTTATTAAAAATTTATGACTAACCCTAATTGGAAGTATAGCCAATATTTCATTGTTACATACAAGTAGGGGATACTTATTTCTTTCTCCCGCCGGAATTTTTGAGTCAATAAAGAACTTTTTTACTTTTTTACTTCTACCGTCAAGACCGGAAGGTTGAAATACATCACCATCATTTTTTGTTCTTATTTTCAAATTCTTTAAATCTATATTATCTGCGCTGATATACAATGTGTTTTTATCTTTTGAGATTTTTTCAGCGCAGGTAATGGAATAACTAAGCCCTGTTTCCGGGACGGTAATTGTTTCATTGATTTTTGCTTCATAACAGTAAGAGTTAATTACGTTCAATTTCTTTGTGAATTCAAGAGAATTTGCTGTAAATATTAAAGTGACACCGTTTGAAAAAATAAAATTTTTTCCGGTTTCTTGTGTTTTGAGAGCATTTTGTATTTGCGAAAAACTGATGTTGTCAACGGAGCCGCAAAGGGTATTAATCGCCATTAATATGATGCGCCGTTTTTCTGTGGGTTTTAATTGACAAAATGTCTCTTTATTAACATATACATGGTTATTATCTGTTTTATATAAAGAACATTTTTCATTGCATATCTCATCAATAAAGGTGTTTTCTTCCGAAACAATATCTGAAGTACGAATGATATTATTGATGACATTTGAATTTATATCCGACATAAGAGGCAGAATCTTGTTTCTTATAAGATTCCTTGTATAAATATTCTCGTTATTCGTTGAATCTGTAACATACTGAATGCAATTTTTCTTTGCATAGTTTTCGATATCTGTTCTGTTAATGTTTATCAAAGGGCGTATTATATTTTTATTAGTTGCTTTTATGCCTTCAAGTCCATTTGCTCCGCAACCTCTTATCAAGTTCATAAGTATGGTTTCAACTCTGTCATTTTCATTATGAGCAACAGCAATTTTGTTGAAATTATTATTCTTGCAAATTTCATCAAAAAAAGCGTATCGCAAATTTCTTCCTGCAGTTTCTTCAGAAAGTGAATTTTCTTTTGCATACAGAGGTACATCTGCAATTTTCGAATAAAATTCAACACCCAATGATTTGGCAAATTTATCAGCAAACTGCATATCACGCAAGGCTTCTTGTCCACGTATTCCATGATTTAAGTGAGCAGCGGCAATTTTAATACCAAATTCGCTTTTAAACTTGTTAAGTACATAAAGAAGAACACAAGAATCAGCTCCTCCGGACAAACCGACTACAATTCTATCTCCGGAAGAAAACATATTATGTTCTGATATTGTTTTTAAAAACAAATTTTCTAAATTACTCACAACATACTCCAATCAAAATCAAAAACCGGGATCGGGATAATTATTCTCAAGATTCATAAACTTTGTATATTCACCGCGCCAGCCAAGATCAACAGTTCCGGTACTGCCATTACGGAATTTTGCAATAATACATTCAACTATGTTTTTGCGCTCTGTTTCTTTATCGTAATAATCCTCTCTGTAAAGGAACATTACCATATCTGCATCCTGTTCTATAGAGCCGGATTCACGCAAGTCACTAAGCATAGGGTGATGATCTGTACGCTGGTCAGGGGCACGGCTTAACTGTGACAATGTAATAACAGGAACATTTAATTCCTTAGCCATTATTTTAAGGAAACGACTGTTTTCAGAAACTTCCTGCTGACGTCCTTCACGACTGTTACCCTGTATAAGCTGTAGGTAGTCAATAACAACCAATCCCAACTGATTCTTCATTTTTAATCTTCTGCATTTGGCTTTAATTTCAGAAACGGTTATACCAGCCGTATCATCAATAAAAATAGGTGCCTTTGACAACGTATTAATTGAACTTGCAAGCTTTGCTATGTCGTCGTTATCAATTTCAGCTGTACGAAGTTTTTCGCTGGAAAGTAAAGCTTCAGAACTTAAAATTCTGTTAGCCAGCTGTTCTTTACTCATTTCAAGACTGAAAATGGCAACGGGTACATTGTATCTCACAGCTGCATTTGTAGCAATGTTAAGAGCAAAACTTGTCTTTCCCATAGCAGGTCTTGCAGCAATAAGTACCAGGTCAGATGGTTGGAGTCCGGTAGTTCTGAGGTCAAGGTCCTTAAATCCGGTAGGAACGCCGGTTACCTTTGCATTTTGTTTCATTAACTCTTCAAGGCGTGAAAGGTTATCTGCAAGTACATCTTTAATAGGGTACATATCTGTTACTTTTTTGCTTTGAAGAACATCATAAAGCTTGTTTTCAGCAGAATTAAGTATTAAAGATACTTCCTTGTCAGTATCATAACACAGCTCGGTAATATCATTGGAAGAGCGAATCAAACGTCTTAATATTGCTTTTTCCTCAATGATTTTAATGTGATATTTTAAATTACTGGTTGTGTTTACAGGCAGGCAAATTTGTGTAATGTATTCTACGCCGCCTATATTATCAAATACACTCTCGAGTTCACTTTTTAATGTAATAAGGTCTATCGGTATTGCCTTGTTTGAAATATTAATCATTGCTTCAAACAGTTTCTTATGTTGTTCAAGATAAAAATCATCGGGTTTAAGCACAGCAACAACATCACCGATACATTCGTTATCAAATATTATTGCACCCAAAACATACTGTTCAGCTTCTATATTACATGGCATACTTCTAGTCAGTTCATTAGCCATAACGTAATTCTCCTGTTAATTACTTATTGGTTACTACAACCTTTATTTTTCCGGAAACAGAAGGGTATAGTTTAACATCCAGATTAAATGTTCCGGTTTCTTTTATAGAGTCAGAAAGAACGATTTTCTTTTTGTCTATGGATATACCATGCTGCTTGGACAACTCTGCTGAAATATCCTTTGATGTAATGGAACCAAAAAGTTTTCCGTTTTCACCGCATTTGGTAATGATGTTAACAGAAATTGTTTCAAGTTTTTCTTTTAGTTCATTTGCAGCCTTGAGATCCTGTTCTTTTTTATAAGCCTCAGAATCTTTTTTTCCTTTAAGATTGTTAAGGTTTGCTGCTGTGGCTTCTACTGCATATCCTTTGGGTATGAGAAAATTCTTGGCATATCCGTCGCTTATATTCTTTTTATCGCCGGCTTTACCCTGACCCTTTAAATCTTTTATAAAAATTACTTCCATCATTGCACTTCCTTTTATAAATTATTTTCTGTTATATATTCATTAATTGCATTTTTTAACATTACTTCAGCTTCGTTAAGATTTACACCTTTAAGTTGGGTAGCAGCCATTGTTAAGTGACCACCGCCGCCTAATTTTTCAGCTATAATTTGAATATTATATTCACCCAGGGAACGACCGCTTATGTTAATACTGTCGCCCATATCGCAAATAACAAATGAACAGGTTATATCAGTTATATTAAGCAATTCGTCTGCCGCCTGAGCAATAATTGTGCGCATATCAACATCATTTTTTACACATTTAGCTATAGAAATGGAATTTTTGTATGTTGTGGCATTTTCCATGATTGCCCATTTTTTTATAAATGTGTTTAGATCAATCTGGAACAAACGTTTTACGGCTATGGTATCTGCACCGAATTTTCTGAGGTACGAGGCTGCCTCAAAGGTTCTGACACCGGTTTTAAATGTAAATTGCTTTGTATCCATATAAATACCTGCAAACAAAGCCTCCGCTTCACGTCTTCCCAGTTTAAACTGTTCACCCATATATTGCAATATCTCGGTAACTAATTCGGAAGCAGAAGATGCGTAGGGTTCGTGATAGGAAAGAATGGGATTCTGAATGAAATCCGCATTTCTTCTATGATGATCAATCACAACTATTTTCTTTGAAACATCCAGTAATGATGGTTCGTCAACCATAGATTTTACATGGGTATCGACTACGAAAACCAGTGTGTCTTTTGTAATTATTTCATTTGCATATGCTTTGGAAATAATTACATCGTTATATGTGTCATCGTTAAAATTATCCAACATTTTTGCAACGGTATTGTTATAACTGTCCATTACAATTTTGCAAGTTTTATCAAATGCAGAAATAGCTTTATAAAGACCTATTGCTGCACCGAAAGAATCGCAGTCCGCATATCGGTGCCCCATTATAAGTATATCATCGTTGTCCGCAAGAAGTTGTTTAATTGCCTCTGCAACCACTCTTGCTTTTACCTTTGTTCTTTTCTCGGTTTCCTGTGTTTTGCCGCCAAAGAAAACATATTTCTCGCTATTTTTAACAATTGCCTGATCTCCGCCTCTGCCTAACGCCATATCCAATGCTCTGTATGCATTTGATTCGTTCTGAAGCATATTTTCGCCTTCAGTTCCGATACCGATACTCAAAGTAGGGGATAATCTGTTTCCTACAGATATGGATTTAATCTTTTCAAGTATATCAAATCTGGTTTCTATAAATTTATCAAGTCCACTGTTGGAAAAATAAAAAACAAACTTATCCTTTTCGTATTTTTTTAATATTCCGTTAACCTCCTGAGCCCATATGTTGAGTGTTTCTTCAATTGCCGCAGCAACTTTGGGTTTGTCAGAATTTGAAACATCAATCATCACATCGTCATAGTTATCAACAAAGATAACGCCACTTACAAATTTTTCGCTCTCGTATTTTGCTTTAAGGTTTTCATAATCTGTACAATCTTTAAAATGCAGCGCATAAATTGTATGGGAATCATCATTGGAAGAGCATAATTCAACAGCATATATTCTGGAACTATGAACCACTGTATATATTCCGGAATCCGATGCATTCAGACATTCGTAAAGGTCAAATTCCGGAAGAATTTCTTTAATGTGATTGTTTTTAACGGAAGAGTAATTTACAATATCGCAAAAGCCTGTATTGGCCCAAAGAATTATGCCATCATTGCCAATAATAACAGTGGGCAGTAACTGACCGCCAAATATATTTTTATATTCTTTACGTTTATTATCGGTAAGAATATTAATAAACTCTGTAACCGATCTTTTTCTTACAAGTCCGATTGAAAAATTAATTATTAAAAATATAATAGCTATTGTACCAATAAAAAGACCGATTTTAATTTCATAAACCGAAAAAACAAGGGCACAGAGAAACAATATCCAAATATAAAATCCGCTGCTGCAAAAGATATTTGTAAAAATCTTATTATTCCTCTTCATCTTCTTCATCCTCATTGTTATTTTTTAATTTTCGATAATCGAAAATAGTATCTATAAATCCAAATAAAGCTCCAACTAAAAATATATTAACAGCCGGAAACATAAGTATGGTGAAAACAGAAGAAACACCAATCAATATAAATATCATGAATCTTTTGAACTGTGAAGTAATTCTGATTTTAAGTTTAAAATCAATAATTGCCAAGGCAACCAACACATAATAAGCAACAGTTATATAGAATAAATTTAAGGCAATCATCGAATAATAGTCATTTCCTGTCATGGAAATAACAAAGGTTATAATTAATACAACATTGCTGACTGCCGAAGCTCTTATTTTATCAAAGCCATCGGAAAAATTGGAGTTTTCTATAAAAACTTCTCTGCATAATAATTTTCCTGCAACATATTTTAAAGCAGATAAAAACATAGATGATATAATGATAACAGCAGGTATAATTCCGGGTATTATATTATAAAACAAATTAAAGGCGGTAAACTTGTTATCATCCAACAAGGTCGTGGATTCTGGATTATACATATGCATAATTTTGATGAAATTATCGTAAATTAAACTGAGATACTGTCTTAAAATTGATGTTATATTAACTGAAAGGCCATATTTTACGTAAGCTAAAACACCTAAAATAAACAAAATATCCGTTGCTATTAGGGAAAGTATAATTTTAAACGCAGAAAATTTCTTTTTAAAGCCAACATAAATTATACAACCGTTAACAATCAATGATAAAATAACTATAGCAGTAAAAACTATTCCGCCATTGGTTGCATAACCGGTAACCATTGAAAATACCAAGAGTGCCAAGGACACATATATAAAATCCCATCCGGTATTTTTATAGGAAATTTTGGCAAGAAACGAGGGGACAATTATGAACGCAGGCAATAGGAAAAGAGCGTTTGTAACTGCAGCAAAAGCGAGCATAATTGTGCATAATATATAAATGTAATAACTTTTATTTGAACTGTTAGACATATTTGTCCTCCATACAATGTTACTATCCTAGTATTATATCACTTAAATACAAATATTGCAAGTAAATGTAGGTTATTATTTACTTTAATTTTACATTTAACACATAAGGTATGAATTTTAATTTATTATAAGGACATACTAACACAGAAAGAAAAATAATTTAATAAAGGAGTTAACAAAAATGATTGATAATACGGCATTATCGTTAGTCATTGTAGGGGCATTCAATTGGCTTCTGGTTGGTTTGTTTAAATTTGATCTTGTAGCCTTTATTTTCGGCGGTCAGGGTGCAATCATTTCCAGAATAATCTATACGCTGGTTGGAATATGCGGACTTTGGTGTATAAGATTGCTTTTTAAAAAGAAAATATGAGTTATAAATAAAGAGCTTACAAAGGCTCTTTATTTATTTTTTAAAAAATATTGTAAATACACAAAAAATATGTTAAAATATCTAAGATAAACATTTACAAGGAGAATTACAGATGTCAAAAAGACAAGAACATATTAGAAATTTTTGTATTATAGCACATATTGATCACGGTAAATCTACCTTGGCTGACAGAATGCTGGAAAAAACCGGTGTTCTTACAAAAAGAGAAATGCAGGATCAGGTTCTTGACAATATGGAACTTGAAAAAGAAAAAGGCATTACCATAAAAGCCAGAGCCGTTAAACTTGTATATAATGCAAAAAATGGCGAGGAGTATATTTTAAATCTTATCGATACTCCCGGCCATGTGGATTTTAACTATGAAGTATCAAGAAGTCTTGCAGCTTGTGAAGGCGCTGTCCTTGTTGTTGATGCTTCGCAGGGGATTGAAGCACAGACCCTTGCCAATACTTATCTGGCTGTGGATAATAATCTTGAAATTGTGCCTGTTATTAACAAAATTGATTTACCCAGTGCAAGACCTGATTTTGTTAAAAATGAAATTGAAGACGTTATAGGTATAGAAGCACAGGACGCCCCTCTGATTTCAGCAAAACAAGGCATAGGCATCGATGATGTACTTGAAAAAATAGTAGAACTTGTTCCACCTCCCGACGGTGATTCATCCAAACCCTTTAAGTCATTGATATTTGACTCATATTATGATGCTTACAAGGGTGTAATTGTATATGTCAGAGTTATTGATGGGCAGCTAAAGCCCGGTGACACTATAAAGTTTATGGCAACCGGAAAGACTTTCGATGTTGTTGAAACAGGCTATTTATCTGCGTTAGGCTCTATTCCTTCTTCGTGTTTAAAAGCCGGTGAAGTTGGATATATTGCTGCATCCATCAAAACAGTAGGGGATGCCAGAGTAGGGGACACAATAACTTGTGCAGACAGACCCGCTGATAAGCCTCTTCCCGGTTACAAAAAAGTTAACCCTATGGTTTTTTCCGGTATTTATCCTGCTGATGGTGCAAAATATGGTGATTTGCGTGATGCTTTGGAAAAATTGCAATTAAATGATGCTGCATTATCTTACGAACCCGAAACTTCTGTTGCTCTTGGCTTTGGTTTCAGATGTGGTTTTCTCGGATTGCTTCATATGGAAATAATTCAAGAACGACTTGAACGTGAATACAATCTTGATCTTGTAACGACTGCACCCAGCGTTGTATACAAGGTTCACAAGACGAACGGCGAAATTATTGATATTTCCAATCCTACAAATCTTCCTCCGATGCAAGAAATAGAATATATGGAGGAACCAATGGTGAATGCCGATATTATGTTACCGACACAGTTTGTCGGAAATATAATGGAGCTTTGTCAGGAACGAAGAGGTATCTATAAAAACATGAATTATATGGATGATACCCGTGTAATTTTGCATTACGATTTACCTCTTAATGAAATTATTTATGACTTTTTTGATGCTTTAAAATCCAGAACTAAGGGTTATGCCTCTTTTGATTATGACTTAAAAGGTTACTCCAGATCTGAACTTGTAAAGCTGGATATGCTGTTAAACGGCGATGTGGTTGATGCCTTGTCTTTTATAGTTCATGAATCCAAGGCATATACACGCGGCAGACGTATCGCCGAAAAACTAAAAGACACAATCCCCAGACAGCTTTTTGAAATTCCTATACAAGCTGCTATCGGAAATAAGATTATAGCTCGTGAAACCGTTAAAGCAATGCGTAAAGATGTACTTGCCAAGTGTTACGGCGGCGATATAACCAGAAAGAAGAAGCTTCTTGAAAAGCAAAAAGAAGGTAAAAAGAGAATGCGCCAAGTAGGAAGCGTTGAGGTTCCTCAGGAAGCATTTATGTCCGTTTTAAAACTAGACGAATAGAAAGAGGCCTTTTGTTTTAACATCAATGTTTAACTCAGTCACATATAATATAAGATTCATTAGTAATTTAAAAACTGACTCCGATTAAAACAAGGAGTCAGTTTTTTTGTTTGTTTAGTCTTCTGAGATATCTTTTTTTAATTCAACCTTAATTTTTGCTAATGGATTGCTGTCAGCAGCATCTTTTAAATCATCATTTTTTATATGTGTATAAATCTGAGTAGTAGAAAGGCTTGTATGACCTAAAAGTTCCTGAAGAGTTCGTATATCTACATTCCCGTCGCGATACATCAGTGTTGCAGCTGTGTGACGTAATTTGTGGGGTGAGTAAAGTTCGTAATCAAGACCGGCTTTTTCAAAATATTTTTTTGCAAGTAACTCAATCATTCGGTTGCTGATTCTACGTCCCTGAGAGCTTATAAATAATGCGTCCATATCTTTTTGAACCTCTACAGCAGGGCGAACTTCAAGATAATTGGAAATAGCTTCCATGCAAAGGTCATTAAGATAAACCATACGTTCTTTATTTCCTTTACCAATGACTCTTAAGGAACGTTTTTCAAAATTAATGTTTTTAAGGTTAATCCCAACTAACTCGGATAATCTTAAGCCACAATTGAGAAAGAGCGCAAATATAGCAAAATCGCGTGCCTGAAACTTTCCGTCAATATTGTTCAAAAAAGCCACACTTTCTTCTAAGGACAAATAACGGGGCATACGTTTTTTTATTTTGGGAGAATCAAGATTTGAAGCCGGATTATTATCTATAAAATTAATTTTAATGTGCAGATAATTAAAAAACGATTTTAGGCTGGCAACTTTACGTGCACGGTAGTTATCATTGTCAGAATGATTGTTATTTATATAAGCCATAAATTCGTATAAATCATTTAAAGAAATCTCAGTTAAAATTTTCTCATCAAAATCATCTAAATTAACAGATTTTAAATTATAAACAGAAATGCCATTAGCTGTAGCGTAAATATATTTAAAAAACATTCTGAGGTCATAATAATACTCGCGAACAGTATTTGGTGATTTACCTTTAATAACTATCATAAAATTAAGGTAATTTCTGAGTATCTGGGGTACATCGGAATATTTATCATTTGACGTTTTTTTCAGCATTTTGCACCTCCTCCATTTCGCAAAATTTTTATTTTGCGAAATAACGTGTTAGAATCAAACTTTGTTACCTATCTAAAATCTACCTGTGTTTTACTTCTTTTTACAATGAATTAATAAAGCATTGTGTCTGACAATTGGTCGGCAAATTCTTTCCCTTTTAAAAGTTCTACAATGGCGAATGCAAGTTTATGTGCTGTACCTGCACCACGGGATGTAATAATTTTATCTGAAATTACCACGTCATCATAAACGACTTCAGCTCCGGTTAATTCTTTTTCAAATGAAGGAAAACAACATGCTCTGTGAGAATCAAGTAATCCTTCTCTTCCAAGCACAGACGGAGCTGCACATATTGCTGCTATATATTTGTTATTGCTTTTTGCAGAATGTAAAAGCTCAATTGTATCTTGCGAATTTGCCAGGTTTACATAACCGGGATATCCGCCGGGTAAAAAAAGCATGTCATAATCTTTTGTTATATTTTTAATTGTACAATCGGTTACAACTTTAATACCATGTGCGCCTTTTACAACATTATTTTCGGTAATTGAAACCATGCAGATTTCAATCTCTGCCCTTCTTAATATATCAACAACCGCAAGCGCTTCTATTTCTTCAAATCCATCAGCCATTAGAGCATAAATCATTTAAAACACATCCTTTAAAATATTAAATCGTTAATTAGTATCACTATACCTGAAGAATTATACTGTTGATTCAAAAAACTCTGTGAAGGAATAAATTGTAAGAAAGAAGCAACAACAAATAGTGTGGCTACAATAACTACTCCATACACCAATCCGCACACAGCGCCTAATAATTTATCGAAACCTCCCAATAGAGAAGTTCCCGGAAGTTTGTTAATTAAGCGCTTTAACAGATAATATACAACATTGCATAAAACGATTATCAAAATAAAAATCGGAATTATAACAATAGTTTTAACTGTTTTGTCAGCAATTTTATCTGAAATCGAAAACAAATCTACGCCTTTTTCACCTGCTGCAAGTTCCAGAATGGATGAAAGATAAGGAGCATTTTCCGGTTTGCTTTTGTAACTCTCTCCTATGGCATTTATTTCTTCTGAAATCTGAGTGGAAACGGAATTACCTATATCGGTATTTAAAACTATATTTCCGATACTGTCAAACACAATAACAGATAATCCAACGGCTACAATAAAAACTATTAAATTAAATAATGTTCTGGAAAAACCCTTTATATAGCCTTTTGCCAGAGAACCAAAAAATGCAAAAGCAAATATAAAATCAAAAAGCATAATATGTCCCTCTTAGTCTATGGGAATAAGTTTCATCTCTTCGGAATTTGTTAAAACCAAAGAACATTTTTTGTTATTAATAAATAATGCATCTTTAATATCGTAAAGTAGTTTCTTTGATGATATAAATTTGCCCTTAGTATTAATTGCAATTAATTCGCGGTCTGCGTTTAATACTGCTGTTTTATCGCAAATATCTATATTATAAATCTTTTTTTCAGTTTTATAGACAGAAATTTCACTTCCGTCTGTTTCAAAAAATTTAATCTGTGAACCACTTGTTGCAGAATCATCTTCATTAAGTATTACAGCAAAGATATCATCACCATTGTACGCATACTTATAAATCTGTTGATTTATACTTGTTGACCATTGCTGTTTTCCGTCAATATCGTAGGCTTCAATACTATTTTCTTTAATAACAGCAAATTCGTCATCATCATACATAAAAATACCGTTAATTGTATTGTTACCTAAACTTATTATTGTCTTATTATTTTGAGATTCTGTAATATCGACGACGCATATTTCTGTTGTTAAACCCGAATCGGATTGGGAAATTTCCAATGTAATCAATGAATAATTATTATCCGATACGCATGCATACGGTATAAAACGATCGGCATTTTGACGAAGATATATTTGCTCACCATCATCATCGTATACAACAATTTTGTTGTTAAGACCGGTTTCTTCTGCAAATAAAACAGAATAACCATTTGAATTAATGTTACCGTACATCACATTTCCGGTGGATTTAATGGTAAAACAATCATTGCCGTTTGTAATAACAGCTTTTTTATCCTCGTTATAATAAACAAGACAATATTTATCATTTGTAACAACTGTTGGTGCAGTTTTTGAACCCGAATACTCCCATTGGAGTTCATGATTGGTGTTAAAGCAACTAATCTTACCATCTTTGGCTAAAATAAAACCTTCTCTGTACTTTTCTAAGTAGAAATTATTCGCATCAGACAGAATTATGGGGGTTTCATTGACGGTATTGGTTGCTTCAAAAGATGTGTCTCTGGCAACAAGATAAATGATTAAACCAAGACATAAAATCAACGCTCCGTAAAAAAACAATCTCTTAACAGAAAATTGTTTAATTTTATCAGTGAAAGACGAGTTTTCTTTTTCGGTATCGCTATGATCGCTTATATCGTCATTACCCGGAAAAGAAATAATTTTCTCTTCATTATTTTCTTTATTTTCTTTCAAATTTAACACCCCTAGTAATTAACTTTGTATAAATAAAGTCCTTGCGGCGGAGCTGTCTGCCCTGCCATCTCTCTGTTACAAGCTAAAATAATTTTTTCTACCTGTTCGGAAGATATTCTTCCCAGACCAACATCAACTAATGTACCGGTAATGATTCTCACCATATTGTACAAATAACCATTGGCATTTATAAAAATTTTTATCATTCCGTTCTGCTCACACTCAATATGTAAATCATAAATTGTTCGAACTGTCGATTCAACACATGCACCGGAAGTCATAAATGAGCGAAAATCTTTCTCCCCGATAAAATATGTACAAGCATCTTGCATCTTACCAAAATCGAGCTTTTTACCTAATTGCCATTCGTAATTTCTGTTAAATACATCATAATTCAAAGAAGTATTTATTTTATACATATACGTTTTTGACTTTGTATCAAATCTGGCGTGAAAATTATCACTTACGAGTACGCATGACAAAGCCCTGACATCCGAAGGTAATTTATTGTTGAGTACAACAGGAATCTTTTCGGCAGGTATGGGCGTGTCCGCAAAAAAAGAACAAGCATATTCAATAGCATGCACACCGGCGTCAGTACGTGAACAACCGTTCACATGACACTCATTATTAAATATAGAAGACAAACCGTCTTCTATAACTTTTTGAACAGTAATTGCCACAGGTTGTATCTGATAACCATGATAATTGGAACCATCATATTGTAATTTCAGTAAATAATTATTATTCATATACCAAAGACTCCAAACACAATTATTGTTGAAAAAATAATCAAAACCATAGTAAAACAGATAAAATCAGAACAATGCATTTTCAACTCTTTAAGCTTGGTGCGGTTATCCCCTCCCCTATAGCATCTGCATTCCATCGCAGTTGCAAGATCATCAGCTCTGCGAAATGAATTAATGAACAAAGGTACTAAAATAGGAATAAGTGCCTTGGCACGTTTAAAGATGTTTCCGCTTTCAAAATCTGCTCCGCGTGATTTTTGAGCCATAATAATTTTATCTGTTTCTTCCAGTAAAGTGGGTATAAATCTCAGTGCTATAGTCATCATCATTGCAAGCTCGTGTGATGGTAAGCCAATTTTTGAAAAAGGTTTAAGTAAAGATTCGATACCATCGGTAAGCCTTATGGGCGATGTTGTAAATGTAAGTAAAGAAGTGTATGAAACAAGTAAAACAATTCTGATAGCCATTGAAACAGCCGAGCGTACACCGTTTTTAGTTACAGTCAGAAATTTATATTGCCATAAAACCTCTTTTCCACCGGTGAGAAAAATATTAATAATAGCCGTGAAAACAATAAGATATAGTACGGGTTTTATTGCTTTAAAAACAGTTTTGAATCGAATTTTAGATAACAAAATCAAAACAAAATTAAAGATTACCGCAACTAAATATGCAAGAGGTGTTTTACATAGGAATACGGCAACAATGATAAATATTAATGATATAATTTTAATACGTGGGTCAACTCTGTGAATTATAGAATTTGAAGGATAGTATTGACCCAAGGTGATATCTTTAAGCATTTTTTACTCCTTTAATGAGTTTACACAAAGCGTCTGCAGTTTCTTCAACGTTAAAATAACTGTTAATATCAATTCCGGTCTTGCGTAATTTTAACACAACCTCGCAAATTTGCGGTATATCAAGTCCTATTTCCTTTAACATTTCACTGTTTGAAAAAACGTTTTTTACGGTGTCAAACAGTACAAGTGATCCTTTGGATAAAACCATTACCTTGTCAACGGTGTTTGCTATATCCTCCATTGAATGAGAAACAAGAAGTATAGTGTTGTTCGTTTTATTGTGCAATTCTTTTAATCTAAATAAAAGGTCATTTCTCGCAGCAGGGTCAAGTCCGGCAGTGGGTTCATCAAGAACGAGGAATTTGGGGCGCATAGCAAGAACTCCGGCGATGGCAACGCGCCTCTTTTGACCGCCTGACAGTTCAAATGGCGAAGAAGTTAATATCTGAGGATCAAGTCCTACAAACTCAATTGCTTCAAAAACACGTTGATCAACTTCTTCTTTTGAAAGGTTAAGATTTTTGGGACCAAAAGCAATGTCAGCATATACAGTTTCCTCAAAAAGCTGATATTCAGGATACTGAAAAACCAAGCCAACTTTAGCACGAATCTCTTTTAAATTACATTTTGGAGAGGTAATATCTGTGTCATCAACAAAGATATGTCCTTTTTGCGCCTTTAGTAAGCCGTTAAGATGCTGTATAAGAGTTGACTTTCCGCTTCCGGTATGTCCGATAATTCCGATAAACTCACCATCATCAACATTAAATGATATATCATTTATTGCAGCTCTTTCATATGGGCTGTCCGGTGAGTATATATGTGTTAAATTTTCTACTCTGATAGACATAATTTACATAGCTCCTCAACACATTCTTCAACATTTAATAAATCGGCAGGTATATCAATTCCTTTTTTTCGCAAGAGGTAAGCAAGATACGTAACTTGCGGAACATCAAGACCGAATTTTCGTAATTCTTCAACTTTTGAAAATACTTTTTGGGGTTTATCATTCATAGCTATGATACCCTTATCAATTACAACAACTCTGTCTGCTTGAACAGCTTCGTCCATATTATGAGTAATTAAAACAATAGTTATATTGTGTTTTTTGTTGAGATTACGTATGCATTTCATAACTTCCTTGCGACCGCTTGGATCGAGCATTGCAGTAGGTTCATCGAAAACAATCATCTGAGGCCGCATTGCAATAACGCCAGCAATAGCAACACGCTGTTTTTGACCGCCGGAAAGTAAATGCGGCGCGTAATCTTTATACTCGGACATATCCACAATTTCTAAGGCTTCGTCTACACGCTGACGAATTTCTTCGGACGGAATTGAAAGATTTTCAGCCGCAAAAGCAACATCTTCCTCAACTATGGTCGCAACAATTTGGTTGTCGGGATTTTGAAAAACCATAGCAACATTTTTTCTGATATCCCAAAGTTTGGATTCGTCCGAAGTTGAAATACCATTAACATATACAGTACCACCTGAAGGTAAAAGTATTGCATTTAAATGTTTTGCCAAGGTAGATTTACCGGAACCGTTATGCCCGAGAACAGCAACAAATTCACCCTGTTTTACAGAGAAGTTAATATCATTTAAAACAACATTATTGTTATCGGATTCATTATATTTAAATGTCAGATTTTGCGCTTTTATCATATTAAATCACCTAACATTGAACCATCTTGTAGCAGCACCGCAGGGCAAAGCCATATTCGAGGATTTTATTGGAAGACCTATCTCGTCGGAAACAACTTCGCCTCCAAATTTATTCTTAAGTACCATTGTAAGAAGATTTGAAATTATAGTATGGGATATGCCTGTTGTATAAGAATTAACAATGAAAAATAAAGGATTATCGCTTAGAAGTTCTGATGTTTTAGAAACCAAATTATATATTTCCTCTTCAAATTTCCAAATTTCACCCTTAGGTCCTCTCCCATACGACGGAGGATCCATTATTATTGCATCATACTTATGGCCGCGACGGATTTCACGCTCAGTAAACTTAAGACAATCATCAACAATATATCGTATAGGTGCATCCTTAAGACCCGAAGCTATTGCATTTTCTTTTGCCCACTGAACCATACCCTTTGCAGCATCTACGTGTACAACCTTGGCACCTGCAGCAGCACAGGCAACTGTTGCACCACCTGTGTAAGCAAAAAGATTTAAAACAGAAATTTCACGTTCTGATTCAGTTATCAGTTTTTGCATAAAATCCCAATTTACTGCTTGTTCGGGGAATAAACCTGTGTGTTTGAAACCCATAGGTTTAACATTAAAACAAAGGTTATTATATTTTATTTGCCAGGAAGAAGGCAAATCCCTTTTGAACTCCCACTCTCCCCCGCCTGATTTACTTCTGTGATAAACAGCATGAGCAGATTTCCAACTATTTGGATCACTTTTTTGAGGCCAGATTATCTGGGGATCGGGTCTGTCTAAAATAACATCGCCCCATCTTTCAAGCTTCTTCCCGTCAGAGGTATCAATTAATTCGTAGTCTTTCCATTTATCAGCCAGTAACATTGTTTTCTCCTGCTTTTCTCTTTAAAATTCGAATATCCTCACCGAGGAAACGTATAACGTCAAAATATCCCATTATTCTGGAGGATACCCTTTCGGTATACTTTTTTTCAAGATTAGTTATACTTAAATTAGAACTAATTATCGTACTCTTTTCATTAAGTAATCTAGTATTTAATATATCAAACATAACAGAACATGTGTAGGAAGTACCAAATTCTGTTCCCAAATCGTCTATGATAAGCAAATCACAATTATAAATTTTTTCATACATTTCGAGGTTTTCCGCGCGGTCTATTCTGTTGAATTTAAAATCTTCCATAAATTGAAAGAGTTTATACGCAGAATGATACACCACGGTGTACCCATCTTTAAGTAATTTATTAACAATACAGCTTGCCATAAACGTTTTTCCGGTTCCGGGGGCACCGCAAAAATACATATTTTTCTTATTGGTAGCAAAATCATTGCAAAAATTAATGCAATCTCTATGTACTTTAAACATATTTTCGTAAGGACTTACCCCAAAAGCTGTATCAACAGATTTAGAATACCATTTTAAAGAAAAATTATCAAAATTTGCGCTGTCAATATTAACTATTATATCTTTTGACCCGTCAATATTTGCTTTCATCATTTTGTTTAGCAAGCTAGGATAGCATTTGCATTTCTGACCATTTACAATGCCGGTATCATTACATTCATTACAATTGAAAGGTATGTTGCGTTCGGTATAATTAATATTGTCAAGTATTGATTTTCTTTTTTTCAACAAGTCATTTTTTTCAGTATTTACAAGAGTAACAGCTTCTTCGGGAGTAATGCCTTCAGTTAATATTTTTGAAGCATATGTAACGGCAAGAGTAGAAATTTTATCGTCAATAAACTTAACTTCGGGTACAATTGAATATAACTCATTGCGAGAGGCAGCAATTGCATTATCTCTGTCAAGCTTCATTTTTTCATATTCTTTTTCAACTTTATATTCAAGTAAAGATTTATTACTCACAAACTACACCTCACTCATTCTCTGCTTAAGCGTTCTCTCATCATTTCCAATTCAAATTCACTGACTTCATTGTCGTAATCTTGAAAATAATTCTTTTTTTCTGAAGTATATGAATTCTTTTTTGGAATATATTCTACCGTTTGGGGAGTATTTTTTAATACCGCGTCCATATATTTAAATGAAATCTTACCTGTATTTGCTACAGCTTTTTCATAAGCGTCACAAATTGTTTTATCATTTAATTTCATATTGAAGACCCAATCTTTTATGTATGATTCTTCAACAGGTGTAAACTCTCTGCCTGATATTTTAAACAAGGACTTATAATGCTTTAAAGTGTTATAGTATTCATTTTCCTCTTTAACATGGCTGCTGGCTTTTGCCAAAGTATTAATTCCGGCATCTGCCCAAGTATAAGCAACTTTTTCTATGTATCTCATGTTTGACTTTCCAATAGAAATACAATATTCCAGAAGAGTAAATATAACTTCTACAGGCATACCAAGATAGTCATAGAAACTGAATAAAATCTTTCTGTCTGTATCGGTTAGCGTTTTCGATAATAACTGTTCTGATATTAAGAACATATGTCTTATACCGTCGTTATTTTTCATGTATGTATTAATATCACCTTTGGTATAATTTACACCTGTAGGTGCTGATGATACCTTAGGAGTTTTATCTGAGTTGTCTTCGACTTTGGCAGATTCTTCGTAACTATCCTCTTCAACAAAAGATATGTTAAAGTCCTTGTCAGAAGTTTGTTCATACTTTAAAAGCCCATGTTTCTGCCAATATTTAAAAGCACGAATTACATCAGATTCAAGAAGATTGAATGCGTTTGCTATATCTGATATTTCAAGATTCTGCTTAGAGGAGTGCCTTAAAAGATATAAATATACTTTAATAAAAGACCCGTGTGCTTCACACATAAATTTATCAACAAAGCTGTTTTTAACAGAAAAACAGCCGTTATTATCTTTAATACGTATCATAAAATCAAATTCCTCCAAAAAAGCAAACGAATTTTAAAGTGCAGAAATGTGCCTTAATCAAATTAAGGCACATTTCGCAATATTAATAACCTAAAAAATTAATTATTGGTAACATTAATTGTTGTAGCTTCAAATACACCGTTAGTTCTTAATCCAAAGGCTGTAACTTTAGCACCGGTCTTAATTGCATTAAGCTTGATGGAGTTACCGGTAAGAATGTCAACAATTGCTGCTTTACTCTTAACAAATACAGGTTCTGTTACAGAAATACCTGTTGTGGGATCAACATAGTTAACCTGAATTACAGAGTATGAAGTATTTACAGAGCTTACTACACCGCTAACCTGTGTAACACCTTCGGATACATTGGCAGTAAGTTTTGTAACAGTATCACCTTCCAAAGTAAGCTCAACTGCAACACCAACCCTGAGGTCATAGAAAGTAGGTGAAGTTACACCGGGGAGATCAAGAACACAGGAATTGGTAATGTGATAAGTATTAATACCTTCTGTGGACTTGATTGTAATCTTGGGTGTAGCAGAAATTATAACTTCATGAATAAGACCGGCTTTTTCCTGTTTTTTACCGGAAGCAACAATCTTTGTAATGCGGTTGTATGTTGTTGTAATTGAAACAGAATCTCCGCTAACTACTTCAGCAGCGGTGGCTTTTGCACCATTTCTTGATACTTCAACATTGTTGCTTACAATATATGACTCAACTGTTCCGTTGGCAAGTTCGACACTAATTCTGCAAACAGGGGTAATTTCAACTCCAACTACACGTCCGGATTCTGTTCTTGTTTTGTCATAAGCTTTAACAGCTACTGCTTCGCCTTTTTTAACAACCAAACCAACAAAGCTTCCGGATTTTACATCCTTTAATGATGAAGAACTGTCGTTATATGAAACAACAACATTTGCACTTAAGGGATATGTTTCCTTAATTGTTGAATTAACATCCACATCATAGTCATTTACAGGATAAATAGTTATGCTGTTTTTGCTTCCTGTAGATACAGAAACAACAACACCGTTTACTTCTTTGTCAATAAGTGGTGTTACGAAATCAATAGCATAAAGAGAGTCATCTTTAAGTGTTATAACAGCATCATATCCACCTGCAATATCATTAACAGTAATTTCTGTGCCTTCAAAACGAAGAATAACATCCTGATCAACTTTGTACTTAATGGTTTCGTCATCGGATTTGATTCTTATTGTTCTTGAAGAATTATCGTATTCAGCAACAATACCGGATTTAAAGCTATAACCGGTTATGTCAAGAAGCTTATTCATAAGAATAGCTATTTGAGCACGTGTAACAGGTGCTTCCGGCGAAAAATTATTGTTTCCTGTTCCGCTCATTATTTCGTTATTGGTTACGTATTCAACATATTTTTTTGCATATGAAGGAATGTCGTCTGCATCATCAAATTCTAAAGTGGTTATAAGATTTTTGCTCACTTCATCATCTGCATCTAGAGCTTTAGTAAGAAGAACAGCTATTTCGTATCTCTTCATACCTTTAGAAACATTGCCGGCATCAAGGTATTCTCCGAGCTCATCAACAGAAAGAACATCTTTCATAAGAAGATAGCAAACCTCATCGCTTCCAAAATTAAGGTCATATGTATCAACAGTTTCTGAATATTTATCAATTGCAGCGTTTAAAATAAGCTCGTTTTCAGGTTCCTGAACACCAAGTATTCTGGCTGTAAGAGATAAAGCCTCTAATTTGGAAATTACATTATCGGGCTTGAAAGTTCCGTCAGAATAGCCTTTAATTAAACCTTTTTCTGCCATTTCTTCTATGGCATCAATAGCCCAGGGATGTGATTCTTCATCAACATCTTTAAACGCATCTGCGTAAGCTACTGCAGATACAGAAAGAACCATCATCATGGCTACAATAAGTGCTAGAATTTTTTTTGTTTTCATTTTTTACCCTCCTGGTTAATTTAATTCAACACTTAAAAACGGAATCGCATTTAAGGTTGTATCAGCAAAGTTTCCTGCAAGCGCTTCGTAATACGCCGAGCAGGCAACCATTGCTCCATTATCCGTACACAATATTGGCGACGGATAAAAGACTTGTTTATTGCCCTTGCGATTTTCTAACTCCTGTCTTAAACGTGAGTTACAAGCAACACCACCGGCAAGAGCAACGCGATTGATGTTGAATTTATCTGCAGCACCAAGCAAATTATCAACAAGGACCTCGACTACACTTTTTTCAAAGCTGGCAGCGATATCTGCATTATTGATGCATTCACCTTTTTGTTCTGCATTATGTATATAATTAATAACTCCTGTTTTAATACCACTGAAACTGAAGTCATAATTATCCTTTCCAAAACTCACTTTTTTGAATGTAACGGCATTTTCGTTACCTTCTTTGGCAAGTTTGTCTATTTTGGGGCCTCCGGGATATCCAAGCTTTAAAACTCTGGCCACCTTATCAAAAGCTTCGCCGGCAGCATCATCTCTTGTCTGTCCGATAACCTTAAAGGAGGTATAGTCTTCAACAAGAATAATATGACTGTGTCCGCCTGAAGCAACCAAACACATAAACGGAGGTTCCAGATCGGAATGTTCAATAAAATTGGCACATATATGCGCCCTTATATGATGAACAGGAACCAACTTCTTTCCGGTAGCAAACGCAAGTGCTTTTGCAGCCGAAACACCAACAAGAAGTGCTCCAACCAAACCGGGTGCATATGTAACTCCGATATAATCAATATCGTCAATAGTTACGCCGGCATTGTCTAATGCTTCTTTAATAACAGTATTAATAACCTCCAGATGTTTTCTGGATGCAATTTCAGGTACTACACCACCATATAACTTATGAATATCTATCTGCGATGATATAACATTTGAAAGAACTTTTCTTCCGTTTTCTACCACAGAAACAGAAGTTTCATCACAGGATGATTCAATGCCTAATACCAAAGACAAAAAAACACCACCTAAAAATCTAAAGACATCAAGACTGCATCGTCAGATGGCTTTTGATAATAATTTTTTCTGATACTATCTTCAAGAAATCCTATTTTTTTATATAGACAAATAGCAGGAAGATTAGCACGTCGTACCTCGAGGAAAAATTTTAAACAATTATTTTCCTTTAAATTCTCAATGGCACAATTAATAAGTTTTAAACCTATACCTTGTTTTCTAAACTCAGGAAGAACAGCTATACGGTTAAGTTCAGCCTCATTTGCAATACTATATACATTGATATATCCTGCAATTTTTTCCTCAACAAAATATACTAAAAACAAAGAATATCTCTGTAATATACTTTGTGAAATAGAATCAGACGACCAATAATCATCCGGAAAACAAATCTTTTCAATTTCAAAAATCTTTTCTGCATACGAGGTATCAGAATTAATATTTAAAATTTTGTTCATAGATAACCTTAACTGCCTTTTCTATTTGATTAAAACACTTCACGTAAACATCTTCGCTCTGACCAAAAGGATCATCAATATTACCGTCTTTACCATATGCTTTTTCACAAAGTGAAAAAATCTTATTCTTATACTTCGGAAAAGCAACTTTTAAAACCTGTTTTTGGTCTGAAGTCATGGTAAGAATTAAATCAGCATCATTTATATCAGTTAAAGAAATCTGTTGAGATAGAAAATCCTCATTAAAATCTATTCCGGCAGCTGCCAAAGCTGATTTGGACTTTGGATTTATGGGCTGAGGAAGGAAAACATTTATTCCTCTGGAAAAAGAACTGACATTCTCGTTATTGTTACACAAATGATTAAATGATGCTTCAGCCATTGGACTTCTGCAGGTGTTTCCGGTGCAAACAAATAAAACCTTCATAAATTCAAACCTCTGTAATGTTATTCCCTGCTGCTTTAAACAAACGATTTTTCACAGCGGTACCGATGCCTTGTTCGTCAATAAATTCAGCATATACTTTACTTACACCATATTCATCAAATACTCTAAGGTTATAAAACAGAGTTGATGCATATTCTTCCATACACTTTCCTGCAGAAAGGACACACAAAGCGTTGTCATAATCTCCGCCCTTATATGTCATAACCCCACATTGAGAGTCATTTTTAAGTTTGGAAGAAATATATTTGCGAATATTATCTTTATTACCACATACAACCTCGACTTGTGCTTTGGGTGAATAATGCTTGTATTTCATCCCGGGGCTTTTGGGTTTGTCTGTGTTTTCAAGTAATCCCTTGTCTAAAGTAGTATCAGGCAGCAATTCTTTTATCATTTCAAGTGTAATTGCGCCGGGTCTGAGAATTACCGGTGCTTGTCCTGTTAAATCAACAACTGTAGATTCAAGACCGATTTCACAATTACCCGAATCAATAATATAGTCTACTCTACCGTCCATATCGTCTATAACGTGTCTTATGTTGGTGGGACTTGGACTTCCGGATAAATTAGCAGATGGAGCAGCAATATACTTGCCGCTGAGCTTTATCAATTCTCTTGCAACATAATTTGATGGGCAACGCACAGCAACTGTATCAAGGCCGCCGGTTACTCTATAGGGAACGCAATCCTTCTTGGGCAAAATAACAGTGAGAGGGCCCGGCCAAAAACTATCAATCAAAAGCAAAGCATCAGAAGAAACATCCCTGGCAAGATTGTAAACATCTTTCTTATCACAAATGTGAATTATCAAAGGGTTATCGCTGGGTCTGCCTTTTGCTTTATAAATATTATCAATTGCGGCAGTGTTAAATGAATCAGCCCCAAGACCAAAAACAGTTTCTGTCGGAAATACAACTAAACCACCTTCAGCAATACACTTAGCAGCATCTTTTATATTGTCAATAGAAATAATTTTAGTCATTTGAAGAATCACTCATTTTAAGCTTTTCGCTTTGATCAGTAGTAATAAGCGCATCAATAATCTCATCCAAGTCACCGTTTAAAACGGCATCAAGTTTATGAAGTGTAAGTCCAATACGATGATCGGTAACCCGCCCTTGGGGATAATTATACGTGCGGATTCTTTCGCTTCTGTCGCCTGTACCAACCTGGCTTTTTCTCTCAGCGCTTATAGCATCATTTTGTTGTTGGATAAATATATCATAAACTCTCGAACGAAGTATCTTCATTGCCTTGTCCTTGTTCTTATGCTGTGATTTTTCATCCTGGCAAGAAACAACAACACCGGTTGGAATATGTGTAATTCTTACAGCAGAATCGGTAGTGTTAACACATTGTCCTCCGGGGCCTCCGGCTCTGAATACATCAATACGCAAATCATTCTGGTTAATTTCAACTTCGACTTCTTCAACTTCAGGGAGAACAGCAACCGTAACTGTAGAAGTATGTATTCTGCCTCCGGATTCGGTAGAAGGTATTCTTTGTACTCTGTGAACACCGCTTTCAAACTTAAGTCGACTGTAGGCACCGCTTCCATTGATTGCAAAAGAAACTTCCTTGTAGCCTCCTATATCTGTAGGGCTTTCGGAAAGAATTTCAACCTTCCAACGACAAGTTTCAGCATACATAGAATACATTCTAAGCAAATCAGCCGCAAACAAAGCTGCTTCATCACCTCCGGCACCGCCGCGAATTTCAACGATAACATTCTTTTCGTCGTTGGGATCTTTTGGGAGCAGGAGAATTTTCAACTCTTCGCTTACTGTACGGATTTTATCGTTGCTATCAGAGATTTCCTCCTCAACAAGCTCCTTTTCATCTTTATCAAGTTCGCCGGAATAGAGCATTTCTTTTGCTTCTTCAATGTTTTCAACTAATGCCTTATATTCTTTGTATTTATTGACAATCGGAGTAATATCGCTATGTTCTTTGCAATACTTTCTCCATTGTTCCTGGTTGGCAATAACATTAGGGTCGCTTATTTTAGTTTCAAGATCATTAAATCTATCCTCAATAAATGACAATTTATCAAACATTCTGTCACCTCATATGTTGTGTGTAACAAACAAAATATATCTGTATACAGTATATCATACTAAATAACAAAAATAAAGACTTTTTTTTAATTGTTATATTTATGTAATAAATATAAATCAATTAAATATCTTCATATTGTCAATATCAGAAATGAGTCTTTCAATACGCCTGTGAAGTTCGTTGTAGGAAGAACGGTCTTTTGGGGACGTTTTTTCAATTTTTTCGGCAACATCTCTGGCTTTCTCAAATATTTGCATATCCGTGAAAAGGTTTGCCACTTTAAGTTCCGGCAATCCGTGTTGTCTTGTGCCGAAAAATTCTCCGCAACCGCGCATTTGCAGATCATAGGCGGCAACTTTAAACCCGTCGTTGGTTTTACACATTATGTCCATTCTTTCCTTAGCTTCCTGGCTTTGTGAATCAGTAACAAGTACACAGTAGGATTTCTTCGTGCCTCGTCCTACCCTACCTCTGAGCTGATGCAATTGAGAAAGTCCGAAACGCTCGGCGTTTTCAACAATAATCAATGTTGCGTTCGGTATATCAATACCAACTTCAATTACTGTTGTGGAAACAAGTATATCATATTCTTTCTTTCGGAATGCTTCCATAATTTCATCTTTTTCTTCGTTGCTCATTTTACCGTGGAGGAAGCAAATTCTATATTCCGGGAAGTATTGTTTTAAATTTTCATATGCTTCTGCTCCGGAAAGAACATCAAGTTTTTCGGAGGTATCAATCAGAGGACAAACTACAAAACATTGAGAACCGGATTCAACTATGTTTTTTATAAATCCGTTTATCCTTTGACGCAAACTGTTATTAACTGCATAAGTTTCAATCTTTTGTCTTCCGGTCGGTAAAACATCAATTACAGAAATATCAAGATCACCATATACAACAAGAGAAAGCGTACGCGGTATAGGTGTTGCGCTCATTACAAGTATATGGGGATTATTATTGCTTTTAGCAAGCAAAGCCCTTTGTTTTACACCGAAACGATGCTGTTCATCAGTAATACACAAACCCAGATTTTTAAAATTAACTTTATCCTGAATAAGGGCATGGGTTCCTATAACAATGTCAAGTTCACCATTTTGTATCTGTTTATAAACTTGTGTCTTATTTGCTGTGGACGATGTTAATAAACCTATGCGAATATCAGTATTCTTAAAAAAGCCGACAAAAGTTTCATAATGCTGAGCTGCAAGAATTTCAGTAGGTGCCATTACTGCGGTCTGGTAACCGCTTTTAAATACAGCGTAAGAAGCACATGCAGCAACAACGGTTTTTCCGCTTCCGACATCACCTTGCAACAGACGGTTCATAGGAACAGACTTTTTAAAATCTTTACATATATCATTTACAGCCTTTTTTTGACCATCAGTCAATTCAAACGGCAATGAATTTGCAAAATCTAAAATACATTTATATTCATTCACGCGAACGCTTGTATTTTGATTGGTGATTTGCCTTGTTTTTTTAATTATCATGCATAAAATAAGTAATTCTTCGAAAGAAAAACGATATTTTGCCCTTGAAAGAATTTCGTAATTGTCTGGAAAATGCATATAATAAAGAGCTTTTTCAAGAGGGAGAATGTCGTTGGAAGCTACAATATCTTCAGGCAGAGAATCGGGAATATCTCCAACAATTTCAAAAGCTTGCTTAACGGCTGTTTTTAAATCATTTTGAGAAAGACCGGCAGTTGAAGAATATACCGGCATTACTCTGCCAAATTTATTGTTTTCACCATATTGTTCATAATCTTTAAGTAAAAATTCAATTCCGGATTTATTTACAGAAACAGTACCATATAAAGTAAGCTTCATACCTCTTTTAATTTTTGTTCTGTTAAATGGTGAGGAAAACCATTTAACAGACAACTCACCTGTGGAATCCTGAGCACGAAATATATACAGCGACATTTTTGGCTTGATTTTCTTTTCAATAACAGAACTTGCAACAATAACATTAACACAACATACCAGTCCATCTGTCATAGTTGATACAGGGCACATTCTTGTTCTGTCTTCATAGCCTCTGGGAAAAGTATATAATAAATCCCATATACTGTATATGCCGATTTTTTCTAAAAGAAGGGCCTTTTTAGGGCCTATTCCCTTTAAAGTTTTAATGCTCATATTTACCTTTTCTGCATATAATTTATGTTTCATAATAATTACCTGTAAAACGACAGGCACAGTATACATACTGTGCCTAATCATAGAATTTTATTCTACTGATATGAAGTAATAGTACACAGGCTGTCCGCCAAAATGCATATAAACATCACATTCTTTATATCGTTCTTCGACAACGGATTTAATTTCATCCACTTCTTCTTTGTTTGTTTCGCAACCATAAAATAAACTGATGACAGAAGAATCCTCATCAACCATTTCGTCAAGAAGGCTTAATACAGACTCTGTATTTGAAGAAGTAACAGAGAAAATTTTATTTTCAAGAATACCTAATATATCTCCCGGAGAAATGGACTTATCCTCAACAACGGTATCTCTTACTGCGTAGGTAATCTGCGCACTTTTAACCTCAGATATTACCTCGTTCATTTCTTCGAAATTTTCTTCGGGTTCTTTATCTTCGTCAAAAGCAAGAATGCTGCTTAAAGCCTGGACAATACTTTTGGTAGGCATAACATAAACATTCTTTTCGGCAAGATCCTTCGCCTGTTGAGCAG
Organism: Clostridia bacterium; assembly: GCA_045539515.1. GTDB lineage: Bacteria > Bacillota > Clostridia > UMGS1810 > UMGS1810 > RGIG8748. Next base: position 33,029 of record JAZQFN010000022.1, read on the forward strand.
CCATAATAATATTCTTGTTATTGGGATATACAAAAATATTATCAGCATTAATACAATTGATAGCAGACAAAATATCGTCAGTACTGGGATTCATTGTCTGACCACCCTCAATTACAACATCAACACCAAGGTTTTTAAAGGTTTCAACAAGACCATCCCCTGCTGCAACGGAAACAAAACCATATTTCTTGGGTTCGGACAACGGTTCCTTTGCAACATTTTCGATTTGGGTGTTGTTTCCACCAATTAAATTATTGTGCTGAAGTTTCATGTTTTCAATTTTTACACTGCTTAATTCACCGTATTTCAAAGCTTCTCCAAGCACGAAATTCGGTTCATTGGTATGGATATGAATTTTAATGATTTCTTCATCATCAACAACAACCATACTGTCGCCCTTGGACTCAAGAGAAAATTTAAGTTTGTAAGAATCAACATTTGCAGAGGATTTTTCAATTATACACTCGGTGCAATATTTATATTTAAGACCGGAAATATCCACAGAGGCAGCACCGGTTGGAGCAGCAATCTCAGAAACAGAATTTTTCTTAATTACATTACCTGTAATAAGAAATTCAAGAGCACCTTCACAGATATAGATAAGACCTTGTCCGCCGGAGTCAACAACTCCAGCCTGTTTAAGCTGAGGCAACATTTCCGGAGTTTCGCTTAAAGCTTTGTTTCCGGCTTCGACAATATCTTTCATAAAAGCAACAACATCGCTATAGTTACGTTGGTATTTTTGGGCAAACTCAGCCATTTTTCTTGCAACAGTAAGAATGGTTCCTTCTGTTGGCTTCATTACAGCCTTATATGCGGAATGTGACGCACTCTGAAATGCTTGGGAAAGCATTTCACAATCAATTGAATCACATTCTTTCAAAGCCTTATTAACACCGCGCATAAGCTGCGATAAAATAACACCTGAATTTCCTCTGGCACCACGAAGTGCTGAATTTGCAACAAGCTTTGTCAAACCGGGAATATCATCTTCAACGGCATTTAAGACAGCAGCTTCGCAAGCATCCATAGTCATAGACATATTGGTACCTGTATCGCCATCCGGAACAGGAAAAACATTCATATTGTCTACTTCTTCTTTATGATTAGCCAGATTAGCAGCGGCAGACAGAATCATACCGCGGTATATATTTGAGTTTATATCATGCATTCTGTAATACACTCCTTATTCCTGAACTCTGAAGCCTTCCACAAAAACATTGACATTCTGAACCTCAAGTCCGGTAAGCTTGTTAACCTGATATTGAACGTTATTAATTATACTGTTGCATATTACTGTAATATTAACACCATACTCAACAATAATATGCATATCAATAGTTACTTTTTTATCTTCAACAGTAACTTTTATTCCTTTGGAATAATTATCTTTTTTAAGTAAGCTGGCAAGTCCATCAGCTTTTGAACGATGCGCCATTCCAACAACACCGTAGCATTTTGAAGCAGTATAACCTGCAATCTTTGCAATAACATCAGACTCAATAACTATTGTACCTTTAGATAAATCGTATAAGGATTCTTTAGCCATTTTTTTCATTCCTTTCAACTTACATCATAATAAATTTAATATTAGAGTTTTTTGATAAATATATATATTCATCTTCTTTGCATGTAGCAAAAAAGATTTGTCTTTCCTCAGAAAGAACTGTTATATAGTCCATTGCTCTTTTCAGACGCGGTGTGTCCAAAGTGATAAAAACATCATCCAGAAAAATCGGAGCAACGTCATCTTTGAAAAGCAGTTGACACAAAGCAAATCGCAATGAAAGATATACAAGTTCAATTGTTCCTCTGCTTAAATAAAAAGATGAATTATATCCATTTTGTAAAAAAACAGAAATTGAAAATTTATCATCCACAATAACATTATTGTATTTTGCAGAAGAAAGATCGGATAAAATCTCACCTGCTTTTTCAGACAAAGCCGGAGAAAACAAAGTTTTCATCTCATTATATGCGTTTTCTAAGCAAAGTAAAGCGAGCCTTAGGGCTTCTAACTCATTTTTGAAAGATTTAATTTTACTTTCAATAATATTTTTTCTTTCGATTAGCAAATATTCATCTTCATAACGGATAGAATTTATTCGTTCAGCAAGAACTGCCTTATTTACTTCTTCATCTCTTATTTTATCCCTTATTTCCTCTATTTTACCATCAAACTGTTTTGTTGTAAAGTATTTTCTTTTTTGCTTTCTTATTTTAAAGAGTATAACACTACTTAAAACGACAAAAAAAGTTAATAATCCAAAACTTGCAACAATATTGTATCCAAAAGTAAAACCAACTACAGAAAAAATCAAAAGCAAACAACAGATAATGATTTGCATAGGACTCAAGCCAACGGCTATTTCTTGCTCTGCACAATCATTTTTATATATTTTCAAGTCATTATTCAGATGTTTAATTTTATTTTCGCAATCGGCAACACGTTTGATAAGTTCGCGTTTCTGTGCTATTCTTTTATTATTGTCATTAATCTCTTTTTCAGCTTCATAGAGTTCATTTTCCAAAGCGGGAATAATTGCATTTTTTCTTTTATTTGAAACAAGATCAGCTATTTGGTTATCGATCTGCCCTTTAACATCAAGATATGAAAGTTCATCAGATCCGGATTCGTAAATGTTTCTAATTTTTGTGTTGATTTCATCAAAGGAATCTGTTTTTAATGTAGCAGAAAGCCCCGACATATATGCAGATCCGGCAAAAGTTTCAGGACCAACACCAAAATAATACTCACCGGGAGATGCCAAAACAGCAGAATCTTTAATTTCCTCACCTGTTGTGGTACAGTGCAAAGATAATTTTGTTTTTCCATCGGCAAAAGTTCTGTATATAAAATATTCTAAACCTTTTGACACAAAACGAACAGAACCCTCCATTTTGCCTTCTGACCATGAGATATATTTATCTTTGAAACTCAAAGAGTTATGGTCTTTCTTATGCTTTATTCCGTAAAATGCAAATAAAACAAAGGACAATAGTGTTGTTTTGCCGCTTTCGTTAGAGCCGTACAATACATTCAAACCATCGTTAAAAGTAAAAGTTTTATCGGATATACAACCAAAAGATTTTATATATATTTCTTTAATAAACAATTTATTCACCACACATTAAGCGAGAAAGAATGTCACAGGCTGCATTATATGCTTCCCTATCTTTGAAATTAAGGAGTTGCAATGCTGTTTTTCCTCTCAACGAAAATTCATCAGCGTAATCAAGTATAGACACAGCCATTCCGGAATAATCATATATTTCCTTATAAAAGCAATTAATTAAATTTTCGTATACGTTAATGGGCGGCTTTGCACACTTTCTTTCTCCTTGTAAAATAATCTTATATAAATAATCCGGATTAATTGAGCCATTTATATAATCTATTATTTCCTCGTTGGATTTAAAACCGGTGATGTCAACATAAAACGTATTATATTGGCGGACGGAAATCGGGCAAAACCTAAGTTCTGTATTGATTTTTGATACAGTACCGTAAATAATTCCGCAATCACCCTCTTCATCAAATCCACCCGGTTCAAAAACCCCGGGGTATGAATAGTATGTATTGCCTGCCTTACATATGCCGCTGTGTTTATGAATGTGTCCAAGGGCAACATAGTCTGCATTTGTATGAGCAATCTGAGAAAGGTTCATGGGATTGTAATCGGAATTTCCGGATATATCTCCATGAGTAACTATAATATTTATTCTGTCTTGATTATCAACAGAAAAATCATTAAGAAGTGATGTGTAGGAATATTCGGAGGAAAAACTTATACCGTATATATCCGTGTTAAACTCATCAAGACATATTTTGTGCATGCTATCATTAAAAACAGTAACATTGTCCGATAATTTTGATAATAACACATCAATGGTTTCGTTAGAGTAACTGTCGTGATTACCAAGAGCAATGAAGAAACGTTTTTGTTTGTATGAGCCTAAAACAGAAGCAATGTATTCAACCGTATCAATACCTGCTCTGCCGTCAAACATATCTCCGGCAATCAATACTATATCAGCATCATAAAACTTATCTAAAACATTTTTGAAATTAAGAAGCGTTTCGATCTTTCTGGCAGAAGCCATTTCTGCATTCAGATGGGATAACGGCCTGTCAAAATGCATATCGGAAATATGTAATATTTTAACTCCGTCCATATTAATTCCTCATTTATTTTATCTCATTAATATCATATGGGGTTGTCTGATAAACATAATAATTCAGCCAATTGTAAAAGAGCAAATTCGCATGTGAACGCCACCTTACAACCGGAGGATTATCAGGATTGTTATCGGCAAAATAATTAATGGGTATATGTATATCTTTGCCAAGATTAACATCGCGTTCATACTCAAGTTTCAATGTATCACTATCGTACTCACTATGTCCGGTTACAAAAATCTGTTTTTTATCCTTGCTGGCAATAATGTATGCACCAACATCGTCAGACTCAGCAATCAATTGAAGTGCAGGGTTACTTTTGATATTTGCAATATCAACTGTTGAATAGCGGGAATGGGGAGCGAGGAAAACATCATCAAATCCTCTTACAAGCATTGATTTTTTTCGTAATACTTTGTGTTCGAACACTCCAAAAATCTTTTTGTCAAGTGATATTTTCGGAATCGAGTAATGGTAATAAAGCCCGGCAAGTGCAGCCCAGCAAATATGAAATGTACTGGTAACATTTGTCTTCGTCCACTCCATTATTTCTTTAAGTTCATCCCAATAATCTACAGCTTCAAACTCAAGAAGTTCAACCGGAGCCCCTGTTATAATCATACCGTCATACTTGGAATGTTTAATCTCATCAAAGCTTTTGTAAAAACTATTAATGTGCTCTTCGCTTGTATTTTTACTGGTGTGAGTGCTGGGTCTTATAAAATCCAGTTCAACCTGCAAAGGGGTATTGCCCAGCAATCTGATTAGTTGGGTTTCGGTTATTATTTTTGTGGGCATTATATTTAAAAGAGCTATTTTAAGAGGTCTTATATCCTGTTTAAGAGCCCTTTTTTCTGTAATACAAAATATATTCTCTCCATGAAGAATACTGTTTGCAGGTAAATTTGATGGAATTTTAATAGGCATATTACGAATCCTCCTACATTATAAAATATATCCGCATATAAAACAAAGCAGCGGTATGGTAATCATAGATAAAACCGTCGATGCAACCGTTATGTTTGTAGCATAAATATAGTCGCTATTATATCTTTCAGCAAAAATCGGAACCAATGCCGCGGTTGGGCATGCAGCACATAGTATTACAGATAAAGTTAAAACTTCATCCATTTTTAAAAGCTTCATAATTACAAGTAGCAGCAACGGAGCAAAGATTAATTTAACCGAAAGCACATTATAAACCCGTATCTGTTTCAATGAAGAGAGTATTCCGGAGCGCGCAAGAAAGCTACCAATTACTAACATTGCAAGGGGTGTATTAAGATCTGCGGCAAAGCTTACTGCATTATATACGAAAGAAGGAAGTTTAATCTGTGTAACATAAAATGCAATACCGGTCAAAACTCCGATTATACCGGGGTTAATCAAAGACTTAAAAGAAAACTTTTCTTTTCCTCTTTCAAATTGAAATTTTACAACAGACCACATAAAAATATTAAAAATACCAAGATATGCAGAACCGTAAAACACACCATCGTTACCAAGGGACGCTTCAAGAAGAGGAATACCCATAAATCCACAATTTGACATAATTGCCGAATTTCTGCTGATAAGAGCACTTTCCTTATCCTTAAGAGGTTTAAAGTACAGATAAGCGAGTAAAGCGTATATTATATGGATACCTATACTTATACCATATCCCATAACTATATTGCCGACTTTATCTGCATCAAACGGAATATGATAAGCCCGTATCATAACGCAAGGTGTAACAAGATTCACCAATACAGCAGACATTTCAGACGAGCCCTGCTTGGTTATTATATTACGCTTTGTAAGAACATACCCTGCAATTATCAGTATCAACATAACAAGAACTTGTTTTGAAACTAACGGTGCAATTGTTGATATATCCATAAAATCCTCCATTATAGTTTGTTATTTTAATTTTACCATAAACAGTTTTGATTTTCAAGCATAAATAAAAGAGAGTCGGGTGACTCTCTTTTATTTATTACCAATCCATATGTCAAATATTTCTCTAAAAGCGAACAATACATTAATTTTTTCTATGTTTTCACAAACAATTATATCAGTCTTTCCCATCTCAGAACCATTCAAATAACAAACAGCCTCTCCTACTACATCTCCTGCTTTTAACGGGGCTTTTAGTTCTGAAGAAAATTTGGTGGAAATTTCAGGCTTGGAAGATGAATTCTTTTCGTAAAGGACATCAATATCATCTTTATATTTTACTTTGGCAAAAGATTTGACCCCTTTGAGCACTTTTATATCTCCTACGGAAGAATCTTTTTTTACAGCCTTTTGAGAAGCAAAGGTATTAAAACCGTAATTAAGCAATGTTGAAGCATCGGCTTGTCGTTGCTTTGATGTTGGCGCATTCATAATAACGGAAATAAGATGTAGGTTTTCTCTTTTTGCTGTCGCACTGATGCAAAAACCGGCTTTTGATGTAGACCCTGTTTTAAGACCCGTACATCCTTCATAAAACCGTACAAGTTTATTTGTATTCGACAATTGAAATTCACCGTTTCTTAAGCTGTCCATCCATATTGTTGTATATCTGAATATATCTTCATGCTTCATTAGTTCTCTGGACATTAATGCAATATCATATGCTGTAGAATAATGATTTTCTGCATCCAAACCATTGCAATTAACAAAATGAGTGTTTGTCATATTAAGTTCGTAAGCGCGTTCATTCATCCTGCTTACAAATGATTCCACATTGCCGCTTATGTATTCTGCAACTGCTACACATGCATCATTACCTGATGACACAGCAATGCCTTTAATTAAATCATCCAATGTCATTTGTTCGCCTTCATCAAGAAAAATTGTAGATCCACCCATACTTTTAGCATAGGCACTGGCTGTTATTACATCGTCGTATTTAATATTTCCCTTGTCGATTTCTTCCATAACCAGAAGTAGGGTCATTATCTTTGTAACACTGGCAAGCGGCATTTTTTCGTGAGGGTTCATTTTATACAAAACGGTTCCGGAAGCATAATCCATCAGCAAAGCACTTTTACAGGATAAAGAGGCATCGTTTGCAGATACATTTGTTATCAACATAAATATACACAATAAGAACGTAACTATTTTTTTCAATTAAAATCACCCCATAAATAATTATATGGGGTGACAAGCGTCAGGTATTACTTTATTATACAATAATTCTTTTTGTAATCAATAACTGTTGACGTTCCTTTAAAGGAACATTTGAGTCCAGATTATTTACTTTCAAGATATCCTCTACAGTTGTATTGTATTTTTTTGCAATATCCCATAGTTCTTCGTTTTTATCCGAATAATAAATTGTTATACCTGACTGTGATTTTTTTTCAATTGGTTTATCTGTATTTAATTCAAAAGAAGAGAGAACATTATACTTCTTTTCTTTAAATACCATAGCTTTTTGTTCCAGTTGTGCTCTTATTTCTATCTCATGTCCGTTTTTTAAAACATATCCAGAATGAATCATATTAATAATAACGTTTATAATAGAATCCTTGTTAACAAAAGCACTTTCGGTTTTTAAAGAAAAAGGTATTTTTTCGTTTATCGAACTTATGGCATCAGATGATGTGTTTTCTGAATAAAGAAATTTAACATCAATATATCCATCGCAAATACAATAACCATCATTACATGAAATATTATCAACGACGGGTTTTGAATAAAAATTATAGATTTTTTCTATCTCTGATTCTCCGTTAACAGAAACAATACCGTTTATTGGAAAATTTTTAATGATGTTATCGGTAATATCCATACAATTAACCTTTGTTTTGCTAATATTAACCTCATAATCCGGACAATAAATATCTGTAATGAAGTTATAAGCCTGTTCTTCGTATCCACGAAAAAGACAATCAAGTTCAAGGTCTAAATTCAGTAAAGTTTCATCTTCAATATTGTTAACGGAGTATTCAACAGAGGAAAGATTGCATAATACTGACGTATGCATCTCGGGAGTAAGGTTTTCTACATCAAAGACCTCGGTGAACGGCAAATCACAATTCATATGCGAAAAATCGCCTTCGGAAAGATATAAAATTTCGACATTTACCTCCCCTTTTAAAACCAACTTCTCGTTCATACTTTTTATTTCGTTAATAATAACTTTATGATCCAGTTTAATTACATCAATTTGTGAATCATCGGAAGAAAGTTTTATTTCATCGGATATATTAAATTTACTTCCGCAACACACAGAAATATTCAGAAATTTTACCTGTTCTTCCTTATATGGTATATTTGTCGGCGAAGAAACAGCAGAAATACCGTTAAACACAGCCTTGCCAACTACATCTGTTTCAAAACTAACCACTGATTTTAAATTAATTTTTCTGCTGTTATACACGCTGAACTGTACATGACAAACATCGGCAAGAATATAATTTAAACAATCTTCATCAGCACCGTAAATTTCAATTTTATGTGTAAACGGTGATTTTGTTTTTACGGTAACTACTGAATCATCAACATCTGTTGTATACAAAATTGTATAATCAACAAATCCCGAAACAGTAATCATATCTTTTTGTACAAACTTTTCGCTGACGGAAGCTATGGCATTTACCTGAAGTATTCGTTTAACATCGGGTTTCGAATCAGGTATTATTACATCAGAATTGATTACAGCTTTTACTTTTGTACTGTTTAAAGGTCTGTATAATTTTATTTTTTCTTCGTTCAATTCAAAGTCCATTTTTAATCCTCCAATATGGTTTTTGTAAATTATATTTTAAAAAATTAAAATTTATGTGTACAACCAATTATTTTTGATGTATAATTATATAAAAACGATAAAAAGGATGTTATTAATGAATTTTAGAGATGAATATATGCACATTCGGGAAGAAATATTACATACCAGACGAACAATACACGCCAACCCCGAACTGGGCTTTGAAGAATTCCAAACTGCACAAACCATAAAAACAATACTTAATAAATACCATATTTCATACATAGACCAAATTGCAAAAACAGGAATATGCGCTACCATAGGAAATTCAACAGAAAAAGTATTACTAATACGTGCCGATATGGATGCACTTCCCATCGAAGAAAAAACACAGCTTGAATATGCTTCTAAAAAAAGCGGTTTAATGCATGCCTGTGGTCATGACATACACATTTCAAGTGCATTGGCTGCGGCAATTATCTTAAAAAAATTCGAAAACAAGCTTAACGGCACAGTAAAAATAGTATTCCAACCTGCGGAAGAAACTACCGGCGGAGCAAAACCCATGATTAACGAAGGTATTATGGATAATCCAAAAGTAACTGCCGCCATAGGCGGACATGTTAGCGGAGAGTATCCTGCCGGAATATTCAAAGTAAAATCCGGGCCCATAATGGCCTCGCCAGATGATTTTATGGTGAGATTTATAGGAAAAAGCACCCACGGTGCAGAACCACAAAACGGAATATCCCCTATTACCCCTGCATGTGAATTTGTAAACAGCCTTGAATATATAAGAAATGAATTATGCGAAGGAAATTCAAACGTACTATCAATTTGTACAGTTTCCTCAAATGGCGGTGTTAACACTATTCCTGATGATTCTTTAATTCTCGGAACTTTCAGATGTTTTGACGAAGAAACAAGAAAAAAAGCATCCGGTTTGCTGAAAAAACATGCTGAGAACATTTCCGCAAAATACAGATGCAAATCAGAATTTAAATATAACTTTTTATATCCACCTGTTATAAACGATCCGATATTAACGGAATTTTTTGTTGATACAGCAAAAGAGCTATACGGTGAGAAGTCAGTAATAACTCTCGAAAAACCATTTATGACCGGTGATGACTTTGCATATTTCGGTCAAAATATTCCTGCTATCTATTTCTGGTATGGAGCAATGAAAAACAACCCTTGCAGTTTGCACTCTTCCGAGTTCGATGTCAGAGAAGATGCGATTGAAGTTTGCACAAATGTATTTACAAAGTTTGCTTTGGATTATTTGAGGTGAAATAATTTTGTTTGAAATTGAAACAGTTAACGGTAATGACGGAGAATGCTACGTAAAAGAACTTTCCGTTCTATGGCACGATACTTTTTCAGATTCGTATGAATATATTGATTTTTTTATGAAAAATCAATTAAAAAATTCCATAATAGTTTTTGCCAAGCATAACAACCGTATCGTAGCAGCTCAATACCTTCTTCCGCTTCAAGCAGTAGAATACAGTACCGGTAAAAACGGATATTTTCTTTATGCTTTATCTGTGAACAAAGGCTACCGTAATCTTGGCATTGGTTCTGCTCTTGTAAAAAAAGCTTGCAAAATAGCTGACGATACTAACAAATTTATAATACTTGCTCCGGCTGAGGAAAGCCTGGTAAACTATTACCGAAAACTTCACTTTATTGAAAATGTATATGTATCATGTATTAAAACATCATGTAAGAATAACCCTTGTGATTTTTCTGTAGCACAGTTAAAATCACAAGATTTCGAAAGATTAAGAAATCAGCATTTCAACAAATTAATAAAATGGCCTTTAAAAACTCTAAAATATATTTTGCAAGAAAACAGTTATGCCGGTGGCGATAACATATATTTGCACCATGAAAATAAGGAAATTTACATTATTGTCAGAAAATTGAGTAATGATGTTATTGTTTCAGAATCAAACATTTCAGAATTTGACAGACAAGTATTTACTGATTACTTAGCACATAAGTATGAAACTAAAACAATTAACTGGATTATTCCACATACAAAAGATAATGATTGTGTTTTACAGGCAATGACTTACGGATTAACCAAAGACGACTATTATTTTAATCATATTCTGAACTAAATATAATACGGCTCAAAATTTTACTTTTGAGCCGTATTTTTGTAATTAAAATTTAATTAACTTTAACAATGGCGTTTTCGGCCATTTTATCAATGCTTTCGCTTGCAAGATTCTGAGAAAGAATTCGTATTATATCAGGAGTTGCTTCTTCCAAAGAATACTGATAATTCAGTTCATTGTTTTCTTCGTAGAATGCGTGTATATCTTCGGCAGTAATTTCGGATTCAAAACGCGAAGCATACTGAACAAATAAATCTGAAGTAAGCATAGCATAATAATATGCGTTCAATGAATTAAATCCTTGCATACGGAGCAAAGAATCAAATTTCTCCATATCTCCTTTTACGCCCTCTAAAGTTGTTTTAACACTTTCGTAATAGCTGATATTATAAAGAGGGGTCATTGAATACCCGTTTTTCAGGGAATAATCAATTAAAGCAAAGTCTTTTTTGAGACAATTAATAACATATTCATCACGTGACTTAAGCTTTTCATCGGCATCTTCGCCCATCATTTGATAATATTCATATTCCATATCATAAACCGATGAATAGTATTCATACATATAATCGGTATACTCTATTCCGTTAATAGTACCAAGAACTTTACCGTCAAAAAATCCAATGCCTGCAGTACCAATTGTTGCTGTATTAGATAACTTTTCCCATGTAACATCCTTCTTAAACATTTCAGAAATTTTTCTTAAAGGTACGTAGGTAGTATTTTTATAAACGAAGTTGTCAGCATCTACTTTTTCTGCATTTACAAAAATATTAATTGTGTTCCTGTCTACAGATATATTTTTCTCTTTTTCCATTAAATAATTTTTTGTTTCCTCTGTCGTAACTTCTGCCGTATCCGTATCTGTAATAAGTGCTGCGTTGGAAGAAGCATCCCAATCAACTTTTTTTCCAAGCATTTCAGCAACTCTTCTTAAAGGAACATAGGTCGTATTTTCGTATACAAAATTATCTGCAAAAACCCTATCCCCATCAACAACAATATTCATAGTGTTAGAGTCAACAACAATCGTTTCAGATGCACTAACAGAACATGTAATTGATAACATTAATACTAAAATTATAGAAAATATTATGATTTTTCTTTTGTTCATTAGTTTATCTCCTTATTTCAAATTAAGTGTACCAAGATTTGCCTGCCTTAAATATTCATTGATAAAGCCATCCAACTCTCCATCCATTACAGCGCCGATGTTACCCATTTCAAAGTTAGTACGGTGATCTTTTACCAGATTGTAGGGGTGGAACACATAACTTCGGATCTGACTTCCCCATCCGATTTCTTTCTCAACACCTTTAATATCCTCAATCTTTTCTTTATTTTCCCGTTCTTTAATTTCCATAAGCTTTGATTTGAGCATTTTCATAGCGGTATCTCTGTTTTTGTGCTGCGAACGCTCGGTCTGACATGAAACAACAACACCGGTGGGAATATGTGTTATTCTTATTGCAGAATCAGTCTTGTTAATGTGCTGTCCACCGGCTCCGCTTGCTCGGTAAGTATCAACTCGTAAATCTTCGGCGCGTATATCAATTTGAATATCGTCATTAAATTCAGGCATAACTTCTACACTACCGAAGGATGTATGTCTTCTTCCTGCCGCATCAAACGGAGAAATACGCACAAGACGATGAACTCCTTTCTCACTTTTTAAATAGCCATAGGCATTCTCGCCGGAAACAAGTATAGAGGCACTCTTGACACCGGCTTCATCGCCGGGAAGAAAATCAAGAGTTTCAACAGAAAAGTTTCTTCTTTCGGACCATCTGGTATACATTCTTAAAAGCATCTCAACCCAATCCTGAGCTTCAGTTCCGCCGGCACCTGCGTGAAGTGTTATAATGGCATTGTTTTTGTCGTATTCACCGGACAGCAATGTTTCTAAAGTCATATCTTCGACTTCTTTACGAATTTTCTTTATGGTATTGCCTATTTCTTCAACATAAGAATCATCATCTTCGCCGTTTGCCATGTCAATAAGGACCAGCGTATCATCGTATTCTGCCTTCAGATTATCGTACTTTTCTACTTTCGCTTTCAGGCCTTTCATTTTCTGCAAAATTTTCTGACTGTTTTCCATATCATCCCAAAATCCATCTGCAGCAGTTTTTTCCTCAAGTTCCGTAATCTGTGAAAGTGCACCGTCAATATCCAAAGAACGGCGTAAATCTACAATGTTATCTTCCATGGAAGATAATTCAATTTTGTATTCATCATATTCAAGCATCATTGTCACCTCATATAGTTATTTACCGCAACATTTTTTATACTTCAGACCACTTCCGCAAGGACAAGGATCATTTCTTCCGACTTTTTCGGATTTGTGCTGTGTTACTTTTGTTGATACCGAACCGGCATCTTTATTCGTAGTCATCTCAATAGGTTCGCTTTTTGATTCAAGTTTTGATTCAAGTTTAATATGAAAAAGAAGTTTAATAACATCTTCACCTATTGCACCAAGCATTTCCTCATACATAAGGTAGCCTTCGTTTTTATACGCAATTACCGGGTCGGTCTGAGCATATGCACGTAAGCCTATACCCTGCCTGAGTTGATCCATATTATCTATATGATCCATCCACTTGCGGTCAACAACTTTCAGAAGGATAATACGTTGAACCTCTTTTAACATATCCTCTCCCAGTTCATCTTTTTTCTTATTATAGCAGTCGTGAGCAATGTCAAGCAAACGTTCTTTTAAATCATTTTTGGTGAGAGTGTGCATATCATCTTTATCAAATGAAAGTAAACCCTCGGGAACATAAACCTGTTCAACATAATCAATAAGACCTTCAAGATTCCAATAATCAGGAATATCTTCCGAACCGGTATAGGAATTAACGGTATTTTCAACAAATTCCGTCATCATATTCATTATGGCATCTGTAACATCTTCACCGTCAAGAACCTTCTTACGCTGTTTGTATATAGTGTCGCGCTGTACGTTCATTACATCGTCATACTGAAGAACATGACTTCTGATCTGGAAATTCTTACCCTCTACCCTTTTTTGGGCATTTTCTATTGCGTTTGAAAGCATTTTCTGTTCAATAGCTTCATCTTCCGGAAGACCAAGAGCAGCAACAAGACCCGTTAATCTATCCGAGCCAAACAAACGCATTAAATCATCTTGAAGAGAAATATAAAATCTTGATTCGCCAACATCGCCCTGACGACCGCTTCGTCCTCTGAGCTGATTATCGATACGTCTTGATTCATGCCTTTCCGTACCCATTATGAATAATCCGCCGGCTTTTATAACTTCCTGTCTTTCTTCTTCAATACTCTCTTTGAATTTTTTGTACAATTCATTAAACTTTTCACGCGCTTCAAGAATTTCTTGGTTATCAGTATCCGAGAAAGAATTACTTTCGTTTATAAGTTCCTCATTATATCCAAGACGTTTCATTTCACGCTTTGCCATAAATTCAGCATTACCGCCAAGCATAATATCTGTACCACGTCCCGCCATATTTGTAGCTATGGTAACGGCACCCTTTCTACCTGCCTGAGCAACAATTTCAGCTTCTTTATCGTGATGTTTGGCATTAAGCACTTCGTGGGGAATACCCTCTTTTTTCAGAAGTTTACTGAGAATTTCGGACTTTTCGATTGTTACAGTACCCACAAGAACTGGCTGACCCTTTTTATGACATTCAATAATCTGTCTGATTACAGACTTATACTTACCAACTTCTGTTCTGTAAACACTATCGGAATGATCCTTACGAATCATAGGTTCATTTGTGGGCACAACAACAACATCAAGACTATAAATCTGTTGAAATTCAACTTCTTCTGTTTCGGCGGTACCGGTCATACCGGAGAGTTTGCTGTATAGTCTGAAGAAATTCTGAAACGTAATGGTCGCAAGGGTTTTACTTTCGTGAGCAATCTTTACTCCTTCCTTTGCTTCAATAGCTTGATGAAGACCGTCATTATATCTTCTGCCGTGCATAAGTCTTCCGGTAAATTCATCAACAATAATAACCTGACCGTCCTTAACTACATATTCGGAATCCCTGTGCATTACACCATGGGCTTTAATAGCCTGATTAATATGATGAGAAATGGTAATGTTATCAGGGTCAGATAAATTTTCAAGATTAAATGCCTGTTCAGCCTTTCTTACACCTTTTTCGGTAAGCGTTGCTGTACGGGCTTTTTCGTCAATAATGTAATCCGCATCAGTATCTTCATCAATTACCTTATCGTCCGACTCAACAACCTTCTTTGGTTTAAGTCCCTTGGCAAAACGATTTGCAATAGCGTATAATTCTGTGCTTTTGTCGCCTCTTCCGGAAATAATAAGAGGTGTTCTTGCTTCATCAATAAGTATGGAGTCAACTTCGTCAACTACAGCAAAATTATGTCCCTTACATTGAACGACATCATCCTTGGATGTAACCATATTATCACGAAGATAATCAAAACCGAACTCATTATTTGTACCAAACGTAACATCGCAACCATATGCTTCTTTTCTTTCGGAAGGGGTTTTATCGTGAACTATAAGTCCAACACTAAGTCCTAAAAATCTATATATTTTACCCATTTGCTCGCTATCGCGCTTGGCGAGATAATCATTAACGGTTACAACATGCACGCCCTTGCCTTCAAGGGCATTAAGGTAACATGGCAATGTAGCAACTAAAGTTTTACCTTCACCGGTTTTCATTTCTGCAATTCGTCCTTGATGAAGAACTATACCACCAATAAGCTGTACATCGAAATGACGCATACCGAGTACACGTTTTCCTGCTTCTCTTACTACTGCAAAAGCCTCCGGAAGAATATCATCCAAGGTTTCACCATTGTTTAGTCTGGAACGAAATTCATCTGTTTTATTACGAAGCTCATCATCGGTAAGCTTTTCTATAGTGCTTTCAAAACCGTTAATTTCTTCAACAAGAGGCATAATCTTTTTTAATGCTCTGTCACTGTATGTTCCGAAAATTTTTTCGATAATTTTTTTCATCTTAATTACCTCTCTACATTTATACATATACATTTTCTATTATAACAACTAATTGTAATTATAACAAGTCTTATTTACAAAAATTTAATAAAAATATTGATTTTTACAGCAAAAATGATATAATTATATTGTCAAGTTTAAATGGAGGAATTTTAAATGATAGGTATAATCGGAGCAATGGATATAGAAATTAACGGTTTAGCGGAAAAAATGGAAAATCCTGTAATAGAAAAACACGGTATTTTTCAATTTGTTGTTGGTAAATACAACAAAAAGGATGTTGTTGCCGTTGTATGTGGCATAGGAAAAGTAAGTGCAGCAATCTGCACACAGATAATGATTGATAAATACTACCCTGATGTAATTATAAATTCCGGCGTTGCAGGAGGACTTAGCAATAACCTCTCAATAGCTGACATAGCAATAGCCAAAGATGTTGTTCAACACGATGTAGACACAACTATCTTTGGGGATCCTGCAGGATATATTACAAATCTCGACCTGGTAAACATTCCGGTTAAAGAAGATATATATTCTAAATTGAAAGAAATATCCGGATCGCTGGACGATACATATGTAGAATGCGGTACTATAGCTACGGGAGATCAGTTCATTTCCACACCATATCAAAAAAATAAAATCAAAGACACATTCGATGCAATTGCAACCGAGATGGAGGGTGGTTCAGTAGGTCACGTGTGCTATTCCAACAATGTTGATTTCGGTATAATTCGAGCAATCAGCGACAACGCCAGTGGTGATGCATTAATGGATTATGAATCCTTTAAGGTTATAGCAGCAAATAAAAGTATTGAAATCATTTGCAGATTTATTGATGAATATTAACCCAAACTATACTCACTCGGTGAATATCCGGTTTCACGTTTGAAGGCAGTACTGAAATAATTTTGCGATGAAAAAGCAAGCAGCTCTGCTATGTTCGTCACCGATTCACCGTCAACGAGCATTTGTTTTGCAATGGATATTTTATTTTGAAGTATATACTCGTGAATACCTAAGCCGTTGTACTTTGCAAATATCTTTTTAAGGTATGCGGAACTTACGTTACATTTTTTGGCAAGAGCATCCACAGTCAGCTTCTCATATGCATAATCGCTAATTATCCTCAGTGCATCAGTATATATATCTGTTTCGCTGTTTTTAACAATTTGTACATGGGACGCTCCCTCATCGGAAAGATTAATAAGTAAATTTTCCAATTTATTACGGAATAACTTTATCCCGTTTGGTGTTTCATTCATTTTGTCAAGATATACTGTCGGAATAAAATCTTCTTCAACGGGAATATGAATTGTTTTGAGGTAGTTGATTATCTTGGCGAATTCATGCTTTATTTCGTGATTTAAAGTAAATGTTTTATCGCAAAAGTAATCCATAAAATTACCCTCAGCAGAAAATGATATTATCAAAACTACAGTGGTCTTTTCGCAATCGGTCCTCAGACTGTGAAATTCCATAGGCTTATGAAAAACAATCTGGTTTTCGCACAATTTTATAACTTTGTCATCCACAGACATACAAGCGCTACCCTTTACTACATAGCACAACTCCCAAAAATCGTGCGTTTCTCCCTGAAAGAAATATTCATGCTTGCATTCACGTATAAACGCAGAATACAGTGCGTTTATACGAAATTCTTCATTGATAAAATATGGATTCCATATATCAGCCATTCGTCAACACTCCTTGTATCCAAAAACATACATTTAATAGCTAAAAAAGTATTTAAATATAAAAAATATAGTGTTAAAATTCAAGTAAAGTATATCATATACAAATAAATTTGTAAATACTAAACGGAGGTAAATTATGAACACAGGACTTTTAATTATGGCAGCGGGAATGGGCTCAAGATTTGGCGGTTTAAAGCAGGCCGCATCTGTTGGACCAAACGGAGAAATGATTATCGATTACTCTGTAAGCGATGCTTTATCTGCCGGTTTCAACAAGATTGTAATTGTTATACGAAAAGATATTGAAAAGGATTTCAGAGAAGCATGCGGTAAGAGAATTGAAAAGATGGCGGACGTCACTTATGTTTTTCAGGATATGAACAACTTACCCGACGGCTACACATTACCTGAAGGAAGATTAAAACCCTGGGGAACAGGTCATGCAATTCTTTCTGCAAAAGACGTAATTGACTATCCATTTGCGGTTATCAATGCCGATGATTTTTATGGTCATAGTGTTTATAAAGACATTCACGACTATCTCATTACAGATAACGGCATGTGCATGGCAGGCTACAAGCTCGGAAATACACTTTCAGAAAACGGCTCAGTAAGCCGCGGTGTCTGCGAAACCGAAAACGGATATTTAAAGTCAGTTACTGAAGTTACCGACATTCCTTTTGACACTCCCCTTCCTAAAGACACAATTGTTTCTATGAATCTTTGGGGATTCAAAGCAGAAGTTATGAACATCATCGACGAACAATTCAAAATATTCCTCAAAGACAATATAAACGAACCTAAAAAGGAATTCTTTATTCCTTCTGTTGTAGATACAATGATAAACACAATGGATTACAAATTTAAGGTTGTAGATACCGATGAAAAATGGTATGGAATAACCTATAAAGAAGATCTCCCTATTATACAGGATGCAATTAAGAAACTTACTGAAAATGGATTATACAGATAAGGAGAAATATTAAGATGGCTAAGCATAGTTTATATTCAGTTTTAAAACACTTTGATTTTGAAAACGAAGCTAAAGCATACGGCAACGGTCACATCAATGAAACCTTTGTTGTTGAACCTCAGTACATTGTGCAGAAAATTAATACAAACGTTTTTAAAAATCCAAATGAATTAATGGACAACATTCTTGCGGTTACAAAATTTCTTAAAGAAAAAATTGTTGCCGATGGCGGAGACCCCATGAGAGAAACACTTACCGTAATTCCTACAAATGAAGGACACAGTTTCTTCCGTCACGAAGATGGTTCTTGCTACAGATGTTATGAATTTATCCGTGATTCTCTTGCAATAGAAACAGTTGAAGACCCCACAGATTTGTATGAAGCTGCAAAATCATTTGCGTTATTTCAAAAAAGGCTTGCAGACTTCCCTGCGGATAGTCTTGCAGAAACAATAGTAGATTTTCATAACACACCCAAGCGTTTTGAGGCTCTCGAGGAAGCAATTAAAAACGACGTAAAAGGCAGAGCAGCAAGCGTAAAAGAAGAAATTGAATTTGCTCTCGCGCAGAAAGAATGGATTAGTACAGTAATAGACGGTCTTAACGACGGTTCTATTCCTTTAAGAGTTACTCACAACGACACAAAAATCAACAACGTGCTTTTTGACAAGGACACAAGAAAGGGTCTTTGTGTAATTGACCTTGACACAGTTATGCCGGGCTCTATGCTCTATGACTTTGGTGATGCATTGAGAATTGGTGCAGCGTCCGGTGCAGAAGACGAGGTTGACCTTGATAAAATCTGGTTTAAGCTTGACAATTTCGAAGCATTTACAAAAGGTTTCGCTGAAGAAATCGGAGATACACTTACAAAAAGAGAGATTGAACTTCTTCCTTTGAGTGCAAAGCTTCTCACTTATGAATGTGGTATAAGATTCCTTACCGACTATCTTAACGGAGATACATACTTCAGAATTCATCGCGAAAACCATAACCTTGACAGATGCAGAACACAATTTAAGCTCGTTAAGGATATTGATGCAAAATTTGATGAAATGAAATCAGTTGTTGCAAAATATTTCAACTAATAAAAGGAGGCAAAGCAATGAAACAGCTTACAGGAATTGTTATAGGTGCAGGAAGCCGCGGAAAATGTTATTCCGATGAAATGGCAAAGCTCCCCGAAAAATTTAATATAGTAGGTGTAGCTGAACCTGTGGAAGCAAAAAGAAATTATATAAAGGAAAAGTTCTCCATACCCGAAGAAAATTGTTATGATGACTGGAAGCCAATTCTTGAACGTGATAAGTTTGCAGATTTTGCAATTATTTCCACCCTTGACAGAATGCATCTTGAACCGGCACTAAAAGCAATATCTTTGAAATATGACCTTTTACTTGAGAAGCCTGTCTGTCCGGAAGCTGAGGAATGTATACAGATTGAACGTGCAGCAAAAGAACACGGTGTTAAGGTTGTTGTATGTCACGTACTCAGATATACCTCCATATTCCGCAAGCTCAAAGAAATAATTGACAGTGGGAAATTAGGCAATATTATGTCTATAAACCACGAGGAATGTGTGGGTAACACTCACCAGAGCCACAGCTTTGTAAGAGGAAACTGGGGAAACAGTGACGAAAGCTCTCTTATGCTTTTACAGAAATCCTGTCATGACCTTGATATTCTTCAGTGGTTACTTAATAAGAAATGCAAAAAAATTCAATCTTTCGGAACCCTCTCCTATTTCACAGAAAAGAATGCTCCTGAAGGTGCAACCGAAAGATGCACAGACGGATGTCCTCACAAAGATACATGCCCATACAGCACATATGAATTATATTTACGTTCGGACACCGACTTTGCAGAATGGTTCAGAAGCGTTGTTGCTCAGTGCCCTAACCCCACAGACGAGAAGGTTTACGAAGGGCTCCAGAACAGCCAGTACGGAAAATGTGTTTATAAATGCAACAACAATGTTGTTGACCACCAGACAGTCAATATGCTTTTTGAAGATGATATAACAGTTACCTTTACAATGAATGCATTTAACAAAGGCGGAAGATTTATACATATTTTTGGAACAAAGGGCGAGCTCAGAGCTGCAGTAGATGGTGAATCACCCATTGAAATATATAATTTTGACACCAAAGAAACCGAAATAATTGAGCTCATAGGCAAAGATGGTATTACAGGCGGTCATGCAGGCGGAGATGAAGGTATTGTAAATGCCCTTTACGACTACCTTACAGAATCCATTGAGGCTGAGGCAGTTTCCGAAATCGGAATTTCCTGTCAGAATCATATGCTTGTTTTTGCTGCGGAGAAATCCAGGGCTACCAACACAGTTGTTGATATTGAAGAATTTGTTAACAGTTTATAAGAAAGGACGAAATATAATGAAATTTATTGTTTGTGATAATTATGACGAAATGTCAAAGGAAGCTGCAAAAATTGTAATCAATCAAATTAAAAGTAAAAACGATTCAATTTTAGGTCTTGCAACAGGCTCTACTCCTGTAGGTCTTTACAAAGAACTCATCACCTCCTACGAGAAAGGCGAAATCTCTTTTGAAAATGTAAAGAGTTTTAACCTTGATGAATATTATCCCATAAAGAAAACAAATGACCAAAGCTATTATTATTTTATGAATGACAACCTATTTTCTCATGTGAACATAAAGCCCGAAAACACTGACATTCCAAATGGCGAAGCTGATGACCCCGAGGCAGAATGCGCAAACTATGATGAGAGAGTTGCATCCAGTGCAGGTGTTGATGTTCAGATTCTCGGCATCGGACAAAATGGTCACATTGGTTTTAACGAACCTGACGATAAACTTGATTGCGGAACTCACCTTACAAAACTTACTCAAAATACCATCGAAGCAAATTCGAGATTTTTTAACTCTATTGAAGATGTGCCCACTGCGGCCCTCACAATGGGAATCGGCACAATTATGAAGGCAAAGAAAATTATTCTTCTTGCTTCAGGTGCAAATAAAAAAGATGCTATTGCCGCACTCAAGGACAGTTTTCTTAACTGTAACATCCCTGCAACTATGCTTAAACTTCACGACGATGTTATCGTAATATGTGATAAAGAAGCATACGGTGAATAATATCACATGGAGGAACAACCATGATTTTAAAAAACGCATTATTAAACAATGATTTATGCGACATTGAAATTAAAGACGGCAAAATATCCTATATAGGAAAACTTGGAAACGGCGATATCGATTTAAAAGGATTAAAAGTATATCCCGGCTTAATCGAAATTCACGCTCACGGATGTATCGGACACGATACAATGGATGGTAATAACCTTAATGAGATGTCTGTGTATCAAGCAGAAAACGGTATAACTTCCTGGTATCCTACAACAATGACCATGCCCTACGATGATTTAAGAAGAGCTGTTAATGTTGATATATCACATATCAAAGGTGCAAATGTTCTCGGATTTCACCTGGAAGGACCTCACATCGCCATGAAATATAAAGGCGGACAAAACGCAGAATATGTAACACCACCAAGCATAGAGGAATTTAAAACTTTAAAAAATGCAAAACTTGTAACGATAGCACCCGAGGTTGAAAACGGTTATGAATTTATCAAAAATTGTGAAGCAGTTGTATGCCTCGGGCATACAGAAGCTACCTACGAAGATGGACTCAAAGCCTTTGAATGCGGTGCAAAATGTCTGACCCATACCTTTAATGCAATGCCTCCCCTACACCACCGAAATCCCGGTGTTATTGGTGCTGCAGTTGAAGCTAATGCATATGCTCAGGTTATTTGTGACGGTTTACACATTCATCCGGCAGTTGTTAAATCCCTGTACAAAATGTTTGGAAGCGACAGAATGATTATAATAAGCGACACATTAAGAGCTGCAGATGTCCCCGAGGGTGAATATGAGGTTGGCGGTCAGATTGTAACTGTAAAAGACGGTCTTTGCAGACTAAAGGACGGTACAATTGCCGGAAGTACCGCCAATTTGTTTAAATGTGTACAGAAGGTTATCAGTTTTGGCATAGACCCTGATGAGGCTTTTAAAATGGCATCTTACACGCCGGCAACTCTTATGGGCATATCCGACACAAAAGGTTCTGTTGAAGTTGGCAAAGATGCAGATTTGATTGTTGTAGATGATGCTTATAATTTAGTTCTCTCAATGGTTGGCGGTACAATTTATAAAAACAAATTATAATGCCAATTAAGGATGCAGTATAAAATACTGCATCCTTTTTTACTCCACAAAATTTTTTATTCATTTTAAATATTAATAAATATAAGAATAAAAAAGACAGGCGAAAAGCCTGTCTTTTTAAATTGATTATTTAGAAGAACTTCTGTCTGTATAATGTGTATGAAGAAGTTCATGAGCCTTATGGCTGCCGGGTTCGCCGAAGAACTCTTTGTACATAAGCTGTACATTGGGGTTTTCGTGAGATTTTCTGAGAGTTGAAGCTTCATCTTCAGAATAAAGTGCACCGGCTCTCTTAGCCTTAAAGTCGATTGTAGCACGTGTTCTTGCATCAAGAACAGGCTGACCGCCACCATTGATACAACCACCGGGACATGCCATAACTTCAATGAAGTCATACTTTTCTCCGGCTTTAACCTTGTCAAGAATAATTCTTGCATTCTTTGTACCATGAACAACAGCAACTTTAACTTCCTTACCGGCAATTGTAAGTGTTGCTTCCTTAACACCCTCAAGACCGCGAACTGCAGTTACATTGAGGTTATCAAGGGGTTTGCCTTCAAGAATTTCACAAACTGTACGTATTGCAGCTTCCATAACACCGCCTGTTGTACCGAAGATAACACCTGCACCTGTAGCTTCGCCGAAGGGCTGGTCAAATTCTTCATCAGGAAGGTTAACAAAATCAATACCTGCCTGCTTAATCATTCTGGCGAGTTCTCTTGTGGTAAGGGAAGCATCAATATCGCCATTGAATTCTTCTCTCTGTGCTTCGAATTTCTTGGAAGTACAGGGCATTATAGCAACGGAGTAAATATCCTTCTTATCTATGTTGCTCTTTTCGGCATAGTAGCTCTTAATTACAGCACCAAACATTTCCATTGGTGACTTACAGCTGGATAAGTTTCCAATGAATTCAGGATAGTAATGTTCACAGAATTTAACCCAACCGGGTGAGCAAGAAGTAATAATAGGAAGATTTTCCTGCTTAGTAAATCTGCTGATAAATTCTGTACCTTCTTCCATAATTGTAAGGTCAGCAGCTGTATCTGTGTCGAATACCTTGTCAAAGCCAAGTCTTCTGAGTGCAGCAACCATCTTACCTGTAACAGGTGTACCGATAGGAAGACCGAATTCCTCGCCGAGAGCTGCACGAACTGCAGGAGCAGTCTGAACAACAACATGCTTTTCGGGGTTGGATATAGCAGCGTTAACCTTGCCGATATCGTTCTTTTCATAAAGTGCGCCAACAGGACAAGATACGATACACTGACCGCAGAAAATACAACCAACTTCGTTAATCTTCTTTTCAAATGTGGAAGTAACGTGAGTCTTGAATCCTCTTTCAACACAACCGATAACAGAGATAGCCTGATTATTACAAGCAGCTACACAACGACGGCAAAGAATACACTTATTATTATCTCTTACAAGAGATGTAGAACCACAATCGAGCTCATAGTGTTCGTTTTCACCTTCGTATCTCAATTCATCGATACCAAGTTCTTCAGCAAGTGTCTGAAGTTCACAATTTCTGTTTCTGATACATGTAAGACATTTCTTTTCGTGGTTGGAAAGGATGAGTTCAAGAGTTGTTTTTCTTGCCTTTCTAACCTTTTCGGTGTTTGTGTAAACTTCAAGACCTTCTGCTACAGGATATACACAAGCAGCCTGAAGAGCTCTAGCGCCCTTTATTTCAACAAGACACATTCTGCAGGCACCTATCTGATTAACATCTTTAAGGTAGCAGAGTGTGGGAATATGAACATTTGCTTCTCTTGCAGCATCAAGGATGGTGTAAGAAGCAGGAACGCTATATTCTTTATCGTTAATTTTAATATTTACCATTTGCATCTTAATTACCCTCCTTATTTATAAATTGCTTTCTTAGGACAACTATCAAGACAAGCACCACACTTGATACACTTATCAGGATCAATTGTGTGAACTTCCTTGAGAGAGCCGGAAATAGCACCAACAGGACAAGTTCTTGCACACTTTGTACAACCGATACACTTATCGGGATCAATCTTTATGGAAACAAGAGCCTTACATACTCCTGCAGGACACTTCTTGTCAACAACGTGGGCTACATACTCATCTCTGAAGTATCTTAATGTACTTAAGATGGGGTTAGGAGCTGTCTGACCAAGACCGCAAAGTGCAGATTCTTTAATCATATAACAAAGTTCTTCAAGCTTGTCGATATCTTCTAAAGTACCATTTCCTTCTGTAATCTTATTAAGGATTTCGAGAAGTCTCTTGGTACCGATACGGCAAGGAGCACACTTACCACAAGATTCAT
The DNA here is from genome assembly GCA_045539515.1 of Clostridia bacterium. Classification (GTDB taxonomy): domain Bacteria; phylum Bacillota; class Clostridia; order UMGS1810; family UMGS1810; genus RGIG8748. The sequence goes on from JAZQFN010000022.1 coordinate 58,197, forward strand.
CAACAGTAAATTCAAGGAAGAACTTAGCTATATCAACCATACAAGTGGTTTCATCCATAACAATAAGACCACCGGAACCCATCATGGAACCGATTGCAATAAGAGAATCGTAATCGATAGGTGTATCAATAAGTGATTCAGGGATACATCCACCGGAAGGTCCACCTGTCTGAGCAGCTTTAAATTTCTTGCCGCCGGGAATACCGCCGCCGATATCATAAACAACTTCGCGAAGTGTAGTACCCATAGGAACTTCAACAAGACCGGTGTTGTTTATCTTACCACCAACTGCGAACACCTTTGTACCGGGGCTCTTTTCAGTACCGATAGATTTAAACCAATCAGCACCGTTGTTAATGATAGCTGTAACATTGGCATATGTTTCAACGTTATTTAAGAGTGTAGGCTGACCAAAAAGTCCCTTAACTGCAGGGAAAGGAGGTCTGGGTCTGGGTTCACCTCTGTGACCTTCGATTGATGTGATAAGAGCTGTTTCTTCACCACATACGAAAGCGCCGGCACCAAGTCTTAATTCCATATCAAAGTTAAATCCTGTGCCAAAGATGTCCTTACCGAGAAGACCGTATTCTCTTGCCTGACCGATAGCGATGTTAAGTCTGTTAACAGCTATAGGATATTCAGCTCTTATATATACATAACCCTGATCAGCACCTACTGCATATGCAGCAATAGCCATAGCTTCGATAAGTGCATGGGGGTCACCTTCAAGAATAGATCTGTCCATGAATGCACCGGGGTCACCTTCATCGGCATTACATGCAACATACTTCTTGTCGCTTACAGAGTTAGCTGTAAACTGCCATTTAAGACCTGTGGGGAATCCACCGCCACCACGGCCACGAAGTCCGGAAGCTTTGATTTCATCAATTACTTCCTGAGGCTTCATTTCTGTAAGAACCTTACCAAGTGCAGTATAACCGCCAAAAGCAATGTATTCATCAATGGCTTCGGGATTAATAACACCACAGTTCTTAAGAGCTATACGCATCTGCTTCTTGTAGAAATCAACTTCGTTAAGGGACTTAATGTTGTTATCATCAACAACTGTTTCTTTGTAAAGAAGTCTTTTAACAATTCTGCCCTTTAAGAGATGTTCTTCAACAATCTCTTCAACATCATCAACACCAACCATGCTGTAGAAAGCACCTTCAGGATATACGATTACTATTGGACCCAAAGCACAGAGACCAAAGCAACCTGTTCTGATAACTTTAATTTCATCAGAAAGACCTTTTTCAGCAAGGCAGGATTCAAACTTATTAATAATTTTTTCACTACCTGAGGAAGTACAACCGGTACCGCCGCAGACAAGAACATGAGATCTTGCTAATTCCATTTGAATTTATCCCCCTTATTATTCATTTGCGCCTATGGTGTATTCAGTTACAACCTTGCCGTTAACAACGGTTTCAGCAATAACCTTTACAGCCTTTTCAGCTGTCATTTTAACATAGGTAATTTTTTCTTCATTGGGTAAATAAACCTCTACGATAGGTTCAAGCTTACACATACCTATGCAACCGGTTTGTGTGAGGTTAACCTTTTCGGAAAGATTTCTCTTTTCAATTTCATCCATCATTGCCTTAAGAACAGGTCTTGCACCTGCTGCAATACCGCAGGTAGCCATACCAACAACAATACGAATACCGTCGCCCTCATCTTTTCTGAGGTTGATCTTTGCCAATGTTTTGTTTCTTAATTCTTCTAACTGAGCTAAGCTTTTCATTTATAGAGCACCTCCGTATAAATTTTCTTCTTGTTCGGCTATATATGCTTCAATCCAGGCAAGAACATCCAGGTTGGAAAGTTCAACTTCTTCACCGAGAACTTCACGAATTGCCTTCGTGGAAAACTCAATGGAGTTGCCGTTTAAGGAGTGAATATAAATATAGTCAATTTGGTCATTTCCGCCTATTATTGCAGACATCGTCGAGGCCATATCCCCTATTGGCTGTCGGTCTATGCTGTCGTAAACAAAAACCGCCTTTACCTCTGTACCCACATTAACTTCCGAAGTAATATCAAGATAACCGCCAGTAAGCTCGCAAGCATTTTTCAAAAGTGAAAGTCCCAAACCAACCTTACGAGTTGTCCTCGTTGTCCTAAAAGGATTAACAACATCCTCAAGAAATTCTTTTTCCATTCCGCATCCGTCGTCCTTGATAGAGATAGTCAATAAATTACGATTGGTATCTTCAACAATTGAAATCTCAATCAATTCAGCCTTTGCCTTAATGGAGTTTTGAACAATGTCCAGAATATGAAGTGAAAGTTCCGTCATATCAATCAGTCAGCATATTTAGCCAAGATAGTTTCTACATCGTCCACTGTAAGTCTGCCGTATACTTCCTCATTAACTGTAAGTACGGGGGCAAGACCGCAAGCACCGATACATCTGGTAGCTTCCAAAGAGAATTTACCGTCTGCAGAACACTCACCTACATCGATACCGAGCTTTTCTTTGATCTTATTAATAATATCACCGCTGCCCTTAACATAACATGCAGTACCAAGGCAAACACCAATATGATACTTACCCTTAGGGTTAATGGTGAACTGTGTGTAGAATGTAACTACACCGTAGATTTCTGACATAGGCACATCGAGGCCGTCTGAAATCTTCTGCTGTACTTCGATAGGAAGATAACCAAATATACTCTGTGCTTCATGAAGAACAGGTATAAGTGCACCTTCGGTACCCTTGTACTTGGCAATTACTGCCTGAAGTTTTTCTTCTTGTTCCACTGTGCTGACAAAAGCCGGAGCTTTAGTTTCGCTCATTAGTAAAACCTCCTTATAAACTGTAATTTATATATTATATAATAAATATAATTAATCAACTAATAATAACATATTTTTAATGTTTTTTCTATGTTTTTTCTGCGTTTTTATTTAACCGCGACAAAAATCGTCATTTTGCACAATTAATCTGAGATATTTTGTTTTAAATAGTGAATAATTTCAGCGGAAGACTTGAAATTATCGGGTAAAAAATGAACCTTTTCATGTATATCCCACAGGAAATGTGCATCAGAATTGTGAATAATCTTATACTTACTTAAAGAATGCATATCTTCAAGAGTTTTTAGCTTTTCCGGCATTTTTACTTCAACGGTGGTAAAATCAAGATCACCGGGTATAAATCCGAGATTAGAAATTATGCTGTATGAGCTTTTGTCAACATGAGCAGGTATGGCAACACCTCCAAGCTCACGGATTTTTCCAACAGCACCATAAACGTCAAGGAAGCATGCAGTTGAGAGTAAATTTTCAACTTCATATACCACCTCATCTGCAGAATTCATTACATACTGATTTCCAAAAATATCAATTCTGTTTTTAATTTCCGGCATATTTGAACAAACATAATTACCACATTCTTCGGCCGCTTCAAGATTGTCAAATAATCCAACAATATGTACTTCTTCCGAAGTTTCAATTTCAATTCCGGGCACAAAAATAATACCTGCCTCAGCAGCACACTGTGAACAAGCTCGAAGATTCAATGTACAGTTATGATCGGTAACAGCTATAGAATCAAGGCCCTTTATCATAGCCATATTAATGATATTATTGGGCGTCATATCGTTATCACCACATGGAGATAAAGCAGAATGAATATGAAAATCATAATACAGACTCATATGTGTTTTCCAACTTCCAGACAAAGTTCATATGAAGGTAATTTGGTTTTAAGAAGAGTGATATTCTCTTCTTTAGCTTTTTCAATTACTTTACTGTCAACTGTCATATCCTGAGATATAATAATTGCCGAAAGTTCAGTAAGAACAGCTATAGCGATTATGTTGATATTAACCTGTACGGTAATCCATAGATTTCCAATGGTAATATTTGACATACAATGACTCAGAAGATCAGAACAGTAACAGTTATTTATTTCTCTTGACAAATCACCCTCATTAAGAACCTCAAGACCAAGTTTTTCAACAAGTTCATTTACTTTCATTAAATCGTCACCTCATTATATATTGTTTTTTTCGGCAATTTCAATACTTTGAGCAAGAGAAACAATCTTCTCTTTAAACCTAACAATACAGCTGTCTTCCGTGGTGTAACCACGAACAATGTCCTCTGCAAGACATCTGCACGAAGGCGATCCGCAGGATCCGCAATCAAGCTTTGGTAAGGTTTCGTAGATTTCTTCAATCTGATTTAGCTTTTTCATAGCCTCAAACATATCATCGTCAAGATTTAATTTAGGCATGAACGGTATGGGGGCATTCCAAAGTACATCATACTGATTTTCAAATGTTGCTGAATCTTCTTCACCATTTACTTCTCTGCACTCAGCTGCAAATCTTTTAACTCTCCTCTTTGCCACAAATGCATTTTCAACAGTAAGAGGACCCCCTACACAACCGCCGGTACATGCAAGCAATTCTATGAAGTCAATATCCTGTAATCTGCCGTTATCTATCTCATCAAGTATTTTTAAAACATTATGTATACCGTCAACAGCAATATAATTTGATTTTTCTGCTCCTGAAGCTTCACCGCCGCTTGTAGCCCAGGAAATTCCACCAAATCCGGCTTTTGAAAGTTGCTTGAGATTATCTTTATTTTTCAACTTAGGCAATAATTTAAGATAAATATCTTTTATGGAAATTGCTCCATCAACATATGAATCTTTAAGACCTATGGGATACTGCGCACACGTTGCCTTAGCTGCACACGGGGTAATAAAAAACACACCGATATCTTCTCTGTTATATCCGGTCTTTTTTACAGCTTCATCTTTGGCAAGTTTACCGGCGAGCTGCATGGGAGAAATAACAGGCATAATGTTATTTAAAAGATTTGGGAATCTGGTTGAAATAAGTTTGACTACTGCAGGACAAGCAGAATTAATAATAGGCTTTTCCAACATATTTGTATTTCTGAGTCTGATTGTTTCTTGGGTAATAATCTCCGCAGCATATGCCACTTCATAAACATGATCAAAACCAATAGAAATCAAACCGTTTAGAATAACATTTATATCATCGGCCTCTGCAAACTGTCCATACAACGTCGGCGCAGGAATAGCAATTGTATATTTAAATTTATTCATAGCATCAAAGCTGTCGGTTATAGCTTTTTTTGCATGATACGGACACACACGAATGCACTCACCGCAATCAATGCATCTGTCATTAAGAATCTTAGCTTTGCCGTTGCGCACACGAATAGCCTGCGTAGGACAAGTCTTAATGCAATTAGTACATCCTTTGCATTTTTCGGTATCAAGCTGAACAGAATGTCTTATATATTCCATAAAAAATCTGCACCTTTCAAATAGATATATTCACAATCATTTCAACAGTTGTTCCAACTCCTACAGTACTTTCAATATTAAAATAATCAGTATAATTCTTCATATTCGGAAGGCCCATTCCGGCACCGAATCCAAGTTCACGCACTTCATCAGGTGCAGTAGAATATCCCTCTGTCATAGCCAGTGAAATATTCTGAATACCGGGACCTTTGTCTCTGAGAAAAATATGAATTTTTTCTTTATCAATTTCCACATCGATTACACCGCCGTCAGCGTGTATAACCATATTAATCTCACCTTCGTACATCGCGATTGTTGCTTTTCTCGCTATTTGAGGATCTATACCGAGTTGCCCCAAAACCTTTTTTAAATTTCTTGATGCTTCTCCGGCAACAGTAAAATCGTCGCCATCTACATTATAACTTATTTTATATGCTGACATAAGCACCTCCGGATTATTTATAAAGTCCTTCAGAATACAATTTTCCACAAGAGAGATAAAGCGGAAGTTCGGTAGTCATAAGTACCATATCCGACTCTTTTGCAAGGGAAACAATCTCTTCGCTTGGAGTTTTTCCGCGCACAAAAATAACAGCCTTCATATCCATCATCTCTGCGGTTCTGATAACCTGAGGGTTCATAAGTCCGGTTAAAAGCAAAGCCTGATCTTTAACAAAAGCAAGCACATCACTCATAAGGTCACAACCGCAAGCAGACAGTACTTCTCTGTCGAGATTTTCGTCACCTGTAACAACATGGGCTGAAAGTATTTTCTTAACTTCGTGTAAATTCATAAGTACCTCCGTAAGATAAATCTATTTAACATTATAATTATATCACACTTTAGCAATTGAAGTCTATGTTTAACACAAACAAATATAAGGTTTAATTATTGTTAAAATAATCAAAATACTTAATCTTACTTTTACCCGGATAAAAATAATCATAAAGTTCTACAAGGTAATCATCTGTCATACTTGCAATATAATCTATAATTATCTGTACAGGTTCTGTGGCTGAATAATCTTCGGTATTATAGTATTTTCTTATTTCATTAATAAAGTCAATATGCTGTGTAAATATGGGCGAATTATGGTTTCCGGTATCAAGATCAGATTTCAATTTAGAATACAAGTCATCAAACATAGGCGCAATCATTTCTTCCTGAACGCCGGAAACTTCCTTGCTGCAATAAATCTTTGCATAGTTCTCCTTTTTTGCATTTGTAAGACTTTCAAAGCACTCTTCATCCATTGAAATGTGGTCTTTACCGAAACTGTTTTCAATAACATTAACAATCATATTGTTTATTATTGCTGCGTTAAAATTACCTATTGAGGATTCAGAAAAAACATGGTATCCGGAGATTAATCCGGTTTTAAGAGCATCTTGCCGATCTTTTCCTATATAGGCAATAAGGTCACTTATTCTTACAACACAGCCCTCTTTTGTCGAAGGCATAATTGAATCACTGTACTCCTTATCGGTATAACATCTCTCATACATATAATCAAATTTTTCAAAGCTGTCTGTGTTCCACGGAATATATTCCTTCATCTCGTTTTCGCCGTTGTGACATAAAATACCGTCAAGTGTCTGAAGACTAAGATTATACTTAAAAATCCCATCAAGAACCCTTATGCTGTGAACATTGTGTAAAAAATGCCTTCCCGTAAGTTCATAGCTTATCCTGTCAAGATATTTTTCGCCGGCATGTCCAAAGGGAGTATGCCCTATATCGTGTCCCAAAGCAATGGCTTCAATGAGATCCGTATTAAGCATTAACATTCTGCCTATGTTTCTTGCTATTCTGGAAACTAACTGTACATGAAGCGAGCGTCTGGTGATATCATCATTTTTATACAATGAAAAAACTTGCGTTTTATCACCGTATCTATTATAATATGGACAGTGCATAATTTTTTCAACATCACGTATATATGCAGGTCGCCATAGGTTAGCCTTATCGTGATTGGGGTCTCTTCTTACAGAATCATCACCAAGAATAAACTTATCCCCTATTGTATTCGCAATTTTCTCTTGTGTTTCTTTGCTTAATGATTTATAATGCGACAAAATCAATTACCTCATTTCAAATTTACTACAATGATATTTTATCATATTTATATTATTGTTAGCAACTATTTATTTAAGGAAGTGGATTTTTTATGAAATATATGGAATTTGCCCTTTCTGAAGCAAAAAAAGCTTTTATGGATAACGAGGTTCCTGTTGGGTGTGTAATAGTAAAAGATAACAATGTCATTGCTTCGGCGCACAATACAACTATATCGGACATGAACGATACTCATCATGCAGAAATCAATGCCATAAATGAGGCCATAGCCCGAATTGGAGATAAAAACCTTATGGGCTGCGATATGTATGTAACTCTTGAACCCTGCCCGATGTGTGCCGGAGCTATTATTAACACAAAAATCAAAAGAATATATATTGGTGCTGACGAGCCGAAAAGCGGATGCTTTGGTTCAGCCAGTGATTTCAATATAATAGGCTTTAACCACAAGCCGGAAATATACCATGGTATATGCGAAGAAGAATGCAAAACACTTATGAAAGATTATTTTAAAAGCAAAAGATAAAAAAGCCACCGGAATTTCCGGTGGCTTTGGCGCGCCGCAGAGAATTCGAATCCCTGACCTTCTGATCCGTAGTCAGACGCTCTATCCAGCTGAGCTAGCGGCGCATATGTCTTAACAACGTTTTATATTATAACACGGCAAACTTCAAAAGTCAAGGATAAATTACTTAAAAATCACTAAACCAAATAAAAATAAGCAAGGCGATATGCCTTGCTTATTTTTATTTGGTAAGATAATTATACAGCATCAGAATAGCATCAGCTCGAGTAAGCTTTAATTTGGGATTAAATTTTCCGTTACCGTCACCGGAAATAACATTCATAGCATTTAATATTGTTATATAACCAAGGTTTTGTTCAACATCGTCAAAAGAAGAAACAAATATATGGTCATAAGAAGCAACATCCTCATAATTCATTGCTTTTATCATCATAACACAAGCATCCTCTCTTGAAACTTCTGCATCTTTATTAATATCTTCCTCAGCAATTATTTCGTTGCTTCTTATATAGTTATATGCAAAAGAAAAGTCTGTTCCGGATTTATAAATTATAGGTGTACCATGTCTTCTGAAAACATATGAAAGTAATAATACAAACTCGCCCTGTTTAATAACTTCGTTCGGTTTAAATTCTCCACCGGTGAAGCCTATTCCAAACTTTGCAAGTTTATTGATAACTTCCTGAGCATAATGACCTTCAATATCTATGTAATCTGTAATTTTTTCCTTTTCTTCAGTAAGACTGTAAAGAAGCTTTCCGGTATTGGCATCCATCCAGAGATTACCGATATCAAAATCATAAACTAGCTTTCCGTTATAGGTTCCGTTTTCATTAATCACAGGAATATATTTAAGGGAATAATCACTGCTTTTAAAAAGTGATTCATATGCAGATTCATAACCAATAGCCTCGGCAGGATCAGGAAAATCAACATCATAATATGTAATATTGTAAAAACTGATTTTACCAGAATATTTATCAAGTCCGAGAGAAAGACCATTTTGTAAACATTCAACACCATTTACAACCCTATATGCGTCTACAGAACCTGTAGGATTGTCAAGTTCACGAAAAGCAAAGCTGTTGTTTTGGTCGTTTGTAAAATATTCAGACGCTAATCCCTTGGCTGCAGCTTCAGCTTTCGTATGTAATTCGTTCACTTCAATCTCACTGAGTGCATTATTGAAATCACGTTCAAAATATCTGTTAAATCTTATAACCTCTCCGGTTTTGGCGTTACATGTTACATAGCAAAACTCATCATTATGTTCAAAATCGATATAATACAAATAACATTCATCATCAAAATAATCTTTATTCAGACGCGAATAAGATACTTTAGACTCCGAAGGAATTTCAAGATACTGATTGTCTTTTAAAATATCTGTAATTTCCTCTACAGAAAGAAGATTCTCTATTTTATTTATTTCAGAAATTTCGGCTGCGCTAAAGTTTGCTCCGCCGCCACCTCCGCCGGACATAAGTTTATCGGAAGCGGAATTTTCTACGGAAGCTCGTAAATCTTCAGCATATTCAGAATAATTAAAGACATCACCGTTTAATGCATCAATATACTCATCCGAGCTATATTTTGGAATATATTTTAAAGCAGCACTTCGCTGGCCGGAAATATTATTAAAGTCATAAACAAGTTTATAACCAAGCTTTTCCTTATATGCTTCTATTGCATTATCATAGTCAACAGCAAAAGAAGTATCTTCAAAATTTTCTATATCATTATAATACAAATTCATATTTATAAGTTCAGACAAATCTTTCGACAAAGTGATGTTACAATTGTTTCCGTGAACATCCAATCCATTTTCAATACGCTGTCCATAAACCATAAAATAGTCAGAATACAAATCGGCATATTCTTCGGCTTCAAATACAAATTTGTCTTTTAATTGAGGATTAAGTAACTCAAAATGATTTTTTGCAGCCGCTATAATTTCGTCATTACTCTTATATTCAAATATCGGAGTATTACCCGAATACGTGTCTGTAGATTTATAATATCTTGTAATAATATCTTCATTGTTTATTGTAACTTCAAGTCGTTTATAGGGTTCTTTGGTTTCCCATGTAAAAACACAAGTATAAGAATTTTCTTTGAAGGAATTAATATTCGCGCTAAATTCCGTATACTCAGCTGTATCTGAAATTCTTGACTTAACAACAGTAAGCTTATCTTCAAGAAGCTTATCATTTTTAGAACTATCAGCAAAAACGCACACCGAAGATATCAAAATAGAAGCAATTAAAAAAACAGAAATTATCTTTTTCATAGGTACCTCCAAATTTATTTTAATGAATTGAGGATAATCAAATTAAAATCAGTTTCCGAAATATTAGCTGCAGTAACACCAAACCAAACATTTTTGTATTGATAATAAGCTTTAAACAAAGAATCACTTTTTACAATAACAACAGAATGATTATTAATAAGGGTTTTATCTGCCGAATTATTGAAAACATTACTGGCCTCGCAATGTAGTTTCGAAGTGGAAACAGAGATTATTTTTGTTGGATCAGAATCAGATAAAGCAATAAAATCTGCAGCATCATCAACCAGATTACCCGAGGAATTCAGAACAACAGGAATTTTCCCGGAATCAACGAAACTCATACCATTGGGAAGTACAGAAAACATCTCCGGTATATTAATGTTTAAATAATCATAATAATCTTGTGTATTAAGCTCATGTCCAATTCGACGTGAGCCGCCACCGCTTGCTGATCCTCCGCCACCGCCTCCTGCACCACCGGCAGAACTGTGAGAAGAATTACTACCGGGAGAAACTATCTTATCAGAAGAAACATCTTCAGAATCAGTATTTTCCGTTGATTTAACAGCTTCCGAAATCGCTTGCGGATTTGGGGAAATTTTAAATGCTGTATTATCTGTATGTTCCGGTTCCGACTCTGTAGTAGGACTATCTTCACAAATCACGGGTACATCGTCGGGTTGGACAAGAGAAGCATCATCAAGGTTATCACCTGATGTACTAAATGTCTTGTCATCACTGCCTGAAGAATCATCTGCGATAGTTTTGTTATTATCAACATCAGAAGTATTATGTTTTAAAGCAGGAGTATCACTTACAAAAACATTATTTTTTGGATCAGGGGTGTTGTTTTTGTACTGTGTTAATATAGTGACTGAAAAAACAAGCAAAACTGCAGCAGCACAAACAGAAATCTGCTTATAATACTTTTCAATAAACGTTTTCTTTTTTTCAGCAACAATAAAAATATTATCAATTTTTGTTTTATCGGCGCAAATCTTATTATTTGCATCTTTGTATATTTTTCTAAAATTCAAATTCAGCCCCCCTTTCAAGATATTGTTTAAGCATCTCTCTTCCTCTGTGGAGTTGAGATTTTACGGTTGATTCCTTTGTCCTTAAATACTCTGATATTTCTTTAACTGATAAATCTTCAAAATAAAACAGGTGAATAACCGTTCTGTACTTTTGAGGTAATTTTGTCACAGCAAAATAGACATCTTCCTCATCGGGATCTTCAAAAACAAGATCATCCGATAACGGAACAGTCTTCTTAAACCAGCTATTAGTAAAAGTGCTTTTACTGCAATTGATTGTAACACGTATAAGCCATGCTTTAATATGCTCTTCGCTTTCAAATTCTTTATCGGAATTTATGTACCTGACAAAAACATCCTGCAATACATCGTCGGCTTTGTGTGAATCCTGAGTTTGTGACAAAGCAAGTCTATATACCGTATCAAAATACTTTTCAACAATCGCATGCTTAAAATCACTTGTTTCAGCGGTTTTATGCATGAAAATTACCTCCTTTCATATATAATAGTCTTCAGGGGCTCAAAAGGTTGCAAAAAATAAAAATATTGGCGGAAAAATTTCCGCCAATACAAATCATACTTCCATTATTACAGGTAAAATCATAGGTTTACGTTTTGTTTCGGCGTACAAACGTTCCGAAACCTTGCTCTTAACGTTTGCTTTAATGCTGTTCCAATCGCGAATTTTATTTTTTTCACAATTATCAAGACATTCTTTGGCTATACAACGTATTTCTTCCATTAAAAATTCAGACTCGCGAACGTATACAAAACCTCTGGAAATGATATCCGGTCCGGAAACAACCAGTCCGCTTTCCGAATCTATTGAAACAACAATAACTATAATACCATCCTCAGCAAGGTGTTTTCTATCTCTTAAAACAATATTACCAACATCACCTACGCCAAGTCCGTCAACAAATACCCTGCCGGCGCAAACCGAATCTACTGCTTTGGCAGAATTGTTACTGATATCAAGGACCTTACCATTTTGAAGAATAAAAATGTTCTCAGGTTTCATACCCATTGTCTGTGCAATTTCAGCATGTCTTTTCAGGTGAGTATATTCGCCATGAACGGGAATAAAATACTTGGGCTTTGTGAGTGCAAGTATAATTTTTAACTCTTCCTGGCATGCATGTCCGGAAACATGTACATTAGCCTCACGCTCGTGTATTACTTCAGCGCCTTTTTTAGTAAGTTCGTTAACAACATTAAATACAAGCTTTTCATTACCCGGAATTGGATTTGCTGATACAATAACAACATCACCCGGTGTAATTTCAACTTTTTTATGTTCATTATAAGCCATACGATAAAGAGCACTCATAGGCTCGCCCTGACTGCCGGTGGTTATAATAACAAGCTGATTTGGCTGATATTTTTTAATATTGTCAATATCAATTAAGATATCGTTATAAAGTTTAAGATAACCAAGAGTTGAAGCAACTTCAATAAGATTAATCATACTTCTTCCGGAAACAGCAACTTTACGTTTGTTTTCGTGGGCAGCATTAATAATCTGCTGAATTCTGTGAACATTCGATGCAAAAGTCGCCACAATAATTCTTCTGTTTGTGGACTTGAAAACCGTTTCAAAAGTATGTCCTACCATACGTTCAGACATTGTAAAGCCGGGTCGTTCTGCATTCGTGCTGTCACTCATCAATGCCAACACGCCACGTTTACCTAGTTCTCCAATTCTTGTTAAATCTATCATTTCACCATCAATGGGAGTTGAATCAATTTTAAAATCACCCGTATGAATAACTACACCCAAAGGAGTGTGTATTGCAAGTGCAACAGCATCAGCTATTGAGTGATTGGAACGGATAATTTCCACTCCAAAAGAACCGAATTTAACAACATCACCGGGGTGAATAATATTTAACTTACATCCTGATAACAAATTATGTTCCTTAAGTTTATTCTGTACCAAACCAAGGGTCAGATTGGTACCGTAAACCGGTACGTTAACTTCTTTCAGAAGATAAGGCAAAGCTCCTATGTGATCTTCGTGTCCGTGTGTAAGAACAATACCTTTTAAACGCTCTCTGTTTTTTATAACATATGTGAAATCCGGTATTACTACATCAATACCAAGGAGTTCCTCATCCGGAAATGCCATACCGCAATCAATAATAATCATATCATTTCCGTATTCAATGGCAGTCATATTTTTTCCGATCTCATCCAGACCACCAAGAGGAATAATTTTTAATTTACTTTTTTTAGGCACAATTTACCTCCATTTCTTAACTACAGAAATATTCTTTTGATATCGGAAAAAGTTATAATAATCATAAGTGCAATTAATAGAACAAAACCGATAAAATGGAATATTCCTTCTTTATTTCTGTCTATAGGCTTTCTTCGAACAGCCTCAATTAATACAAACATAATCCTTCCGCCATCAAGTGCAGGCAAAGGCAATAAATTCATCACTCCGAGATTAATACTTATCAGAGCAGCAAGTGACATAACGTTTAACAAACTTTGCAAAAAATTAACTCTTAATCCTTCTTCTGCGGCAGTACCAATCTCATTAACAATACCAACCGGACCACTCATACTTGAAAATGAAAGACGCCCGGTAAACAAATCTACAAATGACCCAAAAACTACTTTAACGACAAATTTACATTGTCTGAAAGACGCAACAATAACATTGGATACGTTGGTTTTTTCAACGTAAGGTTTAAAACCAAATATTCTCCCCTTGTAACCTTCTACTTCAGAGGGTGTAATAGTCTTTACAAATTCCCTGCCGTTCCGTTCAAAAACAAACTTAACTTCTTTTCCGCTGTTTCTGGCAATAAAATAACTAATATCATTATAGTCAGAAATATCGGATTTATACCCATCGCTTTCCATTGAAAGTATAACATCACCGCTTTTAATTCCGTTGGCGGAAAAAGGGCTTCCGGGGCTTACTTCACCTATGACATTTGTTGTAATTCCACCGGCGCAGGAAAACAGAATTATATATAGTAAAAACCCAAGAAGAAAGTTCATAAATGCACCGGCAAAAAGTACAATAAATCTTTGCCAGGGTTTTTTGTTACAAAATGCATTTACATCACTGGAATCTTCGTCTTCGCCCTCAAGCTTTACATAGCCACCCAGGGGAAGCAAGCGCAGTGAGTATAACGTGTTGTTTTTACTAAAGCTGAAAAGCTTTGGACCCATACCAATTGCAAACTCATGAACGGTAACACCGGTAAGCTTAGCGGCAGCAAAATGTCCAAACTCATGTATTGCAACAATAAGACAAAAAACAACAATAGTATACAAAGCAGTAAGCATAATCAAACCCTTTCAACAATATCCAAAGCAAAAGAACGTGCTGACAAATCATATTCCATAACATTTACTAAATTTGCAGGAACAAAATCAAATGCGTTAACTGTTTCTTCAACAACATCAGCTATTTGAAGAAAGCCAATTTTTTTCTCCAGGAATGCAGCAACAGCAATTTCATTTGCAGCATTCATAACCGTTGGAATTATTCCGCCTTTTTTTATGGCATCATAAGCTATTTTTAAGCATCTGAAAGTATCGGCATCGGGCTTTTCAAAAGTCAATGAAGCAACTTCAAATAGGTTAAGCCGTTTATTAACTCTGGATAATCTTAAGGGATAATTCAAGGCATATTGAATCGGCAACTTCATATCAGGAATGCCCAACTGAGCAATTACAGATCCATCGCAAAATTCAACCATTGAATGTACAATACTTTGCCTGTGAACATATACCTCTATATCATCAACATCCACATCAAACAGCCATTTTGCTTCAATAACCTCAAGTCCCTTATTCATCAGCGTAGCCGAATCGATAGTTATTTTTGCACCCATATCCCAATTAGGATGTTTAAGTGCGTTTTCAGGCATAATACCGCATAACTCTTCTGCTTTCTTGCCATAAAAAGGACCTCCGGAACAAGTAAGAAGAATCTTAAACACTTCACCTTGCGCACCTGACTTTAATGATTGAAAAATAGCTGAATGCTCACTGTCAACAGGCAATATATTAACCCCTTTGTTTTTTGCCAGAGGCATAATAAATTCTCCACCGGTTACAAGTGTTTCCTTATTTGCCAAAAGTATATCTTTTTTAGATTCAATAGCATCAACTGTTGGTTTCAAACCAACGTTACCTACAACCGATGTTAAAACAGCATCAGCATCCTTATGAGCAGAAACTTCCGAAAGATACTCTGTACCGGCATAAATTTTAATGTCAGTATCATTTAAAAGAGTTTTTAGCGTTGTATATGCATCTTTATTTGCAATACAAACGGCATCGGTTTTATATCTGCGAGCCTGTTCTGCAAGCAATTTTACATTATTATTTGCAGAAAGTGCGACAACTTTAATATCATCCTGAGAGTCTATTACTTCAAGTGCCTGTTTGCCTATGGAACCTGTGGAACCTAAAATTGATATTTTTTTCATATTATCCCCGCTTAAATAGCAAAAATTCCAAATGTAACTGAAAAATAGTATACTGTAGGAGCAACAAAAAGTACAGAATCAAATCTGTCTAAAACACCACCGTGACCGGGCAAAAGACTGCTGTAATCTTTTACTCCATGTTCACGTTTAATAGCAGATGCAACAAGGTCGCCGAACTGTGAAAGAACACCTGCAACCAATGCTAATAAAATCAAATTAAAATATCTTACATTTAGGTCAAATCCAACAGAACAAACAATACCAAATATCAAATTGAACAACACAGAACCTGCAAGACCGCCAAGAGCACCCTCAATCGTTTTCTTGGGACTGATATTGGGCATGAGTTTGTTCTTGCCAAATTTTAATCCGACTGCAAAAGCAGCTGTATCAGAAAGCCATGCAGTAATAAATATAATCCAAATAATGAAATGACCGTACTGAAGTCTGCGAACAAGCAAAATATGCGCAAAAAGAAATGCTACATATGCAGTCTGAAAAAACAGACTACCCAGATCATCAAAATCGGTTGTTTCATGATTGAATACCATATAAATTAAGAGAACTACAGCATATGCAAACAAAAACATTGCAAGAAAAAAGCCCGTTGCTTCTTTAATGAAAGCTAAAACAAGAAATGCTGTTAACACATAAAGATAGCTAAATAAACACAACTTATT
Organism: Clostridia bacterium; assembly: GCA_045539515.1. Lineage (GTDB taxonomy): Bacteria > Bacillota > Clostridia > UMGS1810 > UMGS1810 > RGIG8748. Next base: position 74,560 of record JAZQFN010000022.1, read on the forward strand.
TTTCCTTCTCAATATTCCGGTAGTATTATATATCTCGCTCAAACCTATAAGCGAAATCAAACCGAGAACTATAGAAATAACTGCGGAATTCAAGCATAACACAACTATAGCAAAAATACCGCCAATAACGCCAACAAGAATTCTTTGTTTAAGCATTATCAAACACCTCCGTATCTTCTGTTTCTTTTTTGAAAATCAGAAATTGCCCTAAGAAAATCTTCTTTAGTGAAATCAGGCCAATTTATATTTGAAAACCAAAATTCACTATACGCACTCTGCCAGATCAAAAAATTGCTGAGTCTAAGTTCACCACTGGGTCTGATTATTAAATCCGGATCGGGCATATAATTTGTATACAAATTTTGAGTAATTAATTCCTCATCAATGTCATCGGGATCAATTTCTTTATTTTTTACCTTATAAGCAATATTTTTAACCGCGTTCGAAATATCTTCACGTCCACCGTAATTTACAGCAATATTCATAGTTATTTTACTGTTATGGCTTGTGTTTTTTTCTACAATCTGAATTTTTTCGAGAATTTCTTCAGAAAGTCCTTCCCTTTTGCCTATAATTCTGATTCTGATATCTTCACCGCCAAGAAGTCTTTTGTAATCATCAAGGTAATCTACCATTAATTTCATTAAAGCTTCAACTTCCTGGGATGGTCTTTTCCAATTTTCAGTGGAAAAAGCATAATATGTTATATACCGTATTCCGATATCGCCTGCAAATCTTGTTATTTTCTCCAGAACTTTAGCACCTTCGCGATGTCCAAAGCTACGCGGCAAACCGCGTTTTTTTGCCCATCTGCCGTTACCGTCCATAATTATACCTATGTGTTGGGGAAGGTTATCATAATCGACTTGAATATCTTTGTTCTTTTTTTTCCTAAAAAACATATAATCACCTGTTAAAAATTGCTTTTTTTACACAAACGCACCCAAGTACCATAAGATACTTGGGAGCTGAAATCATACTTCAAGAATTTCTTTTTCTTTGAAAGCAATTACATCGTCGATTTCTTTAATGTAATTATCTGTGAGCTTCTGAACGTCTTTTTCAATGTTCTTAACATCATCTTCAGTAATTTCGCCATTCTTTTTCTGGTTTTTGGAATCTTCAAGAGCATCTCTTCTTATTGAACGAATAGCAACCTTAGAATCCTCACCTTTTTTCTTAATACCCTTAACCAGTTCCTTACGTCTTTCTTCTGTTAAAGGTGGAAAATTTAATCTGATAGCTTTTCCGTCGTTATTGGGGGTAATGCCTATATCAGATTTTAAAATAGCCTTTTCGATTTCGCCGAGAATAGATGCATCCCAAGGCTGAATAAGAATACTTCTGGCATCCGGTACACTTACATTTGCAATCTGAGTAAGCGGAGATGCAGCACCGTAGTACTCAACACTCACTTTGTCTAAAATAGCCGGATTTGCTCTGCCGGCACGAACTGCCTTCATTTCTGATTCAAGAACCGAAATGGTTTTTTTCATTTTTTCTTCATATACGCCAAGATTACTTGCCATAATAATATATCCTCCTGATATTTATTGATTGGAAACTAACGTTCCTATTTCTTCACCATTTAAAACATTAATAATGTTCTGAGGATTATCCAATCCAAAGACTCTTATTGGAATATCGTTATCCATACACAATGATGTTGCTGTAGAATCCATTACACCAAGACCTCTGTTTAATACTTCCTTGTATGTAAGTGAATCAAATTTAACTGCATTTGGGTTGATGTTGGGATCACTGTCATATACAGCATCAACCTTCTTCGCAAGAAGAATAATATCAGCATCAATTTCGGCAGCTCTGAGTGCTGCAGTTGTATCTGTTGAGAAGAAAGGATTGCCGGTACCGCAACCAAAAATTACTATTCTTCCCTTTTCAAGATGTCTTGCAGCCTTACCCCTTATGTATGGTTCTGCAATTTGTCTCATTTCGATAGCTGTCTGAACTCTTGTAGGTACACCCCTTTGTTCAAGGGCATCTTGAAGTGCCAGAGAGTTGATAACAGTTGCAAGCATACCCATATGGTCAGCACGGGTTCTGTCCATTTTATTGCTGCTACGACCTCTCCAGAAATTACCGCCGCCGACAACAATCGCAATTTCAACACCCATTTCAAGAGCTTCTTTAATTTTATCGGTTATTAATCCTATGGTTTCTTCACAAAGACCAAAATGTTTTTCTCCGGCAAGTGCTTCACCGCTCAATTTCAAAAGCACTCTTTTGTATTTCGGCATAATAGTTTCCTCCCCGTTTTGTACTTTTACAATGAATTATATTACAAAAAATTAAAATAAATACAACTCACAATTTTCTAGTTTATATTATAGCATACCGCTATGGGAAATGCAAGAATATTTTCCTATAACTTTCTTAATAAACCTCAAAAAAGGAATCTGCTTTTCAGCAAATTCCTTTTCATAGGATTATTTATCTCCAAAACAAATACCCATAGTTCTGGCAAGCTCAACAAGCTCACCGTTAACATCAACCGGACGGAAATTTGAATGCATATCATCGGAAGGAATAACCTCTTCCAAGGATACAGTAGTAAGAACGGAACCCTTAAGGGCAACCATATCTCCTTTTTTGCCTTCCATAAGGGCTTCAACAGCCTTTTTACCGTATCTGGAGCAAAGAACTCTGTCATAAGCTGTAGGAGAACCACCCCTTTGTACATGTCCCATTACAGTAGCCCTTGCCTCTACATCCATTATTGTTTCACTAATAGCGTATCCGTTATCATCTCTTCTGTTATTTATGATTTCCTGAACGGCAGCAGCAACAGCTTCACCTGCTCCCTTAAATTTGAATCCATCCGGAGATAAATCAGTAGAAACACCGCTCTTACCGCCATAAGGAGAAGATATACCTTCAGCAACAACCATAAGACAATACTGTCTTTCGCTCTTTAAAGCTTCAATCGCCTTTTCGGCAACAACATTAATATCATATTCAATTTCAGGAATAAGTATAACATCAGCACCGGATGCAATACCCGAATGAAGTGCTATATGGCCTGCTTCACGGCCCATTACTTCCATTACCATAACACGATGGTGGGCCAAACCTGTAGTATTGATACTTGCAGATGCATCAACGCATCTTGTTACCGCTGTATCGAAACCAAATGTGATATCTGTAGAATTGAGGTCATTATCAATAGTCTTAGGAACACCCATCACAGGAACACCAAGACGAGCAAAATCTCTGCCGGATGTAAGAGTTCCGTCGCCACCTATTATAATAAGAGCATCAATTCCCATTTTCTTAAGGTTATCTACTGCAACCTGAGAAAGATTATCATAAATGGGTTTACCGTCTTCGCCTTTAATTATACCGTTTTTGTCTCTTCTGGGATATTTAAAAAGATTATCTTTGTTGGAGTTGAAGAGTATTGTTCCACCTTCGCCAATAATGTCACTTACAGTATCAGCGTGAAGAGGAATAACCTGACTTTCTCCAAGAAATAATCCTCTGTATCCGTTTTTTATACCAACAACTTCAAGACCGTATTTATTTACTGCCGTCTTAACAGCTGCTGCTATAACAGCATTTAATCCGGGGCAATCTCCGCCGCCTGTTAATATACCTATTTTTTTAATAGACACTTATATTCCCTCCATTTTCATTCCTATTTTGCTCTGAAAGCAAAACTTTTACACATTTTCATACTTTTTTATTTATATCTACAGAATTATACAACAGATAATCAAAAATGTCAAGTTTTAACATAAAAAGAGCAAAAAAATGAAGCCTTATTATTTCAAGGCTTCATTTTAAAAATAATTCTTAAATTATTTCATCATGCTGGCAACTTCATCAGCAAAGTTTTCTTCTCTCTTTTCGAGACCTTCACCCTTTTCAAATCTTATAAAGTCAACAAGCTTAACACCCTTGGATGCAAGATAAGCTTCAACTTTGAAATCAGGGTTAACACAGAATTCCTGCTGGAGTAAGCAGTTCTGCTCGTAGAACTTATTAATCTTACCACCAACCATTTTTTCAATGATATTATCGGGCTTGGAAGCATTCTTAGGATCTTCCTTAATCTGAGCAATGATAATCTTCTTTTCCTTTTCAACATCTTCTGCAGGAACAACATCCTTGGAAAGATAGAGGGGATTGATAGCAGCAATGTGCATAGCTACTTCCTTAGCAGCGTTTGTATCTTCACCTTCGATTAAAGCAAGAACACCAATTCTTCCGCCGCCATGAACGTAAGCTGCAACCTTACCTTCGAATCTCTGGAATCTTCTGATCTTCATGTTTTCGCCAATGGTAAGAATCTTATCCTTAAGAGCAGCTTCAACATCCATAGCACCATCATAAGAAAGTGCATTTAATGCATCAAGATCAGCAGGATTTTCCTTAGCAACAATCTCAGCAAGTTTAGCAACAAATGTTCTGAATTCTTCGTTCTTAGCAACGAAGTCTGTTTCGGAGTTAACTTCGATAACAGCAGCTACGCCTGCAGCTTCATCAACATATACATCAACAATACCTTCTGCAGCGATTCTTCCTGCCTTTTTAGCAGCAGCAGCAAGGCCTTTTTCTCTTAAAAATTCAATAGCCTTTTCAACATCGCCGTTGGATTCTGTAAGAGCTTTCTTACAATCCATCATACCGCATCCGGTTCTTTCTCTAAGGTCTTTAACATCTTGAGCTGTAAAATTAGCCATTTTTAAATTCCTCCGTTATATATTATTCAGCATCCTGAGCTTCTTCTGCTTCTTCGCTAACGGGAGCAGCATCTTCACCCTGGTTTCCTTCTATAATAGCGTTAGCCATTGTGGAAGCAATAAGCTTAACTGCTCTTATAGCATCGTCGTTACCGGGGATTACATAATCTACTTCGTCAGGATCACAGTTAGTATCAACAATAGCAACTACAGGGATACCAAGCTTGTGAGCTTCTGCAACTGCAATCTTTTCTTTTCTGGGGTCAACTACGAAGAGAGCACCGGGGAGCTTCTTCATATCCTTGATACCGCCAAGATACTTTTCGAGCTTTTCAATTTCGAGTTTAAGCTTTGTAGCTTCCTTTTTTGTAAGAAGTTCGAATGTGCCGTCTTCTTCCATTTTCTTGAGCTGGTTGAGTCTTTCAATTCTCTTCTGAATTGTCTTGAAGTTTGTAAGCATACCGCCGAGCCATCTTGCATTTACGTAGTACATGCCAACTCTTTCAGCTTCTTCCTTAATGGAATCCTGAGCCTGCTTCTTAGTACCAACGAAAAGAATGCTTTCGCCGCTTTCAGCAACTTCCTTGATGAAGTCATAAGCTTCAACAATCTTCTTAACTGTCTTCTGAAGGTTGATGATATAGATACCGTTTCTTTCGGTATAAATATACTCGCCCATCTTAGGGTTCCATCTTCTGGTCTGGTGACCGAAGTGAACACCTGCCTCTAACAACTGCTTCATAGAAATAACTGACATATTAAAACACCTCCAATAATTTTTGTTACCCTCCATATGCTTCACCTGCATTTAAGACACCAAAACTATGTCGGATTCCGGTGCAAACCTCAAAAGCATCTGCATATGTGTGTATTAACCGACAAATATTGTATCATAATATTTCCAAAAAATCAAGTTTTTTTTAAACTTAGTTATTGAAATTATTACCAATTAATTTTTAAAAACTATTGTTTTTTATGTAATTTTGTTATAAAATATATTTATCATTATATATAGAGGTAAACTTATGCGAAAAGGAAAAATATTTCTCTTCAAAGAGTTGGACTACAGTTTAATAATACTTTCCATAATTTGCACCGTTTTTGGAATAATCATGATTTCCAGCGCGGTATATTCCCTTGCCGACGGTTCTAAATTCGTACTTATTCAATCAATAGCCGCAGGTATAGGCGTAATAGTAATGGGTATATTTACAGCCATTAATTTCGAAAAAGTCGGTTCTGCCTGGAAATATATATATGGTGCATGTATTGTTTTACTTGTGCTTGTACTTATTATTGGTACCGGTGAGGAAGAATCCGGAAGCAAAAGCTGGATACGTTTCGGGCCCATAGGAATTCAGCCTTCCGAGTTTGTAAAAATCGGCTTTATCATCACTTTTTCAAAAGTGGTTTCTGACATGGGCGACCGAATTAATGAACCAAAAAACGTACTTATACTTCTTGCACATCTCGGTGTTTTGCTTTTCCTCATAATGCTTCAACCGGATTTCGGTACCGCGATGGTATTTATATCTATTTTTATTGGCATTGTTTTTTCGGCAGGTATTTCCTATAAATATATAATTACAGCAGCCGGAACTGTTATAGGTATAATTCCAATGGTATGGTTTTTCTTTCTTAAAGAATACCAAAAAAACCGCATACGTGTGTTCTTAAACCCCGAAAGCGATCCTCTGGGTTCCGGATACCACGTTATTCAATCTAAAATAGCCATAGGTTCCGGTCAGGTATTCGGCAAAGGTCTATACCAGGGAACTCAAACTCAGTTTGGTTATTTGCCTGTAAAGCATACCGACTTTATATTTGCAGTAATAGGCGAAGAACTCGGACTAATAGGCTGTGTTATTGTAACTGCATTGCTTTTTACATTTGTCTATAAATGTTTATCTAACTCCAACAGAGTAAAAACCGATATGAGCAAATATATATGTGTGGGTGTTGCCTGTATGTTTCTTGCTCACATATTCGAAAACATAGGAATGTGTATCGGATTGATGCCGGTAACCGGTATCCCACTCCCCTTCTTTAGCTATGGCGGTTCATCTCTTATTACAAACTTTGCTGCAATCGGTCTTGTGCTAAGTGTCTATATGCGAAAAAAATCAATAACGTTCACATAAAATAAAAAAGAGAGACAAATAAATGTCTCTCTTTTTTTGGAGCGGAAGACGAGATTCGAACTCGCGACGTTCACCTTGGCAAGGTGACGCTCTACCACTGAGCCACTCCCGCATACGTTCTTTCAAGAACATAAGCAATCATAACACAAGAAAAAGCATTTGTCAAGAACTTTTTTGAAAAAAACTCAAAAAAGTTCTTGACTTATAAATTAATTTAAATAAGTTTGGACATTATTTCCAGACTTCTTTGTAAAAACTCTGCTTTCTTATCCCCTGCAAGGGTATTATTGGACAATCTCGCCATATCAACGATGTTCTTGCACAGCATTTCTTTAAGTTGTTCATCATTTGTTTCAATTATTTTGGTGATAATATCGTTATTTTCATTAATAACAAGCGTTGCTTCGGTTTTTGGCATATTGGGTATATTTATACCACCATACATTTTTTGCATTTCTTCAAGTCTTCTTGCTTCTTCGTTTACAATAAACATGGCAGGGATTTTACTTGTTTTAAGATTTTCAGTAACAATATTTATTTCTCCTGTATAGTTCTTAAAGGTTTCTATAATTCTCTGCGAGATATCACTCTCATTATTATCCGTTTTTACTTTTTCGGAAACAACAGAATCAACCCTTTTAAATGCAATGTCCGATATTTTGTATTCCAAAAAGCTCAAAAAATGATTATCAATCATATTATTAAGCAAAACAGGAATTTCATTTTCTTCTTTGAGAAGATTAATATATTGTTCTTGAGATTCACTATCAGTAACATAGAAAACTTCTTTTTTGCCGTCATCAATAATTTGCTTTAACGAAATATATTCATCGTTTGTGTTCTTAAATATTATGATATCTTTGATTCTTTCATAGAACTTTTCATCCCTTAAACAACCATATTTAATAAACGGATTAATGTCATCCCAGTATTTCTCAAATTCTTCTCTTTGTGTTTTGAACAAACCGTTTAGTTTATCAGCTACTTTTTTGGTAATGTGAGATGATACTTTGGTTACATAACCATCGTTCTGCAGAAAACTTCTTGATACATTGAGCGGCAAGTCAGGACAATCGATTACACCTTTTAGCAACATAAGATACTCAGGAATTACTTCCTTAATATTATCAGCTATAAACACCTGGTTGTTATATAGTTTAATCTGTCCTTCAATACTCTGGAACTCATGGTTAAGCTTGGGGAAATATAATATTCCCTTTAAACTGAATGGGAATTCCACATTAAGATGAATCCAGAATAAAGGATCATTCATATCAAAGAATACCTTATGGTAAAATTCCTTATATTCTTCCTCGGTGCAGTCAACAGGGTTTTTCAGCCAAAGAGGATTTGTATCGTTTATGGGTTCAGAGCTTTCCGAAGAATCATCAGATTTATCTTTAACATATATTTCAACAGGAAGAAAACCGCAATATTTTTTAATTACTTCCTTTAATTTATATGCTTCCAAAAATTCTTTAAATTCATCGGAAATATGAAGAGTTATAGTAGTACCCCTTTCGCTGCGTGTACCTTCATTAATGTCATATTCAGTACCGCCATCGGATACCCAATGTACAGCAGCAGACCCCTCTTTATAAGATAGCGTATCTATTTCTACTTCAGTTGCTGCCATAAAAGCACTATAAAAGCCAAGTCCAAAATGTCCAATTATTGTACCATTGTCATCTTTTTCGTTCTCATATTTTTTCAGGAATTCCTCTGCTCCCGAAAAAGCAACCTGGTTAATGTACTTATCAACTTCCTCTTCAGTCATACCAATGCCGTTATCTGAGATTTTAATTACCGAAGCTTCTTTGTCAACTTCAACATCAATTCTAAAATCAGAATTTTGAAGAGTAACCTCGCCCAAGGAAGAAAGTTTCTTTATCTTCATTATAGCATCTTGTGCATTGGAAATAAGCTCTCTGATAAAGATGTCACAATCTGAATAAAGCCATTTTTTAATTATAGGTAATAAATTATCTGTATGAACAGAGATCTTACCCTTTGACATATAATCACTCCTATCATTATAAATATTAACTAATTCTAGCACAATAACAAATTAAAATCAACATATTTCAAACTAATTCGAATAAATTAACTTATGAGGTGATATATATTACTAGAAAAATCTTATGGATATTAATAATTTCTTTTATATGCATTGAACTAGTAACTCTTTTTTCAAAAACCAACGTTTTACATACATTTTCAAATTCTCTTGCGGGAACAACAATAGTAATAGACCCGGGTCACGGACATCCTGATGCAGGAGCATCATCTTCAAACAACATACAGGAGAAAAATATAAATTTAAAAATTGCCCTGAAGCTAAAAAAGAATCTGGAATCTGCAGGTGCTAAAGTAATCCTTACCCGTAAAGACGATAATTCCCTGAGCCGTTCAAAAACCAATAATAAAAAAGATGATTTAAACAAAAGAGTAGAAATCAGAGATAAAAGTAACGCTTCGCTTTTTATAAGCATACATATGAATTATTACGAAAACAGCAAATATTCAGGAGCCCAGGTTTTTTATAGCAACTCAAACAAAGAAAACAAAATTTTGGCAGAATCAATTCAAAGCAAACTAATATCAGATGCAGATCCATTAAACAAAAGAAAAATAAAAAACGACAACAATATTTATGTTTTGAAAGGGTCACGTATCCCTGCAGTTCTGGTGGAATGCGGATTCTTATCCAATGTAAATGAAGCAAATAAGCTTAACACAAAAAAATATCAAAAAAAGGTTGCCGATGCAATATTTAAAGGAATAATAGAATATTTAAATAAATGATTTTAAGAACAAAAGCCGCCCTAATCCACACAAAAACACTCGCTAATCTAATGCTATTGGCGAGGGGATGTGTGGATTAGACCCAACCACTATATATTGTGTTTTTATCATTTAACAAAATTATTACATTTTTTTAATGGAATAATATTTGAGGGTATGCTATAATAATAAGCACACAATATAATAAGGAGGGCTTAGTTTGATAAAAAAATCATGCGTTTTTATTCTGACATTTATAATATTTTTGAATTTAACTACCATAGCTTTTTCAAAATCTGACGAACCTAAAATTGATTCCGATTCTGCTTTAATGATAGACCTCGCCACAGACAGATATCTATACAGCAAAAACGAAACACAAAAAATCAATCCGGGCGGTCTGGTTAAGATAATGACCGCTATCGTTGCAATTGAGCATATTTCCGACAAAAACGCAACAGTTACTGCTGATGTAAATACATTAAGCTCCTATGATTACAGTTTTGGACACATGGGTATATTAGCAAATGAAAAATTATCATACGATAATCTTTTAAACGGTATGCTTTTATATGATGCAGGGGATGCAGCTGAAGTAATTGCTTCAAACGTAATGAGCTCCAGAGAAGCCTTTATAAAAGAAATGAATAAAAAAGCCGTAGAAATCGGAGCACTTAATACAAAATTCACAAATCCGACAGGATTCCCCGATGAAAATCAATATTCTACAGCAGAAGATTTATTTAAAATCACTAAATATGCTATGTCAAATTCTTACTTTAAAGAAATCGTCGGAAAATCAAGATATGAAATGGGCCCAACCAACAAATATGTCGAATACAGATATCTGGACAATAAGAATAAATTTATGAATGTGTCGACTACGGACAAGTATTTCACATCAAAAGTTAAAGGTATTAAAACCTCATATATTGATGACGATGATTGCAGCCTTATTCTTCAATATGAGAATGACAACATACAGTTGATGACAATATGCATAGGTGCTCATTATGACGGGACGCTGAATTATTCATACGAAGACAGTCAGGAATTATTAGATTACGGTCTTAACTATTACACAAATGTCAAAGTAATTTCCGAAGGAGATATTTTCGCAGAAGTAGAGCTCACAAACGGTAAAGATATTGACCGATTGTTGCTTGATTCCAAAGAAGATATTTACATCAATTTGCCAAAAAATTATGACCCCGAAAAGATTACGACTAATGTCAATCTTAAAAAGGATATTTCCGCTCCTATAAATAAAGGTGACCTGTTGGGAACTGTTGATGTCCTTTACGATAATGAAAAATATATATCATTTAACCTTACAGCGCCAAATAATATAGAAGCCGACAATATTAAAGGTTTTTTCACAAGTGTCTGGGCTTTTATTTCCTCACCAACACTTCTTGTGGCAATGGGTATTCTTCTTATAATAGTTGTGTGGAGCCTGTTAATATTTAATCGAAAAAAAGTTTATAAAATAGATAATAAAAAATAAAAGTAAGCTTCCGATAATGTCAATCGGAAGCTTCTTTCATTATTATTCGTTGGATTGAATAAATTCTTTGAGCTTTTTCATAGCAACATATCTGTGACTTATACTGTTTTTTTCTTCATCAGTGAGTTCGGCAAATGTTTTATCAAATGGCGGATAATAGAACACAGGGTCAAACCCAAAACCATTCTCGCCTTTTAGGATATTTGTTATATAACCGTCACAACGCCCCTCAAAGCTATATTCACTTCCATCGGGCATAATCAATGCAATTACGCTGACAAAATGAGCACTTCTCTCATCAAAAGGAACGCCCTCAAGATTATTAAGAAGCTTTTCTATACCCTGCATAGGAGTAGTATTATCACCAGCATATCTTGCACTGTAAACGCCGGGCTCTCCATTGAGATAGTCAACCATAAGTCCACTGTCATCAGCAATTATAGAACAATTTGTATAAGATTTCAAGGCACGCGCCTTTAAAAAGGCATTGTCAACAAAGGTATCACCTGTTTCTTCAACATCAATACTGACACCTATCTCACTTTGACTCATAACATTATGTGGATAAAGCAATTGTTTAATTTCTTTTACTTTACCCTGATTATTAGTTGCTATAATTATATCCATAAAACTCTCCTTTTAGATAAATCAGAATGTCTTAATTTCTTTTCCGCCGTCTCCAATTTCACTCACATAAAATTCGGGAGTTATACCTGTGCGAGCTTTATAATTTTTTCCTACTTCATTGATAAAGGTATCGACAAATTCGGATTTTACAATACTAACTGTACAACCTCCAAAACCGCCGCCTGTCATTCTTGAGCCAAGAACACCTGCTATCTTTCTACCTTCCTCAACCATAACATCAAGTTCATCACCGGTAACTTCATAATCATATCTCAAAGAATCACCTGATTCATTCATATATCTACCAAAAAGTTCAATATCGCCATTTTTGAGGGCTTTTAAGGAATTAAGAACTCTTTCATCCTCATAAATAACATGTTTGATTCTCTTTAAAATTACTTCGTCAGTGATAATATGCTTATTCTCTTCAAATTCTGCAACGGATATTTCACCAAGACAGGTTTTTTCAGGAAGAACGGTTTTTAACATTTCAAAACCTTTTTCGCACTCCGAACGTCTTTCATTATACTTTGAAGCACCAAGGGAATGTTTCTTTTTGGTATTGGAAAGAATGATTTTCATACCGTCAAGTTTAATTGGCGCATAATCATAAGTAAGATCATCACACTTAAGAAATATAGCATGATCTTTCTTTCCCATTGCGGAAGCAAACTGATCCATTATGCCGCAATTAACTCCACAATATTGATTTTCGGCTTTCTGACCGAGAAGAGCCATCTCAATCATATCAATTTTCTTGTCAATACCATTTTTTTCATTAGAAAATGTAGCAAAACAGATTCCTGTAGAAACTTCAATGGCTGCAGACGATGACAAACCGCTGCCGTGGGGAACTGTATCATCATACAGAAGGTCACAACCGACAATATCATAACCTGCCTGTTTAAGAACGTAAGCAACCCCAATCTGATAATTACCCCAGGATAAATCTCTGTAAGCATCTAAATTATTAATATCAGCCTCAACAACAACATCAAGATCGGTAGCTTTAAGGCGAATTATATTGTCATTTCGCTTGCGGGCAACAATTGTGGTTTTCATAGTAAGCGCCGCAGGAAAAACATAACCGCCGTTGTAATCTGTGTGTTCGCCAATAAGATTAACTCTTCCGGGAGATTGGAAAACACGTAAATCATCCTTTGTACCACCGTACAGTTTTATAAATTCATCAATCATCACATTAATATCCATTGTTTTTACCTCCATTACCATTGTTTTGCAAGATCACTATTCATAAACTTTTCATAAGCCTTTCTTAGTTCATCGGAAACAACTTCAGGTGCGGTTGTATTACAATGAGCCCACACCCCTGTTTCGCTTGATGCATTAAATTTTTGTTTATCCTTTGAGCGCATAGGCGGAAAGAACTCGATGTGAAAATGATAATAATCGCTTGTGTCTTCAATATTAACAGGACTTTGGTGCATGCACATCATATATGGAAATTTATAGTCAAATAAGCTATCAAGCATACCTACAGTCTTTTTTAAGATATCTGCAAGGGATGCCTTTTCTTCCGAATCAAACTGTGCAATATTCTGAACATGTTTTTTTGCAGCTATGTATACTCCATAAGGATATTCGCTGTAAAATGGCAGAAAAGTAATAAAGTGATCATTTTCAACGATAATTCTCTTACCAAACTTTACTTCCTCATCAAGCATATCGCAAATAAGACATTTATTATTTTCCTGAAAATGCTCTTTGCAAGATTCCAATTCCAGCTCAATCTTTTTTGGAATATAAGAATATCCGTATATCTGACCGTGAGGGTGAGGCATAGTAACACCAACAACTTCTCCCCTGTTTTCAAAAATAAAAACATACTTGATTTTCTCATCTTTAGATAATTCAACGAAACGCTCCTGCCACAAGTCTACAAGCTTTTCAATGTGTGAAACCTTAAGTTCCGGAATTGTAGTTGTGTGCTCCGGAGAGTAAAGAATTACCTCGCATTTACCGTATCCGGGCAAAGTCTTATATACCCCACCGCCAACCTCATCAGGGACAGGAGGATTCTGGGACAATGCAGGGAAATCATTATCATATTTCATTACATCATAAGTTTCTTTGATTTTTTCATTATCAGGATTTGGACAAAAAGGACACCAATCTTTAGGCATCTGGGGTCTGTTTTGTCTGTGAGAAGCTATCATAACCCAGTCCTTAGTAAGTGGATTAAATCTTAATTCAGCCATATTAACCTCCGTAATTTTATAATATAATTATTTCTTTAAAACTATAAAAACTCTGTCGTCGCTATCGGATATTTCATCAAAAGTAAGATCGGAATAGACACCGACAATTTTCAATCCGGCATTATCAGCACATTTTTTTAAAAAATCAACTGAATAAAACCTTTGTAAATGTTCCTCGGAAAATCTTTCATATTGACCGTTTTCACATTCAACAAAGAAATTCAAAAAGCTTTCCAGAACATTATTTTCATAATAATTTTCCCATGTATAAAATACATTGTCTTTTTCATAAACGAATGTATTATTACCAAGAATACTTTCGAATTTGTATTTTGTGTTTACATCAAATATAAAAATTCCGCCCGGATTTAAATAGTTGGCAACCAATTTAAATACATTCAGTAAAGAATCCTCTTCCGTAATATAATTGAGTGTATCAAGCATCGAAAGAAAAACATCAACAGTTCCATATAGCTCAAAATCTGTAATATCCTGCAAAAGATACAGAACCTTATTATCTAAGTCCTTTTGTCTTGCAACACTAAGCATATCTTCTGAATTATCAATACCAATACATTCCAGATTATTTTTTACAAGATACGAGCAAACCGTTCCGGTCCCACAACCAAGATCACACACTATATCCGGCGCCTTTTGTAAATGTTTTTCGATTAGCTTTAAAATGTATGAAACTCTTTTTTCGTATTCAACATCATCCGTCAACAAATCATATACATATGCAAGTCCGCAATAGCTAACTTCGTCACGCATTTCACACCTCGTAATTAATCTTCTTTAAGCTTGACCAAGACGGATTTATATCCTTCTTCACCATAGGTAAGAGCATTATTAACCCTACTTATGGTTGCTGTGCTGGCACCGGTTTTAGAAACAATATCATTGTATACCATACCGTCGCTGAGCATGCCGGCAACTTCAAGTCTTTGTGCCATTGCCTTAACCTCAGAAATGGTACACAAATCAGCAAGAAAATTAAGACATTCTTCTTCATCTTTAATTCTGACAAATGCTTTTGCAAGATTATGAATGTTTTTTTCGTCAAACTTTTTTACCATAATTAACACCAACTTCGATTTATAATTTATTCAGTTTAGCAATTGAAGCCATAAGATTCTTTGTTCCGACGTTATCGAATAAAACCTCAACAAGATAATCCCCACCACTTGGTGTAACCGAAACAACCATTCCGTTTCCGAATTTTTTATGAGATACTCTGTCGCCTTTTTTAAAATCGGGACTACTTTGAGTGCTCTTTTTAAGAGTAGCTGCGGTAAACATACTGTATTTATCAACTATTGATTCTACGCTTCTTGACGGTTTACCAAAATTACCCAAACTATATCCGAATGAATTGTTGCGTTCATATGTATACTCTGAAGAAGGACTATTGTTTTTTGCAATAAAGTTCCTTTTTTGCGCCGGATTATCAATAAGTTCATCGGGAATTTCATCCACAAACGGTGACAGAAGCTGGGGTGTTGTTTGACCGTATATAGTTCTGTATTTGGCAGCAGTAATAAAAAGTTTTTTCTTTGCACGAGTTATTCCTACATAACAAAGTCTTCTTTCTTCCTCTATACCGCCATCCTCCATTTCGGACATACTGCTGGGGAAAAGCCCTTTTTCCATACCACAAATAAAAACAACTGGAAATTCTAATCCTTTTGCAGAATGAAGAGTCATCATAACAACTGCATCTTGCTCCGAATCAAGGTTGTCCACGTCGGAAACAAGGGAAATGTTATCCAAAAATCCTTCAAAAGATGGATTTTCAACAGCGGATTCATACTCAGCTGCCTTAGAGCGGAATTCCTCTATATTCTCAATCCTGCCCATAGCTTCCTGTGGACTATCGGATAAAATATATTCCCTATATCCGCTTCTTTGCAATACTTCATCAATTAGCTCTGTAACCAAAATTTCGTTCTTTCTTGCAATAAATCCAAGTATCATTTTAGCAAACTCTCTAATTTTGCCACAAGATCTACCAAGAGCATCTTCGTAATTTTCATCAGTTATAATATCGAACATACTCTTTCCAACACTTGATGCAAGTGCCCGGATTTTGGATATTGTTGCATCCCCTATTCCCCTTTTGGGCACATTTATAATTCTGGAAAGATTAACATCATCATCCGGATTATAAATCACACGCAAATACGAAAGAATATCCTTGATTTCCTTCCTGTCATAGAAACGCAATCCTGCCAATATGCGATAAGGACAGGTTAAATTTTCTTCAAAAGAACGTGTCTGGGCATTTGTTCTGTAAAGTATTGCAAAATCCTTATAACTATAGTTTCCGCCGGAAACAAGTTTTTCAATACAGTTATTTATATACAAAGCTTCTTGTATCTGGTCGTTAAGAACATAAAGAGTAATTTTATCTCCATCACCGGATTGAGTCCAAAGTCTTTTGGATTTTCGGTCTTTATTATTCTTTATAACATCATTGGCGGCATCGAGAATTGTTTGTGTTGAACGATAGTTCTGCTCAAGCTTTATTACCGTGGCATTCTTGAACTGCTTTTCAAAATCAAGAATATTGGTAATATCTGCTCCGCGGAATTTATAAATACTTTGGTCATCATCGCCAACAACACAAATGTTTCTGTGTTTTGCCGCCAGCATTGCAACAAGTTTATACTGAATATTGTTTGTATCCTGATACTCATCAACAAGAATATATTTGAATTTATTTCGGTAATACTCTAGTACATCCGGACACTTTTGAAAAAGCTCCACGGTTTTATTCAGCAAATCATCAAAATCCAAAGCATTGTTTTCTTCAAGTCTGGTCTGATACAAACGATATATTTTTGCAATACTTTTCTGCCTAAAATCAAACACACTGTTTTCAAATTCATCCGGAGATACCCCTTTGTTCTTACAATCGGATATCCTTGAAAGAATTGACTTCTGGGGATACATATCTTCGTTAAGATTTAATTCTTTAATACAATCTTTTACGAGTTTTTTCTGATCAGAGGTGTCATAAATGTTAAAAACCGATGTATAACGTGAATTTAATTTTTCGATATCGCAGCGCAATATTCTAAGACACATGCTGTGAAAAGTCTTAATCCACATATCAGAGGCATTCTCCGGTAATAATTCCATAATTCGCGATGCCATTTCAGAAGCAGCCTTATTGGTGAATGTAATTGCCAGTATCTGCCATGGTTTTGCCATGCCTTGTTCAAGAATGTACGCAATTCTTCTGGTAAGAACTGTTGTTTTACCGCTTCCTGCACCTGCGAGAACAAGCAATGGACCTTCAGTAGTCTTTACAGCAAGCTCCTGCTGAGGATTTAGCCCATATAATATATCCATAAGAGTTTATTCCTCACAATCATCAAGTATAATAGTGTTTATATAGTCCCAAAACATATCTGTACCCTCTCCTGTCACTGCAGAAAACGGTATAATTATGTCATCACCGCTAAGCCTCAGATCATTGATGATTCTTTTCATTGAGTCATTAAATTCGGATTTTTTAAGCTTGTCGGTTTTGGATGCAACAACAACAGCCCTATCGCACACATTACGAATAAAATTCATCATAACAATATCATCCTGCGTAGGTGCATGTCTGCTATCTACTATAAGAATCACCTGAGAAAGCGTTTCACGTGAATTCAAATAAGTGTCAATCATTGTACCCCATTTTTTCTTTTCTTCCTTTGATACTCTTGCAAAACCGTATCCGGGTAAATCAACAAAATTTAATGTGTTATCAATATTAAAAAAATTAATAGTTGCTGTTTTTCCGGGTTTGGAACTTGTTCTTGCTAAAGATTTTCTGTTTAAGACCTTGTTAATAAAAGAAGATTTACCAACATTTGATCTGCCGGCAAAAGCAACTTCCGGAACGGTTGTTGAAGGATACTGTTTTGGGGTAACAGCAGATATAGTTAAAGAAACATTGTGCAAATTCATAAAAATCCACCTCAACTTTTAAGTGCAGTAGATAACACAGTATCCATACTGTCGGCAATAACAAAATTAATCTCTTTGCGAATTTCTTCAGGCAATTCGAAAGTGTCTTTAATATTATCTTTCGGAATCAGAATTGTTTTAATTCCGTTTCTGTGAGCGGCAAGAGATTTTTCTTTAAGTCCACCTATGGGGAGAATACGTCCGGTTATGGTTATTTCTCCCGTCATGGCAACCTTCTTGCTTACCTTTCTACCGGTAAGAGCAGATATAATGGCTGTGGCCATCGTAATACCTGCACTTGGTCCATCCTTTGGAACAGCACCTTCGGGTATATGAACGTGCAAATCTTTTTTCTCATGGAACTTATCGTTTATACCAAGTTTTTTTGAATTTGACCGGATATATGTTATGGCAGCCTTTGCTGATTCTTTCATAACATCACCGAGTTGACCGGTAAGTTCTACCTCACCACTGCCATCCATAACATTGACTTCGATAGAGAGGGTGTCACCGCCATACTGGGTCCAAGCAAGACCTGTAGCAACTCCAATCTCATCTTTTTTATCAAGAGTAACATCCGCGTAAACCCTGCGGCCGATTAAATCCTCAAGATTTTTTGAAGTAGCAGTTACAGATTTCTTTTTACCTTCAACAATAATTCCGGCAACTTTACGCATAACAGCAGCGATTTTTCTTTCAAGTTCTCTGACGCCGGATTCCTTGGTGTAATAATGAATAATATCCAATATAGCACCTTCGGTAAATTTAATCTGAGATTTTTTAAGTCCGTTTTCAGAGCGCTGTTTTTCGATAATATATTTCTGTGCTATCTTTAATTTTTCTTCATCTGTATATCCGCTTATTTCAATAACTTCCATACGATCTAACAACGGCCTGTCCACAGTATCCAGAGTGTTGGCAGTTGTAAAAAACAGAACGTCGCTCAAATCCATATCGCACTCAATATAGTGATCGCGAAAAGAAAAGTTTTGTTCAGTATCAAGAACCTCAAGAAGAGCTGCTCCAACGTTTCCTTTGTAGTCTGCACCAACCTTATCTATCTCATCAAGGAGGATAAGAGGGTTCATTGTTTTGGCTTGTTTAAGTGCTGCAACAATTCTGCCGGGCATTGCTCCGATGTATGTTTTCCTATGTCCTCTTATTTCGGCTTCATCATGAACACCGCCCAAGGACATTCTTACATATTCTCTGTTAAGAGCTTTGGCAACAGCCTTCGCAATACTGGTCTTACCAACACCGGGAGGTCCTACAAGGCAAATAACCGGTGACTTTTTACCATTGGAAAGCTTGCGCACAGCAAGAAATTCCAAGATTCTTTCTTTAACTTTATCAAGACCGTAATGACTGTCTTCTAAAATTTGTTTTGATATGGCAACATCGGTATTTTCTGCGGATTTTATGCCCCAGGGAATGTCGAGCATCCAATCAAGATAATTACGTATAACAGTAGCCTCGGGAGATGAAGATTGCATTCTTGCAAGCCGTTCAAGTTCTTTTGTAAATTTACTATGGGCCGTTTCAGGCATATTTATCTTTTGGGCTTTATTTTTAAATGACTCGATTTCTTCATCGATGTTATCGCGATCACCAAGTTCTTCATGAATAACCTTTAACTGCTCACGAAGATAAAAATCCCTCTGGTTTTCATCGATTTTCTGCTTAACTTTTCCGGAAATTTCCTTTTCAACTTTAAGAACATTAATTTCATTGTGAACAATAGCAAGAAGTAAACGTAATCTTTCCAGAATGTCTGTTTCTTCTATCAATTGTTGCTTTTGCTCAATTTCAATTAAAAGAGCTCCACTTAAACAATCGGAAAAACGGTAAGGATTTTTTTCTTTTGCAAAAGACACATCAACTTCATCAGCCATACGTCCCACAAGTGTAAAATATTCTGCTGAAATCCTTTTGAGTTCACGGATATAGGCATCTGCAATGACCTCATCTTCGATTTTATCTTCATCAAAATTGTTGTATGCAGTACATTCAAAATAAATATCGCTTTTAATAAAATCTACAACAGTTGCTCTGTATAAACCTTCCACAAGAACGCGAATATTATCTTCAGATATTCTTAATACCTGCTTGATGTGGCAAACAGTACCAACTCTATATAAATCTTCGGTCTGTGGCTGCTCTATATCAGGGTCTATCTGTGCAATTATAAGAATCTTTTTGTCACGTTCCATAGCCTTTTCAATAGCTTTAACGGAAATATCTCTTCCCACATCAAAGTGAACAACAGAATATGGGAAAACCGGTATTCCGCGCAGTGCCAGAACGGGATACAGCGCTGTATTTTCAAAATCAATTTTTTTATCCATAATTAAATAACCTCATATTATAACCAATTATATCATTAATATCACTATTATACTAAATTGCAAACAATTTTTCAATAGATAAATAAGGGAATTTTTAAAAATAAAGGGCTATTTATTGACAATGAGTTTTTGATATAATATTATTATAAATGAGGTGATCACATATGCCTGCATACAAAGGAGTAATTTTTGATTTGGATGGAACATTGCTTGATTCCATGCAAATATGGAAAAACATAGATATAAGGTTTTTGGCAAAAAGAGGAATAGATGTACCCGAAGATTATATGGAATCTATATCTCATATGTCGGCCTATGACACAGCCCTCTATACCATAGACCGTTTTAAGTTGGACGATACCCCTGACGAACTTATAGAAGAATGGATTTCTATGGCTTTGGAATCATATGCAAATGCTCCATTAAAGCCCGGAGCCGCAAAATATATTTCACTATTGAAAAACAACGGCATCAAAATCGGAATTGCTACCGCAACCGAACCGCAAATCATGAAAGCTGTTATAGAAAGCAAAAAGCTCGACGACCTTATTGACATAATTGTTTATGTATCCGAAGTCAAACGGGGTAAAGGATATCCTGACATATATTTTAAGTGTGCCGAAAAACTTGGGTTGTCCTCTGAAGATTGCCTTGTTTTCGAAGATATATTAAAAGCTGTAAAAGGTGCAAAATCCGGAAATTTTAAAGTAATTGCCGTATACGACGATTGTAGTCTGGAAACTGCTGAAGAAATCAAAAAAATTGCCGATGATTATATCTATGATTTCAATGAAATGATCGAAAGGTTTAAATAACATAAGAACCTACCGTAAATAAACGGGAGGTTCAGACTGTCGAAAAAGAACGCACCGCAAAGTGAATATAAAAAAATTATGCTCATTAGTAAGAAATATTACATCATTACTAATGAGCTTTTTTCATTTCTGTAGCCTTAATTCACTTCTACTGCTTGTCCGATATCCACAAGCATCAGGTACGTATTTGTTACAGGTTTTCCCAATGCCTTTTCCAAGGCCAGCTTATAATACTTAAGCTGTAAAGAGTATTTTTTTAATATTTCATCTGTATTATTCACTTTATCTGTTTTATAATCGATGATTACAATTGAACCGTCTGATTTAGTATAATAAGCATCAATCATCCCCTGAACCACAATAATTTCACTTGATGGTGCTTGTTCAAACACAGATGATGCAGAAATGGGGATTTTAAAATTAAATTCTCTTTTCAAAGTGTTGCAACACTGTATCATTTCTCTTCCCACATTTGTATTTAAGATGTCATAAACCTTTTCACAATCAATGAAAGAAGATTCGTCAGCTGATATAAAGCCATCATTTACAAGTTCATCAAGTTGATTTTTAACGGAGCTGAGGTCTGTTATGCGTGAAAAATCCAACTTTTCAAAGAAATAGTGAACCAATGTTCCCTTTTCCGCCGCAGTCAGTTTACAATCTTTTGAAATAAACCGAGGTGTCGGAAGAGAATAAGTTTTATAATAATTAAACACGTCCTCTTCTTCCATATTCTTTCTTTTTAACTCCGTAACTGACATATTGGACGGAATATCAGAAAGAATTTTACCGGAATAGATAAAGTCAAGCCTGTGTGATACCTTATCATATAAATCGGGTTCAAAAGAAAGTACGTCTATATTCCGACCGGTTTCTTCTTCGGGTATGTTTAAGATAAGTGAGCTTTTTGGAATAACATCGAGTCTGAATTCCGAATTGTCATTAACCTTTGTCTTAAAATTCACAAGTTCCAAATTACTATTAAGGTTCGAATTTCTCAGTACAGACATTAATATCCAATCTCCATAAGATTTGGCAGAAGCCGAAACATCTGAGGAAAGTTTATATTCCTCATTCATTATGAGCTTGGACAATTTTTCTATTCTGGAATTAATATTTCTTCCGGATCCTGTAATAAAAAGCTTCTCTTTTGGACGTGTAAGGGCAACATAAAGTATTCTTAATTCTTCAGAAAGCATCTTACGGTATTTTTTTTCTTTGATTAATTTTTTTTGAGGCAATTCATAATAATACCTGGAATTATAATCATAGAAATTGACACCAAATCCATATTCTTTATCAAGAAGAATCTTATCCGACTTTATATCCCTGTCATTAAACTGTTTACAGGAGTCAGCAAGAAAAACAACAGGAAACTCAAGACCCTTACTTTTGTGTATAGTCATAATCCTTACAACGTCTTCATCATCGCTAAGAGTTTTTGCCGGTTCAATATCTTTGTTATTCTTTTTTAAATTATCAATGTATTTGATAAAATCAAATATACCGCGATATGAGGTTTTTTCAAACTCATACGCCCTTGTCATTAATGCACTCACATTTGCTTTGCGAAGTTCTGGATTGTACATAAAACAAAAGTATGACATATAGTCGGTTTTTTCAATAACCATGTCAATCAGTTTATCGGTAGGCAAATATTTTGACACATCATAAAAACACTTAAGCATATTGGTAAAATCGGAAAGTCTGTTTTTAAGCGGTGTGTCGTAATCTTTAATATATTGCAAAACAGAAGAATAGAAAAATCCGCGGCTTTTGGAAATGCGTATGCTTAAAAAATCGTTATCGGTAAAACCAATTACCGGATGACGCATTACCGAAAGCAAAGCAATATCATCATATGGATTATCTATTATTTTTAGAAAGTCAATTAAAAAGCTAACCTCAGGCGCATCAAAATATCCGGTTCCGAAATCGCAATATACCGGAATCTGATAAGTATTAAAAATACGATTAAGAGTTGCAGCCTTCTCTCCGCCTGCACGAAGCAATACAACAATATCGGAATACTTCGCCTTACGGTAAGTGTTTGTTTCCTTGTCATAAATAAGATATGGCTCTGTTCCATCCGGCGGAGTAACCATAGCCTTTATTTTTTCTGCTATATATATACCTTCCGCTTCAATGCCTTTCATTTCCTGATAAGCGTCAACACCTTCGCTATCGTTGAAGTCATTAAAATCGTTCCCGGTTTCTACAAAAGCAATATCAACCGAATGAGTATCGGGATTTTTGTCTTCGTAAGCACCTTCTTTGTAGTAAAGGTACTCAGAGTAATTATATTCGAGTTCACCGCAATTAAGCGACATAATTTGAGAAAAAACAGAATTCACAGAATCAATGATGCATTTTCTGCTTCTGAAATTTAAATTCAATAATATTTTATTAAACTTGTTATTGGATTCATAAAGAGGATAATTGTCGGCCTTATTTTTAAACAGAGAGGGTTCACTGCCTCTGAACCCATATATACTTTGTTTCATATCACCAACCATAAACATATTGGGCTCGCCTATATTTGCTCGTGAAATCAAAGAAAATAAATTTTCCTGAACCTCATTACAATCCTGATATTCGTCAACATATATTTCATCGTATTTTTGCATAAGCTGAACAGCCAGGGCGGTCTGTTTTCCGCTATCATCTCTAAGAAGACTTAAAGCCATATGCTCAACATCTACAAAATCAATTATCCCCTTGCCTCTTTTGGCAATGGCATATTCTTCAGCATAATCTGTTACAATCTCAATTAATTTGTCAAGATGTTTTTCTGCCTTTTTTATATCTCTGCAAAGTTCATCATATGACACTTTAAAAATGTCAATAAGTTCATCTTTACAGAATTTACCCTGCTCACGCGGCACTTTAACAGCGTCTTTGTCAGCTTCTTCGGTTCCTTTTGGAAATTTCAAAGGTGGAAAAACAAAAGCATCAATGGCAGATTTCATTTCATCCCAGGTTTTTCTTGAATCTGCAAGTACATAATTATTCTTTTCATCAATTAACTGATTATATACTTTTTCAAAATCAACAAGACCCTCAACCTGAGAAATAGCTTCATCATAACACACAATGGCATGGCGACAGATATTATGTGCTTTATGCAAAAAATAATCCTCCCATACAGAACACTCATTAAAAGTTTCTTTTAGTTTTGTTAACTGTGAAACTCCTCCGGAAAGTGTGTTTGTAAATTTAAATATATTTTCTGTTATTGCCATAAGATCTTTATCATTCTTTTGAGTATATGAATTAACAAGGTTTAAAAAGACTTCATCCCCGGCAACATAGTATTTTTCAAATACTTTATCTAATACATCGGATTTTATAATCTCAAGTTCAGCGCCATCCCCTACCTTTATGTCGGGGTCAAGATTTAATTTGTAAAAATTATTCCTAAGAATGTCAAGGCAAAAACTATCTATGGTGCATATAGAAGCATTATTAATAAGAACAAGCTGTCTGTTAAGTCTGTCAGAATTTTCACTGCGATCAAGCTTATCCATAATTTTAGACATAAGTCTGCTTTTAAGCTCTGACGCAGCAGCATTGGTAAAGGTGACTACCAATATTTTGTCAATATCAACAAGACCTTCTACTATTCTGTTGACAATACGTTCAACCATAACCGCCGTTTTACCTGAACCGGCAGCAGCAGAAACGAGATTATCTGCACAGTGAGCACCTATAGCTGTACTCTGCTCTTCAGTCCAGCTTATCTTCTGATTGTTCACTTATTTCTGCCTCCATTTCCGCTATAATTTCGTCATAGCCATTAACAGATTTATAATTTTGATACTCATTTGTAAGTGCATCAAATCTGCAAATGTTATTATATTTGCAGTATTCGCATGGAGTAAAGTTGGATTTCTTACAAGGAGCAATATCAAACTTGCCGTTAATAATGTCATCACATATATCTCCAAGTTTTTTCTTAATAAACCTGTCCATAACAGCAAAATCATCAACAGAAAGTCTTTTATTCTTATGACTTCTGCTTAATGATTTAACAACTTTCTCATCATAACCTTTAAGTACATCATCATCAAAAGGCACAATACCCTTAAGTTTAAACTCATCGGTAATAGCTGTTTGGGCTTCATGCGCATCCATGGGTCTGTCGGACTTAAAAATAATATCACTGACCGGAAAATACCACGCACCGCCATAAGTGTAGTTACTGTCAGTTGAAACGAGTTTATTAAGGTAAACCATCAATTGAAGGCTTAAGCCATACATTACATCGTCAAGTCTGAACTCTTTATAGCCGGTTTTATAGTCGATAACCCGGACATATGAAAAATTATCCCCGGTAAGAATATCTGCCCTGTCGATAATACCGGTAAGTTTAATATGGTTATTATTGTCGGTTTCAATTTCAATTGAACCCAAGGGTGAATTGTCATTAAAAGCAATTTCATAACCTAGCGGTTCAAAGCCGGAATTTACAAATTGCTGTTTAACAATATTATAACAAAGTAAGATTGAATTTTTCAGGCGGGAAAGTATATACTTATCACGCATTGAAATATCATCCGTCGTTCCGCTTATTACAGATATATATTCATCAATATAATCATCGATTTTGGCAATAATCGTTTCATCTGATGTGTTTTTAAATGTCTCGGTAGAGCTACCATACTCTCTGCATAATTTTTCAAGAATACCATGCGTAAGATTACCTATATCAATAGCATCAACCGTTTCCTCTTTTAACATTTCCGGACGCAAAATATAGTCAATAAAATACGCATATTTACAAGCCATATATCTTTCTAATTTTGAAACTGAAGTGTTAGAAAGCATTGGAATTAAAGCTTTAAGGTTTTCAGAACTTAAAGAATGAAAATAATTATCTGCCTTAGTGAATTTTGTTAGTTTTTCTGCAAAATCTGTATTATTTTCATAGTAGCTGTACACAGCACCCCACACAGGATCAACATCGTTATTTTTAATAAATCTTGCGTAATTAACAGCGAGGTCGGATTTGGTATAGTTCAACCCGATAATTTTATACAAATTGTCATATGAAGCCTCGGATTGTTCTTTTATTGAAAACATATTTAAAATTTTATTCACTATATATGATTTACGTAATGTTTTAAAATCGTTATCGGATTTAGAGTAAGAAATATATAATTTTTCACTTGGAATTGTTAATCCGCAATATGCTGCAAACTGAGAATAGTATGCAGCAATTTCTGAAGTGGTTGAAAAATCACAACCACAATTTTTCATGGCATTTTTATCATTATCACCCAACACACCGTCAGGTTTTTTTGCAACAGGAAAAAGACCTTCGTTTACACCAAGCACAAAAAGGACTTTAATATTTTCAAATCTTGTTCTTTCAGCATTGCCAATCTGAATTCTGTCAACACCGGTAGGTAAAAAACCAACAGAATGTTGTTCGAAAGCCGTTGTAAGAAGCTCATAGAAACCCTCGGTGCTAACTTTCCTATCGCCGCATATCTGAACCAATTCATCCAATGAGGAAACAATTATATCCCACAACTTTTCATATTCTTTGGAAAGTCTTATCTCACCTATTTCGTTAAAATGATCTATATAGCCGGAAATAGTTTCAGGCATATTTAATTGAACAAGAAAATTATATAACTTTTCAGCAACGTCACGAACCCTGTGTCTGCCCTTCAAGTTTTCATGAAGCATAGCCAAGGGAAGAATATATTTATCACGTATACGATTTAACGAATTCTGTGCATACTTATCATCATTAAAATTAGCTTGAAGAATGCATGACCATTTTTCGTCATCGAGCCATGTACTGCGTCTGATTTTTGTTTTCTGAATAAATCTGTCAAGAATTGCAACAGAAGTTGGATCTGCCGTTACAAAACATGCTTTAAGATAATTAAAGAGTTCAGAATAAGCATAATCGTTAATATATACTTCAAGAATTCCCAACACAAAGCGAATAAGGTGATGATTTATAATATCGTTTTTATTATCCGTAAAATATTCAATATCGCAACGTGGAAAAACTCTGTCTATATGTCTTGTATATGCTTCAACATCGGAACATAAAATTCCGATATCTCTGTACATATACCCCTGTTCTCTTACCAGATTTTTAATTTCACAGGCGCACATTTCAATTTCCGCCAGAGGATTTTGAAGTCCAAAAACTTTAATATTACTACAGTTTTTTTCATAAACAGCTTTGGAGAAACTATATAAATTTTTTTCAAGAAACTTAAGTTCTTCTGAAGAAAAATAAGATTCGGAAAGATGTGTTATTTTTACCTTATGTTCACTAAGAGCGCCAAGCTTATTTAAAGTGGTATATGTAGGCATAAACAGCGTAGTATTTGTTTCGTTTGGGTCATAAGAAAGCGAAACGGTTACACCTGCGCATCTGTTGCAAAACCGTCCTATAATATCATATTCCTGCGGAACAAATGTAGAAAAACCGTCAAAAAAAACATACTTTTTATCATAAATACTACTTTGTGACAACTGTTTCGAAAGCAAAGAAAGAGCATCGTCACCGTCACGATATTTTAAGGACAATTTTTCTTCATATTGAGAATAGATTTTTTTAAGGTCTGATAACTTCATTGCAAGAATTACATCTTCTGTTTCATCAGCAATTCCACTTAAAGTTTCAGGTAAAATCATATACTTTTTAAACTCAGAAATCAGTGTGCATACAAGGTCTACAAAGCCGTTTTGGGAACTCATTCCTTTGTAAAAAGCAAATTCGTTGTCTTTAAGAATTTCTTTGATAATAATCGCTTTGCCAACCGAATTAATTAACGGAGCATTATTAATGCCTAGTCTGTTCTCAGTTACAGAAGCCAGATGATTAAATGAAAAAACCTCAACCTCATTATCTTTAATAGCATTAACATATTTAAGAAGATTTCTTTCTGCTGAATGACTGAACTGCTCGGGAACGATGAGCATAACTTCCTTGCCTTCAGAAACCAGAGAAGCAATTTGCTTATAAATATATTCACTTTTTCCGCTTTTACTTCTTCCGCAAAGGATTTCCAAAGACATATTACTAACTCCTGTTAATTAATAGTTTTTTCGTAACTGAAAGGACCGGCACCGTTTACACTGAAACTGAATTCCTCTCTGCCATCAGACAAAACATCACCCTTTTTTAAAGAAACAACATAGTTTGCCTTGCAGTTAAAAGGATTATTTCCTTTAACCGATACTGTTTTGCCATTGGTAGAAATTTCAACTTCTCCACCCATAGAAAAATGCATATCCGAAAACAATACCTGAGGCTTATCTGTTTTGGCAATCTTGACAATTTCGCACGAATTTGCAGAGAGCTTACCCATATTAATGATGTCGTTATACCCACAGTGCTTTTGTTTAATTCTGCCAAAATATGAAGAAACATTATAATCAGAAGAACGGTCAACATATCCGCCGCAACTCATATTATCAAGGCGGAAAGTCAGGTCAACATCGCTAAATGAATGGTTAAAGAAGCAGATTGTATGATAGTCCTTATTAACCTCTACATCAACTACTTTAATAAAAGCTCCTTCATCAAAAGCCATACGAGGATTGGAAGACAACTGTACTGCAGGCATAAGACACTTCAACAATTTAAGTTCATCTGCGGTGGAAATATCTATAACATGAGGCATTCCCCCGGTGAGATACTCCAAAACCATAAACATTCTGAGTTCAGACTGTGAAAATTTTGAGGTAAACTCCTTATCTATAATCGGTGATGTGGTATTATGCCACCATTTTGACATAAATCCACGCATAGAAGCCTGATTAATCAATCTTGGTATTATATTGTTCTTCGAACGGTTAGACATTACGTCAACAGACGATGTAATCTGGGTAGTATCAGCAATTCCGGTCAATGGTGACAAAAATCCGTTGGATACATAAATATAACCGCTATCACCAATAGAAGATTTAATTGTTTTCATAGCTTTGGTGTACGCCTGTACAACAGTAACTGTAGGATCGAGTAAAACAACATCCTTCTGAATGGCAAATGCACAAGTGTAATCAACATTATGCATATAAAAACCGGTAGCAGAAAGTCTTTGATACATCATTTCAATATGTTCAAGACATTCTTCCGAGGAAACATCAAGAATAAAGTATTCATTACCCCACAGTTCGTATGTACATGCTGATCCGTCAGCATGACGCAATATCCACTTTTTATTTGTTTCAAGAAATTCAGAATTTTTATCAACAAGAAAAGGCGCAGTCCACAAACCTGCCTTATACCCCGATTTGTTTATCTGATAAGCAAGCGTTGTTATATTGACACCTTCCGCAGATTCCCAATCGCCAAACGTATTTTGCCATCCATTTCCCAACTCAACATATGCAAATGGAGCTTTTAGACCTTTGAGAAAAGCAAGTTTTTCCGAAATTGAATCGTGAGAAAAATCTTCTTTAATCTGATATACAGAGGGTTTAATGTCATTTGATAAGTTTACGGAAGACATAGCCTTTCGGGTTTCTGCATAATCTTCAATCAAACGCATAAAATTACCGCCTGTGCTTATACGAACCCAATCGGTATAAACAATATCGCCGTCTTCCATAAGACAATTAAATTCTCCGCCAATTCTTATTGCTTTTACCGTCCCGTTACAATCGGAGGATATACTTATGTCATTTAAAGTGTGATCGCCGGTAAGAACCTCCAAAGAAACATACTGTTTACCGGATTTAATAACACAAATCATATCTCCCGAAAGTGTAGTATCTCCTATGCGGTAATCTTTTTGCACAGCACCCTCTTCGGAAAGACGATTAACACACTCAGCAAAAGATGAATCTTTCTCACCGAGAACACAAGTGGCAGGAACATCATTAAGCTGTCTTGTACCGTTAAATATTTCCCATTGCGAAGAAGGCTTATCACCTACGGAAAAATCATCTGTAATTATTGGATAAGCCGCTAAAAGTTTGACAAGTGTCCCGGAAATATTTGTTATTTTAAGTCTTGTAAGATAATGAGAATTGTCCAGACAAATCTTTTCTCTTTCCATTTCAACACTTGAAGTACCATAATCAATTGTAGTCTTTTTACTCTCACCAAGCACACAATAAGATAACGCACAATGTATTGTTGTACTACATGATCCGTTTACAAATTTTTCCATTTACAACACCGCCATTTAACATAAATATATATAGTTATAATATAACACTTTTTACGACAAAAATCAACAATATTAATCTGGATTTAAGCCTATAAACTCTGATTTTTACTGATCTTTTTATAATAAGATATTACATCTTTCATTGCATTGTCTTTATCAACGCACGCAAGTCTTAATTTATGAGCATAACAAAGCAGCTCTTTGTAGTTAATTCCCGGTTTTATACCGGCATTTAAAAGATCCTCTCCTGTGATGTGAGGTTTTTCCATTAACTTTAAAAATACTTCTAATCTTTCAAAAAGAAAATTCTTATTATCCTCAAAATCCGTGTCGCTTTCCTTGCCGCAATTATCAGCCAATGCAAAATAAATAATGTCTATAGGAGAAGCAACTCCATCAAATAATTTATTTGTGGCTTTTACAGATGATTTATCTTTGGCCATTATATATGGTTTCATATGATGTTCTGTCATATTAATCACATATTTCAATAGATTTTTTTCGTTTGTAATTCTTCTGATAAATTCTTTTATATCGACAAGTCCGATAATCTCGTGTTTATAAGAACGAATAACACCGTCTGTTTCAACACTGCCGGTTATTTTTCCAAAATCATGACACAACGCGAGAAGCATAAAACCCAAAGGATTATCAACTCTGTTTCTGTAAAATGCAGCTTTATCAATTACGATCATCGTATGATTCCAAACATCTCCTTCGGGGTGAAATACCGGGTTTTGTTTAACACCTATGGTTTTTTTAAGTTCCAAAAACCATATATCAAGTTGATTCATATCCTTTAATTCATTAAAAAACACAGAAGGCTTAAAAGATTTAAGCAAAGCCTTTTTCATTTCGTCGAAAACTCTTTCTTTAGACAGGTTTTTAAGACAAATTCCTCTGCATAGTTCCTGTGTTTCTTGGGCAATTTTATATTCAAAGCGAGCAGCAAACTGCGCCGCACGAAGAACTCTTAAAGAATCCTCGGTAAAAGTACTGTCATCAATATGCCTGATAATTCCGTCTTCAATATCTTTTACACCGCCGAAATGGTCAATTATTTCTCCGGTTAAAACATCCTGCATTATGGAATTGATAGTAAAATCTCTGCGTCTGCAAGCCGAAAGTGTTCCGCAAAAAGGGTCTATTAACACATCAAAATCAGAATGTTTAACACCTACGCAGACCTCTTTTCGTGGTAAAGCAATGTCGATTTCATATCCATTTATACTATATATTCCGAAAGCCGATCCAAACTTTTTAACATCGCCAAAATTCACCAGAATATTTTCAAGTTCTGAAGGATACAGACCGTGTATTTCTATATCAATATCTTTGACGGTTACTCCACGGATTGTATCCCGAACATAACCACCCACAAAATAAGCTCTTCCGGAATGTAAAGATACTTCATATGCAATTTTTTGTGCCAATTCAATGTTTTTATCCAGCATATTATCACCTAAAAAAAGCCACCCGGGCAAACGGGTGGCATAAAAATCAGCAAAGATTATTAACTGTTCTCGGATAAGGGAGAACATCGCGGATATTACCCATACCGGTAAGGTACATAACAGCTCTCTCAAAGCCCAGACCAAAGCCTGCGTGCTTTGTACCGCCGTATTTTCTGAGGTCAAGATAATGAGCATAATCCGCCTCGTTAAGACCCAGTTCTGCCATTCTGGCAGTAAGAATATCCAAACGTTCTTCTCTCTGGCTTCCGCCTATTATTTCACCAATTCCGGGTACAAGACAGTCCATAGCCGCAACCGTCTTACCATCGTCATTAAGACGCATATAGAAAGCTTTGATTTCCTTTGGGTAATCAGTAACAAATACAGGTTTCTTGAAGACTTCTTCTGTAAGGTATCTTTCGTGTTCAGTCTGAAGGTCCATACCCCACTTTACGGGATATTCAAATTTCTTTCCGCTCTTTTCAAGAATCTCAATTGCTTCTGTATATGTTACATGCCCAAAATCGCTGGCAAGAATACCATTAAGTCTTTCAAGAAGTCCCTTGTCCATAAACTTATTAAAGAATTCCATTTCTTCGGGTGCATTATCAAGAACATATTTAATTACAAACTTAAGCATATCTTCCGCAAGACGCATATCGTCATTTAAGTCAGCAAAAGCAATTTCCGGTTCAATCATCCAGAATTCCGCAGCATGTCTTGCAGTATTGGAGTTCTCAGCTCTGAATGTAGGACCAAAGGTATAAATATCGCCAAATGCCATTGAAAAGGTTTCACCCTCAAGCTGACCGGAAACAGTAAGCGATGTTTCTGTCTTAAAGAAATCCTGAGTATAATCCACAGTTCCGTCCTCGTTTTTGGGAAGCTCATTTAAATCCATGGTTGTTACTCGGAACATCTCTCCTGCACCTTCGCAGTCAGAGCCTGTTATGATTGGAGTGTGCACATAAACAAATCCTCTTTCGTTAAAGAACTTGTGAATTGCATAAGCAATAAGCGAACGTACTCTGAACACTGCCGAGAATGTATTTGTTCTGGCTCTAAGATGAGGAATGGTTCTCAAGAACTCCATAGAGTGTCTTTTAGGCTGAAGAGGATAATCCGGCGTACTTGTGCCCTCAACAACAATTTCTGTAGCTTTAATTTCAAAGGCCTGTTTTGCATCGGGAGTAACAACCAATGTACCTTTAACCCTGATAGCAGCACCAATATTGAGCTTACAGATATCAGCAAAATTGTCAAGCTTCTCATCCTCAAAAACTACCTGAACGGTTTTAAAGAAAGAACCGTCATTAAGTTCAATGAATCCGAACACCTTGGAATCTCTTAAATTTCTGACCCAACCGTTAACAAAAATTTCTTTTCCGTCAAGAGCTGAATATGTATTGTATAATTCTTTAATCTTCATACTTTACACCTCTGTATTTTCTATAATAACGGTATTCCCGCTTTTTCGCAATTTATCAAAGTTTCATTATCCCATATACTTACTTGAACCTCACCAATATGTGCGCAACCCATCATAAGCATACAAAGTCTTGACTGACCGATTCCACCGCCTATGGTAAGAGGAAGTTCATCATTCAAAAGCATTCTGTGAAACTCCAGACTTCTTCTTTCATTGCAACCGGATAAGGTAAGCTGCCTGTCAAGAGCCTCGGCATCTACGCGGATACCCATGGAAGAAATTTCCACTGCCATATCAAGAGTATCGTTCCAGAAGAATATATCGCCGTTTAAATTCCAGTCATCGTAATCGGGTGCTCTGCCATCGTGAGGCTTTCCGGATTTAAGTGCTCCGCCAATCTGCATAATAAAGGCAGTTCTATGTTCTTTGACATAGGCATTTTCTCTTTCCTTTGCTGTCATTTCAGGATACATATCTTCAAGCTCCTGCGTAGTTACAAAAGAAACCTCCGAAGAAAGTTTAGCATCAAGAGTCGGATAATGAACCTTAAGGCGGTCATTAGTATCACAAATAGCCTTAACTATTTCTCTCACAACAAGTTTTAAATATTCAACCGTACGGGACTCGCGGGTTATGATCTTCTCCCAATCCCACTGGTCAACATATATAGAATGAAGATTATCCAGTTCCTCATCGCGGCGGATAGCGTTCATATCTGTATACAAACCGTTACCAACGCTGAAATCATACCTTTTAAGAGCTAATCTCTTCCACTTTGCAAGCGAATGAACAATCTGGGCATCAGCACCTACTGCAGGCACATCGAAGGAAACAGGTCTTTCCACACCGCTCAGATTATCATTAAGACCGGAAGCCTCCGTAACAAAAAGCGGTGCTGAAACACGCTTTAAATTAAGTGCAGAAGCAAATTCTTCCTGAAAAGTCTGCTTAATATATGCGATGGCTCTTTGAGTATCGTATCTATCAAGTTGCGGTTTATAACCTTCGGGTACATATAACTTATTCATACCTTTTCCTCCTTTACATTAATAACTTAATTATTATACACTATTTATTAAGCAAAAGTCAATCATTTTGAAAAATATGTTTCTGAAAACTATTTATTTGGGGTTTTCTTTGTTTTTTATTGTTTTGTTTTTATTTTTGTTAGTTTTTCTTGACTTTCTGTCTTTTTTGTAATACAATTATTGTAGGTGATTATACGGAGAAATATTTTATGAAACTAATAGTATCAGATTTAGACGGCACGTTACTTAACAAAAACGAAACTGTCATTAATAAAAACATTAAAAATTCAATATATAAAATTCTCCAAAGCGGTAATGTTTTTTCCGTTGCTTCCGGTAGAAACTATATTGAGCTTAAACATTTGTTTCCGGAATTTGAAAATGACATTTATTTCATATGTAATGATGGTACTCTTGGCGTATACAAAGAAAACACATTCTTTGATATGCCTATGAATAAAGATATGTTTAAAGATTTTCGTGAATATACCGCCCACGCCAAGTACATTACATATGTAAAATCAGACAACGCTCTTTTTGTAAGAAAAATAATGAAGCAATATTTCAGCCATGTTGTAATGATTGATTCAATTTCCGACATAAAAGAAAACATTTATAAGATATCGGATTTTGATAAAAACATCTCCTGTTCACTTCCCGTTGTTTACAAGGACAACAAAATGAATGAGTACATTACAGAAAACGCTGACAAAGCGCTGGCAGTAAAACAACTTATTAAATTGTTAAAAATCCCAATTGCTGACGCATATGCCTTTGGTGACAATGTCAATGATATAGGGATGTTTAGTGTTTGCGGTTCATCCTATGCAGTAGCAAATGCTCTGCCTATAGTAAAAAGCAGCGCTGACAAAATCGTCCAAAATATTGAAGAGGAATTTCTACGTATTATATAAACTCACATATCGGAGGAAAAGAATATGAAATTTTATAATTTTAAAGAAATTGCAAAAAGCCCCAGAATAGAGAAATTAAAAACGGCTTTGTTTGAAAAAATGCCAGAAATCGAAGCCGACAGAGCTGTCCTTCTTACGGAAAGTTATAAACAAACCGAAAACCTTCCTATTATAGAAAGAAGAGCGAAGGCACTAAAACATATTCTTGAAAACATTCCAATTGTAATAAGAGATAACGAGCTTATTGTCGGAAGTGCCACAAAAGCGCCAAGAGGTTGCCAGACATTTCCCGAGTTTTCTTATAAGTGGCTTGAGGATGAGTTTGAAACCGTAGAAACAAGAAGTGCCGACCCATTCTACATTTCAAATGAAACAAAAGCAAAATTAAAAGAAACCTATACATATTGGGAAGGTAAAACCACCAGCGATCTTGCTACTTCTTTTATGTCAGAAGAAACCCTTAATGCTATTGAACATAACATATTTACACCGGGTAATTACTTTTACAACGGTGTTGGTCATGTAACAGTAAATTACGGTGAAATACTTGCTATAGGCCTTAAAGGCATTAAAGCAAAAGCTCAAAACGAATTAAAAAAATGCAATTTTGAAGATGAAGACTACATAACAAAATCCTCATTTTTAAAAGCCGTAACAGAAAGCATAGATGCTGTTATAGCCTATTCCAAACGCTACAGCAAGCTTGCAAAAGAAATGGCATCCGCACAAACTGATGCCACACGTAAAACTGAACTTATTAAAATATCCGAAGCTTGTGATAATTCACTTGAAAACGGTGCTAAATCTTTCCACGAAGCATGCCAGGCGTTCTGGTTTATACAGATGATACTTCAGATTGAATCTTCCGGTCACTCCATATCTCCCGGACGTTTTGACCAGTACATGTATCCTTACTTTAAATCCGACCTTGACAAAGGTATTATTACCCTGGAAAGTGCTCAGGAACTTATTGATTGCATATGGGTAAAACTCAATGACTTAAATAAAGTACGTGATGCCGCCTCTGCAGAGGGATTTGCCGGATACAGTCTTTTCCAAAATCTTATTGCCGGAGGTCAGACACCTGAAGGACTTGATGCAACAAACGAACTTTCATTTATGTGTATATATGCTACTATGCACGTAGCGCTTCCTCAGCCGTCATTTTCAGTAAGAATCTGGAACAAAACTCCCCACAGCTTTATGTTAGCTGCAGCCAAACTTACAAGAATGGGTCTTGGACTTCCGGCTTTTTACAACGATGAAGTTATAATCCCATCACTTGTAAGCCGCGGACTTACTCTTGAAGATGCAAGAGATTACAACATAATAGGTTGTGTTGAACCACAGAAGTCAGGTAAAACCGAAGGTTGGCACGATGCCGCATTCTTTAATATGTGCCGTGTTATAGAACTTGTTTTTTCTAACGGTATGGATAAAGGTAAGCTTGTTGGCATCAGAACCGGTGAATTGTCCGAGTTTGATACCTTTGAAAAGTTCTTCAATGCATATAAAAAGCAGATGGAATATCAAATTAAGCTCCTGGTTAATGCAGACAACGCCATAGATGTTGCTCATGCCAAAAGATGCCCTCTTCCCTTCCTTTCTTCTATGATAGAAGATTGCATCGGCAGAGGTAAATCTGTACAGGAAGGCGGAGCTGTATACAACTTTACAGGTCCTCAGGGATTTGGTATTGCAAATATGACAGATGCAATTTATGCGATAAAAACTCTTGTATATGACCAAAAGAAGTTTACTCTTTGTCAGTTTAAAGAAGCTATGGAGAACAACTTCGGATACGGATCTTTAAGTGACGATGATGCTCAAAAAGTTACAACAGAAATAGTTAAACAGCTTTATAACAACGGTGTAGAATTAAACGAAAAGCAAATCGCAGATGTTTATTTAAAAACAAAATCACAAAATTCCGACGGCAGATACAAAGAACTGCTCGATGCCATAGAATCACTCCCAAAATACGGAAATGATATCGAAGAAGTTGATCTTCTGGCACGTGAAGTTGCCTATACATATACCAGACCTCTTGAAACTCATAAAAATCCCAGAGGCGGTATGTATCAAGCGGGACTCTATCCTGTTTCTGCCAACGTACCCCTTGGTGCTCAGACAGGAGCAACTCCTGACGGAAGACTTGCCTTTACCCCCGTTGCAGACGGTGTATCACCTTCTGCAGGCAAAGATACTAAGGGCCCTACTGCATCATGTAATTCCGTATCAAAGCTCGATCACTTCATTGCCTCAAACGGAACGTTATTCAATATGAAGTTCCACCCATCCGCACTTGAAGGAAACAGCGGCCTTGAAAGTTTTGCAGCGCTTGTAAGAGGATACTTTGACCAGAAAGGCAGCCACATGCAGTTTAACGTTGTAAGCCGCGAAACTCTTCTCGATGCTCAGGCTCATCCCGAAAACTATAAGAGCCTTGTGGTAAGAGTTGCAGGCTACAGTGCTTTATTTACTACACTTTCAAAATCCCTTCAGGATGATATAATAAAGAGAACCGAACAAGGTGGATTTTAATGGATATATATAATGTAAGAGGACGAATATTTGATATACAAAAATTTTCTGTTCACGACGGACCCGGAATAAGAACAATTGTTTTTCTTAAAGGCTGTGCTTTAAGATGCCGTTGGTGCTGTAACCCTGAATCACAATCATACGAAATTCAGGAAATGAACACAACAACCGGAACAAAAACAGTTGGCAGAGATGTAACTGTAGGTGAAATAATCGGTGAAGTATTAAAAGATCGTGCTTACTACCGACGTTCCGGCGGGGGAATAACTCTTTCCGGCGGTGAAACCCTTCTTCAGGAAGACTTCGCTTATGCACTATTTTCAGCCGCTAAAGAAAACGGACTTACTACTGCAATTGAATCTACAGGATTTGCTCCTTATAAAACAATCGAAAAGCTTCTCCCGGTTATTGATGTGTTTTTAATGGACATCAAGCATATTAACTCTCAAAAGCATAAACAGTACACAACACAATCAAATGAGCTGATTCTGGAAAATGCATACCGCATTGCGCAAAATGCAAAAAAACTTATAATTCGCGTTCCTGTTATTCCCACATTTAACGATACTGAAGATGAAATTGAACAAATTGCGCTTTTTGTAAAGGCTCTGCCCAATGTAAATGAAATAAATCTCTTGCCATATCATCGCTTAGGAGAAGATAAATATTCATACCTTGGCAGAGAATATACCCTTTCCGGTATTGAAACGATTTCCAAAGAAAAAATGGAAACCTTTAAATTAATATGTGAAAATTGCGGACTAAAATGTCAGATTGGAGGTTAATTAAATATGGATAACCTTTCATTAAACGATAAACTGAGAATAGTTCAGGAACTTGTTCCCGGTAAGCAGATTACCTTATTGCACATCATTGCAAATCCCGATGATGTACTGTATCAAAAACTTGGACTTGACACAAGCGAAAATTATAATAAAGGCGCAATCGGAGTTATGACTGTATCTCCAAGCGAAACTGCCATCATTGCCGGAGACATTGCCATAAAAGCATCCGGTGCCGAAATTGGATTTGTTGACAGATTCAGCGGTACTCTGATTATTACCGGAACTGTATCCAGCGTACAAGCATCCTTTGAGGCTGTGAGCGAATATATGCAAAACACACTCGGCTATGAAGTATGCAAAATAACAAAAACATGAGAAATAAAAAAAGATTAATGCTTATAGGCAGAAGCGAAGCCGGAAAAACCACCCTTTCCCAAGCTCTTAAAGAAAAGCCTATTGTATACGAAAAAACCCAGTCCGTAAGTATGGACAATCTGTTAATAGATACACCCGGAGAATATATACAAACAAAAAACTTAGGAACAGCTCTCGCAATATATTCTTACGAAGCGGATGTTATCGGATTGCTTTTGGGTGCCGACGAACCATATTCACTATATAGTCCGTGTATTACAAGTATGACCACAAAAGAAGTAATCGGCATAATAACAAAAATAGACCACAAAAACGCAAATGTCTCAAACGCTGAAAATTGGTTGAAATTAGCCGGATGCAAAAAAATCTTTAAAGTTAATTCCATTGCAAGCCAAGGAATTGACGATATTAAAAAACATCTTGGATGGATTTGATAAAAACAAACAAAAACAAAGAAAAACTCAAAAGAAACAACATTTTTATGTTGACATCACATATTTGTTGTGATATTATTACATTAGTAAGTTTTAAATTTTATTATAAGGAGATATAGAAAATGGTAAACGAATTCGAAATCAAAAAACAAATTTGCGAAATCGGTAAGAGAATCTACGACAGAGGCATGGTTGCTTCCAACGATGGTAATATCTCTGTTAAGATTGGCGAAAATGAATTCCTTTGCACACCTACAGGTGTAAGTAAGGGCTTTATGACACCTGACTACATCTGTAAAGTTGATGGCGAGGGAAATGTTATTTCTGCAAACGGAAACTTCCGTCCTTCTTCCGAAATCAAGATGCATATGAGAGTTTACAAACAGAGACCCGATGTTAAATCTGTTGTTCATGCTCATCCCATCTACGCTACAAGCTTTGCAATCGCAGGTATTCCTCTTACGCAACCCATAATGCCTGAAGCTGTAATTGCATTAGGCTGTGTTCCAATTGCAGACTACGGCACACCTTCTACAGAAGAAATTCCGGATGCAGTAGAAAAGTATTTACAGCACTTTGATGCAGTTCTTCTTGCAAACCACGGTGCTCTTTCCTACTCCGACAGTCTGTTATCTGCATACCACAAAATGGAATCCCTCGAATTTTATGCAGAGCTTCTCTATCATTCTAAGGCTCTCGGCGGACCCAAGGAACTTACAAGCAGTCAGGTTAAAAGACTTTACGAAATCAGAAAAGCTTTTGGCATGACAGGCAAGCATCCTGCTGATATCTGCCAGAATATTCACGGACAGAGTTGCCACAACTGCTCCATGGGTGTTGACTCCGCATGCTCATCCAATACTGATGTAGACCTTATTGCAGCTATAACTAAAAAAGTTATGGAAGAACTCGGCAAATAATATAAGGTGAAAATCTATGGATGACAAAACACTTTCCCTATTGGTTGATGCCGTAACAAGGGATGTGCTGAAAAAACATAATACATCTTCTTTTATAAAAGGATATTCCAAAAAATACATTTCTTTGGACATAGCAAAAAAGCTTGCTCAAAAGGTTGAAACCGAAGCTTTGAGAATCGGTGTTAAAGCAGTAGTTGCAATATCAAATGCTGCTGCAAGACCCGTGCTTATAGAATGTATGGATGACTCTTACATAGCAAGCTATGACGTTGCTCTTAACAAAGCTTATACGTCAGTCGCATTAAAGATGCCTACCAAGACTCTTA
Source organism: Clostridia bacterium (assembly GCA_045539515.1). Lineage (GTDB taxonomy): Bacteria > Bacillota > Clostridia > UMGS1810 > UMGS1810 > RGIG8748. Next base: position 115,019 of record JAZQFN010000022.1, read on the forward strand.
AAGACCTTACAAAACCCGGTGATTCACTGTATGGTATACAGTATACAAACGGTGGTCAGATAGTTATCTTTGGCGGAGGTGTTCCCCTCCTTTCCGGCGGTAATATTATCGGAGGACTGGGTGTAAGCGGTGGCAGTGAAGAACAGGATACCTATCTTGCTGACTTTGGTGCCCGTGTATTTGAGGAGGAATTGTCATAATAACTAAGTATACATATCGTGACAATCCAAAAGAAAATGCATTTTTAACTGCAAAAGATGTGTTATCCAACATTATAGTAACCGTACCCTGCACAATTAAAGACCAATTTATTTATCATCTTATTGAGTGCGGCGGTTTTCTCGCTTCAAATAAGCAGAGAGACCTTATGTTTAAAGCGGCAAAAACCACAAAAAGCTTAAGTGCTGCACTGTATGCTATAGGAGCAGTTACTTACGGTTTTAAAAAATTTGTGATATACGAAACCACATCAAATGAAAAACACAAAGACTGTCCTCTGCCATTCGGTGCAGTCGGCATCATTTGTGAAGACAATAAAAAAAGGAGAATAGCTATGGATGTAAATCAGGAACAAATTCAGGCTATTGTTCAGCAAATACTTGCAGGAATGAACCCGGGTTCTGCTTCTGCTCCAAAAAGCACCTCAGCCGGTAACATTCCCAAAACAAGTCGTGCAGCAATGCTAACAAAACTTGAGAATTATGAAATCAAAGAGTTTCCTATTCCGGAGCTCGGTGATGATGATATTCTCGTAAAGGTTGAAGGTTGCGGTGTTTGCGGAACAGATGCTCACGAATTCAAACGCGATCCATTCGGACTTATTCCTCTTGTTCTCGGTCATGAGGGAACGGGCGAAATTGTCAAAATGGGCAAAAATGTAAAAAAAGACAGTGCCGGAAAACCACTTAATATCGGCGACAAAATCGTAACATGTATGATTTTTAAGGACAATCCCGATATTACTATGTTCGACTTAAATAAGCAGAACGTTGGCGGTGCTGATGTATACGGTCTTCTTCCCGATGATGATATACATCTAAACGGATGGTTTGCTGATTATCTCGTTGTAAGAGGCGGTTCCACCGTCTTTAATGTAAGTGATTTAAGTCTTGACTTAAGAATACTTATAGAACCTTGTGCCGTTCTCATACACGCAGTAGAAAGAGCCAAAACAACAGGTATCTTAAGATTCAACTCAAGAGTTGCCGTTCAGGGATGCGGACCTATTGGTCTTATATGTATTGCTGTATTACGAACAATGGGCATTGAAAACATTGTTGCAGTAGACGGAAACGAGCAAAGACTTCAATTTGCAAAAGAAATGGGTGCAACCGCATCTGTTAACTTTACACAGTTCAAAGGTCAGGAAGCTCTTGCAGAAGGCGTTAAAAATGCCTTTGGCGGATATCTTGCCGACTTTGCTTTCCAGTGTACGGGTTCTCCTGTGGCACACAGCAATATTTACAAGTTCATTCGCAACGGCGGAGGTCTTTGTGAACTTGGATTCTTTATTAACGGTGGCGATGCTACAATTAATCCCCACTTTGATATTTGCTCTAAAGAAATCACAACTGTAGGTTCCTGGGTATATACCCTTCGCGATTATGCAACAACATTTGATTTCTTAAAGAGAGCTAAGGGTATAGGGTTACCCCTTGAGAAACTTATTACTCACAAATTCCCGCTTTCACAAATCAACGAAGCCCACAAGACAAACCTTGAAATGAAGGGGCTTAAAATAGCTATTATTAATGAATAATTTTTTAGGAGGAAATAAAAATGGCTAAAGAAGCATTAGGAATGATTGAAACAAGAGGTTTAACAGCAGCAGTTGAAGCAGCAGATGCAATGGTTAAGGCAGCAGAAGTTACGTTGGTAGGAACAGAAAAGATTGGTTCCGGTCTTGTAACCGTAATGGTAAGAGGCGATGTAGGTGCAGTTAAGGCTGCAACAGAAGCCGGTGCAGCTACAGCTTCCAGACTCGGAGAACTCATTGCAGTTCATGTAATACCCAGACCCCACGATGACGTGGAAAAGATTCTCCCCAAGTTCTAATCAATAATTGAGGAAATCAATATGGCTACAAAAACAAGTACTAAAAAAACCACAAAAGCAACTGAAGTTGCAAAACCCGTTAAGGAGGAAAAAAAGATGTCATTAGAAGCATTAGGTATTATTGAAACAAGAGGTTTAGTTGCAGCAATTGAAGCTGCAGATGCTATGCTTAAAGCTGCAAATGTTCAGCTTGTAGGCACAGAAAAGATTGGTTCCGGTCTTGTATCCGTTATGGTAAGAGGCGATGTAGGTGCTGTTAAATCTGCTGTAGAAGCAGGTCAGGCAAATGCATCCAGACTTGGCGAAATCATTGCTACACACGTAATTCCCAGACCTCACGGTGATGTTGAAAAAATCATCCCCACACTCAAATAATTAACACTTATTGAGGTGATATTGTGATTATAGGAAAAGTTGTAGGCAGCATAGTTTCAACAAGAAAAAACGATAATCTGATAGGAAGTAAATTTATGGTGGTTGAGCCCTGCAAAGGCATGGCTCAATCCCGATTTGTTGCAATAGATAATGTTGGCGCAGGTATTGGTGAAATCGTTCTTGTTGCCACAGGAAGTGCTGCAAGAATCGGATGCAATATGGAGCATTCACCCATTGATGCCGCCATAGTCGGTATAGTGGATTCCGGATCAGAATTGGAGTTTTGATTTTAAATGGATATTAACACACTTAAACATCAACTTAAAGATGCGGGTATAACCGGTGCCGGTGGTGCCGGTTTCCCCTCTTATGCAAAACTGAATACTTCTGTTGATACTGTTATTTTAAACTGCGCCGAATGTGAACCTCTTTTAAGGGTTCATCGTCAGCTTCTTTCCGAGTATGCATACGAAATTTTGTCAACGCTTTCAATTATCTGTTCTGCAGTTGGTGCTAAAGAATTTGCAATAGGCATAAAGGAAGAATATAATTATGCTCTTTCGGCATCAAAAGAAGAAATTAAAAACTATTCCAACGGCAGAATTCATATTCTTCATGAGGTGTACCCTGCCGGAGATGAAGATATACTTACCTACGAAGTAACCGGCAGAATTGTACCGGCCGGCGGTATTCCATTGGATGTAGGAGTTATAGTATATAATGTTGAAACAGTATTTAACATTTATAATGCAATTAAGTTAAATAAAAACGTAACACACAAATATGTTACAGTAACAGGCGAAGTCAATACGCCCAAAACCCTTCGCGTACCTATTGGAACTGCATTTTCAAGACTTATTGAAGAATGCGGAGGCCTAAAAACGGAAGATGTTGCCCTCATACAAGGAGGACCTATGACCGGCAGAAAAGCATCTTTGAATAATACAGTAACTAAAACTACAAATGCGATAATTGTTCTACCCAAAGAACACTATCTGATAAATAAACGAAATCAGAAAATAACCATAAGCATAAAAAGGGCATTAAGTGCCTGTTGCCAATGCAAAACATGCACCGAACTTTGTCCGAGAAATCTCCTTGGACATCCTATAAGTCCAAGCGATTTTATGCGATGTGTAACATCAAACATTGCCGACACAAAAGCACTTATAAACACCCAGTACTGTTCTCAGTGCGGTCTTTGTGAAATGTACGCTTGTCCACAGGGATTAAGTCCCGCAATGCTTATTGGCATATATAAATCTCAATTAAAACCCAACGGCATTAGGTTTGAAAAGCTTTCCGCACCTGAAAAGGTTCGCGAAGAAAGAACATGGCGACAAGTTCCCATGGCAAGACTTATTGGCCGATTGGATATTGAGAAATACAACATCAACGCTCCCCTTTGCGAGGATGATATAACAGTTAATAAGGTTAAGATTCCTTTATCCCAATCAATCGGAGCACCATCTGTACCCTGTGTTGCAATTGGTGATAAAGTAAATGTGGGTGATGTAATTGCAAAAGAAGCGACGGATGCGCTTTCTTTGCCTCTCCACAGTTCTATTTGCGGAACGATAACCGATATTACAGAAAAATTTATTGTAATTTCCAACAAGTAATCTGAAAGGACTAACTCTTATGGCAAAAGCAATAGGAATGGTTGAATATTTTAATGTAACAACCGGTGTTCAGGCAGCTGATATTATGTCTAAAACAGCCAATGTTGAAATTCTTGAAGCAATGACTGTATGCCCGGGAAAATACATTGTAATTATATCCGGAGAACTCAGTGCAGTAAAAGCTTCTGTGGATGCTTCGAAAATCAGATTCCCCAACAAGCTTGTTGACAGCTTTGTTCTGGGAAATCCTCACGAAGATATATTCCCGGCAATATACGGCACTACCGATCCCGGTGAAGTTTCTGCACTTGGAGTGATTGAAACTTTCTCTGCAGCATCTGCGATTGTTGCTGCAGATATTGCTGCAAAAACAGCTATAGTTAAACTTATTGAGCTCCGTCTTGCAAAAGGTATGAGCGGTAAATCCTATCTTTTTATTACCGGAGAAGTTGCTGCAGTAACTGCTGCCATTGAAAAAGCTAAAGATACTATAAAGGATGATGGTATGTATCTTGATAGTGCAGTTATACCGCGCCCCGACAAAACACTTTGGAAATCCATTCTTTAATTGAGAGGACTGACTAATATGAATAACGAACAATACATAAGTGAAATTGTTGCCAATGTAATCAAATCCATAGGTACCGAAAAAAGCTCCCAAGTTCCAAAAACAGCCACACATAAAAAGGGTGTTTTTGCATCAATGTCCGATGCACTTCAAGCTGTAGACAAAGCTTACAAACAGCTTAAAAAATATTCTGTAGAACAACGGGAAGAAATGATTAAAAATATCCGTAGACTTACTCTCGAAGAAGCAGAAATTATGGCAAAAATGGGTGTTGAAGAAACCGGTATGGGAAATGTTGCCGACAAGATTGTCAAGCATCAGTTAGTTGCCAGAAAAACACCCGGTACAGAAGATTTAAAACCCACTGCAATGACCGGCGATGACGGACTTACTCTTGTGGAAATGGCACCCTATGGTGTTATAGGAAGTATTACTCCTTCTACCAATCCGTCTGAAACCGTAATTTGTAATTCTATGGGTATGATAGCAGCCGGAAACGGTGTTGTTTTTAATCCTCACCCCAATGCAAAAAAAATAGCAAATTATGCTGTTGACCTGGTAAACAGAGCTGTTCTCGAGGCAGGTGGACCTGAAAATCTGGTTGTTTCCGTAGAAAACCCCACAAAGGAATCCTCCGACGAAATGATGCAATCTTCTATTGTAAGGATGCTTGTTGCCACAGGAGGTCCCGGTGTTGTTAAAGCTCTCCTTTCCTCTGGAAAGAAAGCAATCGGTGCGGGTGCAGGAAATCCTCCCGTTATCGTTGATGACACTGCAGACATAAAAAAAGCCGCAAAAGATATTGTAAGCGGTGCAAGTTTTGATAACAACCTTCCCTGCATTGCTGAAAAAGAATGTTTTGCTTTTGCAAACATTGCAGACCAGCTTATGGCCGAAATGCAGAAACACGGTGCATTTATGGTCAAAGGTGACGATATTCAGAAGCTTATTGACCTGTGTCTTATAAACAAAGACGGTAAATACTCCATCAATAAAAAATGGGTTGGAAAAGATGCGTATAAGTTCCTTGAAGCAATAGGCATATCTGCCCCAAGCGGAACAAAGCTTATAATATGTGAAACAGATGCTTCCCACCCCTTTGTTCAGGAAGAACTTATGATGCCAATCCTTGCTATTGTTCGCGTTCCCGATATTGACACAGCAATAGAAGAAGCATGCAAGGCTGAACACGGCAACAGACATTCGGCACATATTCATTCCAAGAATATTGACCATCTTTCGAGATTTGCAAAAGAAGTTGAAACAACCATATTTGTAAAGAATGCCCCCTCCTATGCCGGTATAGGTGCAGGGGGAGAAGGTTATACAACCTTTACAATTGCAGGCCCTACAGGCGAAGGCTTAACCGCCGCACACTCCTTTACCCGAAGCAGAAGATGTGTACTGGTAGACGGTTTCCATATTGTATAAAACATTAAGAAAGAACGGTTAAATCATATGAATGCATTAGGATTAATTGAGGTTTACAGTTTTACAACAGCATTATACGTAGCGGATTTAATGGCAAAAGCTGCTGATGTTAAGGTTATAGCCTTTGACAGAAACAGACCCTTTGCTCCCGACGCTCCTGCTCCTCTTATTATGATTGTTAAAGTTGAAGGAAGCGTAGCTGCAGTTAAGGCTGCCATTGATGCTGCGTCGGACTATGCCAAATCCAAAAACAGATACATTGTATCACACATAATAGCACGTCCTGATGAAAGCACAGAAAAAATGGCTTATCTTATGGACATAAACAAGGATAAATTTAATAAAAAATTTCCAAAAACCATGAAAAATGCTGAAGCCCCAACCCAACCTTTCGGTAAAGCAATCGGCATACTGGAAATTTCCGGTTTCACAGCTTCTGTAGTTGCTCTTGATGCTATGTGCAAAGCTGCAGAGGTACATCTTCTTCACAAGGAAGAAAGACTTGGCGGAAAACTTGTTACCTTGGTTGTTGCAGGCAGTGTATCTGCTGTAAAAGCTTCCGTTGAACATGGAAAAGCCATTGCATCACCGGTTGGTGAGGTTTTCGGAACAGAAATCATACCAAGTCCCCACCCCGAACTACTGAAATTCTTTGATTTGGATATTATCAAGGAGAACTAAACAATGTATGATATTAACAAAATTGAAAAAGCAGTAACCAAGATATTAAAAGAATACAAACAAGATAAAAACAACGAGATTAAAATAGGGGTATCACAAAGACATATTCATCTTTCAAGAGAAGATTTGGATACTTTATTCGGAAAAGGATATGAACTTACCAAAAAGAAAGTTCTTATGGGTAGAGAATATGCTGCCGAAGAATGTGTAACTCTTGTTGGTCCTTCCCTTAAATCAATAGAAAAAGTACGTGTACTTGGTCCTGTGAGAAAAAATACTCAGGTCGAAATTTCAAAAACCGACACCTTTGTACTTAAAGTAAGCCCTCCGGTAAGACCTTCCGGCGAAGTCGAGGGTTCAGAAAAACTTGTAATTGTGGGTCCTAAAGGCACTGTATACCTTAAGCAAGGTGTAATAATTGCAAACAGGCATATACATCTTACACCGGATTATGCGCTCCGTCACGGTATAAAAGACGGCGACTATGTTGATGTAATGGTAGAAAGTGTTAAGCCAACCAAATTCTACGACGTACAGGTTCGTGTACGTGATGACTTCAATGTTGAAATGCACATTGATACAGATGATGCAAACTCTGCCGGAATCAAAAACGGAGATATGGTAAAGATTATAAAATAATGAGGTGAACTTAATGTTTGCTGTAGAAAGACAAAAAAGAATAATTGATGCACTTAAAACAGACGGTGCTGTATGGGTAAGCAAATTAAGCCAGGAACTTGGTGTTACAGAAGAAACTGTAAGACGTGACCTGGAAAAGCTTGAAAAGCAGGAAGCACTCGTTAGAACTCACGGCGGTGCAATCCCTGTTGATGAAAGCAACCATGAAATGTCCCTTGAAAAGCGTAAACATTTAAATGCAGATGCAAAAGAAAAACTCGCAAAAGAAGCAGTGAAACATATTGTCCCCGGTGATACAATATTTCTTGATGCATCAACAACAACATTCTATATGGCGCGTGAACTAAAAAACATGAAGGATATTACCATTGTTACAAACTCAATAAGAGTTATTTCCGAGCTTGCAGGTGTTGCAAATTTAAAAGTCATTGGCATAGGCGGATTTGTAAGCAACAACCAGTCTTTTGTGGGTACTTTAGCCTGCAACTACATTAATCAGAACTGCTATGCCAACAAAGTGTTTTTCTCCAGCCGTGGTGTTACTCAAAACAGCGGTATTCTCGACAGCAATGAGCAGGAATGGGCAATAAAGCAAGCAATGATAAAAAATGCAAAAACAAAGTTTTATATTTGTGATAAATCCAAAATAGGAAGAATTGGTTTTGCAAAGCTTGCTGACTTTGAAGAAATAGATTATTTTATTTCAGAAAAAGATTTTTGTGACGAAATACAAAAAACACTTGTAGACTTAAATGTAAAAATAATAACTGTATAGCAATAATTACCGGTCATTTTTTTATGACCGGTAATTTTTTAATTTTTTTTAAAAATATTGTCAATAATTATATCATTTAAGGTTGACAATACAATATGTTTTGTTGTAAAATAAATAAGATAAAATAACATAATCTGTTTATAACTGATTTTTTACCATAAGGGGCGGGCAGTTTATGTCTTTCCCTGTTTTTTTGGGCGTTTTTATCTTTTTCAGCAATATGTGTCTTATGACGCAAATCTTTAACCCGGAGGAATTTTTATGAATAAGACCTTATATCTTGTACTTGAAAACGGAAAAATCTTTGAAGGCTATTCAATCGGTGCAAAAGGCGAAGTGACAGGAGAAACTGTCTTCCAGACAGCAGTTCTTGGATACAATGAAACCATAACCGATCCAAAATATTACGGACAGATAGTTGTACAAACCTTCCCTCTTATCGGGAATTACGGTATCATCGAAGAAGAGCTTGAAACTATGAAACCCGTAATCGGCGGATACATAGTAAAATCCATTTCCGATACACCCTCAAACTTTCGTTGCGAGGGTAAGCTCGAAGACTACATGAAAGAAAACAATATTATCGGTCTTGCAGGAATAGATACAAGAGAGCTTACCAGAATTCTTCGTGAAAACGGAACTATGAACGGCAAAATAACTGCTGATATATCCGATATAGATTCCATAATCAAAGAGCTTAAAGCTCATAAAGCTACTGTAGACTACAGCGAGCTTAGCATAAGTGAAATTGAAGAAATAACAGTAGAAAATGCTCAGAACAGCGTTTGTCTTTATGACCTGGGCGCTACAAACGCTTTTTACGACATACTTACAAAAAACAATCTCAATGTAACTGTGGTTCCCTATAACACCAAAGCAGAAGAAATTTTTGAAATTGCTCCAGATGGTGTTGTTATTTCCGAAGGTCCGGGCAATCCCGAGGAATGTACGGCCATAGTTGACGAAATCAAAAAAATCATAGACAGAAACATTCCCGTATACGGCTGTGGCTTAGGTCACCAGCTGGTTGCACTTGCTCTGGGGGCAAAAACAAAGAAACATCCTTACGGTCACAGGGGTGCTAACCAACCTGTAAAGGATACCGTAACAGATAAAATTTACATTACAAGCCAGAATCACGGTTATATAGTAGATGAAGATTCTCTCCCGGGAAATGCAAAAATCACCTTTGTAAATGTTAATGATAAAACAATCGAAGGACTTGAATTTGAAGATAAAAAATCTATAACAACACAGTTCATCCCCAATCTTTGCAAAGGACCTCATAACACAAAGTACATCATTGACAGATTTGTAAGCATTATGAAAGGAGATGAATAATTATGCCACTTAATAAAAATCTCAAAAAAGTTATGGTTATAGGCTCCGGCCCCATCGTTATAGGACAGGCTGCAGAATTTGACTATGCAGGCACTCAGGCATGTCGTGCTTTAAAGCAGGCAGGTCTTGAAGTTGTGCTTGTAAACTCCAATCCTGCCACAATAATGACAGATAACGCTATGGCTGATGAAATTTATTTAGAGCCGCTCAATCTCCCTACAATAAAAAGAATTATTGAAAAAGAAAAACCGGACAGTCTTTTGTCAACACTTGGCGGACAAACCGGTCTTACCCTTTCCATGCAGCTTGCAAAGGAAGGTTTCCTTGAAAAGCACGGTGTAACTCTTCTTGGTGCAAAGCCCGAAACAATAGATAAAGCCGAAGATCGCCAGATGTTTAAAGACACTATGGAATCCATCGGTCAGCCTTGTATTCCTTCAATCGTAGTTACAACCGTTGAAGATGCTGTTAAATTTGCAAACGAAACTGGCTATCCCCTTATCATACGTCCTGCGTTTACTTTAGGCGGTACAGGCGGCGGTATTGCAAATGATGAAGCTGAACTTCGTGAAATTGCCGCTAATGGTCTTTATCAATCCCCTATCACCCAGATACTTGTAGAAAAATGTATTTCCGGTTGGAAAGAAATTGAATTTGAAGTTATACGTGACAGCAAAGGCAACTGCATAATTGTATGTTCTATGGAAAACGTTGACCCTGTCGGTGTTCACACCGGTGACTCAATAGTTGTTGCACCGGCCGTAACCCTTGCATCAAAAGAATTTTCAATGCTTAAGAATGCAGCTCTTGACATCGTTAACACATTGGAAGTTGAAGGTGGATGTAACTGTCAGTTTGCACTTAATCCTGAAAGCTTTGAATATGCAGTTATAGAAGTTAACCCCAGAGTATCCCGTTCTTCTGCACTTGCATCCAAAGCCACAGGTTATCCTATCGCTAAAGTTGCCACAAAGATTGCCATCGGTTACACACTTGACGAGATATTAAACGACGTTACAGGTGTAACATACGCAGCCTTTGAACCTACTGTTGACTACTGCGTAGTTAAGTTCCCCAAGTGGCCTTTTGATAAATTTGTTTACGCCACAAAAAAACTCGGCACACAAATGAAAGCCACCGGTGAAGTAATGAGCATAGCTTCCACCTTTGAAGAAGCTATTATGAAAGCTGTTCGTGGTGCTGAAATCAAACTTGATACTCTTGATAATCCCAAGCTTCATGGGCTTACCGATGAAGAAATAGAGGCAAAACTTTACGACTGTGATGACCAAAGACTTTTTGTTGTATATGCAGCGTTAAAAAGAGGCATCAGTATTGAAAAGATTCACCAAATCACTATGATTGACGAATGGTTTCTTGCACGCTTCTTAAACCTTGCAAACTTCGAAAAAGAGCTTACCTTAGCAACGGAACTTACAGATGAACTCTATGTAAAAGCTAAAAAGCTCGGTTATCCCGATGCGGCAATAGAAAGAATAAGCGGCAAAAAAGTTACAAATCATCTTAATGCAAGTTTCAAGATGGTTGACACCTGTGCAGCAGAATTTAGGGCAACTACCCCCTATTTCTATTCAGCATATGAAAACGAAGATGAAGCATCCGAATTTTTGGAAGCAAGGAAAGAAAAGAAAGATACTATAATCGTATTTGGCTCCGGTCCTATAAGAATCGGTCAAGGTGTAGAATTTGATTACGCCTCCGTACACTGTGTATGGTCACTTAAGAAAGCAGGCTATGATGTTGTAATTGTAAACAACAACCCCGAAACAGTATCCACAGACTTTGATACTGCAGACAGACTTTACTTCGAACCTCTTACAAATGAAGATGTTATGAACATTATAAGAGTTGAAAAGCCTGTTGGTGTAGTTGTTGCCTTTGGCGGACAAACAGCTATTAAACTCACAAACTTCTTAAGTGCTCAGGGCATTAAAATTCTCGGTACACCTGCAGAAAGCATTGATGCTGCAGAAGACAGAGAGCTCTTTGATGCTCTCCTTGAAAAGCACAATATTGCACGTCCAAAGGGTGACACGGTAATGTCAACCGAAGAGGCGCTTGAAGTAGCAGAAAGAATCGGTTATCCCGTTCTTCTTCGTCCCTCTTACGTACTTGGCGGTCAGAATATGATAATTGCCTTTACAGAAAATGATATTAAGGAATATATGGCAATTATCCTTGAAACAAACATCGAAAACCCTGTACTTATAGACAAATATCTTATGGGTACAGAGCTTGAAGTCGATGCTATTTGTGATGGCGAAGACATTCTGATTCCCGGTATAATGGAACACATCGAAAGAACAGGTGTTCACTCCGGTGACTCCATTGCAGTATATCCTGCATGGAATATTTCCGACGAACTAACAGAAAAAATAATAGAAAGCACAAGAAACTTATCTGCTTCCCTTAAGGTTGTAGGTCTTGTAAATATTCAGTATCTTATTTACAAAAACGAGCTGTATGTAATTGAGGTTAATCCCAGAAGCTCCAGAACTATTCCCTACATCAGTAAGGTAACAGGAATTCCCATGGTAGACCTTGCCACAAGAACAATGCTTGGCGAAAAGCTCAAAGATATGGGATACGGTACAGGGCTTTATCCTTCAAGTCCTTATGTTGCAGTTAAGGTTCCTGTATTCTCCTTTGAAAAACTTGCAAATGTTGATAACCACTTAGGACCGGAAATGAAGTCCACCGGTGAAGTTCTCGGTCTTGCAAACACAAGAGAAGAAGCTATATACAAGGGTCTCCTTTCCAGCGGATGTAATATGAAACAGCGCGGCGGTGTATTTATAACTGTTAGAAATTCCGATAAAGGAGAAATCGCTTCTGTTGCTAAGAAGTATGCTGACTTAGGCTTTAAACTTTATGCAACACAAGGCACCGCTGAAGTATTAAGACTTGATGACCTTGAGGTTGAAGCAGTTTCCAAGATTCACGAGAATCCCGAAAACAATACGCTTACTCTTATCGAAAGCGGTAAAGTAAACTATGTTATTTCCACATCCTCCAAAGGAAGAATTCCCACTCGTGACAGTGTTAAAATCCGTCGTAAGGCAATAGAAAGAAATGTCCCCTGTCTTACATCGCTTGATACTGCAGCTGCTCTTGCTGACAGCATTAAGAGCCGTTACAGTGAATTCAGCACAGAACTTGTAGATATAAACAACTTAAGAACAGAAAAAACAGAGCTTAAATTTACTAAAATGCAAGGCACCGGTAACGACTATATTTACTTCAACTGTTTCAATCAGAAGATTGAAAATCCCGCCGGACTTGGAGTAAGCTTATCCGACAGAAGATTCGGCATCGGCGGCGACGGTGTAGTACTTATCTGTCCTTCTAATGTAGCTGATGCAAAAATGAGAGTATTTAATCTTGACGGCACCGAAGGACAAATGGGTGGAAATTCAATCCGTTGCGTAGGTAAATACCTCTATGAAAACGGTATTGTAAATAAGCTTGAAATGAAGATTGAAACCGCAAGCGGTATTAAAGACCTTAAACTTTTCAGAAGAAACGGAAAAATTGCTGCTGTAGAAGTTAATATGGGTAAACCCAGACTTAACCCTGCCACAATTCCCGTAAAACTTGACGGCGACAAGATTATCAACCGTATGACTGAGGTTGCAGATGGCCAATATGCCATAACAACTGTTTCTATGGGTAATCCCCATTGTATCGTTTTTGTTGATAATGTTGACAAGCTCAATATTGAAGACATTGGCCCCAAGTTTGAAAACGACCCCATATTCCCCGAGAGGGTTAACACCGAATTCATTAAAATCATCGGTGAAAACACGATTAAAATGAGAGTATGGGAAAGAGGTAACGGGGAAACCCTTGCCTGCGGTACTGGTGCATGTGCAGCGACTGTTGCAGCTTGTGAAATGGGACTTTGTCAGAAAGATACAGACATTACCGTAAAACTTGTTGGCGGTGACCTTACTATAAGATACACCTCCGACGGTACAGTTTATATGACCGGTGATGCAGTTAAATCTTTTGAAGGTACAATTACCATTGAATAATATTTATACTAATAGCGATGTAACTTATTTTTACATCGCTATTTTTTGTTGAAATCTTCTTTTTGTCCTATTTTATAATTGTTTTGTCATTGAAATAAGAGTAATTATATTGTATAATTACTTTGAAAGGATGTGTACTTATGAAAATTGCAGTTGGTATGAAGCATGCAAAACAAATTTATGATGCAGAATATTTAAGATTTTTGCGTCAGATAGGCGTAACTCACACTCTTGGGTTCATGTATGACACTGATGTTCTCCCATCAGCAAAAGACGGATACTGGGCAGAAGATGACCTTAAAAGACTTGTAAAACATTTTAATGATAATGGTTTGCAATTCGAGGCAATAGAGAACTTTCTTCCCCGCCACTGGCATAAAATCCTTATGGATTTACCCGGCAAGGAAGAACAGCTTGAAAATGTCAAAAGAACAATATCAAACATGGGTAAAGCCGGTATTCCAATTATGGGATACAACTTCTCCGCAGGCGGTGTAATCGGAAGATTTTCCGAGCCTATCGGAAGAGGCGGTACACTTTCCGTTAGCTTCGACCCCGAAGGTCATCCTTTTGAGGATACACCAATTCCCAAAAGCATGGCTTGGAATACAGTAATTGAACCTGAAAAAGAAGGAGTATATCCTCACATACCCAGAGAAGAAATGAAGCAAAGACTATATTGGTTTTTAGAACAGGTTCTTCCAGTATGTGCAGATGCCAATGTTCAGCTTGCGGCACACCCCGAAGATCCACCCATCCCCTATATGAGAGATGCAGGAAGAGTACTTATCACTCCCGAGGACTACGACGAAATGTTTAAAAAGTTCCCCACCCCATACTGTACTGTGGAATTTTGTCAAGGAACATTCTCTGAAATGAATGTTGATATATATGAAACCATAGAACATTTCGCAGAACTCAACCGTATATCTTATGTACACTTAAGAAATGTAAAGGGCAAAATTCCCTGTTACCATGAAATGCTGATTGATGATGGTGATATCGACATGGCAAAAGCCCTTATGTGTTATCACAAACATGGTTACGAAGGAACATTCATCCCCGACCATTACCCTGAATTTGCAAGTGCAATCGGCGATCACGCAACTGTTGCTTTTGCAATCGGTCATATACGTGGCCTTATGAAAGCTCTTAATATCCCGATATGGGGCGAAGAGTAAAGAAAGGCAGGATATAATATGAAATACACTACTTTACCAAATACCGACATTAAGGTTTCCGCAGTTACTCTGGGTTGTATGACATTTACAGGCGACAATAACTGGGGACCACAGGACGAAAAAGATTCCATAGAAACTGTACGTGCGGCACTTGATGCTGGGATTGTATCTTTTGATACGGCAGAAGCATATGCCGACGGACTTTCCGACATAATTCTCGGCAAAGGTCTTGGTGCAGACAGAAGCAAAGTTTCAATTTTTTCTAAACTTCATGTAGGTAAAATGTCTGCAAAAGATGTAATACCTTCCTGCGAAGCTGGTCTTAAACGTCTTAACACAGATTACATAGACCTCTATCAAATACACTGGCCCTCAAGAGAAGTTCCCCTTGAAGAAACAATGGAACAACTTTTAAAGCTTAAAGAACAAGGTAAAATCCGTGCCATAGGCGTTTCAAACTTCGGCATAGAAGATTTAACGGATGTTCTTAAGTATGATGTTGTAGTTACCAATCAGATGGCTTACAGCATGCTTTTCAGAGGTATTGAGTACTCAATTCTCCCCTTCTGCCGTGATAATGGAATCGGAATGCTTACATACAGCTCTCTGGCACAGGGACTCCTCTCCGGAAAGTACCTTACGGCCGATGACTTCCCTGTAGGAAGAGCAAGAACAAAAATATTCTCCACATCCAAACGCGAAGGAGCAAAACACGGTGGCGAAGGATGCGAAGAAATGGCATTTAAGGCAATAGCCGATGTTAAAAAAATCTGTGCAGAAATTGGCGAAGAAATGGCAGATGTAGCTCTTGCTTGGAGTATTGCTCAACCCGGTATTACTAGTGTAATAGCAGGTGGCAGAACACCCGAGCAGGCTATGACAAATGCCAAAGGTGGTAATCTTGAATTAAGCTCAGATGTTTTAAAAGCACTTAGTGACGCAACAAATCCTGTTAAGGAATTTATCGGTGATGATGCAGATCCCTGGGCTTTTGGAAGAATTAAATAAAAAACACAAATGGTTGAGCTAAAAGCTCAACCATTATATTTTCTATTGGTAGATTTCCTCAAAATTAGTTCACATTGCACCTCTACACTATCCGGATATTCAGTACCGTTAAGACGTGCCATAAGCATATCTGTTGCAAATTTGCAAGTTAATTCATTTTTAAGACTTATGGATGAAAGAGGAGGTTCAACATACGACGAAACACTTATATCATTCATACCCATAACCATAATATCCTCAGGAATTTTATATCCATGGTCAAAAATACAACGCATTGCACCTATTGCCATATCATCATAGCCACAGATTATAGCACCCGGAATATCTCCCTGCTTGAAAATCTTCTCCATACCACTGTAACCACCGTCTTCAAATCTTTTTTCTGTGATAACTATATGATTATCATCAATAGCACAACGGTTACTGTTCATAGTTTTACGAAAAGCATCCAGTTTCTTTATAGTCTTTTTTTCAGATATAAAACCGATTTTTGATATGCCGGATTTTATAAAATAACCAATTGCGTTGTTAAGAGCCTCATTAAAATTATGACAAATATAGTTTTTGTTATCGCTGCTTTTTGACATATTAATAATCGGTATATCCGTCCTTATGTCTTTAGCCGTTATTGTTCCATAATTTATAATGGCATCAACTGTTGTATAATTGGAATAATATTCAATAAGTTCTCTTTCTGTATCTTCTGAAAAATTAGTTGAAGCTACGGTTATTTCGCAGTTATATCTCTCAAGATTAGATTGAATGAGCGAAAGCGTTGACGAATAATAGGTACTGTAAAATTCAGGACATACTATAGCTATTACATACTTAGGATATTTTGCATTAAAGTATTCCCTGAAACAGTTGTTTTCTCTTGCCACCTCAAATATCAATTCTCTTGTTTTCTCGTTTACTTCATTGCTCATTGAAAAAGCTTTTGAAACCGTAGAAACAGAAACATGACTGAGTTTAGCAATTTTTGTGAGTGTAATCATAAATAATCACCCTATTTTACCTTTTGTATGTTTCTCCTGCCTTTATTAAAACCTTTTCGCCATCTATAAACACCCAAACATCAATAGCTGTAGGATTATATATAACAGATTCATCTAAAGTGGAAATAAGACTCTTATATGCATTTACATAATCATAAATTTCAATATTGGTGGCATACCATACATCGTCATTACCACCTGCACGCTGTGCAAATTCTTCGATAACATTCCAGTTATCATCGTTATCGAATTCATAGCTATGACCCCATAGATAGAACATCATAGTTCTTGCAGGATAAGGATCTGCCGTAAGAAAGCTGTCAAGAAGATTCATAAGTTCAGGGTCATTGTGGTGACATGTCGGATGCAGCTCAAGCCAATTAGCGGGAAGATTAAAACCGTGTGTGGATTTTGTTGTTCTGGAATAAGCAATACCGCAACTTTTTAATACATTGAGAATTTCAGCGTTATAGGTGCCGTAGGCATATGCCATACCGCGCATGGGATAGCCAAAGATTTCTTCAAGACATTCTCTGTCTTTTATAATATCGTAAGTAGCTTCAGCTTCCGTTATACGTCCAAGGGATTTATGACGATAGCCATGAACTGCAACCTCATTGCCACTGCCAATGTAAAGCTTTTTAGCTTCTTCGACAGTCATTTTGCCATAATATTGTTTCCGTGTTGAGGCATCTTCCAGAAACAAACCGGAATTTACATTGAAAGTACCCTTAAGTCCGTACTTTTTCATTATTTCAGAAAGTCTGATATCTTGAACAACACCATCATCATAGCTAAGAGTCATTACTTTTCTTTTTCCGCCTTTAAAACAAATATACATGGCTCATCACTCCCTTAAATGCAGTTTATTTAAGTTTATCTGCAAGTTCTTTAAGTTCTTCTCTGTTCTTATCTGAAACAGCAGACATAATCTTTACGGTAGGTTCTGCATAATCAATATTTTTTGATTTCTCAAGCATGGCTTTTATAGTTTTTTCCGCCATTGGCGCCCATGAACCGTTTTCAATAATTGCAACTGTACGGTTTTGATAATTACGCTCTGTAAGATGATCTATAAATTCCTTCATAAACGGAAAAACGCCACCATTATAAGTGGTTGTGGCAAGAACAAGTTTTGAATATCTGAATGCATCTTCCACAGCTTCTGCCATATCGCAACGGGCAAGGTCTGAAACAGAAACCTTAACACCTGCATTTTCAAGTTCATATTTAAGAAGTTCAACAGCCTGTTTTGTATTGCCATAAACAGAAGTATACGCAATGGTCACACCCTCGGTTTCCGCCCTGTAAGAGGACCAAATATCATAAAGGTTAATATAGTGTTCAAGATCTTCGGTAAGTACCGGACCATGTAAAGGACAGATTCTATCAACCTCAACACCGGCCAGTTTCTTTAAAAGGTTTTGTACCTGTGCGCCATATTTTCCTACAATACCTATATAGTAACGTCTTGCTTCGCAATCCCACTCTTCAACGGTATCTGTTGTACCAAACTTCCCAAAAGCATCTGCCGAAAAAAGTGTTTTAGTTGTCTTTTCATAGCTTAACATTACCTCGGGCCAATGAACCATAGGAGCTGTTACAAAACTAAGTTCATGTGTTCCGAGATTTAATATATCTCCATCACTAACAACAATCTGTCTATCTTTGTAATCGGTTCCAAAAAATTGATTTATCATTGCAAAGGATTTTGATGTTGATACAATCTTTGCACCGGGGTATTTATCCATAAATTTGTCAATATTTGCAGAGTGGTCGGGTTCCATATGATGTACAATAAGATAATCGGGTTCCTTTTCTCCAATGACAGTCTTAATATTTTTGAGCCATTCTTCACCAAAATTTTTGTCAACGGTATCACAAACAGCAATTTTATCGTCAATTAAAACATAGGAGTTATATGCCATACCATTTTCTACCATATACTGTCCTTCAAAAAGAGTGATTTCCCTGTCATTAACACCTGTATAAAAAATATCTTTAATAATCTCCATGATAACCTCCTGTATAAAAATCCAAAGCAGAGCGCAATAATATACGCTCTGCCGGCAAATTATTCTTCAGAAAACTGATCCTTACCTACACCGCAAAGAGGACAAACCCAATCTTCGGGAACATCTTCCCATGCTGTGCCGGGAGCAACGCCGTTGTCGGGATCACCAACATTGGGATCATAAACATAACCGCATACGTCACATACATAATTCATTGTAAAACACTCCTTTCAAATGTAGTATGACTGAAAAATGTCAATAAATACAATTAAAGTAATTATTACATTACTTTATAGAAAGTATAACATATATTTTAACCCTATGCAATAATTATTTTATAAAAAAAGGTCGAAGAAATTAACCCTCGACCTTAACAGTATCATTTCAATTTAGCTTTGGCAACACGAACACAGGTGGATAACCAATAAGGAAAACCTGTTGCATTAACAGCAAGAATTCCGTCACCCTGGGTAAAATCAAGATTTTCACCGTTATCCATCCATTTGACGGATTCGACCTGATCTGCCACATTTCCAAAAGCACAAGGTCCGCAATAACTTACACCATCGTGAGAAACAACATTTTCGCTTCCGTGTATGCTATGATTTAAGAAAAACAGATACAAAGCATCCTTACCCTTAAGTATAAAGTTATCGCCCCGGCCTTTGGAAGGATAAGGTTTGCCTTCATAGATAGCTTCCCCATATATGTTCATCCATTTTCCGATGAGATTCATTATTTCTCCCTGAATCGGGTCTATGCCACCCTGAGCGGTAGGCCCAATGTTTAAAAGGAAATTGGCACCAATCTTACGGCAAAGACATAAAGACTCAATAAGGTGCTTGGGTGATTTGTAGTTAAAGTCCATAGTGGCTGTACCCCAGTGGTCGTTTAAGGTTTCGCACATTTCTGCAGCAACATACTTTGGCATTCCTTCTCTGTCCATTGGTGTGGGTCTGCCCCTTTCAAAGGTTACGGAGTCTATTTCCGGATTACCTGTTTTTCCTCTCTCTTCAAGACCGGTATTATTAACAATAATTGCCTCAGGCTGATATTTCCTTATTGTGGCATATAACTCGTCCTCTTTCCAGTCAGCTCCTTTTTTGCTCCAGTTTCCATCAAACCAGAAGCCACCGACTTTTCCATAATTCTTACAAAGGATTTCCACACTTTTGCGAAGATATTCAAGATAACTGTCAAAATCATTCTCAAAATCTTCATGGAACCAGTCGAGGGTTGTATGATAAAAAAATGGTGCAATACCGTGTTTATTGCAGGCATCAACAAATTCCCTTACAAGATCTCTTCCTGCAGGACTGTGAGGAGCATCGTATTTATTTAATCCACAGGTATCGTAAAGTGAAAATCCCTCATGATGACGTGTGGTAAGTGTTATATATTTACAGCCTGCATTTTTTGCAGTAAGTACAAGCTTTTCTGCATCAAAATCTTCTGCAGTAAATGTGTTTTGTAGTTTTTTATATTCCTCTACGGGTATTGTTCCATCCTGGTGAAAAATCCATTCACCTTTACCAATCTGTGAATATAATCCCCAGTGAACAAACATGCCAAAACCAAGATTTTCAAAATCACTTACATATTTATAAGGTACGGGAATTGCCATAATATTTTCTCCTTTTTCTATTTATATTCTCTGCCAAGTCTTATTCCAACTTCCGTAAGAATGTCAACAGCAGGTCCGGGAATTCTTCCGAGATGGTCGGGACCGACATTTAAAAGATAATTAGCGCCCATGTCTATAAGGTGAGTCTTAATGCCGAGAACCTGTCCTGCGGTCTTCCAGTTATCATCATAATATTTAAAGCCCCATGTATCATTTAAAGTAGCAGGTGTTTCGTAAAGCATATCATCAACCTTTACCTTGGGAATAAAGTTATCCCCTGCTGACTTATAGTCACCCATGCCGTTTCCGATACGAGAGTTAATAAGACAGTTTGGCTGATATTCCTTAACAAGATTGTAAAGCTCTACACTTTGCTCTTTGCTTATTTCCTTTGGTGTATCAAACCATATGAGGCATAGATCACCGTAATTTGTAAGTATTTCCTTAACTTGAGGCTTGATTTTTTCTTCAAAGCATATATCATAATTTTTCTTAGATGCATCGGGGAAATCCCAGTTATTACACCATGACATCCAACCGCAATTATAGTTTGCTGTTGCATTAGGTCCGTAACCACCGCCGTGAGGATGTGCCCAATCGAGATCCTGAGAATAGTATAATCCAAGCTTGATACCATGCTTGTAGCATGCTTCTGCAATTTCGCCTATAATATCTCTTCCAAATGGTGTGGCATCAACCACATTAAATTTATCCGCATAGGATTTAAAAAGTGCAAAACCTTCGTGATGCTTTGAAGTAATAACAAAATATTTCATACCTGCATCTTTACAAAGCTTAATCCATTCATCTGCATTGAAGTATACCGGGTTAAAAGCTTTTGCCAGAAGATGATATTCATCGTTTGGAATTTTAAAATATGATTGTGCCCACTCTGCAATACAATCCATTCTTTTTCCCTTGTATTCACCACCAAGAAGTGAATAAAGGCCAAAATGAACCATCATTCCAAATTGAGCTTCCTTAAACCATTGTTTATTATCCATATCTAAGACCCTTTCAAAAAAGTATTTGACAAGTCTATTATATTGCCTTATAATAAATTATCAAATGGCAAAAGCTAACTTTAATTTGTCCAAAATTAACTTAATTTGGTGATACAATGAGAGATGATCAATTATATGCACAATATTTAAATTCAATACAGGTTCAATATATAACCGGAAGATATTTCAAAGCAACAACAAAATGGAATAATACAGAAAAGCTTAAGCTCAACAAGTTTTATTATGTTACAGACGGTGAGTTTGAACTTACAATCGAAGATAAGGTTTACATCATAAGTAAAGGCGATCTTGTACTTATACCTTGCGATGTTAAACATTCTTACAAACTTACTTCAAAAAAGCACATGAGAAAGCACTGGTGTCACTTCGAAGCACTTAAAGGGTCAGACAATTTTTTTAAAAATGTAAAAACAGATCTTATAGTAAATATAGGAATTGACAAAAAACTGATTTCAATGTTTAAAAAGCTCTATACTTATGAAAGCAAACATGATGCAATATCAGCCATATCCTCAAAAGCCACACTTATGCTGATAATTGCTAAATACCTTGAAAACTGCAAAAATATTACAATAAAAAAGAATGCCGATAATCCGGAACTTGCATCAGTAATTAACTTTATGCAAGAAAACATTTCAAGAAGCATAACCATCGATAAGCTTGCAGAATTCACACACCTGCATCCAAATTATTTCATACGGTTATTTAAACAGTACTTCGGTTCTTCTCCCATTAAATATTTCAACAACATGAAAATTAATGTTGCAAAGGAATATCTGCAAAAAGGTAATTATTCTATTGAGGAAATATCAAAAACCCTCGGTTTTAGTGACCTATACAGCTTTTCGAAATTTTTTAAAAAAAATGTGGGAATATCTCCTACTCGTTTCAAATCATCTTATATTGACAATGAAAAACCATAATGATATACTTATCTAAAATTAAAATAACGGAGGAAAAACCATGATTAAAGTTACTGTTTTCAATGAGTTTAAACACGAAACAACAGAGCCCGACATAAAGGCTGTTTATCCTAAAGGTATACATACCGTACTTTCTGATTTCCTCGAAGAGGAAGGATTTAAAGTTAGAATAATAACTCAGCATGACGAAAAAGGTAATCTTAAAGAAGATTTGGGTATTACAAAAGAAATTCTTGAAGATACAGATGTAATTATCTGGTGGGGTCATGGTACTCATCATCTTGTACCCGATGAGATTGCAAAACTTGTATGTGAACAAGTGCAGTGCGGAATGGGTGCAATATTCCTCCACTCCGGTCATCATTCAAAGCCCTTTAAAGCCCTCATGGGTACTCCCTGCGACCTTAAATGGCGTGACGGCGAAAAAGAAAGGCTGTGGAACATTAAACCCTCCCACCCCATAATGAAGAATGTACCTCAGTATATTGACCTTCCTCAAGAGGAAATGTATGGCGAACACTTCACAATCCCCGATCCTGACGAACTGCTTATGATAGGCACATACACAAGTCATGAAGTATTCAGAAGTGCTTGCCTATGGCAGAGAACACACGGTAAAGTATTTTATTTTCAGCCCGGACACGAAGCATATCCTATTTACTACATGCCGGAAATAAGAAATATCATAAAAAATGCCGTAAACTATGTGTCCCCTACTTACAGAGTAAGTGAATGTACCTGCGAACATTATTTTGGTGAAAAATTATAGGCTCTATAATAAATGTTGGGGTGTCCAACAAATAGAGCTCAAGGAAAATTAAAATAATTAATAAAAAAAGAGAGCATATTTGTTCAAAATCCGTTATAATGGAATTGACGAGAAACCAAAGAAACGGAGGAACAGGATA